>NZ_RHOI01000009.1 GCF_003946165.1 Lacticaseibacillus baoqingensis | reverse complement strand
GATTTCATTTTACAAGGACTCAGGCTACGAGTCTTTTCTATTTGGCTAATTTGTTGCACTTACAGTGTAAATCCGTCGCGCAAAAATGGCGCTGCGGCCACTTTTGCAGTGTGCCGCAGCGCCATTTTGCCGGGGATCATTCGTACATATATTCGCGGGTTTGTGGCAAACCGGTGCCAGAAGCGCCTTTGGTTACCAAAAACTGCATGACATCGATATTGCCAGAAGCAAAGCTGGCAGCACAAGCTTGCAGATAAAGGTCCCACATCCGCGCAAACTCGCCACCCATCAACTTGATCACGTCTTCGCGCACATTATTGAAGTTATTGTCCCACAGTTCAGTGGTCCGTTGGTAGTGGCGGCGCAGCGGTTCCAGATCAGAGATCTGTAAACCGGCGTTGATGATGTGATCGACGTTTTCGCTTAAACCGGGGACATAACCGCCTGGGAAAATGTACTTTTGCAGCCAGGCGTTATTAGCGCCGCCTTGTTGGCGCGTGATCCCATGGATCAAAGCCGAACCGCCTTGTTTCATCAACTTAGCGACGTCATTGAAGTACAGGCCTAAGTTTTCTTGACCGACGTGTTCAAACATGCCCACACTGGTGACATAATCGAATGGTTCGTGGTCCAATTCGCGATAGTCGCGTAACAGCACTTGGGCATGGTCTTGCAAGCCAAGCGCATCGATGCGATCTTGGACAAATTTGGCTTGTTCTTCAGACAGCGTAATGCCAACCACATCAAGATGATATTCTTGAGCGGCGGTCAGCATCAGCGTGCCCCAGCCGCAGCCGATATCCAAGAAGGTCCGGCCGGGTTGGGGATTCAGCTTGCGCAAGATGTGTTCGACTTTGTTTTTCTGTGCAGTTTCCAGATCGTCGTGCCAATCATCGAAATAAGCACAGGAATAAGTCATGGTCTTATCCAGCCACAAGCGATAAAAATCATTACCGATATCATAATGCGAGTGGATATCGGCCTTGGACTTATGCTCGGAGTGAGACTGTTTTGGAATAAAGCGCATCAGCTTCTTATTGCGCATGAAGCTGCCGGCACTTTCATAAGCAGCGGTCAAAAGGGTCTCTAATGGCCGATGGTGCATTTGGCTGGTGACGTCGATGTCGCCTTTTTGATAGGCTTCACCGAGTGCCAAAGATGCGTTTTTGGCGATGGTGCGGATCGGGATCTCCTTATGAAAAGCGATCGTGATCTCTGCAGGGCCATCTCCGTATGTCTGCTCCGTATGGTCCCAGTATTGAACCTTGACTGGGATATTGAAGGAGTGGGCGAACATCTCGTCGTAGAATTTCTTGGTTAACATGATTGCCTCCTCGTGGGTATTACCCTATTACTTTACGCCTTTTTCCTAAGAAAAGGAAAGTAAAATGCACGGATCAGTGCCGACTTTTCTGTAAAAAATCGGCTCACATACCAGGCTCGTCGCCGTTTTCTTCGGCATCAACCGTATAATAAAGCTCCTTTTCAGGAAGCAAGACGGCGGCTTTGGTGTGCGCATCCAACGCGGCGGCGGCACGATCAGGCGCTAAACAATGCCAAGGCACGACAATGTCTGGGGCGACCATTTGGCACAAGCGGATGACATCCGGTGCCGTGGCATGACTGGCGACTGCAAAAGTCCGGACCAGCGGCTGCAATTTGGCGCATAACGGCGGGAAAACGGCAGCCGTTTCGGTGGTTACATGACAATAAAGGTCCACGGGCAAGTCAGCTAGCGCACCCACTGTGGCTGGGGTGGTGGCGACGACATACCGGTTTGGCTGCGCGCGCAATTGGGCCAAGCGGATCGGGCCATCCGGCGTGATGTGCGCGACTTGCGCCAGCAGCTGCGCGGTGGCTGGCGGCCAAGCAACTTGCCGGTGATGGCGATGCGCGGTTGTTTGCAATGCCGCCAAGCGCTGCCAGTTGCGCTGGTCGCAATCGACTGCCACCAACTGCGAGCTGGCGGCTAAGCAATCTGCTATCGCCGCTTGTAAGTCCGCTTCATTCAAAAGCGTTGGCGCGGCACCAGCTGGCGGCATCTCGTTGGCAAAAGCGGTGCAATCAAGAAAAAGCATTTTGACATGCCGTTTTTTCACCGCCTGGCACCACTTGGCCACTGCGGTTTGGTGCGCGTCGTTTAAGCGCACATCGCCAGAAGTCAGATAAGCGTGGTCGCCGTCATCGATCAAAACGGCCATGGCCCCAGGTTCGTCATGATCTGAGGCAAAACCAGTCACGCTTAAGTCGCCGATGGCCAAGGGGATCGTTAACGGCAAGGGATGCACATTGGCCAGCGGCTTTTGTTGGCCTAAAGCGACTAAAGCGGCATATAAGCGCATGCTGGCAGGCGATAAGTAAATGGGCACGGCTTTTTGCAAATAGCGCAAAGCGTCCATGTGGCCATGATGCCAATGGGTGATGACGATCGCTTCATCGGTAAATGCGTCGGCAGTATCGGCAAACAGCTCCGGTAAATTTGGAAGCGGGTTTGCGGCGCTGCCGCCAGCAGCAGGTGCTGTGGTGGCGAGGCCAAAATCTGTGATCACCCGGCTGGTCGCCGTGGCGATTTCGACAATGTTGCCGCCGAGCGTATTTAAACCGTTTAAGAATCTAACGCTAGTCAATGTGTGTCCTCCTTGATGGTAACGGCTTAGCTTAACACGCGAGCGATCAGTAAACAATCATGCCAGGATCGTGGTCAACAATCGTTAAAGAGATGCTATACTAGAAGTTGCCGCGGGTGAATGGAGGGAGTTATCGCCGCCGCGGCTGATCCATTGATCTGGCGATAACACGTTCATGATCCGACCAGCAGTTCCAACTGATGCGCAGGCAGTGGTGCCTTTGATCGACATTGTTTTTGAAGAGATGGAGATCCCAGCGCTGATGAAATTACCTAAAACGACCTTGTATCCCGTTTTTGAGCAGGCCTTTTTGCTCAAGGATTATCGGTATGGGTTTGCGCAGACGTTTGTCCATGAGCAAAATGGCCGCGTAGATGGCATCTTAGTGGGCTATCCGCATGGCCAAGAAGCGCATATCGACGATGCCTTTGCGCCGTTATTGCCGAAAATCGGGATCGCCCAAGACGCCGCGTTATTCCCGGATACGGAAACCTATTCTGGTGAGTGGTATGTCGATACCTTAGCCGTTGCCGATGAAGCGCGCGGTCATGGGATCGGCACCGCGTTGTTAACCGGGGTCGAACCCTTGTTGAAAGCACGTGGGGAACACTTATTGAGCTTGAATGTGGATCAAGTGAATCCACGGGCAGAAAAACTATACCGCCGCGTCGGTTATCAAAAGCATGGCGAGTTGATGATCGGCAGTCACCGTTATAATCACATGCTCAAAGCGCTATAAGCCAGTCAAAAAGGTGCCGCTGACAAACCCGTCAGCGACACCTTTTTGATGGTTACATCCCAAAACTCATCCCGACATTGTCATGGCGCACCAAGGGGTTGGCGTTGTGGACTTGCCGCCAACGGTCGAGGATCGCGGCGATCAGCAACCCAGCGGCGACGTTATTCGGGTCATCGATTTCAAGTTTAAACACGGTATTGGAAGCTGTGCCGGCTTCAGCAATAGTCGTGATGGATTTGACCCCGTGGTATATATGGTATTGGTTCGCCAATAAATTGCCGATGATCATCCAATTGAGGTCTGAAACAAAAATAAATTCACGCCACACGCCAGCCATTTTTTTGATCGAACCCACGCGCTGGCGGGCCACATAAAGGTCATAACGCGGAAAGATCCCGACGGTTTTTTGCCGGATCTCTCCCAGTTCTTGGCCGCCGATCGTGTGCAAATTGAATCCGTCATTAGCCAGACCATGGCGGCCGTTAAGAATGTACACGGGCTTAAAGTCACCATCTTTGACGACGCTCATCCCGGTGTCTTTTAATGATTGTGCATCTACATAAAACAGCACCCGTGAAACCTCCTTAAGCGAATCGGATCACTCGGCTTTTTCCGCGGCGTTTAAAGCGATCGCCTTATCGATGGCCATCCCGACGCCGTCTTTGGTGTTGATCGCCGTGGTCCATTGCGCCAAGGCTTTGATCTTTGGCAAGGCATTGCCCATGGCAACCCCGTATTTGGCCATGGTGATCATCGATTCATCATTCAAATTATCCCCGATGGCCATACAGTTTTCTAAGGTCAGCCCTTTTTTGGCGGCATACGCGTTTAAGGCCAACCCTTTTTGGGCTTTGCGCGAGTTGATCTCAATGTTATTGACCGCACTTGAGGTAATGATCAGCTCACCGCTTTTTGCCAGCACTTGCTGCGGCTCTGCGAGGGCTTTTTGGCCTTGCTGCGAAAAGGCGATCACTTTCATCACTTCGACGTCTTTTTGGGCGACCAGCGCGTTATAGTCATCGACATAGTTGATTTCCATCAACTCTAAGCGCGCAGCCGCCAATGCAACCGCGATTTTGTAGCTGGTATCAGGGTTGAGCCGCACCAGGACATCGGCCACATTTTGGATCCGACGGACGCGGCTGTCGGAGTAAATGCCTTGGTTGGTCACTAATTCAAAATATAGCCCGCGGGCTTGTAAGGTCTCAAGCGTCAAGGCGACCATCGCTTCAGGCAAGGGTTCATCAACGGTCAACTGGCCGTCGGTATCAAATACCCGCGCCCCATTCAAGGTGATAAAGGCGGTTTTTAGCCCGTGTGCTTGCACCAGCGGCTGGGCTTCGCTTAAGCCGCGGCCAGTGGCCACCATGAACTCGATGCCGGCTTGTTGTGCGCGGCGAATGGCGGCTGCATTGCCATCAGAGATCTGCATTTTGTCATTGAGCAATGTCCCGTCCATGTCTGATGCGATCAACTTGATCATGTCATGCCTCCTTGGCGTGTGCGTGTTTGCCGTGTCTGCCTACAGTTTACCATGTTTGGGCTAGAGCACAAAGGTGGGGCAGTGTAGAATAAAGAGGGAGGGACGAGCATGAAAACGATAATCCATAATGATTGGCAAACGGTGCTTGAACCGGTGTTCACCAGCCCGGAATACGCCCAATTACACCAATTTTTGAAACAAGAATATCAAACCCAAACGATTTATCCGGAAATGCATCATATTTTCCAGGCCTTTGAGTGGACGCCTTTTGCCAAAACCAAAGTCGTGATCTTAGGCCAAGATCCGTATCATGGGCCGAATCAAGCCGTTGGGGCCAGTTTTGCCGTCGCCCCAGGGGTGCCTTTGCCGCCATCTTTGCAAAATATCTACAAGGAACTGCAAGCCGATGTCGGCTGTTTGCCAGTGACGCATGGGTATTTGAAAGCTTGGGCGCAACAAGGCGTCTTATTGCTCAACGCCGTTTTGACCGTGCGCGCTGGACAGGCATATTCACACCAAAATCACGGCTGGGAGCAATTGACGGATGCCGCGATCGCCGCTTTGTCTGCGCGCGGGCAGGTGGTGTTTATTTTGTGGGGTGCGGCGGCGCGGGCCAAAGCGCGGGTGATCGATACCCAAAAAAATGTCATCATCCAGTCCCCGCATCCGAGTCCGCTGAGTGCTTATCGAGGTTTTTTTGGCAGTAAACCGTTTTCAAAAACCAACGCGGCTCTAAGGGCGATGGGCGAATCACCGATAAATTGGCAACTTCCTAGTACACTTAAGGACTAGTCAAACCGGCATAAAAGGGCTATCATTAACACAGTAAAACGCTTTTATGGAGGGACACTATCGTGGATTTATTTGAGAGTTTGAGCAACAAGATCGCTGGTAAAGGTTTGCGCATCGTTTTCCCAGAAGGTACAGATCCTCGGATCATCGGGGCTGCTGTACGCCTGGCAGCTGACGGCGAGATCAAGCCGTTATTGCTGGGGGATGCGACTGAGATCGCTAAAGTCGCGGCTGAAAAAGGCTTCGACATCACTAAAGTTACCGTCCGCGACCCAAAGACGGATGCGTTCCACGATGAAATGGCAAAAGCCTTCGTCGAACGCCGTAAGGGCAAGGCCACCCCGGAACAAGCAGACGAAATGGTCAAAGACCCGAATTACTTCGGGACGATGCTGGTTTACATGGGCAAAGCAGACGGCATGGTTTCCGGTGCGGTGCATTCAACGGCTGACACCGTGCGCCCGGCTTTACAAATCGTCAAGACCCGGCCGGATGCGACTCGGATCTCTGGTGCGTTTATTATGCAGCGCGGCCGCGACGAACGGTATCTGTTCGCTGACAACGCCATCAACATTGATCCTAACGCCCAAGAATTAGCTGAAATCGCGGTAGAATCTGCGCGTACGGCGAAGCTGTTTGATATCGACCCTAAAGTGGCCATGTTAAGCTTTTCCACCAAGGGTTCTGCCAAGGCCCCGCAAGTCGACAAAGTGGTTGAAGCAACGAAGATCGCCCATGACTTGAAGCCTGAGCTCGCATTAGATGGCGAATTACAATTTGATGCGGCTTTTGTCCCAACTGTCGCCAAGCTCAAGGCACCAGATTCTCAGGTAGCCGGGCAAGCGAATGTCTTCATCTTCCCAGATCTGCAAGCCGGCAATATTGGCTACAAAATCGCGCAACGCTTCGGCGGGTTTGAAGCCATCGGCCCGATCTTGCAAGGCTTGAATGCGCCAGTCGCTGATTTATCTCGCGGCTGCAACGAAGAAGACGTCTACAAGCTGGCCATCATTACGGCAGCTCAAGCGCTATAATTGCGGCACAACAAGCAAGCCACTGCATGCAGTGGCTTTTTGTGTGCTTGGATGCGATAATCAAGTCAAATCAGCAATGAGGAGCGGCAGGTCTAGATGGGATATCCCCTTGAAAAAAGGGTCCTGCCAAATGATAGCATGGATTTTGCAAGTGAAGAGGCATTGCAGCAATGGGCCAAAGCCACCGTTGCGCCGAAGTTGCAAGCCGGAGATGTCTTGTTATTAGACGGTGATCTAGGCGCCGGCAAGACGAGCTTGACGAAGGGGTTAGCGGCGGGATTAGGCATTGCCGGGCCGATCAAATCGCCAACGTTTACGATCGTGCGCGAATATACCGATGGCCGCTTGCCGCTTTACCATATGGATATTTATCGGCTGGAAAATGGCGGCGCAGAAGACTTAGGCTTGGAAGAGTATTTTGAAGGTGACGGCGTTTGCGTGGTCGAGTGGCCGGAATTTTTAGGCGTCTGTTTGCCAGCAGATTATGTGTTGATCCAAATCGAAAAAGACGACAACGATGACGACTTGCGGCATCTTAAAGTGTCTGGTCAAGGCAAGCGGGCGCAAGCCTTAGCAGCCGCGCTACAAGCATAAGCAGCAAGCAAAAGCACTAAGGCGCAGACTTGAGTCTGCGCCTTAGTGCTTTTGACGAAACGTTAGTGGCGCACTAGTTAATGCTGCGCGGCAGGATAAATCGCGCGCAACCCGGCTAAATCAGCTGCCGATAGGGTCGTGACGCCTTGATCGACGGGATACATCACCGAAGTCACCGCCGTGCTGTGATCAAGGCCCAAGGCATGGCCAAGTTCATGCATCGCAACTGATAACGACAGTTCAGAAGCATAAGTCAAATTGAGCTGGGCACTGCCGTGATTCACCGTCGTGGTGGTCAAGCCATAGCGGCGGATGATCTGCGGGCCGCCATGACCAAGTTCAAAGGTGCCATTATTCGTTGCCATTTGCTTGTGGTACACGCCAAATGTCACCATGTTTTGCGTCGCACCGCCGGCACCAGCCGTGAGGGTGACGATCCCGGTGTGGTTATAAGCGGCGACGGCTTGTTTAAACAGTGCTTGCTCGCGGGCGGGAACGCCATTGTCAAAGTGATAAGCATAAGTGTTAGCTAATGGCATTCCTGAGACGATGCTTTCCGTGGGCGTGGCCGGGGTATTGGAAGCGCTGGCAGCACTAGACGAAGACGTACTTGATTGACTGGCTGAGGTCGTCGTTGGCGTCGCGGGGGTAGGCAGTTGCGGCAAAATCGTGTCGCGCCAGGTCCAAAGTCCCATGATAATGATCCCCAAACCTAACAGTCGGGATAACCAACGCATTTAAACCGCCTCCTTATTCCAGTAAAATAACATACCCCGATTGATCAAGGCGAGTCACCGGCGTGTTCTTAAGCATTCGCTAACTTTTGCGGCCGGCTTAGCGCGCCAATTCGCGGTGAAACCGCCAATAAACCAAGGCAACCAGCGGCAAGGTCAGCATCAATAGCGGATAAAACCATTGGAATGGGACGCTGCCATACAGCAGCCCCCCGATCAGCGGGCCTAAGACCATTCCCAGATCCATGCCGATGTAAAACGTGCTGTTGGCTAATCCTTGTTCATTCAACGGGGCAACGATCAAAGCCGTTGCTTGGCAAACCGAATACATCACCCCATAGCCGCCAGCCAAACCGGCTGCAGCCAGCAGCAACCACCAATTATTCGTCATCAAAGTCAGCCCCAGCATCCCAACGAGGCTGCTGATCACCCCTGCCAAAAGAAACAGGCGAAAAGGCAGCCGATCGAAGTAATCCTTCAAAGCCACGCGCAAGCCCAATAAGATCAAGGCGTAAATCAAAAAGAAGCTGCCAACGGCCACGTGCAAATGCCGGGCCGCCACATATTCCACTAAGTAAGATTGCGTGGTGAAATAAGGGATCGACAACAGCATGACGATCAATGCCACAGGAACCACTTGCGGCTGCACCAAACGCAATTTTTTTTCGGGGTTTGCCGGCGCTGATCGGCGTTTGGGCTGGCCATGGTCGGCAATGAATTGGATCACCACGACTAAGATGGCGCTAAATGCGGCGGCACATAAAAAGGCCCAGCGGTAGCTGAAAGTCTGATACATCCAAATGCCTAACGCCGGGGCGACTGCCATGCCTAATGCATTCATCATGCCAAAAAAGCCCATCCCGGTGCCGATGCGGTCTCGCGGCAATAGTCCTGAAAGCCAAGTCGACATACAAACCGAACATAAGGCAAACCCTAAGCCATGCACGATGCGGATCAAGGCGATCAGCCAGACATTGGCGGCAAAGGCGTAGCCCAACCCGGCGATCAACAAAAGGCACCCGCCGCTTAGTGCCAGGCGAAACTTTGAAACCCGGTCGGTCAGCTGTCCTGCAAACGGGCGAAAAACCAGTGAGGTCAGGTTCATGATGGCGGCAATACTGCCGGCAAGCATCGCACTGGCGCCGATGCTATGGGCAAAGCCCACGATCAAGGGGTTGATCAGCATGGTGCTGGACATGTAGCAAAAACTCCCGAGCAGGATCAAGAGGGTGTCTTTGTTGAACAATTTTTTTGTGGTAGGCACTAATTTCAGCTTCTTTCTATAAGCGCTAGCCACCATTGTACCACGAGCTGGCGCACTTGCCGCTTGTGGGCAGGCCAAAAAAATGCGCTGATCGGCACGATCAGCGCATGGGTGACTGGGACTTTATGCCGCTTTGAGCCAAGCATTCAAGCGGTCAACGCCAAAGCGTTGCGCTTGACCCAGCAAGATCCGAGCACATGCATAGCTGTCTTCTAAGGCATTATGGTGATGCTCCAGCGGGATCTGCATGGCGGCACTGACGGTATTGAGTTGATAATTGGCCAGTCCCGGCATCAATGCCCGCGAAGTTTTCAACGTATCGATCACTTGATAATGCGGTGCCAACAAGCCGTAGCGTTCCAGGCTGCGGCGCAGCACGGAAACGTCAAAAGTCGCATTGTGCGCACAAACGATCCGGTTTTCAGTGAAAAAGTGCTGAATATGCGGCCAGATATCAGGAAACTTCGGGGCGCCTTGGACCATTTGCGGGGTGATGCCGTGGACTTGAATGTTGCGGCGGGCAAATTCTACTTCCGGGTCGATCAACGAATAGAAACTGTCGACAATGCGGCTGTTTTCAACCACGACCAGCGCGATCGAACAAGCTGAGGCCCGTTTGGCATTGGCGGTTTCATAATCCATCGCAATAAAATCCATGTTAATCTCCTATTAAATCTTTGGTGACCAGTTCCACAGGACAATGGTCGCTGCCGGTGATCTCGGTGTGGATCTTAGCATCTTCGATGACATCAATGAAATTATTTGACGCCACAAAATAATCGATCCGCCAACCGGCGTTGCGGCTGCGTGCCCCAAAGCGATAACTCCACCAAGAATAAATGTCGGTTTGATCCGGATAAAAATGGCGGAACGTGTCGACAAAGCCTGCATCCAGCTGCCGGGTAAAGTCTTGGCGCTCTTCATCGGTAAAGCCGGCATTGTGATGATTAGACGTGGGGTTTTTCAAGTCGATCGGCTGATGCGCGACGTTGAGGTCGCCGCAATAAACCACCGGCTTTTGGGCGGCTAATTCAGTGGTATAAGCTTGAAACGCTTGATCAAAGCGCTGCCGATAGTCCAGCCGCTTAAGCTCACTGCCGGAATTAGGGGTGTACACAGTGATCAAGAAAAACCGTGGGTACTCAAGCGTGATCACGCGGCCTTCATCGTCAAATTCAGGGATGCCGATCCCATAAGTCACCTGCTCAGGCTGATGTTTAGTGAAAATGGCCGTCCCAGAATAACCTTTGCGCTGAGCATAGTTGAAGTATTGATAATACCCTGGCGTATCGACTGTGGCCTGGCCGGCTTGCATTTTGGTTTCTTGCAAACAAAACCAATCTGCGTCGAGGGTTTTGAAGGTCGCATCGAAGTCTTTTTTTAACACGGCTCGCAAGCCGTTAACGTTCCAAGAAATGAGTTTCACATTGATCACTCCAATCTTCTCTAGTGTACAAGAGAAAACCGTCTGCGACAATTATGTTAAAATATATCCGAGTTCAATTCAGAGAGGATTTGATGATGTGGCAGCCAGTGTGTCTGCACTAAATGGGATTCAATTGTTGCATAATGAACCATTAGCCAACTATACCTTTACCAAGACTGGCGGGCCTGCAGATCTGCTGGCATTTCCTAAAACCGTCGGCGAGCTACAGATGCTTTTGGCGCACGCACGCCAACAAACCTTGCCATTGACGATCATTGGCAATGCGTCAAATTTGATCGTCAAAGACGGCGGGATCCGCGGGCTGGTGATCATTTTGACGGCGATGAGCACCATTACCGCCACTGCTGATACCGTCACCGCCGAAGCCGGCGCCCGGTTGATCGACACTAGTGAAGCCGCTTATCAAGCCGGCTTGAGCGGGCTGGAGTTTGCCGCTGGCATCCCAGGGTCCGTTGGCGGGGCGGTATTCATGAATGCCGGCGCGTATGGCGGTGAGGTGCAAGATTGTCTGTCAGAAGCGACGGTGATCACCCGCAACGGTGAGTTAAAGACGTATGACAATGCGGCTATGGCGTTTGCGTATCGCCATTCGCTGGTTCAAGAGACTCAAGATGTGGTGATCCGCGCGACATTTGCGTTAAAGCCAGGCGATCAGCCGACGATCCGCGAAACCATGGATCACCTCAACGCCTTGCGCGCCGCCAAGCAGCCTTTAGAATACCCGTCATGCGGATCTGTGTTTAAGCGGCCAGTGGGCCATTTTGTCGGCCCCTTGATTCAAAAAGCGGGCTTGCAAGGCACCGTGATCGGCGGGGCGCAGATCTCCACCAAGCATGCGGGGTTCATCGTGAATATCGGCGGGGCGACTGCCACCGATTATTTGGACATGATCCATTTGGTGCAAAAAGAAGTTGCGGCCCAATTTCACGTCCAATTAGAACCTGAAGTCCGCATCATCGGCGAAGATCGATAAGGAGGACAAGGATGCACCTACTTGAAGCGATCTTGTTATTGATAACGTTGGTGATCCTTTCCAACATCATCAGCCATTACGTTGTGGTCATTCCCGTATCGCTGATCCAAGCAGGGCTGGGTTTGCTGGTGGCGTTAGTTTTTCAAGTCAAGCTGCAAATGCAAACAGATTGGTTCATGTTGTTGTTCACCGCCCCGCTATTATTTAACGATGGGCGGCATTTTCCTAAGCGGGAATTATGGGCTTTGCGCGGGCCGATCATTGGCAATGCGATTTTCTTAGTATTTGCGACGACGTTTATCGGCGGGTATTTCATTCATTGGCTGATCCCCAGTTTGCCCTTAGCCGCGGCACTGGCGCTGGCGGCGATCTTAAGCCCCACCGATCCGATCGCGGTGCAAAGTATCGCGCAGCGGGTCCATTTGCCTAAAGGGATCTTGCATTTGGTCAGCGGTGAAAGCTTGATCAATGATGCCAGCGGTTTGATCGGTTTCAAGTATGGCATCGCCGCCACGGTGACAGGCAGTTTTGTGGCGACGCAAGCGATCGGCGATTTCTTTTTTGTGGCGATCATTGGCGCCCTTGCCGGCGCGGTGTTGATGGCAGCGTTGAATTTGTTGCGGCTGTGGTTGCTGCAACAAGGGCTCAATGACGTGATTTTGCACACGGTCATGCAATTGGTGACGCCGTTATTGATTTATTTAGTCGTTGATGAAGGGCTGCATGCTTCTGGGGTGATCGCGGTCGTCGTCGCAGGGTTATTGAATAATGCTCGGGGCAATCGCTATATTGCCGCGCTGCCGGAATTGCGGATCGTGTCAGAGCGGACCTGGGATATTGTGGTGTATGTCTTAAACGGGATCATTTTTTTGATCTTGGGGATCGAATTACCGGTGGCCATGCATCAAACCATTACCGCGCGCGATGTGAACACCGGGCAGGCATTGCTGGATGTGGTGTTGGTGTATTTGGTGGTTTTAAGCTTGCGCGTTGCTTGGGTGTATGGGTATCAAGTCTTTGGCCACTTACCGCAAGCAAGTTTCAAAACGGCGGTACTCAGCGGCTTATCTGGGGTGCGCGGGGCCATTACCTTAGTTGGGGTGTTGGCGGTGCCATTGACCTTGGCCAATGGGCAGCCGTTTCCAGAGCGGCATTTGATGCTGTTTATCGCGGCGGGGTTTGTCGTGTTGAGCCTGATAGTGGCCGTAGTCGGCTTGCCGTTGTTTACTAAGACGCGTACGCCGTTGACCTTGCGGGGGTCGACGGTGTCTGCCGACGACGATGATGACGAAGGCAAAACGCCTGCTGCCCCGCGTTTGTTGACGCAAGCGCAAGCACAGCGATTCTTATATCAAATGGCGGTGCGGCGCTTGGAAAGTGAACGCCGAGAAGCCAATCAAAAACCGGTTTTAGATCTGATCAGTGAATATCAAATTTTGATCCGCCGCTTAGATCTGGCTGCCGACACCAGTGAAGACCCGATCCCGCCATTAGTGCGCGACGAGTTGACGTTGCGGCGGATCGGGTTAGCCGGTGAATTGGCAGCTTTAGAAGCGGTTAAGGCAACCTTATCTGCGCCTGTTTATGCCAAAATGGCCAAGCGCCTGCGCCAAAAACAAGCGGATATCGACACCATGTTGGCGCATGCTGGCAAACCGACCGTGCGCATGCATTTGGCCAAGTGGCGCTTGGCGGTCACGCATGGCGGCATGCACCTGTTGGGGATCCGCCGCAGCAAAGCCGGATATCAACAACGCTTAGCGTTAGAAAAAACGTTGGCTAAAGGCGGTTTGAAGCAGTTATCGGCGTACTTAAAGCAACCTGAACAGCGGCATCATCGGTATAATCGGCAAGTGATCTATGCGCTGATCGTGCAATATCGCAATCGCATCGCCAGTGTCAAAGCGATCGCGCAGCATAAAAGCACGCAATATGAAGCACAATTGCAACAACTGCGCGCCATCGCCTTGGCGGCAGAGCGCGCAGCGATCCATGATCTGCTCGAGCAAGGGTATATTACCGGCGGATTGGCCCAACAGTTGAGCCAAGGCGTCAACTATACCGAAAACGCAGCGGCCATGACAGCAGAAGAAGTTTGACGGTTTCAACGCCGGCATGATCCTCACTTACGGAGGATCATGCCGGCGTTTTTGTGTGCAGTAATGCAGACGCTCACGAAGCCGTAATTATTCTTGCAAGAAGTGCTTGTTATTTTCTTGGCAGTCTTTATAATAAGTTCTTGGCATTAAACTTTTAGTTTAGTTTAAGTGAACTCGATGATTGGAGGCGGGTATGGATATTGGTCGCAAGATCCGGGATCTGCGGATCCGGAAAAATTTAACCCAAGAAGAGCTTGGAGAACGCACTGATTTAAGCAAAGGGTACATTTCGCAGCTTGAACATGATCAAAGTTCCCCTTCGATGGAGACATTTTTTGATTTGCTGAATGTGTTAGGCCAGTCGCCGGCGGAGTTTTTTTCGGAAGAGCCGAACCAACAACTCGTCTATACGCGCGCTGATCAAGTTGAATATGTCGATGAAGACCGCGGCTATCAATTACAGTGGCTAGTCCCACAAAGCAATGAAAACGAAATGGAGCCGGTGCGCATTACGTTTGCGGCCGGCGGGGAATTCAAGACCTTTGAACCCAGCCCAGCAGAAACGTTTATCTACGTCGTTTCCGGCAAGGTGCGGCTGAAGCTGGGCGAACATGATTATCAAGCCAAAAAAGGCGAAACGATCTATTTTCATGCCACCAAACAACATCGGATCCAAAATGCGTCAGCAGGGCGTGCTGAGATCTTGCTGGTGGCAACAGCGTCTTATTTATAACGCGCCTAATTAAAAGGGGGAGTTTGACCGTGAGTCATACGATCATTGAATTGCAGCATGTGAGCAAGCGCTATGGAGACACCGTGGTGCTCAAAGATATCAACATCGAAATCGAACAAGGTAAATTTTATACCTTGCTGGGACCGAGCGGCAGCGGCAAAACCACGATCTTGCGTGCTATCGCTGGGTTTTTAGAAGTGAGCGAAGGCGACGTTTTATTTGACGGCCAAAGGATCAACGATGTGCCGGCCAATGAGCGCAAGGTCAATACGGTGTTCCAAGATTATGCGCTATTCCCGCACATGAACGTCTTTGAAAATGTCGCTTACGGGTTGCGCATCCAAAAAAAGCCTAAAAAAGCAGTGGCACAACGCGTGGAATCTGCGTTGAAAATGGTGCGGCTGGAAGGCTATGGGGATCGTGAGATCTCTGAATTATCCGGAGGACAGCAGCAGCGCGTCGCGATCGCTCGGGCGATCGTGTTAGAGCCGGCGGTGTTATTGCTGGATGAACCGCTGTCGGCGTTAGATGCAAAGCTGCGCAAAGACATGCAATACGAGCTGCGCGAGCTGCAACAGCGCTTGGGGATCACCTTCTTATTTGTCACCCATGACCAAGAAGAAGCTTTGGCTTTGTCTGATGAGATCTTTGTCATGAATGATGGTGAAGTGCAGCAAAGCGGGACGCCGGTGGATATCTATGATGAACCGATCAATCACTTCGTTGCAGATTTTATTGGGGAAAGTAACATTGTTGCCGGGCATATGATCGCGGATTATCAAGTTGAATTCAATGGCAAAACATTTGAATGTGCCGATGCTGGGATGCGGCCCAACGAACCCGTCGAAGTGGTGTTGCGGCCAGAAGACTTGGATATCACCTCAACCGACGCCGGCAAGGTGCAAGTGAAAGTTGATACCCAATTATTCCGCGGCGACTATTATGAAATCGTGGCTTATGACCGGTTGAATAATGAGTGGCTGATCCATTCCACCAATCCTGCTGTCGATGGCGATACCGTCGGGCTGACGTTTGACGCAGAAGACATTCACGTCATGCGGCTTAACGAGTCTGAAGAAGACTTTGACGCGCGGCTGGAAAGTTACGAAGGCGAGTAGGAGGAAGATTTGATGAAGAAAAACGGGACCAGCATGGCATTTTATGTGCCATATGGGTTATGGTTGGCGCTTTTTGTGATCGCGCCAGTGATCTTGATCATTTATCAAAGCTTCTTTGACATCAATGGGCACTTGACTTTGGCCAACTACCAGACTTACTTCAGTTCTGGGACGTATATTTTAATGACGTTCAATTCGGTGTGGTATGCGTTTTTGATCACGGTGGTGACCTTGTTGATTTCATATCCAACCGCGTATTTGTTGCATTACACCAAGCATAAGCAGTTGTGGTTGTTATTGATCATCTTGCCCACTTGGATCAATTTGTTGTTGAAAGCCTACGCCTTCATTGGCATCTTCAGTCAAAATGGCGGGATCAATACCTTCTTGGGGATGCTTGGGATCGCACCAAAACAGTTCTTATTTACGGATTTTTCCTTTATTTTTGTCGCCAGCTATATTGAGATCCCCTTCATGATCTTGCCGATCTTCAACGGCATCGAAGAGCTGAACGAAAGCTTCGTCAATGCCAGCCGCGACTTAGGGGCCAAATGGTGGCAGACTTTCACCAAGGTGATTTGGCCATTGACGATCTCAGGGGTGAAGTCTGGGGTCCAAGCGGTCTTTATCCCGTCGTTGTCACTCTTCATGCTGACGCGCTTGATCGGCGGCAATCGGGTGATCACACTGGGGACAGCGATCGAAGAGCATTTCTTAGTGACGATGAACTGGGGGATGGGATCGACGATCGGCGTGGTGTTGATCGTCGCGATGGTGATCATTATGTTCCTAACGGGTGAACGGAAGAAACGGGGGCGGCGCGCATGAGAAAGTTTAAGTGGTCTAACCTCTATTTGATCTTGGTGTTTGTGATCTTGTATGTGCCGATCGCCTATTTGATCCTTTATTCCTTTTCCAAAGGCGACGCGATGAATCATTATCATGGGTTCACTTGGGCCCATTATGCCGCATTGTTTGCCGATACGCGCATGATCCAAATCGTGATCGATACGCTGTTGTTGGCGTTATTGTCCAGCTTGATCGCCACGACGATCGGGACTTTAGGGGCTTTGGCGATCCACCGGACGTCACGGCCATTCGTGAAAAATACCGTCTTGTCGTTGAATAACATTTTGATGGTCAGTCCAGATGTCATCATTGGGGCCAGTTTTTTGATTTTTTATACCGCATTGAAGATTCCCTTAGGCTTTGGTTCGGTGTTGATGAGTCACATTGCTTTTTCGATCCCCATCGTGGTGTTGATGGTGCTGCCCAAGCTGCAAGAAATGCGCCAGTCGATGCTGGATGCGGCACGTGATCTGGGCAGTACCAATGCGCAGATCTTGTCGCGGGTCGTGGTGCCGTTTATTACGCCAGGGATCTTGAGTGGTTTTTTCATGGCGTTTACGTATTCGTTAGATGATTTTGCCGTGACGTTCTTCGTGACTGGGAATGGCTTTTCCACCTTGGCTGTGGAAATTTACGCGCGGGCGCGTCAAGGGATCAGCTTAGAGATCAACGCGTTGTCTGGGGTAATGTTTGTCTTTGCTTTATTGTTGGTGATCGGATATTACTTCATTCAACAAAGCAGTCAAACCCGCAAAGCCAAGCACAAAGCAGAAAGTGAGGCGAAGCTCAATGAAGCGACTCATTAGTCTGGTTGTCGCCATTTTGGTAGCGGTAGCGGGGTTGGCGTTGTGGTCTGCGCACTTGCAAAAATCTCAAGGCGCGACTGGCGACAACACGTTGAATTTGTACAACTGGGGCGATTACATCGATCCGGCGCTGATCACGAAGTTTGAAAAACAAACCGGCTATCACGTCAACTATGAAACCTTTGATTCCAATGAAGCTATGTATACCAAGATCAAACAAGGCGGGACGGATTACGACTTGACCGTCCCATCGGAATATATGATCGAAAAGATGAAAAAAGCCAACATGTTAATCCCATTGGATAAAAGCAAACTGACCGGGCTCAAAAACATGAGTCCAGACGTGATGGATCGCAGTTTTGATCCTGGTAATCGTTACTCGATCCCTTATTTTTGGGGGACGCTGGGGATCATCTATAACGACAAGTTCGTGCATGCTGGCGAGATCCAGCACTGGAATGATCTGTGGAAGCCGCAGTATCATGACAACATCATGTTAGTCGATTCTGCGCGGGATATTTTAGGCTTTTCCTTAGTGAGCTTAGGCAAGTCGATGAATACCACTGATGCGCCGACCCTGCAAGCGGCCAAGGGTAAGCTGGATGAGCTCGCCCCGAATGTGAAAGCGGTCGTTGCCGATGAGATCAAGATGTATATGGCAGAAAACGAAGCGGCCATTGCCGTGGATTGGTCTGGCGAAGCCGCGGACATGATGGCGGAAAACGCCCATTTGCATTATGTCGTGCCTTCAGAAGGGTCCAACTTGTGGTTTGATAATTTGGTGATCCCTAAAACCGCCAAGCACTTTAAGGCGATCTATGCGTTCTTGAATTTCATGATGACACCTAAAAACGCTGCCCAAAATGCGGAGTACGTCGGCTATTCGACGCCTAATCAAGCGGCGTTGAAGCTGCTGCCCAAAGCCGTGCAAAACGATCAGCAATTTTACCCAAGTGAAGCGATCATTCGGCGTTCAGAGGTCTATCAAGACCTGGATCCAGCGGTCGTCGGGATGTACAATGATTTATTTCTAGAATTTAAGATGTACCGTAAATAACGTCGAGACTTTGAACCGATTGGTAAATCTTGGCAATAATGGGGTGAGACGCTTGCTTGTCTCCCTCATTTTTTATTGCCTAAACACGGGTTGCAAAGCCGCGTATACGCAATACTGTTTCCTTACTTTACCGGGAAAATGCGGGGTATACCATAACCCATGATTACCGTGTCACTAGTATAACTTCGTTCAAACACGATGAATAATTTTTATATATCATGACTTAAAAGACGTGCAAATATCGATATAATATAAAATGATGAGACGTTCACGAGAAAGGTATGGGAAAATATGGCATTGATGCAAAAGCAACATGGCGACATTTTTCTCTCCTCTTCGGCGCTGGATCGCTTGAATCTTTATAAAGTGATCCGCCAGCTTCGCCTCGTTCAGTCGCCGGTTGATGAGCGGCTGGCGGCGCAAAAAACTGGTGCTCCATTAGTCAAAGAGGTGAATTTGCGGCAAGTCGCGAATTTGACGGGTCGCAACTACGGCAGCATTTATAATATTTATAATGATTTGTTGGGGGTCTTAGGCGGGCTCGTAGGCAATGAGCACGCCCCATTAGCAGAATTGTTTGCGATCCCTGAAGGTCAGTTGCGCTTTCATATGATCGCCGTGACGGATCCCTTTCAATTCATGCAAGCGGTCATGGATGGTGAGTATGAGTCGTTTGAAGACTTTGTCGCGGCTTTAGGCATGTCGCGGATGACAGTGACCCGCCATTTGCGGCCGATGCGCGAATTGGCGCAAACCTTTGGGGTGCAGCTGCAGCCGGATACCTTGAGTTTCAATGGGGATGAACGGCGTTTGCGCTTATTCGTGACGATGATGTATTGGCAAGCCACGGCCGGAGCGGTTTGGCCATTTAAACAGCTCAGCCACGCAACGGCAGAACGCTTAGTCGACACGCTTTATACCGCGTTGGATACTGAGCCTGCCAATTTAGTGGCGCGTGAGCTTTCGATGTATTATCTAGCGGTGTGCTATTGGCGCATTAGCAACAATCACATCTTGACTTACGATCGCAGTAAAGCGGTCATGGATTATCCGCTGCCTAATTTGGATCTGGCCTTGGGGCATGGGCGCTTTAAGGACTTCACGCTGCCGCCATTGTCGCGGCAGCAGCTAATGGGGGAAACTGAGTACGGCTTTTTCCTGATGCATTTTGCGCCAGTGTACTTGACGGCTGGCGATCAAAATGCGGCCACGACGATCGAGCGTTTTCGGCGCTATGCTGGCAGCATGTATCAATTGGTGGCGCATTTTGTCCAGGCCTTCCCTGAATGGTCACAAGACCTTTCAGATGCTGATCAGCAATTGTTGATCGTAAACTTGCTGACGATCACTTGCGGGACCTTGGCATTGGGGGAAGACTTTCACCAACACGTCGCATATACCTTCAACCGCAGTTTGCAAGCGCAAGCAGATGATCCGCGCTATGAGCGCGTGATCCGCCAAACGATCACCCAGGTGGTGTTAGCGGATCATTTGGAACAATATATCGATCGCATCGATAGTCTGACGGAAAACTACTATCGGAATTTGTTGCAGCTGCGGGCAGCGTTTCATCCGCAACGCGTCGTACGAGTGGCGCTGGTGTTAGATCAAACGACGCTGGAATATGTTGACTTGATCGCAATGTTGTCACAACAAGCATTCGTGGAGTTATTGCCTAGCGGAGCCGATTTGATCGATGCGGACTTGGTGATCCAAAGCGGTTCACTGCCGCTGCCTTTGCCTGCTGGTGTGGCCGGATTTGAATGGACGCCGAATGCGTCAGCCGACCGGTTTGGCGAATTGTTTGCGATCTTGGTATCACTTTGGCGCAATAAGCGCGCTGGCGCGATCGACTCCCAACGGCGGGCATGACGGCAAGACTGAGACATAAAAACGCGCTTGTAACCGACTGAGACCTTCAGCGGTTTTAGGCTGACGCCTTGGGCCGCGATTCAATCGAATCGCGGTTCCAAGGCGTTTTTGTGTGGCGCAAACCGCAACTGCCAAATCAATATCCAGGCGGTTTTTTGGGCACACTAAAGACTCCCAACGCCTTTGCGTTGCGAGCCTTTGAATTTTGAACTGTGTAGACCTTGGCGCCAAATCGCCAAGGGTGACACCCACAGGCACAGGGACGACGGCCAGATGCCGGGCCTAGTTGCAAAAGCAGGCAGACCAGTAGCGCAAGACCTTGGCTGCGGCATACGCACAGCGTTAATTTTGCTTGTGCGTTGACGCTAGCAGGGATTTGGCTAGTGATGTGGCTGCCGCCACAAACTAGACGCGGCGGTGATGCAGGTGGGCCGCCACGATTTTGGCGCGCGACCTCAGCGGGAGTGCCTGTGGCGATGCGCCTGACCGGCCAAAGCCGCGCCAGGCATGGCATCGAGATTAACAGGCGAAGCGGCAGACAACGACCTGATCAACTGAGGCGATAAAATAAGCTTGCAGATTATCGGCACAATTATCAGGTGAACCGTGCGGGCCCACACGGTGGCGAGTGTACGTGCCCCGCGCTGGCTTTTGTGGGGCAAAAACCAGCGACTCACGCAGTCGCCAACAGGCAGTGATCAATTGCCTGTCTATATACAAATAAGGCAATTTTGCCCGATTTTTGCTAGACAGATACGCACAATAAATTAGGCTAATCGTGCGGAGCTGGGCATCGGTGTAAGGCTTTCATGTAAAAAAATTTATTTTTTTGTATTAGAATTCGCTGAGAGGGCTCTACTTTTTCGGTCTAAATTGCCTCTTTGTATATAGGGGGGTCTTCAGCCCACGAGCGTGATCAAATCTTGGGCGGATGACTGTCGTCAGAGTTAATTGGTTTTACTCAGAAACCCTGGTTTGCGCCCAAGCTAGCACCGCTTGGACACAAGCACTATCGGCGTCATCATCATGGCGGGTCAGCAGATAGAAATGACGTAAATAACGCGGCCCTAGCGAGCGGGCCAAAAGCCCCCTGGCGGCGCGTTGAGAAATGATGGATTGGCCAAAGCCGGCTTGCAACAAGGCAACGATGACGGCATTTGAAGCAATTTGGACTTGCGGAGTTTGATCATTTTGCTCAGTCAAGTAGCGTCGGGTGTAATAAGCCACCCCAGAATCTGGTTCGCGCACCAGCCAAGGGCCTTGCGTGCCGACATGCACCAGTTGATCTGACACCAAGGTGCTGCGGATCAGATCGCGGCCGGCCAGGGGTTTTTCGATAAAACCTAATTCGGCATCATGGTTGGTGATGGCCGTTTGCACCGCCGAGGAATTTGCCATTTGCACGCTAAAAGCGATCGTGGGGAAAGCTTGATAAAGCGCTGGCAATAAAGTGGGCAGCAAATAGGTGGCGAACGTATGCGACGCCACGATCCGGACGCGTTGTTGTTGCGGACCAGCACTCAACTTGAGGTGCAGCTGTTCCCAGCTGGCGATGATCGTCGTCGCTTCTTGATAGAGCTGCGTCGCCGCGGGGGTCAACCCAAGCGCACCGCGCCCATTGCGAATGAATAATTGCGTGTGAAATTCAATTTCCAGTTGCTTGATCTGGGCAGAAACCGTTGGCTGAGCGATGAAAAGCAGGCCTGCTGCTTTGGAAAAACTGCGCGTTTCATAGACCGCTTTGAATGTCTGCAGATTTTTCATGGGCGCCTCCCGTATTATTAAATTATCTGATAGCTATTATTATAGCAATCAATACCGCTGATGGTTAGACCTAGGTATAATTTGGCTTATATCAGTATCTGAGGAGGTTATTAACTGTAATCGATGATGTAGAGTAATGTGTTAATTTGTAGTAATTAGTCGTTCTGCGGTAATCAAGTGGAAGGCAGAATGACCAAGTGCTGCGCAATGATAAACTCGTGAAAAATCGCTGACTGATGCATGGACAGATGATGACGGTTTTCATCATGTCTCGACAGGGTCTCCTTATCTTAATTTGCTATGATATCCAAAAGCAAGTTGGAGGTGAAAACATGTTGAGAACGCACAAGATCCGGTGCTACCCGAACGCGACGATGCGCCGCGTATTGGAGCAAGCATGCGATTATCGCCGCTATTGTTACAATCAGGCGCTTGCCACGTGGAATGACATGTATGACGCGTCACTAGTGCTGGCAGATAAGACGGCGCGGCCTAACGAACGTCAAGTCCGCAATGAGTTAGTTAACAACAAAGCAGACTGGCAATACCGTCGTTCAGCACGGATCTTGCAATTGGCGGTACATGACCTGGCGCATGCCTGGGCGAATTTCTTTAACCCTGAGATGCCAGAACATCGCAAGCCGCGGTTCAAGTCGAAAAAGCGTAGTCGCTGCAGCTTCAAGACCGACAGAGCAATGGTCGTTAATGATAAGTTGCGGTTGGATAAACCGCATGGCTATCGTGATCGATGGTACGACATCCGCTTGGCTGAGAAACCACGCTGGCTAGGGACTATTAAACTCGCTGCTATCGTCAAAGAAGCTGATGGCTATTACGCTTGCTTATGCATCGATGTGGCCAAACCTGAGTCGTTACCGGAAAGCCAACAAGTATGTGGCGTTGATGCCAACATTGGCAAATTCGTTTATAACGATGGTGAGGCAATGTCTGCAATTCGCGGATTGACCGAGCAACTGGTCAGTTTATATAACCGCGTGTCCTTGTACCAGCGGCGGCTCGCTCGCAAACGTCAGGCGAATCCCAAGCACTTTCGCTCTAACAATTACCGCGCAACGAAAACCAAGTTGCAGCGGACCTATCAGAAAGTGACACGGATTCAAGACGACCTCTTGCAAAAGTTTACGACGATGTTGGTGAAAACCAACGGAATGCTTGCGATCGAAAACTTGGACGTCAAGCATATGAAGATGAACAAGCGATTGGCGAAGAACTTGCACCGTTCGTTGTTTGGACGTTTCAAAGTGCTGATGAAGGACAAGGTGCAATGGTATGGCCGCCAGCTGATTATAGTTGATCGGTTCTACCCTAGCACACAGCGATGCAGTCGTTGTGGGTTAGTGAAAACCGGTGACGATAAACTGACCTTAGCTGGTAATGTCCTTCACAGCACGAAACATCACGAGTTTCATTGTTACGGCTGTGGCGCTCAACTTGAGCGTGACGAGAATGCCGTACAGAATTTGATTCAATATGCTCAAGGGCAGGCTATGTCCTAAAGGTTCAAGAGCCAGTCAATGTTGCAAGGTTACTACCGACGTAAGCATACTGGTGTTGACGGGACCGAATAAAATACTGAATGTACAACTAAGAAAGGAAATATGTAATCCTTTACTAGTGTCACTAGACATTCTTCCACATTTTATATAGCAGGCATTATGGAAACAACAAAGACGAGGGCAAGTCAGATCCGAGCGACCTTGCCTGGTTTGAGCCTGGCGATCATCGTGGCGATCGCGGCAAAAGGGTTAGGCTTGTTGCTGCCGCAACTTGGCGGGGCAACATTAGCGATCTTGATCGGGATCGTTTTAGGCAATACATGGTGCAAGCAAGCGGGATTAAATGTCGGCACCAAG
This sequence comes from Lacticaseibacillus baoqingensis, assembly GCF_003946165.1. Lineage (GTDB taxonomy): Bacteria > Bacillota > Bacilli > Lactobacillales > Lactobacillaceae > Lacticaseibacillus > Lacticaseibacillus baoqingensis. The sequence goes on along the minus strand of NZ_RHOI01000009.1, from coordinate 86,828 downwards.
TTTGCGGAAAGCCGCTTGCTCGAATACTCAGTCGTGTTACTGGGCTTGACGGTGACGTTTCAAACCATTGGCCAAATGGGCTGGCGCGGGGTGCTTTATGTTTGGCTAATGATGACCATCGTGATCTGTGGCGCCTATTATATCGGCCGCAAGCTGGGGTTTGGCGAAAAAATGAGTCTGATGTTTGCAGGCGGCAATGCCGTTTGCGGGTCAAGTGCCATTGGTGCCATCGCCCCGGCCATTGACGCGGATGACGAAGAAAAAGGCCAGATCATCACTTTAGTCAACCTGTTAGGGACGGTGATGATGCTGACCTTGCCATTTCTTGCCACGGCGGTGTTTGGCGATGATTTGATCGCCAAAAGTGCTATGCTTGGCGGGACCTTGCAGTCAGTGGGCCAAGTCGTCGCTGGGGCAAGCTTATTGAGCCCGGAGACGGTGCGGTACGCGATGTTATTTAAGATCACCCGGATCATCATGTTAGTCGTAGTGGTCAGTGTATTTGAACGCAAAGTCAGCCATGGCCGCCCGCGCGCGTCCCAAGCCGCAAAGCGGCGCTTGCCGATTCCCTGGTATGTGCTCGGCTTTTTGGGCTTGTGTTTGCTGAACTCCAGTTTTGCCTTACCCGCGTTATTAGGCAGCGGTGCGCATGCGGTTTCCGGCTGGTTTGAAACCACGGCGTTAGCCGCCATTGGGTTGCGGCTGAATTTTGCCAAGTTCATGCAGCAAGGGACCAAATTTTTAAGCTATGGCGTCTTAGTCGGCGGGTTGCAAACCGTCGCGGCCTTGGGACTGCTCACGCTGTTGCGATTATGATCAGATTTTCCCCAACGCAATGCGATGCCTGGTGAGTTCGAGTCGCTTTTAGGGCAGAGATTGTGTTACAACTAAAGTGAAGGGGGGAAAAGACGATGACAACAAAGAGAATTTTGGTCGCCTTAGATGGCTCTGAAGCTGCCGATCGCGCATTAGCGCGCGCAGTAGGGATCGCCAAGGAACAAGCATGGGGGATCGATCTGCTGCAAGTGATCGATACGCGGCAATACACTTCGGCTTTTGGGCAAACAGGCAGTGTTGACGGCAAGCTGCTGCATGAAAGTGAACAGCGTGTGGAAAAACATCTGCAAGAGATCACTGCGCCATTGGCCGCAACCGGCTTAGATATCAAGCCCCATATTCGGTTTGGATCACCACGGGCGGTGATCGCGTTTGACGCGACCAAAGATTACCAAACTGGTTTGATCGTGATCGGTCGTTCCAGCAAGAAAATGGTGACGCGGATGTTTATCGGCTCAGTGGCGAGCTTCGTCGTCGAAAATGCGCCTTGTGACGTGTTGATCGTCGCCAACCCTAACGCCAATTGATCTTGGAAAGCACGCGCTTCCCTAAGAATTCCTGCAAGAACACGTACACCGGCAAGCTGGAAGCAATTAAGGGTCCATACACGATGAAGCGGTCCAAGCGCCATAAGTTGGCCAATGAAAATACCTTGCCAGCCACAAAGAAGGTGCCAAACAAGGCGATGACTAAGGTGATCAGCATCGCGGCCTTGTAGCGATTGAATGGTCTGGCCACGATGAACAAGACATGCAACTCGATGATCGCGATCATCAAGACCACCATGGTTGAAGTCGCGTTAAACGACCAATGGAAGGTATATTCGCCCCAAGTCAAGATGAGGGTGTACAAGACGATCGCAATCGCCCCAGGAGCGGCGATGGTCATGACCTTTTGCATGAACTGCCCGATCACACGATCGAAATTTGGCTCTAACGTCAGCAAAAACGACGGGATCGCGACGGCGATCGCCGAAACTGGGGTCAAATTGATCGGGGTGATGGGATAATCTAACGGTAAAAAGAGGAAGATCGCAGTTAAGATCACTGAAAAAATGGTTTTGACTAAATACATGGATGCCACGCGTTCGATGTTATTGATCACCCGCCGGCCTTCATTTAAAACCCCATTCATGGCGGCGAAATTTGAATCCAGTAACACGAAATCAGCGATGCTTTTGGCGGCTTCTGCACCACTTGCCATGGCAATGGCACAGTCTGATTGACGCAAGGCTAAGACGTCATTGACGCCGTCACCGGTCATTGCGACGGTATGTCCGGCAGTTTGTAAAGCGGCGATGAGCCGCTTTTTTTGTGCCGGTGTGACCCGGCCAAAAACCGTGTGGGTGGTCACCAGTTGTTGATAATCGGCATCATCAGCCACGGTGGTCATATCGATATTGGCGTCAGCATGAGGCAGCTGCGCTTGCTTGGCCACGTTGGTCACCGTCACTGGGTTATCGCCGGAAATGACTTTCAAATCGACCCCTTGAGTGGTGAAAAAGCGCATGGTGTCGGCAGCCGTGGGGCGCAATTCATCGGCAATGAATAACAGCCCGATCAAAACTAAGCCTGGTAATTCAGGTGTCAATGCTTGCGCTTTGGCAACGACCAAGACGCGCAGTCCAGATTCTGCCGCGGCTTGGACTTGGGCCTGAGCGGTTTGGGGCAAGCTGGGGCCAAAGACAAACTCTGGCGCGCCGATCAGTAAGCTGCGGTCAGAAAATGTTGCGCCAGACCACTTGCGCGCACTGGAAAACGGGACCGTTGCCACCGGTTTTTTGTGCGGATCGCTGGCAGCGTGTTTGATGGCCATGGCGGTTTCATTGTCATCATTTAATGCATAAACGACTGCTGCTGCGGCTTGGGTCACAGCGGCGTCATCATAGTGGTCATAGGCTTGGACATGGTCCAGTTGCAGCCTGCCAGAAGTGATCGTGCCAGTTTTATCTAAGCAGATCGTATCCACCCGGGCTAAGGCTTCGATCGCGGGCAAAGCCCGCACTAACACCCGTTTGCTGGCCAAATTGCGAGCTGACACGGCCAAAGCCACGTTGGTCAACAGGACCAGCCCTTCTGGGATCATGCCGATCACGGCGGCACTGGTGGATAAAACCGCACGATCATAGGCGCCTCGCCGCACCATCGACACCGTGAATAAGGCGATGCCTAAGGGGATCAGCACATACGTCAAAATCTTGATGATGCGATTGATCGTGGTAAGCAGTTGGCTTTGGGTATCTTGGCCTTGTTTGGCTTCTAGGGCTAATTTGGCAGCAAAAGTGGCGTCACCGACTGCCGTGACTTGCATCAAGGCATTACCGGCAACGATAAAGCTCCCAGAAAGCAGCTGCGCGCCAACGGTCTTAGTGATAGGATCCGATTCGCCAGTCAAGGGGCTTTCATCGGCTTCGATGCCGCTAGTGGCGGCGATCATGCCATCTACAGGCACTTGATCGCCGCGGTGCAGTAATAGGAGATCACCGACGACCAATTCCGCTTGGCTAATGGCTTGTTCTTGGCCATCGCGGCGCACGGTAACTGGCGATTCGGCTAAAATACTCATCGCGTCGAGTTTGTGTTTGGCACGGATCTCTTGAAAAGTCCCGATGGCAGTATTAACGATCGCGACGCCAAGAAACAATAAGTTTTTATAGCTGCCAGTGGTAAAGATCAAAACTCCTAACGCTAAGTTAACGAAGTTGAACAGGGTCAGCGTATTTTGAGCGATGATCGTCTTGACGCTGGCGGTCAATGGCTTTAAGGGCGTATTTTTGGCGCCGGTGGCGGCTTGGTGCGCCACTTGGGCGGCAGTCAAGCCGGTTTGCGGGTCGATAGATTCGGACATCTGCTCACCTTCTTTAAGTCTTACTTCCATTCTAACTAATTGCGGCTTAAAAGTAGTACATCAAAAGGCGGAGTTAAGACAAATTTCGCAAAACTTGTTTGCCAACCGGCAGACTTGCATAATAGACTTAATCAAAGGAAGGTGAGTCGATGGCAAAATATGCAACCCAAGGGACCCGCTTCATCACGTTGAAAAATGGCTACCACCTTTGGACCCAAACGACCGGCAGCGGCATTCCCTTACTCACGCTGCATGGCGGTCCTGGAGGGACCAATGAAGTGTTCGAAAATTTTGGCGAGCGTTTGCAGCCATATGGCGTGCAAGTGACCCGTTATGATCAGCTTGGGTCTTGGTTTTCTGATCAGCCAGACTGGCATGACCCCGAAAATCGCCGCCGCTTTTTGACGATCGATTATTATGTCAGCGAAGTCGAAGCAGTGCGCCAGCAACTCGGCTTAGATCAGTTTTACTTATTGGGACAATCTTGGGGCGGAGTCTTAGCAATCGAATATGCGCTGCGCTATCCGCAATCGCTCAAAGGGTTGATCTTGTCGAGCATGATCGATAATCTCGAGGAATATCTCGTCAATATCAATGCGCTTCGGCAAGCCATGTTCACGCCGGCGGAATTGGCGTATATGCACACTGTAGAAGCGCAGCATGATTTTTCCCAGGCGCGTTATCAAGCCTTGGTGGCACAATTAGGGGAGCATTATTTGCATCATCAAGCGGATCGGCAACCACGCCATTTAATTTCCACAATGGCTGCTTCGGTGTACAATTACTTCCAAGGGGATAATGAGTTTGTGATGGTCGGCGCGTTAAAAGATTGGGACCGCCGAGCAGACATGCACAAGTTGACAATGCCGACTTATTTGACTTTTGGTGGGCACGAAACGATGCCATTAGCCGCGGCTAAGCGCATGGCAAATACGATCCCCCATGCGACATTACACGTCACACCGAATGCCGGTCACGGCCAGATGTTGGATAATCCTGACGATTATTTTGCGCATTTAGGTGCGTGGTTACAAGCACAATCCCGGCATTAGGGGCAAGCGCGCAGCAGCGCGATAGGAGGTTCTTATGTTCAAAGATACGAAAGCCGTCGTTTCTAAGTTGGTCGATACGGCAACTGAGCCGATTACGACCTTTGATCGGACACTCCAAGACCAGCCTGAGTTGATCATTCCGTTGGCCGTTTTGCATACCAGTTTGCTGGTTGCCGGGATCGCTGCTGGGGCCGCCATCATTCGTGGCCATCAAGCCGTGGTGATCGCCAAAGAACAAACCAAACAGATCCGGGCACAAGCCCAGCTTGGTGGGCGCGGTCATCATCATGGCGGCTGTAAGCATGGCCACTGCCAACACGGTGAAGGGCATTGCCATCACCATGGGCAATTTGAGCATGGCCCGCATGCGCATGGCGACCACGGCCCGCACGGTCATGGCCCGCATGCACACGGCGACCACGGCCCGCACGGTCATGGCCATGGTCGGCATCAACATGCGCCTGAGGCGTTAGCAGATGCGAATGCATAGTCACAATTGAATCTTGCTTACAATTGCGGGACAATGGGAACAATCACTTATTGGAGGTTGTTGTCATGCCCGCTATTTTTGTCCGCCCAGGAGTTGTCAAAGATGTCCCGGCGATCTTGGATATTATTGCATCCGCACGTCAGTTTCTTGCGAGTCAAAACATTGATCAGTGGCAAGGAACGTATCCCGATGAGGCAGCCGTTCAAGCCGATATTGACGCTGAAACGAACCGCGTGCTGGTGGTTGACGGCCAAGTTGCCGGCACTGCCAGCTTGATCGATGGTCCGGATCCGTTTTACAAGCGGATCGACGGAGCTGGTTGGCAAGGCAATGGGCCATATATGATGATCCATCGCTTCGCATTATCCGGCCGAGTGCGCGGTCAGCAATTGAGCCGGTTTTTCATGAGTAATTTGATCAGCGAAGCCTATGCGGCAGGTTATCGTGATCTGCGGATCGATACCCACGCCCAAAATCAGATCATGCAGCACGTGATCTTAGGCAATGGGTACCAATATCGCGGGATCGTGTATTTGGATGAACCAGTGCCAGAACGCAATGCATATCAGTTGTTGTTAGGCTGAGTTAAAGGGGGTAGCTGATGGGGTATTTAGGGACCTTAGCATTGATCTTAGTCACGACGATGTTTTTGAGTCACTTCAGCCTCAAATTTGGCGTCCCTGCGGTGATCGGTGAGTTGCTAGCAGGGGTACTGTTAGGCCCGGCGATCCTTGGTTGGGTGCAACCCACCCATTTTGTTGCGGAGTTTGCGGAAATTGGCGTCATCTTCTTGATGTTTATTGCCGGCTTGGAATCAGATTTGGGAATGTTGAAGCGGTATTTTCGCCCTGGCGTCTTGGTCGCAGTGATCGGGGTGATTTTCCCGGTGGGGTTGATTTGGGCGTTTAGTCGATGGTGGGGGTTCAATTTTGTCGCCGCCAGCTTTTTAGGGATCACCTTTGCTGCGACGTCAGTTTCAATTTCAGTCGAAGTGTTGAAAGAATTGGCGGCGTTAGACACGCGCAGCGGCGCGACGATCTTAGGGGCAGCTGTGGTCGATGATATTTTGACGGTGATCATCTTAAGCATCGCCGTTGGGATATTTGGTACGGGGCAGCCGGTGTCATCCCTGCCGCTATGGCTTTCGTTACTCGCCCAAGTGGCTTATTTTGGGGTCATTTATGTGGTGGTCAAATGGGCAGCGCCGTATTTGATGCATCTGGCTGAGCGCTTATTTCCCAGCAGTGCCGTAACTGTGATGTCTTTGCTTTTGTGTTTAGGTATGGCTTATTTGGCGGACGCTTTAGGGATGTCGGCGGTTATTGGGGCGTTTTTTGCCGGGGTGGCGGTGTCACAAACACCTTACCGTACCGAAGTTGACCACAGCTTGACGGCGATCGGCTATGGCGTTTTTATCCCGGTATTTTTTGTCAGCATCGGGTTGAATATGCGCTTCGCCGGATTAAGTCGCGATGCCGTGTTTATTATCGGGTTGACGCTGCTTGCTTTGGCGACAAAGTGGGTCGGTTGCGGCTTAGGGGCGCGGTTGGCTGGCTTGGGCTGGCATGATGCCAATGTGATCGGAGCAGGCATGGTGTCGCGCGGCGAAATGGCGTTGATCGTGGCCCAAATCGGTTTTGATGCCCATTTACTGCACGAAGATTATTATTCCAGCGTGATCATCGTGATCATTTTGACGACTTTGATCGCACCATTCATGTTAAAAGCTGCCTTACGACAAGTGCGTGCGTAGACCAAAGGGAGAGACGAAATTTGAAACAACTTTTTTTTGATTTTGATGGGACGATTGCCAATTCAGAACCAGGGATCGTGCACAGCATCAAATACATGCTCCAAAAGATGGGGCTGCCAGAACTGAGTCAGGCGCAATATCGCACCTTTATTGGGCCGGCACTGAATGCCAGTTTAAGGCGGTATTATCCGCAATTAGATGAACAAGCCATCAAACAAGCCATTTTGTACTATCAAGAGCTGTATACGGCTTCGGCAATTTTTGAAGCCGCCTTATATCCTGGCATTAAAGCGGCTTTGGCGACCTTACAAAATGCGGGTTATCGGTTGAATATCGCCTCAGCTAAACCAGAACCGATGGTCAAGCGGCTCGTAGCGCATTTTGACTTAGGGCGGTTTTTTGCCGGTGTATATGGGGCTACGCTGGATGAAAGCGTGCGCAGTACCAAAACGGCGGTCTTAGCTTATGGCTTGGCGCAAAGTCAGGCGCAGCCACGATCAAGCGTGATGATCGGCGATCGCGATACCGATATGCTAGGCGGTTATCAAAATCATGTGCCCACTTTAGGGGTCGCTTATGGCTTTGGCCAGCGCCAAGAGTTAATGCAAGCACATGCGAATTTGGTGGTTGCACATCCTGATGAGCTTCCTGCGGGGGTGGTCCAAGTATTGGCCCAACCCATGCGCGCAGAGGCTTAATTGCACCACACAAGGCCGCTGATCGAACTTGGACAAGTTGTCCAAGCACGATTAGCGGCCTTGTTGGGTCATTTAGCCAGTACAGTCCCGAATTCGTTCAATAAGACGAGTAATTCTTGCAGTTTGGCGGTGCCTAAAGTCTGCTGCCAGCGGTGAAATTCGCGATGGATCGCCAAAGTGGCATCATGTTCAACTTGGGCGCCTAAAGGCAAGAGTTCCAAGGACTGGCGGCGATGATCACGAGCGTCGGGATGGCGTGTGATATACTGAAGATTGCACAAGACACGTATCTGTCGGGAAACAGCGGGCTTGGTGACCGACCTGGCTAAACTCAGGCTGGTTACATTCCTGCGTGGGCCGATGGCGAGTTCATGCAAGATCTGGTATTGATCAAAAGATAAGTGGTATTGGGCTAATGTATGAATGAATAGATGATCGAAATTCTTCAGCGTGTGACCATAGACAAAGTTGAAGGTCGCAAATAAGGTCTGATCGTGCATATGCTTTTCCCCCTTTTCAATTTAGCGTAGCAAACAATCTCAAAGGGACCAAATAATCAGCCTAATAAAATTATTCATAAAAAAGCGTAAAGGAGCAGCTTTGTGACAACAAGAAAACATCATCGCTGGCGGCATGTCTTGATCGGAGTCGTCGTGGTAGGCATCTTAGGGATCCTTGGGGCCAGCATGTATTTTTATCAATATGCCTTCGTGCCGGCGAAAAAGGACTTTTTGAGTACGAATACGCCGCGGATCCAACAAAACGCCGAGACCTGGCTCAAGCACGTCCACAAAGAGACTTGGCACCAACAAGCCGCCGGCGCGGACTTAACGCTAGTTGCGGATTATATTCCTGCGGCTAAAGCGACCACAAAAACCGTGGTGATCGCGCATGGTTATATGGGCAAAAAAGAAGATATGGCGGCGCGCATCAAGATGTTTCATGACTCAGGATTCAACGTCTTAGCCCCTGATGATCGCGGCCACGGGCAATCTCAAGGTCACTATATTGGGTATGGCTGGCCGGATCGGTTAGATTATTTGCAGTGGCTGCACTTATTGTTAAAGCAAAAAGGCCAAGATCAGCAGATCGCTTTATATGGTGAATCGATGGGCGGGGCCACGGTGATGTATTTAAGCGGCACCAAGCTGCCGCAACAAGTGCAAGTGATCGTTGAAGATTGCGGGTATACCAGCATTATTGATGAACTGGCTTACCAGGCTAAAAGCATGTATCATCTGCCGAAATGGCCGCTGGTGCCGGCGGTCGGTGCCTATGCGAGCCTCAAAACAGGCTATAATGTGTTTGCCGCGGATGCAAGGCGGTCATTGGCCCAAAACACCCGCCCGATCTTATTCATTCACGGCACCAAAGACACCTTTGTGCCGACATGGATGGCCAAAGAAAATTACGCGGCAACTACTGCGAAAAAAAAGCTGTGGCTGGTCAAAGGCGCCAAGCATGCGCAAAGTTTTTGTCAAGATCCCGCACGTTATCAGCGCAAAGTCGTCGGCTGGATCGAAGCTAATTTGCATTAAGTGAAGGTGGGGCATCAAGATGGCACAGTCAAAACGATCAGCAGCCAACCATGGCTGGTTTGCATTTTTTGGTTTGATCCAAAGCGTGTTGCTGGTACTTTTTGCCGCAGGGTTGGGTTTTAACTTGACCATCGGCACGCCGCAGCAAGTGATCCGCCAACTGAATCAAGGGCCAAGCTTACAAACGCTGACAAGCGCCTTGAATGATCAGGTATTAGCCGCTGCCGCGCAAGGCGGCGAGACATTATCGGCTAACACGCAAGTTGTCACGCCTGCTATGACGCGATCGCTGGTCGCTCAAGCAGTGGCTGCCAGTGCGGATTTCAAGCCGCAAGTGGCTTTGACGGCAACGACGCAAGCGGTGCAAAACCGCTTGCACACTCAAGCGGCTAAGCAACAGCGCCACCTGTCAGCTGCTGCTTGGCGCCAAGTCGATCGGCGCATTGCGCGCACTTTGCAGCACAGTATCAATCAAGAGTTGATGCGCTATGGCTGGGGAGTCGCTTATGGCATGTTAGTCTTAGTGTTGCAAACCTTGACGATCGTCTCAGCGATATTAGGGCTGTTGGTGCTGATCGTGATGCGTGTGACCAGTCGCGGCTGGCAGCGGTGGCTGCGCGTAGTCGGCCGTATGACCTATGTGATCGGGTTTCTTGGCGGCGCGCTCGCGATCATCGTCAGCAGCGGTACCTGGGTCGCACGCTTGCATCTCGGCGGCGTTCCGCCGGCGATCGTCACGCAATTGCTGGCGGCGTTTGCCCCGGTTTGGCAAAAAGTCGCCGGTGGCGTTGTCGTGGTGGGATTGTTGTTAGCGTCAATGGCCTACTTATGGCAGTTGCCAAAACGAAAATTATAAAAAATTATCATAAATAGGTACAATTTTAACATCTGTTGCAATTACAACAGATGTTATTTAATTGCTGCACAAGACTGTTTAAACAAGGGTATGTATCGATAATTATTATTGTTTACATATTTATTGGAATTATACTTGCTTGTTTTCATAACAGCAGGTATAGTAACGAAGACTTTTCAGTACACCACGTTGGTTCAGTTGTTGATGCGTCAAAATGGGGTTACCTGGTCAATTAGACGACAAGTTTTGTCGTTGGGAGTGTTTGTTGCAGAAGCATTCAGGATCGTTTCCGTCTGGGGGGATGGGCGATCGCCACTGAATGTGGTCAATGTGTAAGTGAGCGGGCTTTTTTGTTGCGCTTAATACAAGTTAGGGGAACTTGATGAACTTTAAAAATAGAATAATTGTCCTGGGATCATTGGTCGTGATCGCTGGTGGTTTTGGTATGGCAACGGTGACGGCGCATGCTGGTCAAAGTCACGAAACAGTGACTGCTGCGCAAACCACTAAGACGCAGGTGAGCCGGGTGAAAGCGGCTGATCACGCCAAGCCAACAGCCAAAGCGGCGAGTGCCAGTGCAAACAAGCACAGCCAAAAAGCGTCGGCTGCCAGCGCTGCGTCTTTAAGCCGTGCAACTCAAGCCAATGCGAGTGCGCAAGCGCATGCGGCGAGTCAAACGGCTGCCAGCACTAAACCGGCAGCTGTTGCGGCGCCGGCTCAGCCTGTTAAAGCACCGGCGCCAGTCGCCGTGCAAACACCAGCGCAAAAAGCGGCGCAAAAAGCGGCCAGCATTCGCGCGACCACTGGTGAAACGTATGTGGGGACCGTTAGCGGGCTTGGCATGGCGACGGATGTGATCCAAGGCAGCATGAGCCGGACCACTGCCCCTGCGCAAGCCGGGTTGGCGATGACTTGGGGTGGCGCGACGCAGCTTTCGACGACGGACGGTTTGACCACTGAAATTGCCGGTCATGCTAAGAGCAATACCTTCTCCTGGATCACCGGACTGGGGGTTGGCAGTCAAGTCGCCGTTACCGACGCTAGCGGCAATTCCCGCACTTATCGCGTGTATGCAGTCGATGACGTCAATGACGACAGCTATTCTGTCAAGGATGGCAAAGATCAGTACAACGCGATCATCAGTGCCAATCAAGGGGAAGCGGTCGTGTTACAGACTTGCTTGTCTGATACGGTCAATCGGATCGTTTGGGCCCGTTAAGTGAATGTAAGCATAAGGAAGCCTGTTGTGGGGCTTCTTTTTTTTGCCTCGACAAGGGCTTTCTCAGATAATTCTCATTTTGGTGTTGACGTGATGAGAAAAGACGGTTAAGATTATGCCATTGAGTTAATCGAATATGGCTTAGCGGAGAAGAGTAGTCTAGGCGCTGTGGTAAAGAGAACCCGGTTGGTGGAAAAGGGACGACGGCAAACAGATGAAGATGAGCTCCAAACAGCTGCTGATGCGTTCACGCGCATCAGCCGGTCGCGACCGTTATATTGCCGGGTATCAATTGGTACCTTGAGGTGATCTTGGATCACGAATTAGGGTGGTAACGCGACGATTCGCCCCTATGCAGCAGGCATTGCTGGCATAGGGGCGTTTTTTATTTCCGCTAAACATATTCGCAACATTAATAACTATTAAGGAGATCATCATTATGACCAAACCATATCGTGCAGACCTTGTCGGTTCCTTCTTACGCCCAGCTGAATTGAAGCAGGCTCATCAAGACTTTTTAGCGGGGAAATTGTCTAACGCGCGTGAAGTTCAGATCCAACATGAAGCGATCAAAGATCTCGTGCAAAAACAAGCAGCGGCCGGTTTTACTGCGGTGACTGACGGCGAATTTTCACGGCAATATTGGCATCTCGACTTCTTATGGGGCCTTTTAGGGGTTGAGAAGCTGAATAACGTTAAGTATGAACGCAACTTCAAAGGCAACATCAATACCGCCGATAACGTGACTTTGACCGGCAAAATCGCGGCCAACCCGAATCACCCCTTCTATGATGCCTTCGAATTCTTGCAAAGTGTGACCCCAACAGGCCATGAACCTAAGTTTACGATCCCAAGCCCGGCGCTTTTGCTGCGTGATCACCGCTCAGATAATTGGCATGAATTCTATGCGAATTATGCCGATTATGCGCAAGCCATTGCCCAAGCTTATATCGACACCATCCAGCATTTCTATGATCTGGGGTTGCGGTATCTGCAGATCGATGACACCAATTGGGCCTTTTTGATCGACAACTTAAAGCGCAATGAAGGCGATCCTGAAGCGCAAAAGCCATTTGTCGACTTAGCCCAAACGGCGCATGACATTATTAAAAATGTCTTGGCCCACAAGCCTGCAGATTTAACGATCGCATCACACATTTGCCGCGGTAATTTCCAGTCGACCTTCTTGTTTGCTGGCGGTTATGAATATGTGGCAGATTATATCAAGGATCTGCCTTATGATGGCTTGTTCCTAGAATATGACAACGAACGGTCAGGCGGTTTTGCCCCGCTAGCCACGTTGTGGAACGGAGATCAACATAAGCGGATCGTCTTAGGGCTGATCACGTCAAAGTTTGCTGATCTGGAAGACCCAGCCGCAGTTGAAGCCCGCATCCAAGCGGCTACACAATATGTGCCGTTAGAAAACTTGGCCATTTCGACGCAATGCGGCTTTGCGTCTACCGAACAAGGCAATAAGATCACGGATGCAGATCAATGGGCAAAGCTGGCCTTAGTCCAACAAGTGGCCCAAGCGACATGGAAGGACTGAGTCGATGAAAAAGTGGGGATTTAGCCTGCTGGCGGCGTTTGCCTTGGTGCTGGGGTTGGCGGGCTGCGGCCATAAAAGCAGTGCCTCACCGGCAAAAACTATTCGCGTCGGGTCGATGGCATCGGATGTGGAGATCTGGCAGCATATTGCCAAGTCAAAAGAGGCCAAAGCCGCAGGGCTCAAGTTGAAAGTGGTGTCGTTTGATGATGGGGTCCAGTTGAATCAATCCACGCTGGATGGGGATGTCGATGTTAACGCATTTCAGTCGTATGCCTATTTTGAAGCCTTCAATAAGCAAAGTAAAAATGGTAAAGAAGTGGCACTAGGGACCACCTATTTGGAGCCGATGGGAATTTATTCGAATAAACACCATTCGCTCAAAGCAATTCCCGATGGGGCAACGGTGATCGTCGCCAATGATGCGGCGAATCAAGCGCGCGGCTTGGAATTGTTAGCCAAAGCCGGCTTGATCAGCTTGCCCAAGGATTTCAACAGCTTTGGCAAGATCAGCGATATCAAAGCAAATCCGCATCACTTGAAATTCAAAGCGGTGCAAGACAATACGATTCCGCGCATGCTCAAAGATGCCGATTATGGCTTATTGGCGAACACGGTGGCCTATCAAGCCCACTTGAATGTGTTGACCGATTCGCTGTATCATGAACGTGTCGATCAAAGCACCCGTAAAAACGTCAACATCTTAGCCACAGCGGCAAAGAACAAGGATAATAAGCAATACCGCAAGCTAATCAAGGTGTATCATCAACCGGGGATCCAAAAATGGCTGAAGCAGAAGTTTGGCGGGACCAAAGTCGACGTGCAAAAGCCGATCAGTTATTTAGAAAATTAACGGCTAATCTTAGGAGGAATCATTCATGGCAAAAGTTGAAAGTTTCGAATTGGACCACACAAAGGTCTTGGCACCATACGTCCGTTTGATCACGGTCGAAGAAGGGGCCAAAGGGGATAAGATCTCCAATTTTGATCTGCGGCTGGTCCAACCGAATCAAGATGCGATCCCCACTGCCGGCTTGCATACTATCGAACATTTGTTGGCCAGCCTCTTACGCGATCGGATGGACGGCGTGATCGATTGCTCCCCATTTGGCTGCCGGACCGGGTTTCATTTGATCACTTGGGGTGAACATTCCACGACTGAAGTGGCCAAAGCATTAAAAGGCAGCTTAGAAGCAATCGCCAACGACATCACCTGGGACGATGTGCCTGGGACGACGATCGAATCTTGCGGCAACTACAAAGATCACAGCCTGTTTTCGGCTAAGGAGTGGTGCAAGCTGATCCTCAGCCAAGGCATCTCCGATGATCCATTTAAGCGCAATGTTATCTAATCACTCGCATTAATCAGCTGGCAAACACAAGCTAAAAGCGGTACCTGGTTTTGATCACACCGATCAAGATCAGGTACCGCTTTTTGGCGTTATTTGGCATGCGTTGTCGCATCAATGATGGCTGGTCACCGTCCAGTTGGCTGGGACCGTTAAAGTCACGATCCGACCGAGATGATACCCATCTTGACCGGAAAAGGCGAACATGAATGCCGCAAAGCCGTTTGAGTAATGCAGAGTTTTGTCTTGCACCAGGCGATAGCCAGTATCGCCTTGGCACCGCAAGCGGACTTGCGTCGTCACACTTGGCTGTGTGCTTACTGGGTGTTGCGGAGCTTGCGCTAAGGCATAAGTATAACGGACTTCGGTGCCTTTTGTGCCTAATGGTTGGGCCATGATCGACCGTTTTGCTAAGGCAGCGGTGTGCGTGCGAAGCGTTGTTTTCATGCCAAAATGCCAAGCATCATTGGCAGCGATCGCCACGACACAACTGACGATGACGAGTCCGCAAAGCCAGACGCCAATAGTGCGTTTTCGCCCTGGAGCCCATAAGACGCGCGTCCAAAAAAAGCCGAGGGCTGCGGCAATGAATAGGATTAAGATCATGCGTCGGCACCTCCATCAAGCTGATCATCTTGTAAGTGCAAGCTTAAAATAAAGCCTAAGACACACAAGATGAGTGATACGACAAACGCCGCGCGATAACCCGCGACAGTCGCTTGTTGTAAATGCTTCACATAAGCGATCGGCGTGGCGGCTTTCATGGCCGCAGTGGGGGCATTTTGGCTGGTGACTGTGGCTAAAACCGAGACTAAGATCGCCGTGCCGATCGACGCAGCCACTTGCCGCACTGTATTGTTCACGGCGGTCCCGTGGCTGATCAATTCATTGGGCAAAGCGTTCATGCCGGCGGTGGTGACAGGCATGGTGACCATGGTGATCCCAAACATTCTGACCGTATATATGACGGTCACAAACAAGATCGGGGTGTCACTGGTCAACGTGATCAACGGAAAAGTGCCGCACAATAATAAAAACAGCCCGGTCGTTGCTAAGCGCTTGGCCCCGATCCGGTCAAAGATCCGGCCGGTGATCGGACTCATGATGCCCATCATGATGGCACCAGGCAGTAAGATCAACCCGGAATTAAAAGCCGATTGGCCGCGGATGGTTTGAATGTACATCGGCAAGACCATTTCCACACCGACCATCGACATAAACGCCACCGCGGTCAAGATCACTGAAAGCGTGAAGGTCTTATTGGCAAACACGCGCAACTCCAGCAGCGGTGTCTTCATGTGCAATTGGCGGTGGGCAAACAAAGCCACGACCAGCGCACCAACTGCTAAAAAACCAATGACGACCGGACTGCCCCAGCCCAGGGTACCGACAGCAGAAAAGCCGTACAGTAATGAACCAAAGCCGATCGTTGATTCAAACACCGATAACACATCGATTTTTGGGTCAGAGGTTTCCAAAACCTTGCGCATCGAATAACTGGCTAATACGATCACGAATAAGACAATGGGCATCAGCATGGTAAACAAAGCCCGCCAAGAATGATGTAACAATACCCAGCCCGAAAGTGTAGGGCCAACGGCAGGGGCTAAGCCAATGACGATCCCGGCTAAGCCCATGGCACTGCCGCGGCGTTCAGGCGGGAAAATCGAGTACATGACATTTTGAAACGTCGGCGCAGACATACCCACGCCCATCGCTTGGATCAAGCGGCCGGCTAACAAAGCAGGAAAGCTCCAAGCAAAACGTGATAAAACGGTGCCAATAAAAAATATCGACATGGCCGTGAGATAAAGATATTTCACATTGAACTTACTCAACAGCCAGGCTGAAACCGGGATCATGATCCCCATGACCAGCATAAAGCCGGTAGTTAGCCATTGCACTGAGCTCGCCGAAATGTGAAAATCAGCCATTAGCGTCGGAAAAGCGGTGGTGAGAATGGTTTGCGTCAAGAAGGTCGTAAAGGTCCCGATCAATAAAGTCGCAACCATCAATCCCCGATTATAAGGGCGGCCATTAACGTCTGTAGGCATATCCAAGTGAGCAGCGCTTCCTTTCAGAGTATAAATCAATGGATTATTATAGCATTATTTTTATTGAAGGCCCTGTGAAGATTATGAGAGCAGCCCAGAACAGTGACGGATTAGGCGATAGAATTGGCGTCGGCATCGCTACCAAGTGACAGTATCAGCGCCTCAAAAAGCGCCTCTGTCTCGCGATTGGTCAAACAATCGTGGGCAAAGACGCTGATTGGGTGGATCAAAAATCGTATTTTTGGAGGATTAATGCCGTTACTTAAGCATCGTCTTCGTCATCGGGAAGCGCCGGTTGCACTTCAGGGCCGACTGTGACATCAAACCAATTGGCAAAGCCGCGGGCGAAATCGGTAACGGTAAAGGTGTAGCGATCGATGGTGATGGTATCATGGAGCTTCAAGTTAGGGTGGTCTTCCATGATGAAGCCGGCGATCGTGACGATATCCGATTCTTGGAATTCACGCAACTTGGTGTGGAAGAAACGTTCAAAGTCATACAGGGTCGTTTTGCCGCTGACGTGGAAGACATCAGATTTATTCGTTTTAATGATGTATTCATCGGACACATCATCGATTTCATCTTTGACCGTCCCAAAAAGCTCTTCATAAATGTCTTTATCCGTCACGATCCCGCTGGTGCCGCCATATTCATCGACGACCACCACGATCGGGGTTTGTTTGCGGATCATTTCTTGTAAGATATTATGGATCGGCATGCCTTCAGGGACATTGACCATGGAACGCAAGATTTTTGATACCTGCACGGAGTCATCGACACGTGCTTGGCGGACCAAGTCATAAATGTACACGTAACCTAAGATCTTGTCTTTGTCACCGTTAGCGACGACGGGAAAGCGTGAGTAACCTTCTGTGAGGTATTCGCGAATGACGTCTTTGACCGTCGCCGTAATATCGATCACGATCAAGCTGGTGCGATCGACCATGATGTCGCGGGCTTCTTTGTCATTAAGATCAAACGCACGCTGCATATAGGTGACGTCGTTTTGGTCCATTTCCCCAGTATCGATGGCTGCTTTGCTCAAGTTTAAGATCTCTGCTTGGGTGAAGGCTTCGTTGCCTTCATCAGCAGGCTTCATGCCGATCAGCTTGACTAAGCCGGTGGCACTGTTATTCAGTAACCACACGAAGGGATAAAACGCGATGTGAAAGTAATGCAGCGGCGTGACGACGAACATCAATGATTTGATCGGCAGATCGATCGCCACGTTTTTGGGGACGATCTCGGTGAGCACCACTTCTAAGTAAGTTAATAATAAAACCCCTAAAATCGCCCCAACAATGTGCAAGCTGCCATCAGGTAACTGCAGGTGGGTCAGCTTAAACAAGTCCAAAAGCAAGAACTCGACAGTTTCTTCCCCGATCCACCCAAGGATGATCCCGGCGACCGAGACCCCCACTTGAGTTGTAGAGAGGTATTCATTAAGGTTGTGGACCATCTTGAGTGCCCGGCGTAATTTTTTGCGATTGCCTTCGCCTGAGTCCAGCAATTCTTCCAGCGCACTCGGCCGACTTTGCACCAGCGCGAATTCACTGGCCACAAAAAACGCGGCAAACAAGAAGGTGACGACCATCACCAGTAGATTAGAGGCGACTTGGCCACTATCCATTCGATCATTCCCCATTTCAATATAGCGATAATTAGTTCTATTTTAGCATTCAGGTGCCAAAAGTAACAGCCTTTCCCGCGGGTCATGTGCTATGCTAAAAGGAAAATAACTGTGGAGGTGCAAAGTGAATCAAATTCGCATGTTTCGCGAGACCATGGCGGCATTTAAAGCTGATCAAGACTGGCCGCAAAGTACCTTGATCACAGATCCATTGCCAGAAACTGCGCCAAAAGGCAAGGATTTTGCCCCTTGGTCGGTGATCAATCAAGACGTTTTGGCGGTGATGAGTCAGTTTCCCCAAGGCGTTGGCGTGATGAATTTTGCCAGTCCCAATAATCCTGGCGGCGGGGTCGAGTACGGGGCCAAAGCACAAGAAGAAAGCATCGCCAAAGCGACTTATCTGGTGCCTGCATTGCGCCAGTTTGAGTCGAGCTATTATGCCCCAAATCGCGCAGACCCCAATGGTGGTTTGAATACTCCGCATTTGATCTATTCCAGCCATGTGCGCCAGGTCTTTGATGATCAAGCACAGCGATTGACAGATCGCTATCTCGATATCGTCACCGTTGCCGCCCCAAATCGGCGGCGGTTTCCGGATCTTGACGCTGATGTTGCGCAAGCCGATATCGATGCAAAGATCTTGCAAACCTTGCGCGCATTTAAAGCGCACGATGTTGCGATCCCGATCCTTGGCGCTTTTGGTGCCGGCGTGTTTGGCAATCCCGTGGCCCCGGTCGCGACCAGTTTTGCGACTGCGTTATTGCGCCCAGAGTTTGCTGGAGCGTGGACGCGGGTCGTGTTTGCCGTTTATTCACCAGATGACGAATTTTATCAGCAGTTCGTTACCGCTTTGAAGGGAGCATCGCATGCAACTGCACATCCTACAACACACTGAACGTATGACAGTAGGCAAGATCGCCGATTGGGCACAGGCACAAGCCATCGAGTTGATCAACCATCGTCCAGACCAAAAAGAAAACCTTACCCCGCTCAATGCCAGCGATCTCGACGGCGTGATCTTGTTGGATGGTCCGCAAGACGTGGCTGAGCACGCGCCGTGGCTGGCAGCGGAGCGAATTTTGATCCGCAGCATGGATAAGATCGGCCGACCGGTGTTTGGTATCGGCTTTGGGGCCCAACAAATCGCGCGCGCATTTGGCAGCCCAGTGCAGCCGCTGTCCGCTCCGATTTGTGGGGCGCAACCGGTGACCCGCGTTGTTGATCAAGCGATCGTGTCTGCATTTCAATGGCAACGTGCTGCATTATTGCCATTGCCGGGAAGCACGGTGACTTATCAAGATGCCGCTGGTGACATTCAAGGCTTCACTTATCACCGGCGGATCACCGGGATCCAATTCCACTTGGAGATGTTATTGGCCGAACAAGCAGCCATCGTTTCCAGCAATCGCCAAGCCAGCCGGTCGTTGAATGACGCCGAACAAATCGCGGCGCAAGCTGAATTAGAACGGCTGTTGACAGCCACTTTCCTTTAAGCACGCACTGCCGCCAATGCACATTAAAACAGCTCTGCACCCGCCGGTGCAGAGCTGTTTTAATGTCGCAGTCAATGCCCGCTGCGGCTGCTGAAGACAAAATGGATCTGTTCACGGGTTTGCAAGCGGGTATCAGAAAGCTGATAAAGCGCATCGATCGTTAGCCGTTGCGTAAACAAGGTCTTAAGCTGTAACCCTTGTTCTGGTGTGGCTGCTGTTATTGGCGTCGTGACTGCGGCTAAAAATTGCCCATTGCGGCGCAACAGCCCGCTGAGACTTTCGCTGATCGCATGCAGATCGTCATGGGCCAGATCAAAAGTCCCCACGATCAAATCATACGGGCCGGTCAACAAACCCAACGTGTGATCTGGCATGATCCGATACCGCAATCGATCAGAGCTGGCGGTGTCGCGGGCCGAAGAAATCGCGCGGGCGTCTTGATCGACTCCCAGTACAGCGACGGCACCGTGGTTGATCGCATAGCGGCAAAACCAGCCATCGCCGGCATGTAAAGCTAAAACCCGCTTGCCGGCAAGCTCTGGAGCTTGTTTGGCGAGGGCTTGCCAAAGGGGCTGCCGGTTGCCGGTATTTGTGGGTAGGTGGATCGGTTTATCTGGACGCATTTTGGGGTAGGTGTCCTCCATCGTGTCACGACCTTTCGCTAAGTATTATAGCGGACAAGAGGTCAGGTTGTATACTGCTTGTTAGACACCCAGGCCATCAAAAAAGCGAGTCAGGCAATGACTCGCTTGTACGTATTGGGAATTTGGTCCGCGTCGATGGGCAACAGCTCAATCAACAAAGATCAATTCAAACTCGTGATTTTTTGTATCGATGTTCACGGCTACATGGCGATTCAAGTCTGCGACCACATTGCGGGCAAAGGTCATTTTATCTTCAAAATCGGTGATCGTAGCGGTTTGCGGATTGCTCTTGAAGTCGTAGTTTTCACCAATGTAAGCCGGATCAGAAACGAAGCGAAGGTTGTTTTGATCATGGCGGCTGCCAGTTTTCAAAACTTTGTCGATGTAGTGGTACAAAAGACTGGGGCTATAGTGCAGCGGCTTGGTCAGTTCGGTTGTGATCGTGAAATCTTGAACGTCATCGATCATGTTATCGTTGACTTGAACCTGGGTTAACCCTTGATAAAGTTTCATTGCACTCACTCCTTTGTGAACTATTTATATTATAACTCAATCCGGTTTGGCGCGCATTGTTTCTAAGGCGTGATCATATTCCGCTTGGGCTTCTGGCGTGTCTTCTTGGTCTCGTTTGCTCGTTAAAAAAGCCACGATCTCAGGATTATTGTCAGGGGATAATTCACCGATCGCCCATGCAGCTGTTGCACGGATCATCGGCCGTGGATCGTGATCGACTACCGCGAGTAAATGCGGTAAGGCACTTTGGTCTTGCAAATTCACCAGCGCGATGATCGCGTTGCGCTGCAGCGGCTTTTTCCCTCGCCAAGCACCGGCTAAGGACCCGAAGCGCTGTTTGAACGCTTTATTGCTGATCGTCAACAACGGGATCAATTCGGGTAAAACGGTATCCACATCAGGTTCCATTTCCGGATGAAAATGAAAGTCTTTCCCCTTATTAAATGGGCAAACTTGCTGGCAAATGTCACAACCATAAATCACGTTGCGAATCTTGCGCCTAAACTCAGGGGCCATATAACCTTTCGTTTGAGTTTGATAGGACAAGCAGCGCTGACCATTGAGCCGGCCATCGCCTAGCAGCGCTTGTGGGGGACAATAGTCGATACAGCGAGTGCAATCACCACATTGGTTGACGCCTGGGGTATCTGGGGTGAAGGCTAAATTGGTGATGATTTCACCCAGATAGACCCAAGAGCCAAATTCTTCCGTGATCAGCAGCCCGTTTTTGCCAATAAAGCCTAATCCAGCGCGTTGGGCCACTACCACATCCATCAACTCACCCGTATCGACCATGGGTTTAAAGCGGGAATCAGCCACTTGTTCGCTGATAAACGCCACCAATTGATCCAACTTGGCGCGCAAGACATCATGATAATCGATACCCCAACTGGCGCGCGCAAATTGACCGCGTTTTGCCCCGGTCCGCGCAGGGCGGTTGGCGATTTTGGTCGGATAAGCTAAAGCAATGGCGATGATGCTTTTTGGGTGATCAAAAATCTGATCTGGGTAAAGACGCTCAGACAAGACTTGATGTTCGAATCCAGTGGTGTGGCCGTTGGCTTTTTGTGCCTTGAGACTAGCTTCCATGTAGCTGAAATCATCAGCCGTCGTAAAGCCGATCTTGTCGATGCCAATGTCTCGGGCATAATCAATAATTTGTTGTTTGAGTGTCATGCCAGCGCCTCCTATTTGAGGTAGATCGCGCGCAGATCGCGGCGCTGCGCCGCATCAACGCCTAAGACATCAGTGAGATAGTGGTCTAATGAGCCAAAGCGGCTGTTGATCGTCATCAGCGCAGAGTCAAGATATTCGTTGGCAACACCGCCTAAAGACCGCGTTGAGGCAATCAATGCCGGGCTGCCGCCGGCTTTTTTGACGTTGTTGACCATGCGTTCGCTTTCACCGATCAAATAATTATTTGAGGCCAAGTAGTCACGCCGAACGGTCACCGGATCGACGCCTAAAGCCGTCAATAAGTAGACGGCACCCATGCCGGTACGATCTTTGCCGGCAGAACAGTGGAACAATAAGGCACTGTCAGGGGCAGAATTGGCCAATAGCAAATCGAAAAATGCGCGATAAGCTTTTTGGGCATTTGGTTGTAATACCATATCCGCGTAAGTGTTGACCATGTTGCGAAAACCGCCTAAGGGATCTTTGGCTAATGCTTGGCGCCGTAATTGTTCTGCATTGGCGCTGGCTTTGGTTTCATCTACGGCAAACACCGGGGTAAAATGATAGGCGGCGCCTGCAGGCAGTTTATCCGGGGCGCTGGCGCGCTCTTGCGGAGAGCGGAAATCAACGTCGATCTTGACGCCGTAATCGGCGAGGTATGCTTGATCGCGGGTGGATAATTCGTTCAACCGCCCTGAGCGGATCAGCTTGTGCGTCCGTAAAGTTTGGCCGGCTTTGGTCACATAGCCGCCTAAATCGCGAAAGTTGAAGCCATGATGGATGTCAAGTATGCGTGGTGTCAAAATGGATCCTCCTCCAGCGCGGCAAGCGCGCCGCATTTGCTTTTAGTATACAAGCAATCCGCGGGTTTGTGAATTTAAGTTGACTGCCGATCGGCAAAAGCTTGGCGGCCGGCAAGCATACAAAAAGGACAAACGATTTGACGTTTGTCCTTTTAGCCGGTACTATTCTGCTTCAGCCGCGGCAGTATTGCTAGCAATGATCAAGCCAGCGGCAAATGAGGCGACGAGCTCTTTTTTGGCTGCGCTTAAAACGTGTTCATTGTAAGTGAGCACAGTGCCTTCGCTTAAGAGGTCTTCAACGCGCACGACGGTTTTGCCTTCAAGATCAGGCTCAACTTTCTTGGCCTTGGCGTATTTATCCGGATAGGCTAATGCCAAAACATCTAATGGATCGCTTTCGTAATATTCGGCTAATTTGCGGATACTACGTTCGCTAGGAATGGTCTGATCGTTCTCCCACTTGGTAAAGCTAGCCGGAGAAGTATGTGTAGCTTTGGCGACCTCGACGATCGACTCACCGCGATTCTTGCGGATCTGACGCAAGGCGCTCCCAACGGTTTCTGTCATATGATTTCACCACGATTCTAATGTAGTAGATGACGTAATCGTCTACCCAAGTCTGGTACATTAATAATCTAACTTTTAACAGCCTAAAATGCAATCTTTAAACCACTCATTTATCGATTTTTTTATTAATAGCGCCATGACAGCCCGCTTTTGAAGGCGCAGGTGATAATTGCTATCATTTGGCATTGGGTAAGCGGTTGCCGCTTTTTGTCGGTTGATGCTTGTTTTCCCTGAGTCAATGGCTTACGCTTAATATATAAGGACAAGGAAGTGATCAGATGGACCAAGAATATAACCAATTGTTAGTCCCAGTTGATGGTTCCGACGAAGCAGAGCTTGCGTTCCAAAAGGCGGTCAAGGTCGCTGGTGCCAACCATGCGCATCTGGATATCCTCAATGTACTTGATACGAAACAATTTATCGGCGGTTATGGCGGGATGATCTCCGGCGATGCCGTGTACCAATTGACCCAAGATGCTGAAAATTACTTGAATGGGCTTGCCGACCGTGCCAAGCAAGCGGGGTTAGAAGATGTCGCGATCCACGTGCGGTTTGGGAATCCTAAGACCGTTATCGCAACTGATTTTCCACACGATCACAAGATCGATTTGATCATCATTGGCGCTACCGGGCTCAATGCGATGGAGCGGGTCTTAGTGGGTTCCGTGACAGAGTACGTGAACCGGACGGCACCTTGTGATGTACTGATTGTTAAGACGACATGATTGCGCTTACGATCGAGGAGACTCGGTCGTTTTTTTTTGCTTTGAAATGGATTATAATGAGCGCACATCAGTGGAGGTGATCGATATGGTCGAGCGTTTAGCATGGGCCGCCCAAGATCCTTTGTTGCAAGCGTATCACGATCATGAATGGGGCGTACCCGTTCACGATGACCGCGCGTTGTTTGAATTACTGAGTTTAGAAGGCTTTCAAGCAGGCTTGAGTTGGTTGATCGTATTGCAAAAGCGTGCGGCGATCAAGCAAGCGTTCTACGATTTTGAGCTTACGGCAGTCGCCCAAATGCCGCCTGCAAAGATAGACGCTTTAGCCCAAGATCCGCAACTGATCCGCAACCGCTTGAAGCTGCAAGCCGTGGTGGTCAACGCCCAAGCGATTCAACGGGTGCAACAAGCTTGGGGGAGCTTCGACGCTTATTTGTGGCATTGGGTAGACGGCAAGCCATTAGTCAATCGACCGCAGTCTCAAGCAGAGATCCCGACGCAAACACCATTGTCACAAACGATCGCTAAGGATATGAAAAAACGGGGCTTTAAGTTTGTGGGGCCGGTGATCATTTATAGTTATTTGCAAGGCGCCGGTTTAGTGGACGATCATCTGGCTGGCTGGCGGCGGCTTGAGTAGGAAGGACAATATGCGAAGAAAGCGGCTCTTTGGGTTAGTCATGGGGACGATCGCCGCGTTGTTGTGGGGGATCTCAGGACCGGCCAGTGAAATGTTATTTGATCATCAAGTCGACGTGGCCTGGCTGATCAGCTCTAAAATGTTGATCGCCGGCGTCATCACGATGGTGTTGGCTTGGCGGTTGCAAGGGAAAACCGCATTGCTGGCGCCTTGGCGTGAGCGGCGCGCTAGCGGACAATTACTGATCTTTATCTTGTTTGGAATGCTGGCGATGCAATACATTTATTTCAAAGCGGTGGCAGTTGCCAATGCTCCGACCGCGACCATTTTGCAATTTCTTTCGCCGGTATTGGTGTTGATCTATGTGGCGTTGCAAGCGCGTCAATTGCCTCGGCGCACAGATGTGTTGATCATTGCCTTGGCCATGTTTGGCACCCTGTTGGTGGTGACCAAAGGCCAGCTGACTGCCTTGGCGATCACCCCTCAAGCCTTGGCTTGGGGGTTAATGGCAGCATTGGCAGCAGCGGCTTATGCGATCTTGCCGGCACAATTGCTAAAACGCCATTCGCCGCTGGTCGTGACTGCTTGGGCACAATTGCTAGGCGGTATCGCGATGACGGTGGTGCGCCCGTTTTGGGTAGACTGTCCGCACCTGACAATCGGCCAATGGGGGGCTTATGCTTTTGTGGTGATCGGCGGGACGATCGTGGCATACTTGCTTTATTTGATCAGCTTACAATATGTATCGGTGACGGCAGTGAGTTTATTAGATGCCTTTGAGCCGCTAGGGGCGACTGTGACTGCGGTCGTATTTTTCGGCTTTCATTTGGGCTTTTTTGAGCTGATCGGCGGGACATTGATCATCATCACCGTCTTGTTGATGAGCATCACGGAACCCAAAGCGCCATAAATCGCGCAAAAAGCGCCTTCGAGCCATGATCCAAGCAAGATTCGTGGCTTAAGGGCGCTTTTGATGTGAGGCTAACAATGGGTTCAGCCTTAATAAGCTGCACGCGAATTGGTATCAGTGTTTGTGATCAGCGTGCACGTGCAATAGATTTGGCAATTTGCGTTGATGTTGGTCGGGGCGGAGTGCGAGGATGTAGCCGTTTTTGACCCGCAGTTTGTACGTGATCTTTGGTTGCAAGATCGTCGGTTCACCGAAAGCATCGAACATGGGTAAATCATGCGTGACGTGTGGCATAAGCATCCCTCCTTGACTTAATTATACGCTCTTTTTCCGGTCTTGACGTTACCGCTGGGTTACAGTTGCCAATGAAAATGATACAATGAATCTCAGCATAATATATATGGAGGTCACGCATGGATCAGTATGGTATTAGCGAATTAGCGGATTGGTTAGAAGCCCAATCAGAGGCCCTGTTGGCAAAGCACACTCAGTTGCCAGAAGCAAAAGTGGTGGCTGCCGTGGATTATCTGCAGGTGCTTAAGCATCCGGCTCAAGACTATCTCAATACGCTTCAAGGCCACTATTTTCGCCATGAATCCGATCATAAGCTGAATTTATTGGCAGATGCCCAGCCAATGGCCGCGCTGGAAGATCGGATCATGGTCAACCACGTCGACGGCTCGATCACAGAAGATCAGATCAACTTTACGTATAACCACGAACCCGTTTTTGAAAACGGCTATTCTGCAAAGAAAGATTTGAATATTATCAAGTTTGGTTTAGAAGTCATTGGTGCCGTCGCGACTTCTGGGCATTTGCAAACCGTTGCCAAGGCCTTATCGCCTGATGCGATGGTGACGTTGATCGTCGCCGCACATCGGTTTGCCGCTTGGCAAGCTCAAGCTTGAGTCGGCGGTAATAGCCAGTCGGTATCGGTGAGCTGGTGCAGCCGTTTGGAAACAGGCACCCAAAGTTGCGCCTTTAAAATCGCGCGGATGCTCTGCCAAAAAGCAGGGTCTTCGCGCTGTTTTTGATTCGTATGGATCATGAGTGTTGCGCCATTTTCCGTGCGCGCTTGTATGTTGGGGTAAGTCACAGCAGTCAGTTGAGCCGTGAGCATATCGAATTCATTCAGTAACATATTGCCTCATCCTTTCACTACTATTATCCTAACGGCGTGCTGTGAAGGTATCGCCACCAAACTGTGTCTTTTCTGTGAACGCTTCCTTGATGCGCACTGCGGCAGCTTACCCCCACAATTGAAGCTCATTGGGTCTATACTAATAGTAAATAGAACCAGCTTGGAGGAGACTTATGACCGTTCAGCAATTGACGCCAGCCAATGAAGCCCAATTTTACGCGTTAGCGCGCTATGCTTTCAACAAACCGCAAACTCCCAACCGCGATGCTGCCTTTGCCAGCCTCTATGCCCATTCAACCGCTTGGGGCAGTGGTGAGCCGCTCGCCAGCGGGTTGTTAGGGACCCATTTTGCCGTTGATTTTGCCGGGGTCTCATATAAGATGAGCGGGATCGGTTATGTGGCCAGCTATCCGGAGGCCGGCGGTAATGGCCAGATCACTGCGATCATGCAAGCAGCATTTGCCCAGATGCGTGCGCAGCACGAAACGCTTTCGTATCTAGCACCGTTTTCTGCCCCGTTTTATCGGCGATTTGGCTATGAAGGGGCGTTTGACCAAGTGACACATGAAATTCAAGCAGTCGATTTCCCGCGTGTGCCTAAGCCAGATCCGGCCATGAGTGTGCAGCGGCGCACTTTCACTGCGGCGATCCCGGCGATGCAGGCGATTTATGGGCGGAATAAAGCAGCCACTCGCGGCGGGTTGATCCGGGCAAAATGGTGGTGGCAAAACTTAGCCGCCCATTATCCCCAGCGCGAAGTGGCACTGGCGCTTTTGGGGGATCATCCCAGTGGGTATGCGGTATATGAACGCGCTGGCGACACGTTTATCCTCCATGAGCTGTTTTATGATGATTTGGCAGCGTTGATCGCATTAGGCCATTTTATTGGTGCGCACCGCTCGGCGTTTGCGCGGTTCGTTTATACCACGGGCAACCCTGAATCGTTGCATGACCTATTGCCAGAACCGGGACGGTTGAAAACCTCGGTATCTGCTTTTATGATGGCGCGCATCGTTGATGTTGAAGATTTCTTGCAACGCTATCCTTATCAAGTCAGCGATTTGGCACCGGTTATTTTTGCCATTGAAGATGACTTTATCCCAGACAATGACGGATTGTGGCAGTTGGCCATCGATGATGGGCGAGTAACTTGTCAGCGGGTGAAAAAAGGTCAGCCAGCGGTGCAATTAAGTGAACAACAATTGGTCAAAGCAGCATTTGGGGTGCGCTCATTGCGAGACAGCTACAGCCTGGGATTGATCGATGGGGATGCTTATACGATCGCGGCGATTTCAGATATTTTCTTCAGTCAGCAAACACAACTCTACGATTACTTTTAGGAGGGGCACATGGTCGATCTAAAACGCTTTGGGTTTGACCGCTTTCACCATATCGTCTTCACTGATGCAGTGCTGGATCGCTTGCCAATGTTAGCTGCGGTGCCGCATACCAAAACGCCAACCAAGGCGACTGACTTGCGAGTGGTGTTGGCCTTAGATCTGCCGGCAATGCAAACTGCGATCCAAGCAATTGCCCAAGATCACTTGTTAGCCGCGTTGGGGGTGGTTGATGTGCTGTATCCCAAACGCGCCAGCCAACGATATGTTGGGGTGCGCCGAGACGATATTTTTCCTTACTTGCACGTCGATGAAGCAACAGGCGAAGTTGGCCATACCGGCTTAAAGTTTTCTCGGATGCGCAGTTTCAACGATGATTTCACATTGTTAGACTTGCGCTGGCTGGCACATGCCCCGCGGTCGCAAACGACCAGTTCGCAGCGTGTCGGTGATTATGCTGAGTTTTTACCACAATTACAGGCGCGCTTAGCCCATCATGCGCCTCAGCAAGCCATTGCGTTTGCGGCATTGCCAGCAGGGATGCAGCGTGAGTGGGCGCGTTATGTTTACTCACCGAAGCGGCTGGCGACCCAAAATATGCATTTTGAGCAAATGGTTTTAGTGTTAACTTCAGGGGCACGGACGCTGGCTGAATATAAGACGCGTCAACATCCTTAAAAATACCGCTGCTTCTGGTTGTGATGCCATCAGAAGCAGCGGTATTTTTAGGCCTCGATCACAGATAAGGGGCATATTCTTGTTGCAGGCGCTGGCCCAATGCAAAGCGGTCAGCAGCGGTGGCAAAAGCGGCATTGGCGGCATTCAGGTTGAACGTTAAAAAGTCTGCCACACTGGTTTTAAAATGGTCGTGAAACATCTTGTACTCATGCGTCAACGTCGTGGCAGAAACGGTGCGGTTATCCGTATTGATCGTCAATTTGGCATGGGCTGCGTAAAGCTGAGGATACGGGTATTCAGCGAGTGAAGCGATCGCTTTGGTTTGCAAATTGCTCGTCAAGCACAACTCCGCGGTTGCATTAGCATTCACGAAAGCGGCGATCGCCTTTGGTGCTTGGGCTAAGGCAGTTGCGTGGCCGATGCGGGTGATCCCTGCGGCGACGGCTTGGACGATGTTTTGGACGCAGTGGCATTCGCCGGCATGCAAGGTCAGCGGGACACCTAATGCTTGAGCAGCCTTGATTTCGGCGGTCAAATCGCTCGTTGGGAAATGGGCTTCATCACCAGCAAAATCGCCGCCGACCAAACCGTGACCCAACAACGGCGCGGCCACTTGGAACATCGCGGTATTGGCGCCAGAGCGATCTTGGCGCATCCCGCAAACAAGGGCGTTGGCCGTGATGTCAAAGACTTGCATCGCATCATGAAGGCCTAAAACCACGGCTTGGATCGTTTCTGCGACGCTTAAACCGCGATCTTGTGACAAGGTTGGGGCAAACCGTAACTCCAAATAGCGGACGTTTTCTGCGGCGGCTTGGGCGCAAACGTCATAAGCTGCCAGACGCAAAGCGGCTTTAGTCTGCAAAAGCGGTCGAATAAAATCAAACGGCTTCAAGTAATCAAGCAGATCTTGGCTGTCTTTAGGGGCTTGGACCAATGCGGCTAAAGCCTGATCGTCAGCCGGCAGCGTGATATTGGCCAAAGCGGCCAAGCGGCGGATGGCAGTCAGCGATAGAGAACCATCGAGATGGCAGTGCAGCTCGACTTTAGCGAGATGGTGATACAATGAATCCATGAGTTTACCTCCATTCTTATTCGAGTGTAGCATAACTAAGGAAAGTAGGAATAAAACATGCGAATGGTCGATTTGATCGCTAAGACGCGCGATCACCAAGCGTTGACGACTGCAGAATTGCAGTGGCTGATCCAAAATTATGTGGCGGATAAGATCCCCGATTATCAAATGAGTGCTTGGCTGATGGCAGTTTATTTTAATGGTTTAAGTGATGCAGAACAAGGGGCGCTGGCGCAGGCGATGCTTGACAGCGGTGAACGCTTGGATCTGACCGCGATCCCTGGCGTCAAAGTCGATAAACATTCGACTGGTGGTGTTGGCGATAAGCTCAGCATCCCTTTGGTGCCGTTGGTGGCATGCTTTGGCGTGCCGGTGCCGATGGTGTCAGGACGTGGTTTAGGGTTTACCGGCGGGACCTTGGATAAGTTGGAAAGCATTCCTGGGTTCAATGTCCACTTAACCAGCGCACAATTCATCCAGCAAGTGACCATGATCCATCAAGCCATTACCAGTGCCAGCCAACAACTGGCACCGGCAGATCAGCGCTTATACGCGTTGCGGGATGTCACGGGTACTGTTGCCTCCAAGCCTTTGATCGCGAGTTCCATCATGAGCAAGAAGCTGGCTTCTGGCACCGATGCGTTGTTGTTTGACGTCAAAAGCGGCAATGGCGCGTTCATGCCTGACGACCAAGCCGCAGAAAATTTGGCGCAAGCCTTGTTAGCCATTGCCCAACACGCTGGCGTCAAAGCGGTTGCCATGATCACGGATATGAATCAACCTTTAGGGATCACCATCGGCAACAGCTTAGAAGTGGCCGAAAGCATCGCTTTGCTCAAAGGCCGCGGGCCGCAAGACGTGCATCAGCTTTTGGTGGCGCAAGCCGCTCAGATGTTGAAATTAGGCGGCAAAACCCCATCATTAGAAGTGGCGATGGGGATGGTGGAAGACGCATTGAAAGACGGGCGGGCAGCAAAGGCCTTCAAACAGCTGATCCAAGCACAAGGCGGCGATCCGCGGGTCGTCGATGACCCAAGACGCTTGCCGCAAGCAACTCACAAAGTGGCGGTCAAAGCCGCTGCCAGCGGCGTGGTGACTGCCATGGATACCAAGGCGTTAGGTACCGCGGTGATGCAGATCGGCGGCGGGCGGGCCACGCAATCTGATGCACTTGATCTGACCGCTGGGATCGTGTTGCATAAGAAGCTGGGCACGCCAGTGACACCAGGAGAGACATTGGCAGTGGTGTATGCCAGCAGCGTGGATCCTGCACGGGTAGCGACTCAGGTGCGCGATGCCTATACGATCGCAGCCGGGCCAATTGAGAAACCGTCTTTGATACACCGAATTTTAAGCTGATTTTTTATGATTATTGCCGCGTCTGAGTTTTTAGACGCGGTATTATTATGGTATAAGCATAATGATAACGCTTCGCTTCCATATGTTGTTATGCTGATCTTGGGGGGATGAGCGCTAATCGTCTCCGCTGAAAGCGAAGGACAAATCAAAGGAGGGATAGGTATGCTTTTGGGCGTTTCCGTATTGGATCTGGCGCGGTTTCAGTTTGCCATGACCACGGTTTTCCATTTTTTCTTCGTGCCGTTTAGCATTGGGATGGCCTTGGTCACGGCGATCATGGAAACCATGTATGTCCGCAAAAAAGATCCGCTATATAAGAAAATGACCTTATTTTGGGGCAAAATATTTTTATTAAGTTTTGCGGTTGGGGTCGTTACCGGTATTATTCAAGAATTCCAGTTTGGGATGAACTGGTCGAACTATTCACGCTTCATGGGCGATATTTTTGGTGCCCCGTTGGCGATCGAAGCCTTATTGGCGTTTTTCATGGAGTCCACATTTATTGGCTTGTGGATGTTCACTTGGGATCGCTTCAAACCGGCATTACATGCGGCCATGATCTGGTTTGTCTGGTTAGGGACCACACTGAGTGCGATTTGGATCTTGAGTGCCAATAGTTTCATGCAACATCCCACTGGTTTTGCGATCAACGAAGCGACTGGCCGGGTGAAACTGGTTGATTTTGGTGCGGTGATCACCAATCCCCAATTATGGGTCGAATTTCCCCATGTGATCTTTGGTGCGTTTACCACTGCCGGGTTTGCTGTGGCTGGGATGGCCGCATGGCGTTTACTTAAGCATGATCACGTCGATTTTTATCATCGGTCTTTACGCGTTGGGCTGACAGTGGGCTTGATCGCCGTTGTAGGTGCAATCGGTGTAGGTGATTTGCAAACACAATTCATCATCAAAGATCAACCCATGAAGTTTGCTGCGACTGAAGGGGTCTACAAAGACACGAAAGATCCGGCACCTTGGGCATTAGTCGAGTTGATCGATACTAAAAATCATCAAGTGTCTGGCAACATCGAGATCCCGTATCTGTTGAGCCTGTTGTCCTACCACAAGACTTCCGGTGCGGTCAAAGGCATGGAAACTGTCGACCAAGAGTTGCAAGCCAAATATGGTAAAGATAAAAACTATTATGTTCCCGTTAAAACCCTGTTTTGGTCGTTTAGAGTGATGTCTGGCGGCGGGGTCTTGTTGGCATTGGTTGCGATTTTGGGCTTGTGGTTCAGTCGAAAGAAAAACAATACCTTGCTGCAAAAGCGCTGGCTGTTATGGGTGTTGGGCTTATGCTTATGGTTGCCGTTTATCCTGAATACGGCAGGTTGGCTGATCACCGAATTGGGACGTTACCCTTGGACCGTTTATGGGTTATTTACGATTGCTGATTCGATCAGTGCCACGACCACAGCCGGACAATTGTGGTTCAGTAACATTGTTTATTTCCTGATCTTCTCGTTGCTTGGCGGGGTGATGGTTTATTACAGCCACCGCAACTTACGTCATGGTCCGGATGCTGACTTGCACACGGACTATGGGGTTGCTGCTGATCCGTTTGCGAAGGAGGCGTTTGGCAAATGAGTTTCCTCCAACTACTCTGGTTTTTGTTGTTAGCCGTATTGTTCATCGGCTTCTTCTTCCTGGAAGGATTTGACTTTGGGGTCGGGATGGCGACGCGGTTATTGGCGCGTAACGAACGCGAGCGCACACAGCTGATCGCCACGATCGGCCCGCATTGGGATGGCAATGAAGTTTGGCTGATCACTGCCGGCGGGGCCATGTTTGCTTCGTATCCACTGTGGTATGCCAGCTTGTTTTCTGGTTTTTACATCATGTTCTTCTTAGTCTTGCTTGGCTTGATCATGCGTGGTGTTTCGTTCGAATTTGCCGCTCATGCCGAAACCGCACGCGGTCGCAGTATTTGGCGCTGGGCATTGTTTATTGGCAGTATCTTGCCGCCGTTCGTCTTAGGCATGATCTTCACGGCGATCATGCAGCCGTTGCCGATCGATAGCCATATGGATGTTTATGCCGCTCTTGGCGATCAGATTAACTTGTTGACGATCGTTGGCGGGGTGGCGGTCACGTTGATGTGCTTCATGCATGGGTTGAACTTTATCCGGTTGAAGACAGAAGGCGCATTGCGCATTCGAGCCCGAGCATGGAATCAAAAACTTTCTTGGCTCTTATATGCTGGGGAAGTGGTGTTTGCAGTCTTGGTCTTTTTCCAAACCGACTTCTTTGCGAAGCGGCCGCTTTCAACTGGTTTGATCATCGTCTTGATTGTTTGTGCGGCGGTGATCCAACACTTGGGCGTCTTACAAGACAAAGAACTGTTGTCGTTTATCGGCAGCGGGTTAGGACTGACCTTAGTGGTGGCTTTGATCTTCAATGGGCTTTTCCCACGCGTTTTGATCGGGACCAATGCGGCACATAGCCTGTTGATCACGCAGGCGTCTGCGAGTCCGTTGACCTTAAAAATCATGACGATCGTTACTTGCATTTTGTTGCCGATCGCGTTGGCTTACTTTATCTGGGCGTATGTGGTTTTCCACAAGCGGATCCCAGAGGTTAAAGCCGCTTAAAAGCGATGACGTTAGGCGGGCGAGTCAGCAAAGACTCGCCCGCCTATTTTGATCCAGCCAGTCAGCTGAGACGATTGTGTCTTGGCCCTGGTTTTCGTATGATAGGGCTAAACTGGCTTGGTATGAACTGAGTTTGTGGTGAAAAGTAGGGGGGATATTATGATCGATAAGCGCTTATTACGCCTGCCAGGTGTGCAACAAGTGATGATCGGCTTGGCGATCTTGACGGTATTGCAAGCGGTGGTCATCATTTTACAAGGCCATTTTTTGGCATTGGGAATCGTCCATTCATGGGCGCAAAAAGCTTTAGTAAGCTTGTGGCCGTTTATTTGGGGATTTGCCGGCGCGTTTGCTGCCCGGCAAGTGCTCACTTGGGGACGCAATCGCTTGGCAGAAAATTTTGCCCGGCGTTTAGCTGATAAGATCCAACAGCGTTTGATCAAGCAGTTATATGCACTAGGCCCGCAAGCCGTCGCCCATGCCGGTACTGGGAATGCGGTGACGATGGCGTTAGATGGGATCATCGAAGTCCAACAATACTTAGAATTGATTTTGAACAAATTATTGAATATGGGCATTATTCCGTGGTTTATCGTCGGCTATATTTTCTGGGAAAATCACCTTGCAGGAATCGCTTTAGTGATCATGTTTCCAGTGATCATTTTGTTTATGATCATCTTAGGCTATGCCGCCCGGGATAAATCGCAACAGCAATATGCTGGGTTTCAGCAAATGTCTAATCACTTCATTGACTCATTGCGCGGGTTAAAAACCTTGCAGTTGATGGGGATCAGTAAGGCGTATGCCGATAACGTTTATGCCGTTTCCGAGCGCTATCGCAAGCAAACCATGGGCGTTTTGCAGATCGCGATGCTATCGAGTTTTGCGATGGATTTCTTTGCAACGTTGTCCATTGCCGTCGTGGCGGTATTTTTAGGGATCGACTTGTTGCATGGCAGCGTGTCTTTGTATCCTGGGATGGTGTGTTTGATCTTGGCGCCAGAATACTTTATGCCGATCCGAGAATTCGGGAATGATTATCACGCCACATTGAATGGCAAAAACGCTTTGGCCGCTATTTTAGATCTGCTGGATCAACCGGCGCCGCAGCTGCGCCAAGCCTTGCCGGCATATACGGGTTGGCAATCAGACTCGACATTGACAGTATCAGCGTTGAATTATCAATATGCTGATCGTACCGGGATCAAAGACGCTGCCTTTACCATCAGTGGGGACATGAACGTTGCTTTGATCGGTGCCAGCGGTTCAGGCAAGTCGACGCTGTTGAATTTGTTAGGCGGATTTTTACAACCGCAGTCCGGCACCCCGTTTGTCGTTGATGGCCAACCGGTGGCTGATCTGAACGATCAAGCTTGGCAAGCCCATTTGAGCTATATTCCCCAGCATCCGTATGTGTTCGCTGACACGATCGCCAATAACGTGCGCTTTTATCGGCCTGAAGCTGATGATGCTGCGGTGGCACAGGCTTTGCAAGCTGCGGGGTTAACCGATTGGGTGGCGACTTTAGCAGATGGGGTCAACACCCGGATTGGTGAAGGCGGGCGTGGGATCTCTGGCGGGCAAGCACAGCGGATCGCGCTGGCGCGGACTTTGATCGATCAAAAACGTTCGGTATGGTTATTTGATGAACCTACCGCACATTTGGATATTGAAACGGAAGCGGCGCTGAAAAATACGATGACACCGCTTTTTGCCGGCCGGCTGGTGATCATGGCCACTCATCGTTTGCATTGGTTGCAACAAATGGATCTGGTCTTAGTGCTTGACCAAGGCCAGATCGTCGCGGCTGGGGCGCCGGCAGAATTAGCGGCGCATTCAACCGCTTATCAGGCCTTAGTGGCCCAGATGCGAGGTGAATTTGATGTTTAAACATGATCAATGGGTGCGCCCTGATTTGAAACGGTATCGCGGCTTATTGTTTTGTTCGCTGGCCTTAGGCGTTTTGACCTTCATTTGCGCCGGTGCTTTGATGTTTACCTCGGGTTATTTGATCGATTTTTCAGCACGGATGCCATTATTTGCGGCCATTTATGTGCCGGTGGTATTGACCCGGGCATTTGGGATCGGTCGGCCAGTGTTCCAGTATCTTGAACGTTTGGTCAGCCACAACTGGGTTTTGCGTATCACCAGTCACATGCGGCGCAAACTTTATCAGGTGTTGGAAAAAGATGCGGCCTTCATTCAAGAACGGTATCAAACTGGGGATGTCTTAGGCTTATTGGCGGATGACATTGGCCACATTCAAAACCTGTATTTACGCACACTTTTTCCGACGGTCGTGGCGACGATCTTGACGGTGATAGCCTCACTGGCGATCGGCTGGTTCGATTGGGGCTTTGCCTTGTGGATGGCATTGTTATTGCTGGTGCAGCTGCTTGTCGTGCCTGCTTGGGGATTATGGGTCGAAGCCAAGCGCAAAACAGCACAAAAAGCGATGACCCATGATGCGTATGTCGAATTGACCGATAGTGTCTTAGGGTTGTCAGATTGGGTGATCGCCCAAAAAGAGCCGGCATTTTTAACGCAAGCAACCCATTCATGGGCCAAATTGGCGGCTTCAACTCACAAAAGTGCACGGTTTACGCAGTTTCGGGACTTGATCAGCCAGCTGGCCTTTGGGGTGATCCCGGTGGCGTTGTTGATTTGGACCAGTTTAACTTGGACTGGGACACAAACAGCGGCCAATTGGGTCGGCGCCTTCGTGTTGGTGATTTTTCCATTGGACCAAGCCTTCAGCAATATTGCCAAAGGCGTGGGCGAGTGGCCCACTTACCGTGATTCACTCAAACACCTGAATGCGATGCAGCCGACCACGCGCCTACTGCCGGCACAACAAGCCATTCCGCACACTTTTGATACTTTGACGGTGGCCCAGCTCAGCTTTCAATACACCCCTGAAGCCCAACGGTTATTAACGGATATTTCCTTTACGATCCATCGCGGTGAAAAAATCGCCTTACTAGGTCCCAGCGGAATGGGCAAAACCACGCTGTTGCAACTCGTCTTGGGCGACCTCACCCCGACTAGTGGTCAAGTCACGATCGATGGGGTTTCGACGCTGGCTTATCAACAACATCGCAGCCAGTTGTTTGCTGTGCTCGATCAAAGTCCGTTTTTATTTAATACCAGCATCAAAAACAACGTGCGTTTAGGCAATGAAGCAGCAAGTGATGATCAAGTCGCCTGGGCATTGGCCCAAGTGCAATTGAGTGATTTGATCGCCCAATTGCCTCAAGGGATCGACACGCCGATGGCCGAAGCGGGATTTGGTTTTTCCGGCGGTGAACAGCAGCGCTTGGCATTGGCGCGGATCTTATTGCAAGATGCGCCGATCGTCTTATTAGATGAGCCTACAGTGGGATTGGATCCGATCACCGAAGCGGACTTGATCCGGACCATCTTCACCACCTTGCAGGATAAAACGGTGCTTTGGGTCACGCATCATCTGCAAGGGGTGGCACGCTGTGATCAAGTATTATTCTTGGAAGATGGGCGTTTGACAATGGCTGACACCCCAGCACACCTTGCGGCTGCCAATACCCGCTATCAACACTTGTATGCACTGGATGCTGGGAAGTGAGCATGGCGTGGTCAAAATGGCCGCGGTATACTAAAAGCAGCTGGTGATTGCAATGATGCCACAAAGATTAGCGAATAGGAGTATTGAAATGTCGGTTGCAAATTTTTTGGAATTAGTTGAAATAAAGGCAAAGACGGCCTCGGTGTTTCCGTTTTTGCTCGGGAGTTTATATGCTTGGTATCACTATCATCAGTTGCACCTGTTCGAGTTGGTGATTTTCTTCATTGCGATGTTGTTGTTCAATATGGCAGTTGATGCCAATGATAATTATCAAGACTATCATCGCGCGACGAAAACGGAGGCGCTGCGTTACCGTGAAGCAACCAATATTATTGGACGCGAAAACATTTCCCCGAAATTAGTCGGGTGGTTGATCGTGATCATGGTCGTGATCAGCGCCGCATTGGGTTTGTGGATGGTAGCGCGTACCGGCTGGCCATTGTTGTTGTTAGGACTGTTCAGCTACATTGTGGGGTATACTTATGCCGGTGGCCCGCGGCCGATTTCCACGACGCCATTCGGAGAGTTTTTCTCCGGGTTCACGATGGGATATGTGATCTGGCTGATCGCGGTATATGTCAATGTTTATGATACTGTGGGGATGACTTGGACACTTGCTGGAATGGTGTTTGTGGCCAGCGGACTGGCGCAATGTGCGATCGCGGCTTTGATGCTAGCCAACAACATTGCCGACGAAGCCGAAGATAAAGCCCTCAATCGGCGCACGATCGTTTATTATCTTGGGCGGGCTAAGTCGTTGGCGTTTTTCAAGGGACTGTATCTTACCGGGTATTTGGCCTTGTTGCTCGCCGTGGTTAATGGCTGGTTGCCAAAGCTGGCATTATTGAGTTTGGTGACTGTTATTCCGGTCGCAAAAAATGTCGGCGCATTTGCCGCTCAGCCGGTAAAAGCAAAAACGTTTATTTTGGCTGTAAAGAATCTGTTCATCGTCACCGCGACACTGGTGGTCAGTGTCTGGTTAGGCGTATGGTTGAATATTTAAAGTAGGAGGCCCTTATGCATCGTTTGCGTAACATCACGATCCGACGCTTTGCTAAGCGTGATTTGGAGGCATTTGCCCAGGCGATTCGACCGCAGTTGACCACCGCGACATTGAATATGGCGATCATCACCGATACGCATGATCGCACGAAGCTGAGCCGCACCTTTTATGGCCCCAATGGGTATTGGCATGTTCAAGAACAGCATTGGCTGGCTTCAGAGTTGCCAATCGATTGGCGGGTGCATCTAGGCGATATGGTCGATGGCTCAGAGCCTGCGGTATTGACGATGTGGCGGCTGCGCAACATCATCAATGATTATCAAGCCGATGATATTCCCTTTGTGATCGCTCGCGGCAACCACGATGACAACGATAAATATGCTGAGCGCAATCGGCGTTTTGCTGGCAGTTTCCATCCTTGGGTCTATCACGACTTGGTGTGGGAAAAAATGGCGGCTCAAGTCGGCGGGCCACAAGTGACGCGGCATGGGTTGAGTGTTTTTGACCATGGCCACGTGCGCGTGATCACCTTGAATACTAGCGATGTGCCAGTCCATTGGATCGGCGGTCGCAAGAATTATGACATCAAAAAAACGCTGGCAGTTACCGCCGATCAACTGCAAGAACTTGCCGATGCCTTGCAAGCAGCAGGTGAGCGTGATGTGTTGATCATGGCACATGCCCCGGCGATGACGCGGCCAGGAAAACCGGGTTTGCGGTTCAATGGCCAAGCGCTGCATGACTTGTTGCGGGTGTTTAACTTGCATGCTAGCGGGACTTTGGATTGTGGCACGAATCCTGATTTTGGGGGTCAGTTACAATTTGACTTTAGTGGGAACACGGGAAAGATCATTGCTTATGTCGCGGGACATTGGCATGTTGAAGAAGATTTCACCGTTAACGGTATCCACTACAGCTTGTTGAACAACAGTGCATTGATGGGTTGGCAACATGGCTTGACCACGCGCTATAATCGCCGCTGGCGGCGGCGCATCAGCACGCCAAGCGAATATGCAGGATATGTCTTGAGCCTTGATGCGGCTAATCGGCGGCTGCGCTTATTTGGGTATGGCGCTGCCACCCCGAAGCGGGTTTTTGCGTACTGAGTTGAATTTTTAGGTTGGCAATTAGGCTGATTGTCAGACTCATGACGCCAGCGGCAAGGGGAGCGGATGATGAAAAAATTCTCGGTCATGACATGGTGTATTGTGGGGCTCAGTTGGTTGTTGACATTGGTTTTGGTGCTGATCGCGCCGCGATCGGTGGCGATGCACTTTAATGCCGCCGGACAAGTTGACAGTACCAGTGGCCGATGGGGATTATTGCTCGAACCGGTGTTGTTGAGTTTGATTGCTGGGGGATGTTCCTGGCTAGCACACGCGCAACGCCGCCGCAACAACTTGACGACGCTGCCAGTGATCTTAGTGGGCGAGTGGCGGTATTTGGGCTTGTTGGTCGTGATCTTGGTGGTATTTGGCTGGCTGCAATTGAATCAAGTAGGAATTTTAAACTAAGCCAATCGCGTGCTTTTGGGCAGCCGCGCGACCAGGGAAAATTTTTCGATAGAATATCGCCAAGTGCGGGTGATCACCAGCCTTTAATGCAGCAAAAAGCGTTTAATGCCGGCCGTCAGCAAGCACACGAAGCTCTGAAAAAATAACAAAATAAATTTTTGGTAAGCGCTTGCAGATGCGGGTAACTCATGCTATACTTTAGTCAGAGTTAAGGAAGGTTCGCGGAACGAACAGGAACAGCTCGAAAGTGCAATATGCAGTTCAACACAACGATTAGAGCCAGGTACAGTGACAGCTGTGCCACCACCAAGTCGAACCAAGAACCAAGAACCAAGAACCAAGAACCAAGAACCAAGAACCAAGAACCAAGAACCAAGAACCAAGAACCAAGAACCAAGAACCAAGAACCAAGAACCAAGAACTAAAACCGTATCCTAGATAAAAAATCAGCATGGAGGCGCAAGTCTAATAACAAGACTTTACGATCCAAACGGAACAATGGGTTTCCAGTAGATGTTTATCAGGTGCAAGTAATTCACCGAACCGTGCCAGGTTATATGGCCACATCAGTATCGTAGCGACTCATTGAACCGTAAAAGTGAATATTAGTTAGAGGTGTCAGAGTATTTCAATTGTAGTAGTAATAAATGTCACACAGACATGTGCAGTAACGCCGCGAACATCCTTAACTTAAGGACTCCGAATCACGAAGTAAGTGAAGCGGAGTCTATTTTTTTGCGCTGATCGGTAGGGGTGAAACCAGTCTTTGGTGATTCAATTAGATTTTTAGTTGACAAATACGCTCATTGTGGTAATCTAACGTTAATCAATTTCTTAGGAGGTTCTCATCATGATCAAGATTCTCAAGTCCAACTTGCATGTTGCGTTTAGCTTCGCGTTTAGACAGTGATCTGTCTGGTGCGAGGCTCATTGACTTGAGTTTAGGCCACGCAGATCGGCTCTCGACTGCGTGGCAAATCGTGACGAAGAATCGTCCCCATTTACCCCGCAGTCGATTATGGCTGCGGGGTTTTGTGTTGTTAACCGCCATTATACATACTTAGGAGGATTTACCATGAAAGTGCAAATGTACTCAGTTCGTCCAGATGAAGATGCTGCCATTAAGAAGAATGCCGCGGAATTAGGGGCCACGATCGATACGGTGAGCCACGATTTTACCCCGGCAGATATCCCCAGCCTTGCTGGCCACGATGTGTTGTGCTTGGCTCAGCATGGCGCGATCGGCAGTGCTGAAGATTATGCCGCGATCGCAGCTGCAGGGGTCAAGCATATCGCCTTGCGGATCACCGGTTATGACATCATCGATTTAGCTGCGGCGGCCGCCAATCATTTGAAGGTCACCAACGTGCCGGCATACTCGCCACGCTCTGTTGGGGAAATGACCTTGACACATGCGATGGTATTGGTTCGCCATCTCAACGAGACCCGTGCGCGGATGGCAGCTGGCGATTACAGCTGGGGCGGCATGGAAGCCGAAGAGATCCACACGCTGACTGTTGGGATCATTGGGGTTGGTAAGATCGGCTCTGCTGTGGCACGGTTGTTCTACGCTTTAGGCGCAACAATCATTGCGAATGATCCGATCCATCGACCGGAATTGAGTGATGTTTTGACCTATGTGGACAAAGACGAGCTGCTGCAAACCGCTGATATCGTCACCGTCCACACCCCGCTTGATGACACAACGCATCATTTGATCGATGCGGATGCTTTGGCCAAGATGAAGTCAACGGCGATCATCTTGAATTGCGCCCGTGGGCCGATCGTTGATACTGATGCTTTGATCGCTGCTTTGGAAAATAAGACGATCGCAGCAGCTGGGCTGGACTCCATTGAAGATGAAAATGGGATCTTTGGTGATAACTTGACCGGCAAGGATGTGCCTAACGCGCGTCTGCTGAAGTTACAAACCATGGCGAATGTTTCCCTCAGCCCGCATATGGCCTTTTACACCCGGCCAGCAGTGGAAAATATGGTCGCAATCGCGTTACATGACGCGGACACCATCTATAATGGTGGTGTTTCTGAACACGAAATTCGGGGGTAATCAGCCATGAAAAATGCCAAAACTGTCACGATGAATATCTTGAATGGGTTGTCAATTGGGATCATCGTGGCGTTGATCCCAGGGGCGATCTTCAACTCCTTGGTCAATGCATTATTACCAACATGGCCACAACTAGCGTTCATCACTGTTTTCACAGGGGCTGCGCAAACCATGATGCCTTTATTATCAGCGGTTTGTGTAGGGATGCTGGCAAAATTCACGCCGATCCAAACGACTTCTTTAGCATTAGCTGCGCTGATCGGCGCGGGGAATGTGACGGCGGCTAAATCCGGTTTTGCACTAGCCGGTACCGGAGACATCATCAATACTGGGATCACTTTGGCGATCGGTTATGTTTTGATCTTGTGGTTAGGTAATGCCTTAAAGGCTTACACGATTTTGTTGATGCCTAGCATCTTGTTGTTAGTTGCTGGTGGGATCGGGCATTTGACCTTAGGCCCAGTCAGCGCCTTCACCCAAGCGATCGGCATCGTGATCAAGAATTTAACGGTCATGCAACCGATCGTAATGGGGGTCTTAATGGGGATCGCCTTTGGCTTGTTGATCGTCAGCCCAATCAGTACCGTGGGGATCGCGACTGCGATCACCTTGGCTGGTATCGGTGCAGGTTCGGCGAACCTTGGAGTCGTTGGGACACAGTTTGCCTTGACGGTTTATGGCTGGTCAGCCAACTCGTTTGGGACTTCGATCGCGCATTTCTTGGGGTCGCCTAAAATGCAAATGGCCAATATCTTCAGTCGGCCGAAATTGTTCTTGCCGATTTTGATCAATGCCGGGATCATGGGTGGTTTAGGCGCTATCTTCAATATCCAAGGGACCCCAATGAGTGCCGGCTTTGGCTTTGCAGGCTTGATCGGACCTTTGGCAGCATTGGCAGGTATCGGCCATACGACTGCTGGCAGTCTCATCGAAGTCACCTTATTGTTCTTGATCATTCCAGTGGCATTGGCAATCATTAGCAACGTCTTGTTCACCAAAGTTTGGCATTATCATGAATCTAGCGACTATGAATTGAACTATGCATGATCACTGTTTTGCACGTGATCATGCAGCAACACACAGGGCAAGCCGTGGTCGGCTGTGCCCTGTTTTTTTTTCTGTAAAAGGCACTGGCGATTTTTGGGTGGCGATGGCGGCTGTGGTATAATGCCTAGTGAAACCGTCCGCAGAGACGTTATTGATTAGGAGATATTAAGAATGACAGAGATTCCCAGGTTTACGCCGGTGTTGCTAGGCAGCGACATGAACGTATATGGCATGGCACGGTCTTTTCACGAACTCACCGGACAAGTGGTGGACGTGTATGCCAAGGTGCAACTGGCGCCGACTCGCTTTTCTAAGATCGTGAATGTGCACTTGATCCCGGACTTCGACTCGGATCCGACGTTCATTGAACATATGCGCAAAGTCGCTGAAAAGTATGCTGATCACCAAGAAAAAATCATTTTGATCGCGTGTGGTGATGGGTATGCCGAACTGGTTTCCAAGCATAAGGCGGAATTGAGCCAGACGTTTATCTGCCCATATGTGGATTACGATCTGTTAAAGCGGCTTAACTCCAAAGAAAGCTTCTATCAAGTCTGTGACGAATATGACCTGCCTTATCCCAAGACGAAGATCATTACCAAGGCGATGTATGAATCCGGGGCGCAAATTTCAACGCCGTTTGAATTTCCCGTTGCTTTGAAGCCGACCAACTCTGTTGAATGGCTCTTGATCCATTTTGAAGGGCGCAAAAAAGCGTTCACGATCCACTCGCAAGTTGAACTTAACACGATCATTGCCAAGATCTATGACAATGGTTATACGAGTGATTTGATCTTGCAAGACTTCGTGCCAGGCGATGACAGTCACATGCGCGTATTAAATGCCTATGTGGACCAACATCACCAGGTGAAGATGATGTGCTTGGGCCATCCGTTGCTGGAAGATCCGACGCCTGCAGCAATTGGCAACTATGTCGCGATCATCCCTGAATATAACCAAGACTTGTATGACAAAATGCAAAAATTCTTGGAAGCGATCAAATTTACCGGCTTTGCCAATTTTGACATGAAATACGATGAACGCGATCATACCTTTAAGTTATTTGAGATCAACATCCGCCAAGGGCGTTCCAGCTTTTTTGTCACGTTGAATGGCTATAACCTCGCTCAGTGGCCAGTGTTGGATTATGTTAGTGAGACTTTAGCAAAACAGCCTACGGTATACGGTAATAAAGATGAAAGTCAGCATCAGCTATGGCTTGGCGTGCCGAAGAAAGTCTTCAAAAACTACGCCAAAGATAATGCGGATAAAGAGCGCGCCTTACAGTTGCTTGCTCAAAAGCGTTATGGCACGACGGTGTTTTATAATAAAGATATGAGCTTAAAACGCTGGGTGTTGATGACGTATATGTTCCATAATTATGTTGGGCGGTACAAACAATTTTTCGCCGAAAACAAAGGTGACGCTTAACTCAAACAGCGCTTTCGGTG
Organism: Lacticaseibacillus baoqingensis; assembly: GCF_003946165.1. Taxonomy (GTDB): domain Bacteria; phylum Bacillota; class Bacilli; order Lactobacillales; family Lactobacillaceae; genus Lacticaseibacillus; species Lacticaseibacillus baoqingensis. The sequence goes on along the minus strand of NZ_RHOI01000009.1, from coordinate 42,620 downwards.
GGGTTCACCCCATAAATTTCTTTATAGGAGGTTTCACCATGGCAACTGAAACAGAGTTTGAAGTAGAATCCATGCACTACAACCGCCTATTATTGGCGGTCGATGATGATGACGACGAATCGTCGCGCAAGGCATTCAATTATGCATGCACGCTGGCGAAGATCTACGCGATCCCGTTGGGCATCGTCTCAGTCCTTGAGACTGGCGACTTGAACATCTACCAATCACTGTCACCAGATTTGTTGAGTGAACGTCGCGGTGAGATCGCGGCTAACTTGAATACCTATGTAGAAAAAGCTGAGGCGTTTGGTGCACAAGACGTGCAGCCATTGATCGGTGAAGGCAATCCGGCGCATGTGATTTTAGAAGAAGTCGCACCTGCGTTCAAACCAGATCTGATCATTCTAGGCTCACACAAGCGCCGCGGGCATAATCACATCGGGCATGTTGCCGGTGAGATCGCGCGTGAAGCGAATGCGTCAGTGATCATCGTGCGCTGATCTTCTGATAGCAAATAGTCTCGAAGTTTGATCGTTGACCATCACCCGCAGAAGCTGGGATGGCGAGCCTAAAATAAGCGCCTCTGCCCTGTTGATCATTGCCATCAAAGGGGCAGAGGCGTATTTTGTTTGGAGAGTTAAAACCGCTGGATCAAGGAGGGCATGATGCAATATACAAACGTCGAAATTGCGACGGTGATCGCGCGTGTTAGCCGCTTTACCGTCAAAGTAGCCTTGCATGGGCAAGAGCAGCTGGCGCATTTGAGTAACACCGGACGTAATAAGGAATTGCTGATCCCTGGGTTTCCGATCAGTGTGCGCCGCGCTGACAATCTCGCCCGCAAGACGCCTTATGACGTGCTGGCAGTGCAGCGAGATGGCCGCTGGATCAATATTGACAGCCTTGCGCCTAATCGAGTCGTCAATGCGGCGCTGCGGGATGGCAGTTTGGTGCTGCCAGGGTGTGCGGCGCCATTAGTGGTGCATCCCGAAACCACTTGGCGCGATTCCCGACTGGATTTTGCAGGCAGTGATGCCAATGGGAAGAAGTGGTTTGCAGAAACCAAAGGGGTGACCTTGGCTAATCGCGATTTGGCGGCTTTTCCTGATGCACCGACGACCCGCGGGTTGAAACATGTTCATACCTTGACGCAAGCGCAAACGGCTGGCTATGCAAGTTACTTATTGTTCGTGGTGCAGCTCAGCGGGATCCAACGCATGACGATCTACCACGAACGTTTTGCCGAGCTGGCCCCTGCAATTACTGTGGCCAAGCAAGCAGGGGTGCAAGTGCTGGCTTTAGGATGTGATACCGGTCCAGATAAAATAACACTTTGCCATGCGATCGCCTTTGATGAGACGCTGCCTTTCCAAGAAGCGATGGCTCCAGAAAATTAGAAAATACTCATTATTTATTCATAATGCATTGACTTGTTTACTTAAGCTAATAATAAGAAATAAGTTGGAGAATATACCCGCAACGGTGCCGTTTCGGGTATTTTTTGTGACGTTAATCAAAAATTTCACAGAGTCATGGCCAGATGAGAGAATTTTCAAGATTAGAAACTTGATTTGATTTAGCCTATTTTTCCGCGTAACATAAAACCTGATGCTTTCGCAAGAAATATGTTTGAACTCACAGAGGGAGGAATTTAATGACAACCAAAGTCGAGGTCAAGAACCTAACCAAATTGTTTGGCAAACGCCAAAAAGCCGCTCAAAACATGTTGGCTGCAGGCAAAACCAAAGATGAGATCCTGGCTGAAACCGACGTCACAGTCGGCGTTGATCGGGCGAATTTTACGGTCAATGACGGTGAGATCTTTGTCATTATGGGCTTATCAGGCTCTGGTAAATCAACCACGATTCGAATGATCAACCGCCTAATCGACCCGACCAGTGGCAGTATTTTGATCGATGGTCAAGATATCGCCAAGCTGTCTAAGGCAGAATTGCAAACCGTGCGGCGCGAAAAACTCAGCATGGTTTTTCAAAGCTTTGCCCTTTTGCCTAATCGGACGATCCAACAAAACACGGAATTCGGCTTAGAGATCCAAGGCGTCGCCAAACCTGAACGTGCCCAAAAGGCGAAGGAAGCTTTAGCTTTAGTCGGTTTGAAAGGGTATGAAGAACAATATCCCGCTCAATTGTCTGGTGGGATGCAGCAGCGAGTGGGCTTGGCCCGAGCACTGGCTAATGATCCAGAAATCTTATTGATGGATGAAGCCTTTTCGGCCTTGGACCCGCTGAATCGAAAAGACATGCAAGACGAATTGCTGGACTTGCAAGAAAATATGCATAAGACGATCATTTTTATCTCGCATGATTTGAACGAAGCCTTGCGCATCGGGGATCGGATCATGATCATGAAAGATGGTCAAGTCGTGCAGATCGGGACGCCGGAAGAAATTTTAAGTCAACCTGCTGACGCCTATGTGGAACGCTTCATCGAAGACGTTGATCGCTCCAAAGTGTATACCGCCGGCAATGTGATGGTGCGTGCCACTACGGTGAACATCGACAAAGATGGGCCGCGCTTAGCAGCGCGGCGCATGCGCGAAAATGAGATCTCTAGTTTGTATGCGGTGGACTCTAAGCGGCACTTGCGCGGGATCATTGATGCCAAGTCAGTCCGTTTAGCCATTGAAGCAGGCCAAAGAGACATTCGCCCGCTGGTCCAAGATACAGTCCCCACCACGCATTTGGACACGCCATTGGCAGACTTGATGGATGCTGTTTCCAGTACTCCCATTCCTTATGCGGTCGTTGACGATGATCACCGATTGTTGGGCATCATTATCCGTGGGGCCGTCTTAGGGGCCTTGTCAGGAAATGAGGTGAACGTCAATGTCTAAACTGCCATTAGCACAATGGATCGACGCGTTTGTTGCGTGGCTGAACCAATTTGAAGGTTTTTTCTATGCGATCACGAACTTTTTAGCGGCGATCGTTAATGCGATCCAGTGGGTGTTTGATTTACTGCCCATTCCATTATTTATCGTCGTGATCGTTGGCGGAACTTGGTGGGTGATCCGCCACAGCAAGCGCTATGGACTGTTGATTTTTGAGTTCTTAGGCTTGTTGTATATCTGGAATCAAGGATTTTGGCGCGATATGACGCAGACGTTGACGTTGGTATTGACGGCGAGTTTGATCGCGATCATCATCGGCGTTCCATTAGGAATATGGGCGGCAAAAAGCCGCACTGTGGCGATGATCGTCAAGCCTTTGATGGATTTCATGCAAACCATGCCAGCGTTCGTATACTTAATCCCGGCAGTCGCGTTTTTTGGTATCGGAATGGTCCCTGGGGTCGTCGCAAGTGTGATTTTTGCGATGCCGCCAACGGTGCGCATGACGCAATTAGGGATTCACCAAGTGTCTGATGAATTGATCGAAGCTGCGGACAGCTTTGGCGCGACCCCTTGGCAAAAGCTCTTCAAAGTCCAGTTGCCATTAGCCAAATCCACCATCATGGCCGGGATCAATCAAAGCATGATGCTGGCGTTATCGATGGTCGTGATTGCTTCGATGATCGGGGCAATGGGACTGGGGACGAAAGTTTACTTTGCGGTCGGTCGCAATGATGCCGGTGGCGGTTTTGCCGCTGGTTTAGCCATCGTGATCGTGGCGATCATCTTAGATCGCGTCACGCAAGCCCTCAACCGGAACAAGGTCTGAAGGGGTGGTGGCATGCGAAAACTCAAAGTATTGGTTTTGACCTTCGTTGTGATGGCATTGGCGGCGTGTTCGAATCGGCCGGCCAGCTATAATGAGACTCAAAAACTCGGTCCGCAAATCAACTACACGATCACCGGTATCGATGCAGGTGCCGGGGTGATGGGTAGTACCACTAAAGTCATTGCGGCATATGGTTTGGATCAGGCCAATTGGCAGCTGCAAACAAGTTCCACTGCGGCGATGACCTCAACTTTGCAAAAAGCCATCCGCCATAAGCAACCGATCGTTGTGACGGGTTGGCAGCCGCATTGGATGTTCACGAAGTACCCGCTCAAGTTTCTCAAAGATCCTAAGGGGGTATACGGCAAGGCAGAAGACATCCATACGATCGTCCGCAAAGGCCTCAAACATGACGCGCCACAAGCTTATACGCTTTTGGATCGCTTCTATTGGACCCCTAAGCAAATGTCGAGCGTGATGTTGAAAGTCAACGCCGGTCAGGACCCGGCTAAAGCAGCGCAGGCGTGGTTGCAGAAACATCCAGCTGAGTTAGCCAAGTGGACCAAAGGCTTGGCCAAGGTCCACGGACAGAAATTGACCATGACATATGTGGCTTGGGACTCAGAAATTGCCTCCACGAATGTCGTAGCGGAAGCGCTGAAGACGATTGGCTACGACGTGACGATTCGCCCAATGGAGATCCAACCGATGTGGGCCAGCATCGCCACGAATGCTGCAGATGCGCAAGTGTCCGCTTGGTTACCCAATACCAGTGGCAAGTATTACGCGGATTACAAAGGAAAGTTTGCGGATTTAGGCGTGAATCTCAAAGGCGCCCAAGTCGGCTTGGCCGTACCAACTTATATGACCAAGATCAATTCGATCAATGATCTCTTGCATAAGTGAGTTTCGTGGACGTTTGGGGCTAGAAACCGCCAGCTAAAAGTTTCCAAAAAAGTGCGCTTGGATAACATCCAAGCGCACTTTTTTTGCAGGCACACTGGCGCTAGTAGTTAGCGGAGGGGCGTTTGATGCACGAATCACCTTGGTTGCAGTGAAATTAATTGCTCGCAATTTGCTTGCAAACGCAATATAATGACGGTAACAGCGTGTGACTTATAGCGGTTGCGCGCATGGTTTGGCGGTGCTGGTTGTGGTGCTGGCGGTGACAGTGTAAAATGAAGGTTCGGAGGTGGATTATGGCGAAGCATAAATCCAGCCGCAAGCGAGTGTGGCTGTGGCGTGTATTATTGACGCTCGGCTTGCTTGTCGGCTTAGCACTGGTGTTTAACGAACAGATCAAGTTGTTCGTCGTTGATCACCTCACCCAAACAACGATGCAAAAAATCGATGCCAATACGGTGAAAAAGAATCAAAAGACCCCAGGAAATTTTGATTTTAAATCAGTCAAAGCCTTGGATGTTTCGACTGTTGGCAAAGCGGCAGCGACGGCCAATCAGCGTAATGCGATCGGCAAGATCGCGATCCCGGCGGTGAACTTGAAGCTTCCGATCCTAAAAGGTTTATCCAACAGCAATCTTTCGACAGGCGCTGGCACGATGAAGCCTGATCAGCAAATGGGTCAAGGCAACTACGCTTTGGCAGGGCATTATATGACCGATCGCGGGATCTTATTTTCCCCTTTGAAAAACGTTCAAGTGGGCAATACGGTTTATTTAACTGATATGGCCAAGGTCTATACGTATAAAGTGGCGACTAAGACGACGGTGAATGAAACACAAGTCCAATGGATCAACGATGTCGCCGGCAAGAAACTCGTGACCCTGATCACGTGTGCTTCGGCAACAGAAGGCGAAACTAATCGGATCATGGTGCAAGGCGCTTTGACCAAAACCACTAAAGCGACGACTAAGACTTTAGCCGTCTTTGATTAGCTTGCCAAAAGGCGTGGTGAAAACTGCGCCTTTTTCGTTTGGCTAGGCGAACTCTGGTATAATGAGCGCAGCGGGGAGGGGTTTGGTTGCATTATCAGAATTTTTTGAAAAACACGCCGGTTCGCCGTGCCTGTGTATTAGCGTCAGTGATCGTGGTCTTATGGCTGGCACGCAGCATTATGAGCACGATCTTATTGACCTTCATTTTTGCTTTTTTGGTGACGCGGGTGTTGAATCTTGTTCGGCGGCACATTCCGATCCGGGCAGTGGCAGTGGTCGTGCCGCTTTATCTGCTAGTAGTAGCTGGCGTCATGTATGCGGCGATCCATTATGTGCCAGAGATCATCAAGCAGACGGTCAGTTTGTTTAACTCAGTGCTGGAATTTTATAATAATGGTTCATTTGATAATAACGAGACGATCCAGTGGATCTTGAAAAGTATCGATCAGATGAATTTGAAAACACAGATCCAACACTGGCTGGCTGCCTTGCTTCAGTATGCCGGTAGTATTGGCGCAATGGGTGTGACCTTTGTTTTGTCGTTGTTGCTGAGCTTCTTTTTCACGGTTGAAATCGATAGTCTTAAAAAGTTCGGCAATTTGTTTATCCATTCGCCGTTTGGCTGGTATTTCGCAGATCTGAAGTTTTTTGCAGATAAGTTCATCGATACCTTCGGTGTGGTGATCGAAGCACAAATCGTGATCGCCATGGTCAATACAGCGATCACCACGATCACCTTGATTTTCCTGAAAATGCCCAATATTCCCAGTTTGGCGATCATGGTTTTCATCTTATCGTTGATCCCAGTGGCAGGGGCCTTTATTTCAACACTGCCGCTGGCGATCATTGCGTTTACGGTTGATGGGATCAAAGGGGTGATCACGATCATCATTATGATCTTAGTGATCCATACCCTTGAAGCATATGTCTTAAATCCAAAATTCATGTCCAGCCGAACCAAACTACCGATTTTCTTTACCTTTGTGGTGTTGCTCGTCGGCGAGCAGTTATTTGGGGTGTGGGGTTTGATCGTCGGGATCCCGATCTTCACGTTCTTGTTAGATATTATTGGGGTCAAGAAGATCGCGGATAATTAATGTGAGCCCAAAAGCGGCTGAAAAACAAAACAGTTTTAACCCATAATAAAGCGCCTTGGTACCACGATTCGGCATCGAATCGCGGTACCAAGGCGCTTTATGTCGCTAGGCGGGGCTTTGTAAAACGCGACTAGATGATGTTGTCCTCGTCACGTTTATTGTAATCATTCAATGGCGTCGGATCTTGCTAATGAAATGTAAGATCAAGGCTAAAGCGCCGCCAAACAAACAAAAATCGGCGGCAATATGCACCCCGGCACCGAAAGCGGAGCTGTTGACCCATAGTTGCAGTGACAATGAATTCACATAGACGAGGAAATAGATGATGCTAAGCAACCAGATACCGCCGATGATCCACCAAATTTTTCGCATGCGTTCTCCTTTTGCAAATCATGCCTACTAAAATGTGCGTTAAGCAGGGAATACTTGCTTCTATACTACCAAATTAAGAAAATGGCGTCGCGTTTTTTTCTGAAATGCGGTATCATTAACGAGATATAAAAATTAAAAGCGAGGTAATTTCTAGATGGCAAAATTAGTGCTTATCCGTCACGGTCAAAGTGAATGGAACTTGTCCAACCAGTTCACCGGCTGGGTCGACGTTAACTTAAGCGACAAAGGTGTTGAAGAAGCAAAGGCGGCTGGGCGCAAGCTCAAAGAAGCCGGCCTTGAATTCGACCAAGCTTACACCTCCGTTTTGACCCGTGCGATCAAGACGCTGCACTTTGCACTGGAAGAATCTGACCAACTTTGGATTCCAGAAACCAAGACCTGGCGCTTAAATGAACGCCACTACGGCGCTTTACAAGGCCAAAACAAGGCTGAAGCCGCTGAAAAGTGGGGCGACGAACAAGTGCACATCTGGCGTCGTTCTTACGACACCTTGCCACCACTATTGAGTGCTGACGACGAAGGTTCCGCTGCTCAAGATCGTCGTTATGCCAACCTGGATCCACGCATTGTTCCTGGTGGTGAAAACCTTAAGGTCACCCTCGAACGGGTCATTCCTTTCTGGGAAGATCATATTGCCCCAGACTTATTGGCTGGCAAAAACGTCATCATCGCAGCGCATGGTAACTCCTTGCGGGCGTTGACCAAGTATATCGAAAACATTTCTGATGAAGATATCATCAACTTGGAAATGGCAACTGGCGAACCAGTTGTTTACACCTTCAACGACAAGTTGGAAGTCACTGATAAGACTAAGTTAGGCAAGTAATTGTCACAAACTCAGTATTAAGACACGCCGCAGCGATGCTGGCGTGTTTTTTTGTCGCTGCAGTGTGAAGGTGATATCGATCAATATGCCAAAGCCAAGAATCGCTGGCGGTGGTATACTGATTAAAAGAAAGTGTGTTTTAGTCAGGAGATGACACCATGCCAGCGATGATCGAATTGATCCATGATGAAGATTATGCCACTGCCACTAAGTCCGGGATCGTGGTGGTCGACTTTCGCATGGATTTTTGCCCAGCGTGTATTCGGATGGACCACACCTTGAGTCAAGTAGCGAGTGACCCAGAAATCGCTAAGCGGGTGCGTTTTGTCACGCTGTCAGTCAACCAGGATTTTCATGTCGCTGAGGCGTTAGGGGTGCAAAGCGCTCCCAGCGTGATCGTCAAAAAGGCTGGGCATATCGTTGATGCGGTGGTGGGTTATCAACCGCCAGCGGCGTTTTTGGAACGCTTGCAGCAATTATTGTAGGAGGGGCTTATGTGCACCAGTATTCACCTTGTTGCTAAAGACCTGACGCATGTTTTAGCCCGCACCATGGATTGGCATGAGCTCGGCGCAGGGCCGGTTTTTATCCCGCGTGAGTTTGCTTGGCAAAGTCCATTTGACCATCATAAATATCGCAATCCTTATGCGATGATCGGCAGCGGCACAATCTATGGTCAGCGGATCGACATTTCCGATGGCGTCAATGAGCATGGGTTATGCGTGCAAAAGCTGACTTTCGCCAATGGTGCGCGCTTGCAGACCAAACGGCGGTCGGATCGCATTCAATTAGCCCCTTATGAGTTAGGCTTTTGGTTGTTGGCCAATTGTCGCTCAGTGGCAGACATTGCGGCGCACTTGCCAGCAATCGAGTTGATGGCCGATAACGAAAGCGATACCAAATATGGCTATCCGGAGTTGCATTTTGCCGTTAGCGACCCAACTGGTGCGATCGCTGTGATCGAACCGACTGAGCAGCCGCTGCGCTTGCGTCCAAATCCCTTGGGGGTGGTGACGAACAGCCCAGATTTTGATGTGCAGCGCGAACGGCTGGGGCGTTATGTCGAATTTACTCCGGAATATTTGGCGGGGCGCGTTCCGTTGAACACGCCACGGGTGACGACGGGCAACTTGTCTGGCAAAGCCATCCCGCCAGGTTCGTCATCTCCAGGTGCACGATTTATTCGCGCCGCGTATTACAAGGAGCGCACCGATCAACCGGCAAATGAACAAGCCGCGATCGTCACCGCTTGGCGGCTGTTAGATGGGGTGACGGTGCCGCAGTCTTTGGCGCATCAGCCGACATATTCGGTATATCGCGCGGCCGTGGTACCAGAAAGCCGCCGTTATTATTACCAAGCGTATCACCAAGCGGCGGTCGTTTCGTTGCAGTTAGATGCGGCATTATTGGCGACTGCGCAGCCGCGAGTGTTTCCGGTGGCTGATGTTTGGCAACCGCGCAGTTTGAATCAATGAGGAACTACGAATGAAAAAAATCTTCCTGACAATTAGCCTGATAGTCGCCTTGTTTTGTGCCCCCACCGTCAGCGTCTCAGCCCGCGTCGGCGGCGCCATTGGTGGTGGCGGCGGGATGCATATGGGGGGCCACCCGAGTTATGGCGGCGGTCATATGATGTCTGGACGCCGGATGTTATTAGGACGCGGTTTGTGGTTTGGGGGACCCATAATTGTGCTGGCTTTGGCAGTCGGCGGCTGGCAGCTGCTCAAACGGCGACAACAAGACCGAGCCGCAACGCGCACAGAAGCGTTGTCCCCGATCGATCCTGCATTAGCCAAAGATTTCGAGCCGTTATTTTACACCGTTGAAGAAGCCTGGTCGCAAAATGACCAAGCAACTTTGGCCCAACATATGACCAGTAAGTGTTTTAGCCGGCAAAAAGCCATCTTGGATCGCTGGCAGCAAGCAGGACGGCTCAATCGGCTTGAAGACTTGGTATTGATCGATATGCAACAAGAATTAAGCGACGCCGATCATCCACATGTGGTGATCACCGCGCAAGCTCGCGATTACTTCGAGTATCTCGATCGCCCAGCAGCCTTCAATCAAACTCAACACGATGATGCAATGATCGAGCGTTTCAGCGAAGTGTGGGAATTGGCATACGCGCAAGCAGACGGGCGTTTATTGCTGGCAAAGATTCGGCAGTAAACAGCCTCTGTCAGACCGATACGTTTTGCAGGTACTTAACATCAAAAGCATTTTGTCGTCGAGATACGACTTAAACTCGGCCAAGCTAATTGATCGAACCGAAATTTGCACGCAACAAGCACCGCCAATGTCCATCATTTTTGATGGGTGGTGGCGGTGCTTGTTTAACTTTGCAGATCAAGTACCTTAGATCAAGATACCGTCGCAATGGTCGCATTCATGCTGAACGATTTGCGCAAAGTAATCATTGAAGGTTTGCTGTTGCGGTTGAAAGCGGGCATCGAGATATTGAAGCGTGATCGATCGATAGCGCTTGGTTTGGCGTTGTCCAGATAATGATAAACACCCTTCTGTGGTGAGATAAGGGTCATGTTTTTCAATGATCTGCGGGTTGATCATCGGGATCGCCATTGGTCCCAGCTGGGCGATGATGATCCGCCGATCACTGCCGATCATGTTAGCCGCCATGCCGACGCAATGATCTTGATGGGCCCGTAAAGTGTCTTGTAAATCTGTGATCACAGCAGTGTCTTTAGGTGTTGCCGGTTTGGCGACACGTTGTAACCATGTTTGGTCGCGATTGATCGGTCGAATCATAGCCAGACTCCTTTTGGTGGTTTTATTTAGTATAGCCATAGACGACAATGAGAAAAAGGGGAAATCCTCAGCGATGACGTTATTAATAATATAATCGTAACAAGACGGTCGAATGATTGCAAACTAAGCCTATGCTATTGTTCGCTTATTTTTCCTGTAATAGCGGTCAGTTAGGATGTTTTCATACTTGTCGCATGTCAATCCGAATTTTGATAAGATAATTTCCTATTAACAATCGTCATCAAGGAGGCACGCGCATGTTGGGAAAACCGCGACAAAAGCGGGGGATCGTGTTGTTGATCGGGAGTGTTTTGGCACTGATTTTTGCGGCCAGCACCGCTTATTCAGGGATGAAAGCCGGGCTGACTGTGGCTGCAGGGATCCCTGGGGCGATCATTGGGTCAGGGTTGGTGCAGTTATGGGCGGCGCCTCAAGGGATGCGCGGCAAGAATCTGATCCAAGCAATGGCCAGCGGCGGTGAATCGATTGCCAGCGGCATGATCTATGTCGTTCCTGCAATCATTTTGATCGGTGGCCGAGTCAATTTCTGGGCGGGGTGCGCAGTCGGTGCCGCAGCGGTGGTGTTTGCAGTGAGTGTGGCCGGGTTGGTCGAAGATTTCATGGTGATCTCCCAAGCTAAGCAGCTGCCTTATCCTGAATCGCAAGCGATCGCCAGTGCATTGACTGCCAGTGAAGCAGCAAGCGACCAGCTAGGGGTGATGGCTTGGGGATTTGGGATCGGCGGGTTGGTGACGGCATTATCAACGCAAGTATTGGGGTGGGTGAACACCACCATCACGGTCGTCGGCGATGCCAGTTATCGCTGGAAATTTGCGTTAGAAGTGAACCCGATGCTGATCGGGATCGGATTTGTGGTCGGGATGGAAGTGTCGTTGACGATGTTTGCCGGGTCCTTACTGGCTAATTTTGGGCTGACGCCTTTGATCGCTTATTTTACACAATTTGCAGATCCGCAGGCGCAGGTATGGAATGCAGCCACGCCGATCGCGCAACTGGATGTTGATGCGGTGGCAGGGGCTTATGCCAAGTATATCGGTGCTGGGATGATGCTGTGCGGCGGGGTGATCGGGGCGTTGAAGCTGATCCCGGTGATTCGAACATCATTGCAACAGACCATAGGCTCAGGCCCTGCTGCTGGCAGTCAGCATTTCTTGGGACGGCTGGGTGGTGCGTTAGCGGTGGTGGTCATCACTGGTTGGTTGGTCAGCGGCCATTTGGGGTTAAGTCTGCTAGCGGCGGTGTTGGCTGCGGGTTTGGCGCTGCTGTTTGTCATCGTGTCTGCGCGTATGGCCGGGACGATCGGCTGTTCGAATGCGCCGGTATCAGGGATGACCATTGCCAGTTTGGTGATCATGACGGCGGTATTTGTCTTGTGCGGGTGGCGGGATGGCCAACATACGCAATGGTTATTATTGTTTGGTATCTTCATCGTCACGGCGATCTCTGTTGGCGGTGCGTATACGCAAACCCAAAAAGTCGGCGTGTTGGTGCGTATCGACCGGCATGTGGTGCGGCCGTATTTCATCTTGGCGGCCTTGATCGGGGTGATCATTGTCATGGCGACCACCAGCTTGTTGGCGCCACAGCTGGCGATCGGCGGGGCAAATCCGCCATTTGGCTTGCCGCAAGCTAATTTGATCGCCACCTTAACTGCAGGGATCATGTCTGGCAAGCTGCCTTGGGCGATGGTGATCGTCGGTATCGTGTTGGGATTGGTTTGTTGGTTGTTGAAGCTGCCGATCATGACAGTTGCATTAGGTTTTTATCTGCCGATGGCAACGACCAGTGCGATCTTGGTAGGGGCGTTGTTGCGTGCTTTGGTGATGAAGGTCAGCGCGGCAGGGGTGCGTGATACCCGGGTGGGGTTGGGCGTGTCGCTGGCTAGCGGCTTGATCGCTGGTGGCTCGCTGGTCGGCTTGATCGGCATCGGTTTGCAAGTCGCCGCTATCGTCACGCCAGGGAGGCCTAGTGGGGACCTGCCGGCATGGGTCATGTTGATCGGCTTGTGCGCGGCCATCATTGGGCCGCTATTGCAGGTCCGGCGGGTTGCAGCGCATAATGGTAAAGACAAGCGATAGCACAAGTATTTGGAGGAGAAAAAATGATCACACGCTCTGCATGTACCTCGATCATGGTCGGTAAAAAAGCCAGCCTGGAAGGGGCACCTTATATTTCTCGGAATGAAGATCGGCTGCAAGCCATCTATCCTAAAGCAGTCGTCGTTCGCTCGGCTGTGCAAGGTCGATCGGAGACCTTTGTTTCGGCTTACAACGGGCTGACGGTACCATTGCCAGCCAATGGGTATCGCTATACGGCGACGCCTAATGTCGATCAAAGCCAAGGCCCGAACGAAGAAGATGGGTTCAACGCACTTGGCGTTGGCGAATCTGCGACTGAAAGTGTTTATGCCAACCAGCGGGTCTTAGCTTACGATCCGCTGGTGCCCAACGGTTTGGCAGAAGATGCCTTAACGACGCTGGTGTTGCCGTTTATCGAATCCGCTCGAGACGGCGTGCGGTATCTGGGTGAATTGGTCGCCGAGTATGGTTCTGCTGAAGGCAATGGGATCCAGTTTGTCGATGCCAATGAAGTTTGGTATATGGAAATCGTTACCGGGCATATGTGGGTCGCGGTACGGATTCCGGATGATTGTTATGCCGTTGCGGCGAACCAAGTGGCGATCCAAGCCATTGATTTTGACGATCCTGACAATTATATGTGGGCTAAAGGCATCCAGGAATTCGTTGAAGAGCATCAACTTAATCCGGATCTGACCGGGTTCAACTTTCGCCATATTTTCGGTACGGATACGGAAAAAGATCATCACTATAATACGCCGCGGGTGTGGTTTGCCCAGCGCTATTTCAATCCTGAAGATCAAACCCAAGATCCTGAATCACCAGAATTGCCATTTATTCGCAAGCCCAGCCGCAAATTGAGCCTTGAAGATATTCAATATGTGTTGAAGTCACATTTTGATGAGACCCGCTTTGATCCATTAGGCAGCGGCAGCGCGCATGACAAAAAAACTTACCGGGCGATCTCGCTGTCACGCACCGCCAATTCGCATATTTTACAGGCACGTCCGGATAGCCTTGGCGGCGTGCAGTGGGTGGCGTTTGGGATCCCGACGTTTTGCCCGCATGTCCCGATGTTCACTAATGCTGATGACATTGATCCGACATATGCACAGGTGCCAGCAAAACTTGATCTCGACTCGGCGTATTGGTTGTATGAAGCTTTAGCGATGGTCGTGGAAAGTCACTATGCCGACTTTATCGAAGACGATCTCGCCTATCAAAAAGACCTTGGACAATGGGCCCGCCAGAAGTTGGCGGCGGTGGCTAAGGATGCGGCGGCGCTTGTTGGTCAAGAAAAAACCGCTTATTTAACGGCACAAAATCATGAGATCGTCCAACATTATAACCAGGTGACGCGAGCTTTCTTATTCAGTTTGATCACTCGCGGCACAGAATTGTCCCAGTTGACCTTCAAAATGGATCCGAATCTTTAAGCTTTGACCGGCACTGACCGAATTTTTGGCCAGTGCCGGTTTTTTTGTCTATTTGGAAACGGTTGCAAAAATGGCAGCTATTGTTTGCCGCTTTTTCGTGCGTTGATCGATAAAACGTGGTACCGTGAAGATATCAAAAATTAGAATTTGGAGAGTAACGATGCCAGAAGTGAGATTTCACAGTGTTTTTGATATCATCGGACCAGTCATGGTCGGCCCTAGTTCATCGCATACCGCTGGTGCGTCTCGCATTGGACGCGTCGTGCGCAATATTTTTGGCGAAGCACCAGAGCGCATTGATGTGTATTTATATGAATCATTTGCCAAGACTTATCGCGGTCACGGGACAGATGTGGCGATCATCGGCGGGCTATTAGGTATGGCACCGGATGATCCGCAGCTGCGCGATTCCTTGCGCTTGGCGCATGAAGCCGGTATCAAAGTGACTTTTGTCCCCAAAAGCGATAAAGTCGATCATCCAAATTCTGCGCGGATCGTTTTGCAAAAAGGCGCCCACAAACTCACCGTGTTAGGCGAGTCGATCGGCGGTGGTAATATCCGCATCACCGAATTAAATGGGTTCAAGATCTCGTTATCGATGGGGACGCCCACTTATATCACCATTCATGATGATGTCCCAGGGATGATCGCGGCGGTCACCAAGATCTTTTCAGATGCGGCGATCAATATTGGCACGATGACAGTGACACGAGAAGCCAAAGGCGAACACGCCATCATGATCATCGAAGTTGACGCGTACCAAGCCGATATTTTGGCACAGTTAAAGCAGCTGCCACATATGGTGAATGTCACGTACTTCGAATAAAAGGAGCAAACATGTTTTATACCATCAAAGAACTCATCGCGCAAAGCCGCGATTATCCCTCGGTCGCGGAATTAATGATCGCCGTCGAACTGGAAAATACCACCCGCACCCGTGAGCAAGTGCGCGCCTTGATGGCCCGCAACCTTGAGGTGATGGCCGCTTCAGTGGCAGAAGGCGTCGCTGGGGTGAAGTCGATGACCGGCTTAACTGGCGGTGAAGCCAAGAAGCTTGATGATTATCTTGCTGCTGGCGATTGGCTGTCAGGCGAACCGATCTTGGCGGCGGTGCGCAATGCCGTTGCGGTCAATGAGGTTAACGCTAAAATGGGCTTGATCTGCGCGACGCCAACTGCAGGCTCAGCAGGGGTGTTGGCTGGCGTGTTGACCGCCGTGCGTGATCGCTTAAAGCTCAGTCATGACCAGCAGATCGATTTCTTGTTCACTGCCGGCGCCTTTGGTTTGGTGATCGCCAATAACTCAGGCATCGCAGGGGCAGAAGGCGGATGCCAAGAAGAAGTCGGGTCTGCCAGTGCGATGGCGGCGGCGAGTTTGGTCTTAGCCAAAGGCGGCACCGTTGAGCAAGCCAGCGCGGCGGTGGCGATCACCTTGCAAAATATGATGGGGCTGGTTTGTGATCCCGTTGCCGGGCTGGTCGAAGTCCCTTGCGTCAAACGCAATGCGTTAGGGGCTAGCCAAGCCATGATCGCTGCTGACATGGCGCTGGCAGGGATGATCAGCGTGATTCCAACCGATGAAGTGATCGAAGCGGTACGCAAAGTCGGCGTTTCCTTGCCTAGCAGCTTGCGTGAAACGGGCGAAGGCGGCTTAGCAGCGACACCGACGGCAGTGCGTTTGAAGCAAGAAATTTTTGGGGACTGAGTGTGTATCAGTGTACAAAGCGGCACTGTCAGGTATACTAACAGGTGAACACTTGTTGGAGGGGGAGCGTATGGGAGAAGAAGACAACGATCGCATTTTGATCTTAGATGTATTGGGGCGGATCACCAAAAAATTAAATATTCACTCGAGTTCATATTTGTATCTGGAATTTGGCTTTAGTGAAGATGAAATCGATCAGCTCAACCAATTCATGATGACCCAAATGATCGCCGATCACACTGTGACTCCCAAAGCATTGGGCCGCGTGATCGCCGCGACAAAACCGGAGTTGGGCGACGAACAAGCCCAAGCGTTTGCGGTGAAGTTGATGCGCGCGTGGATCGAAGAAGGCATGTATAAAAGTACCATGGATTGATCAAGCGCCAATTAAGGACGACGCCCCTAAGCCAGTCAGGTTTAGGGGCGTCGTCCTATTTTTGAATTATTGCGGCAAGTGTTGATCCAACCAAGCTAAGACGCCTTGTTCATCGCAACTGGTGGTGACCGCATCGGCATGGGCCTTGATGGCTGCTGGCGCATTGGCCATGGCCACCCCGCACCCAACAGCTTCAAGCATGGTGACGTCATTGCCGCCATCGCCAAACGCGACCATGTTCTTGAATGGGATCGCCAATTGTTGGCTCAAAATATTCAACCCATAGGCCTTATCCAATCCCGGCTGAATCACGTCGATGCTGCCGCGACCGCTGGATGTGGGGTGGGCCACGTCACCAAAGCGGGCTTTGAGTTGCGCAACTAACGCAGGCGTTTGTTCAGGTGGACATTGCAGCGCCAGTTTGACCACCGATTCAGTATGGTCCAAAAGCGAAGTCACTTCACGGGTGTCCGGGCAAAATTGGCGGGTGATCTGTTTATTGATCGCCGGTTCACTGCTGCGAATATAGGCCGCTTTTGGCGTACACAAGGAAAAATGCAGGTCCGGCATGGCAGCCAGATACTTGACCAGCGCGGCGACATCGGCAGCTTGAAAGTGGCTTAAGGCGTAGGTGTGTTGGGCATCGGCCACATAAGCACCGTTTTCGGCAATATATAAGATGTCGTCGTCATCTGGGAAAAACGCTTCTAAATGGGCGCGTTGATTCCCGCTGGCGATCACAAAGCGGATCTGGTGGGCCAACATCCGTTGATGCAGCTGGTTGAACCAAGCGCGGTCGTAATGGCTTTGATGATCGATGAACGTACCATCAATATCGGTAGCAATGAGTTGAATCGGCATGCAACAGCCTCCTGTGACGTTTACTCACATTCTAGCACACAACCAGACGGAAAATGCTATGCTAAACTCCAGAAGGAGGCGGTGACAATGATCACACATATCGGAGTATGGGTGCAAGACTTAACCGCGTGCAAAGCATTTTACGAAACGTATTTTGCGGCGCATGCCAATACGTTATATACCAATCCTCAAAAACAGTTCAGTTCGTATTTCTTGAGTTTTCCCAACAGTGCTGTGCGCTTAGAGTTGATGCATCAGCCAGAGCTGGCACCTGCCAAAGTCAGTTTGGGCTTTGCCCATGTGGCGTTTAGTTTGGGCAGTGAAAGGGCGGTGGCAGCGTTGACCAAGCGCTTGGCGCAAGCCGGTTATCATACCACGGCGCCGCGGCGCACTGGCGATGGGTATTTTGAAGCAACCGTCGAAGATCCAGAAGGCAATTTGTTGGAGTTAACGGTGTAGCAAAATCGCTAACTGCCAAAGCGTGTGCAGCTGAGTTCAGCTGCACACGCTTTTGTTTCGGCTCCAGGTGGAGAATATGGTAGACTATGCCAAAAGCGCATACATCAAGAAAGGGTGATGATATGGAGCTGCATAAATTAGCGGTTTTTGTTGACTTGGCGCAAACGTTGAATTTTTCAACGACGGCTGCGCGTCTGTTTACTTCGCAAGCGACTGTCTCAAAGCAGATCAAGGCCTTGGAAAAAGAATTGGATGCCAGCTTATTTGATCGCAGTCATCGGCAGATCAAGCTGACGGCAGCCGGGAAGCTGGTGTTGCCGTATGCGCGATCGCTGCTGGCTACAGAAAAGCAAATGCTGACTGCCTTGGCAGCGCAGCAAGACCAGGTGCATAAGCGCCTAGTTTTGCGGGCGATCCCGTCGATTGCGCAATATAAAGCCTTCAACTTGATTGCGGCTTTTGCCAAACAGCATCCGGAAATCGACTTGCAGTTTGCCGAGGCGGAAAGCGACACGTTGTTGCCGGCCCTAGATGCCGGTCGAGTCGACATAGTGTTCACGCGGTTGTTTGGCGATGAAGCTGCTAAATACGCCACGATTATTGGTGAAACCGATCACTTCGCTGCGTTATTGCCTAAAAACCACCCTTTTGCCACTGCTGCCAGTGTTTCCGTCCAAGCCTTAGCAGAAGACTCGTTTTTGCTATTAAGCGATGCGACTTATCTCTATCAACCAGTGATGGCGATGCTTAAAGCGGCCAATATCGAGCCGAAGATCGCTTATACCGGGCAGCGCATTGACTTGATCGCCGGGATGGTGAATCGAGGCATGGGGGTATCGATCATGATGGCGCACGCTTTTGATGCGCTCGCCTATCCGAACGTGGTCGCAGTGCCGATCACACCTGTCCAAAATAGTCAGCTGGCCTTTTTACGATCGCGTGGGGAACACACCTTAGCCAGTGATGCCTTTTGGACGTTTTGCCAAGCCCGGATCCGGTAGCGAATTTGGCATGATTGGGCAGACAGTCTGAAGGGTTAGCGGCCGCGGTTTCGCGCATACTTAATAAGTAAGCGCGAAACAGAGAAAGCAATATGACTGAAAAACCATACGATCTGCGCCAAGTGTTAGCCGAGCTCAAGACAACGCCAGGGTAGTATCATGAAACTGATCAAGCCATCGATCCTAATGCCGATCTGGCGAGAGCCTATCGGTATATTGGCGCTGACGGTACGGTGCAAAGACCCACTCAAATTGGCCCCACCATGATGCTTAATCACGGTAATAAGAAAATGGCCGCGGCGAGTGCCATGACCAACCAGTTGGCACAAACGGTTCAGGATTGGCTCACTGCTTTGCCGGCGGTGTCGATCACCGCAGAATTTTCTTGAGCTTCAGCCGTGATGACCACTGCACAAAGGCTTAGTTGCTTGGATCCCCGCTTTGGATCGCGAGGTTAAATGCGTGTGCTTTTTGGTCGGTATCAAGGGGTGACTGGAAACCCAAGTCCGCTTCCCGTATAATGAACCACGAAGAGAAGGCGGGAGGGCCGCGATGTTCATTTTTTTTAACGGCTTGGGCCACGCATTGATCATGCCGCTGCCGCCGCCGCATTCGGCGTTGGTTGTCGGGATGGATCGCGCATAGCGCACAAGGAGACTACAAACATGGAAGCAATTGATTTACGTGCAGGAATGACATTTGAAAAAGATGGCAAGCTGATCAAGGTGATCGAAAGTAATCACCATAAGCCTGGTAAAGGCAACACCTTAATGCAACTTAAGTTATATGATGTCCGCGCCGGTTCTACGGTACAAACCACGATGCGCCCGAGTGAAAAGATCACGCCAGCGATCTTGGAAAAGAAAAACGCCCAGTACTTATATGAACAAGACGGCACCAGTTTCTTCATGGATACTGATACTTATGAACAATATGAACTGCCAGACGAATCTATTGAGCATGAACGCTTGTATTTATTGGAAAATGCCTTGGTCCAAATCGAATTCTACGGTAGTGAAGTGATCGGTATCACCTTGCCTTCTACTGTGAACTTGAAAGTCACTGAGACTCAACCTAATATCAAAGGCGGTTCCGTGACGTCTGGCGGCAAGCCGGCAACACTAGAAACCGGGTTAGTGATCAATGTGCCAGAATTCATCCATGAAGGTGAAGTCGTGCAGATCAATACCGCTAACGGCGAATACCAAAAGCGTGCCTAACTGCTGCGGCAGCCAGGTGGCTTAAGCCTGTTGCCAGGCAACAGGCACTAAGCGGCAAACTGGTAATACGCCTCAATAGTGTCATCAAAAGCATATCGGGAAGCCGATATGCTTTTTGGGTTATCAAGCGGCTGATTGGAAATAACGGGGAAGCGATACTGGCAACCGAGGGTGGTAGAGATGAATACGGTGAAATACGCGGGGCACTGGTGTGGGGAGAATTTGGGCGTTTGGCTAGTGGCAATCGGGTGGTCGTTCGTTTCGGAAATTGGCGTGGTGCTCGCCGGTGCTGTTGGGGTGAGTCAAGCGCTAATCGAGACCAGGACGCTGACGATGGTGTGGCTGTATGGGGAAGTTTTGGGCATTTTGGGGATGGTGTGGTATTATCGTTTCCGCAAGCGGGCGTACTTAGTGCCATTTACTCGGCAAAAGGTCATGCAAAACTATTTGCTCGGCACCTTGATCGGGCTCGGCAGTTTTGCCTTCATCTGGAGCGTGATTTGGCTGGCTGGCGGATATCACGTCACGTGGGTCTTTCACTTGCAGCGAGTGCCAGAGTTATGCTTATTGATTGGTGGTTTCATGGTCCAGTCAATGTTTGAAGAATTGCTGTGTCGCGGCTACATCATGGGTTATTGGCTGCATCAACAACACGTGCGCACCGCTTTTTTGACGAATACATTATTATTTACATTGCTGCATGCGGCCAATCCGGGCTTTGATTGGCGCGCTGGTTTGGGCATCTTTTGCTTTGGCTTGTTCATGTCGTTCTTAAGGTATCAAGCAGGTAGTTTATGGTTGAGCGGGGCGGTGCATGCTGCTTGGAATATTGCCGAAGGGGTGATTTTTGGGACTGCCGTATCTGGAACGGCTGATGTCAGTGTCATCTGGCATTCAACACCATTGCCGGTCAGTCAGTGGCTTACTGGGGGTACTTTTGGCGTTGAGCGCAGCTTGCCCACCCTGATCGTGCTAGGCGGGATATGTGCCGCTTATTGCTGGCGCCAGCGGCAGATCTTGGTTGGCCGAAACAAATGAGCTGATCGCGTATGCTTGCTTGTGGTACCCTGAAAATAATTAGAAAAAAGAAGATGAGTGCGTATGTCTGAAGATGAAATTACTCGGCAACTCCAACATAAATCGATCCGGCACTTTACCAAACAATCAGTGGCAGATGCGTTGATCAAGACTTTGATCGATGTGGCGCAACATACTGCCACATCACACTATCTCCAATCATTCAGTGTGATCAGCATCACAGATTCCCGCTTGCGGGCCCAGATTGCTCAAATCAGCGGCCAGCAATACGTGGCAGAGAATGGGCATTTGTTTATTTTTGTCATCGACCAACACCGCGCCGCCTTGTTAGCAAAACAGCCGCAGTTGCAAGAATTAGGCAGTACAGACAAATTTCTGCAAGGCGCTTCTGATGCACTATTGGCGGCCCAAAATACGGTGAATGCCGCAGAAAGCTTGGGATTAGGGACGGTATTGCTGGGCAGTATCTTGAATGATGCTAAGCGCTTGATCGCATTATTGCACTTGCCGACATTGACCTTTCCAATCATTGGTTTGATCGTCGGCTATCCCGATCAAAAAACCCAAGCTAAACCGCGCATGCCGCAAGCCGCAATGCATTTTACCAACGGCTACAACTTGCCGGCGCAGTTTCAACAAGACATGCAAGCGTATGATGAGGTGATCGCGCATTATTACGCGACGCGACTGACCAATCAGCGAGCCGAGTCGTTTTCACATTTGTTGACGCGCAGCGCCACGACGTCTCCTAAGAAGCGTTCAGAGTTATTGTCAGCACTCCATCAACAGGGGTTTTTGACTACCAAATAAAAAACTGCCGCCCATCACGAAATCGTGGTGGGCGGCAGTTTGATGTGCGGCAAAGGGGTTATTTGGTGTGCGTGATCGGCGCTTGTTTGGGGGCAGTTTCTTCGTCAGGGAAGGTGATAAAGAAGGTCGTCCCTTGGTTCAGTGCGGATTCAACTTTGATCGTGCCACCATGGCGCGTAACCAGCTGGTGCACGATCGCCAATCCTAGGCCAGACTCGCCGTATTTGGTATTTTTACGCGAGGGGTCGGCTTTGTAATAACGTTCCCAAATATTTTTCACTTGATCAGGGCTCATGCCGATGCCGGTATCTTGTACGGCCAACTCCGTTTGGTGATAGCCTGCTTTGGCGGAGATGGTGATCGTGCCATTTTGGGTGAACTGGATCGCGTTTTGCGTGATGTTGAACAACACTTGCACGAACCGGTCATGATCGGCAAATACGGGAACCTCGTCAGCGGCGGTTAAGACAAGCTGATCATTTGAGGCTTCGGCTTTTTGTTGCAGCTGCGAGACGATGTCGTGTAAGGCTTCTGTGGCGTTGAAAGTTTGCTTGTTGAGCAGGATCTGATTGGTGCGGATCTTTTCATAATCCAAGTTTTCGTTGACTAAGCGGATCAGGCGCTTGGTTTCTTTTTGCATCAATGCGATCGATTCACCTTTGGATTCTTCTGGGATCGCATCATACGCCAAGCCTTCAAGCAAGCCGTTGATCGTGGTCAGCGGGGTGCGCATTTCGTGTGCCGCATCGGCCATAAACTGACGGCGCCGCTCTTCTTGACGATGGATCTCGGCTTGACTTTCACGCAGCGAGCCGACCATGTCTTGAAAATCATCTGCCAAGGCGGCCACTTCGTCATGGCCTTTCTTGTCAAATTGGACTTGCACATCATAATCGCCTTCGGCCACTTGGTGCGTGGCCTGGCGCAAGCGATTGATCCGATTGACTTGAAAACGCGCCAGAAAATATGAGATTACGATCGCGGCAAGCAGTGACAGTAAAAAGGCAACGACCAGGTTTTTTTCGGTTTGCTGAATCGAGCTTTGGATGTTTTCGACGGGGGCAAATGCAGCGATCACAAAGAGCAATTTTTGACTCAAAAATACCGGCTTGTAGTAGATCGTCATGCGCTGCTGCCGACCGTTTTGCGGGTTGGTCGTCAGTTCTGGCAACGCCACGGTATTGCCTTTTTTCAACTGACTCCAATACTTGCTGGCAATCGCTTGCGGGGCGCCGCCGGGAATGTTGGGATAGCGCGCATTGTTGGCCGCATCATAGATCATGAAGTGAACGTTTTGCTTGGCCAAGATCTCCTCAGCGTTTTCGATGAATTGGGCATTGATCAAGTAAGTATCGTTATCAACGGCGCGGTCTTTGAGCACATCGGTATATTGTTCCAGTTGATTGAAACTGTTTTGCCAAACGGTGTTGGTGGTACTGCGAATGAAGAGGATAGAGACGATGACCAAGGTGACGGCGATCACACCAAAAAAGGCCATCATTTGCTGATAGAGCATTTTCATTTGTCTAAACCACTGTCATCGAACTTGTAGCCGACGCCCCAAACCGTTTGGATGATCTGCGGTCCGACCTTTTCAATCTTTTGGCGCAATTTTTTGATATGGGCATCCACCGTCCGTTCATCACCGTAATATTCATAGTCCCACACCAGCTGCAAAAGCTGTTCCCGTGAGAAGACTTGCTTCGGATTTTGGGCCAAGGTGTGCAGCAAATCGAACTCCTTGGGCGTCAGGCCCTGGATCGCTGCACCGTCTAAAAAGGCCTCGCGGGTCTTGGTCGACAGTTTGAAGTGGCTGGTCACCACATCAAAATCGGCATTGCCTTCATCGGCTTCGGCGACTGCCGCAGGGGCCACTTCTGCGCGGCGATGCAGTGCTTTGATCCGTGCGACTAAGGTGATCGGTGAAAACGGTTTGGTCACATAATCGTCTGCGCCTAATTCCAATCCCAGTACTTGATCGCTGTCAGTGTCGCGGGCGGTCAGCATGATCAATGGAACCGTTTGTGATAACTTACGAATTTCTTGGGCCACTTGCATCCCGTCCATTTTGGGCAAGTTGAGATCCAAGGTGATGATGTCGAAGCTCTCCGGGGCTTGTTTGAAGGCCTCTAACCCGGACTCGCCATCATACGCATTGAATACTTCCCATTGTTCTTTTTTAAAGAACATATCCATCATTTGAGCGACACTTTCATTGTCTTCAATCATTAATATTTTCATACTACGCCTCGCATTCTGGTAAGATAGTTGCAGTTTACCCTTTGCAACATAAAAAGAGCTTAAACTATATTCAGACTAGCACGGACGCCAGTCTTTGACAAACGCTAAGTGGCATGCTATGATGGCGATTGCACACGGGGGTGTAATGGTCTCGACATTGGTGCTTGCGCACGTGGTGCACGTCGGAGGGTCGGCTCCGTCATCAACGCATACAGTTTATTAACTGCAAAAAACAACAATTCTTACGCTTTAGCTGCTTAATAACAGCTTAGCGTGATCGCCGTACCTTTGCTCAAGGGGTGCTTAGCGGTCTCAAACTAATTGAGCTACGGACGTCCTCGCCACCTGAAAGGATGCCAAGAGCCTAACAGGTTAGTCTATCGGCGTTAGCCTTGCGTCCCGGCGCGGCTGGTAGGCGAATTTCAAATAGGGGCACTAAGCGTGTAGAGCCATGTGTAGTGGGGCTGATGGACAGGAGTTCGATTCTCCTCACCTCCATTTTTAGAACTTTATTGATTTCGTTAGAACACTGGAAAGCCTGATATCAAGGCATTCCAGTGTTTTTTGTTTATCGATGAAACTCGTTGATTTTTTTAGTTTGGTGCACGTTTGGTACCCGGCAGTCTCTCAACTCCAAAAATAAAAGTTGTCACGGTATATAAGGCTGTTATCAGCCGATATTCCGCTTTTTTACAATCGTGCAGCACAGAGTTTTATCGGCAACAAAACACCCTCCAGCAACCGACTGGAGGGTGGTAAGTACATTAATGCGGCAACATATTATTGTGATGACTGTGAAATGGCAGCATGGCGCCGACACGCTCCATGAACTCTTGGTTGATGAAGGAGATCACCGACCCGATCAAGATGATCACGACGCCAATGATCGTCGTGACGGTGATGTTTTCGTGTAACAGGATGGTGGCCATGATCGGCGCTAGGCCTGGTTTGATGAAGAAGACTAATGAGGCGGTCGACACGTCTGAGCGCTCCATGGCTAAGAAGTAAAAGGCAAACCCTAAACCGGTGACGCCAATGCCGATGTATGCTAGAAGCGGCAGGTGGGCCCAAGTGATGCCGGCGATGATCGGAATGCGCACGAAAGCGGCAGTCAGTTGCGGCGAGTGGGCAAAAAGGTGCCCAGCAATCGGCAGGTAAGACAACCCGATCAAGACCAGCAGCTCTAAGGCGCCGGCGATGAAGGTAAAGGCGGTCATGGTAATGCCGTTATAGCCGTATTTTTGCGATCCTCGCCGTGATAAGATGCTATACAGGCCAAAGGTTACCGCTGAAGTCAACGCCAGCAGCAAGCCAGCGGGATTGCTCAAATGGGCCGGATCAATGATCACCAGCAGCCCAATCACCGACACTACGACTGAAATAATACTGGTGCGGCTGAGCCGTTCATGCAAGATCAGAAACGAAAATAGTAAGGCAAAAACTGGGTTGATCGAGAAGATGACCGCCACCATCGAGGCTGGCGCACTGATGACGGCGAGCTGATACAAGGTCATACTGATTAAAACGCAAACCAGCCCAGTCGCCAAAAACAGCGAGAGGTGTGGCAACAAGCGCAACTGATTCTTGCGGACATAGCTCATCGCGAATGGTACTAAGATCACACCGCCAATCAAGAAGCGCAAGAAGTTTAGTTGCAAGGCACCAAAGCTGGCACCAGCCAATTTTAGTGCAATTTCCATGGAACTAAACAGCAGCGTTGATAACAGGACATACCCTAATGTTCGTCTCATCTTTCTCATCTCCAACTTATGAATACATATGAAAACCAGTATATCACCAGTTGTCAAGTGAAACACATTTCAAGCTTGATGAGAATGTCGAAAAACCGCATCCCAACGGGCTGGAGACCGCTTTCTTTTTTTGTCGCCAAGCAGCTGGCATGGTACAATAGTGCCATTGAGAACTAGGAGGATGTCCCGTGGACAAATATTACATCGTGGATCGCTCGATCTTACCGGATGTGGTCGCCAAGGTGATCGAAGCGCGAACGTTGATTGAAAACGGCCAAGTACGTCAAGTGTCTGAAGCGGTCAAGCGCGTCGGGATCAGCCGAGGGACTTACTATAAGTATAAAGACTTTGTGTTCTTACCAGATACTGGGCTGAATCAGCGCAAAGCAGTGATCTCGTTGATGCTTCATCACGATCGAGGTATTTTGTCAGAAGTACTCAACGCGATGTCTGCAGCCGACGCCAGTATCATCACGATCAACCAAAACATTCCGATTCATGATTGGGCCAGTGTGGTGATCTCATTTGATATTTCCCACTTGCAAACCAGCCTCGATGAGCTATTAGCTAAGCTTAAGGAGTCACGCGGGGTAACGGATGTGACCTTGATCTCAGTCGAATAAACGCAGTCGCCAAAACTGGCGGCTTTTTTTATTGCAAGAAGCTGGAGCAAGCCATCGCTCCTCCAGTCGTGTGCTCCAAAGCCGCGCCCTGCAACAAAAATGCCTTGGGGCCGCGATTTTAAAAACCAAATCGTGGCCCCAAGGCGCCTGTATCATGGGTTTGTGTCACAGCTTGTGCTGATCAAGTTATAGCGCGTGACTGCTGCCGCCATCCACGATCAGTGTTTGGCCGTTGATGTAGCGTCCTGCTGGGGAGGCTAAAAACACCACCGCATTGGCAAATTCTTGTGGGGTACCAAAGCGCCCCAGGGGAATCGTTTGTTTGCTGGCCGCTTGTAAATCGGCAACCGCTACCCCGGTCGCTGCAGCGCGGGCGGCATCTAAAGCCTCGATGCGTGCCGTTGCGATACGCCCAGGCGCGACGGTGTTGACTGTGATGCCGTATTGGCCGAATTCTTTAGACAAGGTCTTGGCGAGATTGGCCACGCCTGCGCGCATCACATTAGACAAGATCAACCCCGGGATCGGTTCTTTGACCGATGAGCTGGCAATGTTGATGATCGCGCCATGGGTTTGCTTCAGACTTGGCAAAGCGGCTCGGATCGTACGAATATTGCTCAGCAAATTTTGATTGAATGCGTGCAGCCAAGCCTCGTCATCGAGTTCTTCAAAAACCGCAGCGCGTGGGCCCCCTGCGTTGTTGACTAAGATGTTGATCGGCCCAAAGTAAGCAATAGTTTCGGCCACTAGCGCCTTGATTGCTGCCGGGTCGTTGACGTCGCATAAAACTGCGTGCACGTTTGGTGAGTCGAGCTGGGCTATGGCCGCATTTAAGTTGGTTTGATCGTGGCTGCAGATCACGACTTTGGCGCCTTCGTGCAGTAAGGTTTTGGCGGTGGCAAATCCTAGTCCTTTGCTGCCGGCCAGGACCAACGCGACTTGATCAGTTAGTTGAAGTTCCATCTGTCCGCCTCCGATAAATCTATTGATAATGTCAGTCTAACATGGCAAAGGCCCTGGCCCCAAATGCAAATCGCAAAAGAGCCAGAGCCTGTGAGCGCATTGATCCGTCAGGTCCCAAAATACGGTTCTGGCGCATTGCGCGTGTGTAAGAAGTTTTGATAGATCGCATTGAGCGCACGGGCGTAATCGGTAGAGGCAACTCCGATCAAGAGATTGGTGTCGCCACTGTTTTGGCTGACTAACCGAACTGGAATATTATTATCATCAAGATAAGCCAACAAACGTCCGGCGATCGCTGGCCGCTTGGCAAGGCGAGGTGAGATGGTTGAGATCAAGGCGATATTGGCTTGGATCTCTAAGTCGTCTGGCGCACAAGCAGCGACGAGATCAGCCGCCAAGTCATGTCGAGCAGTAGCTTCCAGGGTCCCATGACAAATCAGATTCAAGGTGTCGATGGAAGTGGGCATGTAGGCCACTTTTAAGTGATACGTTTTCATCACGGCCAGCGCCTGCTGGATGACTTCAAGATGTGCGGCGAGTTGATAGCGTTTTAAGGTGATCACGGTGTAGTGCCTGCGGCCGGCGATCCCGGTTAAAGGCCCGTCGAGGTTAGTGGCGCGTTCCACTAAGGTGCCGGGGTCTTGCGGCGCATTGGTATTAAGAATGCGCGTGGGGATGCCTTTGGCCCGCACTGGCTGAACCGCATCGGCTTGAAAGACCGCCGCACCCATGAAGGTCAACTCGCGCAATTCGGCGTAAGTGAGCTTCGTGATGGCTTGTGGCGCATGCACCACGCGAGGATCGGCCATTAAGATCCCGGAAACATCCGTCCAGTTTTCATAAAGTTCCGCGTCCAGCAGATTGGCTAACCACGCACCGGAAATATCAGAACCGCCGCGAGGCATCAAATGGATCTTACCGTTGAGGTCGCCGCCATAAAACCCAGGCATGATGAAGTGCGTCGGAACGGTTTTTAATGCTGCGGCACTGGCAGCGGCATCGAAGGTATCACCATTGAACTTCAGGTAGTCACGGGCGTCTAAAAACGGCCAGGCAAGATATTCTGCTAACAGATTGGCGGTCAAAAATTCACCGCGTGAAACCAGATAATCATGGTCATGATCGGCATCCCATGTGGCTTTGATGGTCGCGACTGCCGCTTCGAGATCATAGTGCAGATGCAAGGCAGATTTTAAGGGGGCCAAACGGGCGATGATGGCAGCAAATAAGGCATCATCATCACTGGCTGCGATCCGCAACAAGAGGTCGGTGAGTTTGACGGGATGTTTTGGATCTTTCCCAGCAGCAGACACGACCACGACTTGGCGCTTAGGGTCTGCTTTTAAGATGGCTTTGACTTTATTGAACTGATTGGCGTTGGCCATTGAAGAGCCGCCGAATTTGCAGACTTTCATGATTAACTTCCTTTCCGATCCGTAAGAAGCTGGCTTGCGGGTGTTCGTTTTGACGGATGATCAATTCGCCCACTGTGCGATCTGCCAGATATTCGTAGGTGTCGCCGTCACGCCAGATGAAGTCTCCGCGCAACATGGCAGCGTCGTTTTTGAGGGTACGGTTAAAGTGACGCGCCAAATGGGGAACGTTCAAGGCGATGTCTAAGAGGTCTTGGATGATCGCATGGGCAGTCGGCAGCTGCCCTGCGCCTTGGCCAAAGAACTGCAACTCGCCGATCGTCGGGCCGTCTAGGCGGATCAAGTTGAAATTATCCGGGCACTGGGCTTCAAGGCTTTGTTGCGGCACCAGCGTTGGGGCGATCACCGCCGCGAAGCGGTCGTGTTGGCGCACGGCTTCACCAAGTAAGCGGATCGCCAAGTTATGATCGTTGGCCCAGGCAATGTCTTGGGCGGAAACGTGGCGAATCCCAACAGTCGGTAAAGCAAAGTTAGGCGCTGTGTTGAACGCGATCGCCCCAGAGATGCGGACTTTGTTGGCCACGTCTAAGCCATCGACATCTGCTGTCGGGTCTTTTTCCGCATAGCCGAGTGCTTGAGCAGAGGCTAAAGCAGAGTCAAAGTCTTCACCGGTTTTAGTCATTTGGTCAAGGATATAATTGCTGGTGCCGTTGAAGATCCCAGAAAACGATTGGACGTCGTCGACTCGGGCAGCATTTTCAAGATTCTTCAACCAAGGAATGCCGCCGCCAGTCGTCGCTTCATAATAGAAGTGCACGCCATTAGCTTCCGCGGCTTCAATAAATTCGCGCAGGTATAAGGCGGTGACCGCTTTGTTGGCGGTGACCACATGTTTATGCGCGGCTAAGGCTTTGAGAATATAGCTGTGGGCCGGTTCGATGCCACCCATGGTTTCGACGACGGCGTCCAAGGCGGGATCGGCCAAGATCGCGTCGTAATCGGTGGATTCGATCGGTAACATTGCCGGGTGGTCTGCTTTAGCCAAAATGTGCGTGACTTGAAGCTTTTTAGTTTGGTTAGTTTGCCCAGCAATAATCTTGTAGACACCGCTACCGATAGTCCCTAAACCTAAAATCGCGATCTGCATTTGGAGCCTCATTTCTGTGTTTTTATTTAATAAACACTTGTATTTGAATACTGAACAGATTATCATAGCTATTATTCAAATGCAAACAGAAATTGAGGCGATCACATGTACACCAGTACCCGCGATTCAAAGCTTTCATTGACTAGCCAACAAGCCCTTAAGACCGGTTTTGCCCCAGACGGCGGGTTATATGTTTTACCGACGTTTACCAAACTTGATCTTGAAGCAATCCTGGCAGTCCCGTACCAAGAGCAAGCCGTGCAGGTTCTGTTGGCGCTGTTACCAGATTTTGGCGAAGCAACCTTGCGCCAAGCCGTCACCGCGGCTTACGGGGATAATTTTTCCGATCCGCAGATCACCCCAGTGCATACAGTAGGAGAAACGCATTATCTCGAATTATTCCATGGCCCGACCAGTGCCTTTAAAGATATCGGGCTGCAACTATTGCCACGCTTGTTGCAAGCGGCGTTAGCAGCCAATGACCGGGTCTTGATCTTAGCGGCCACCAGCGGCGATACCGGCAAGGCCGCCTTAGAGGGATTCAAGGACGTACCGCAAACCGGCATTGCCACCTTTTACCCTGATGGCGGGGTCAGTCCGATCCAAGAACGCCAGATGACGACGACTGGCGGCCAAAACACGACTGTTGCGGCGATTAGCGGAAACTTTGATGATGCGCAAAGCGCCGTCAAAGCGATGCTCAACGATCACGCGCTGCAAGCACAACTGTCACCTGTGCAGCTTTCTGTGGCGAATTCGATCAATATTGGCCGCTTAGCCCCGCAGGTGGTGTATTATTTTGCCGCTTATCGCCAGCTGGTGCAAGCTGGGACCATTCAAGTCGGCGAGCGGGTCAATTTCACCGTGCCGACTGGCAACTTCGGTGATGTCTTAGCCGGCTATTATGCCAAGCAGCTTGGATTGCCGGTGAATAAGTTCATCGTTGCAACCAATGCCAACAGCGAAGTTTCGGACTTTTTGGCCACAGGCGTGTATGATCGCAATCGTCAATTCTTAAAAACCAGCTCGCCAAGCATGGATATCCAGATTTCCAGTAACTTAGAACGGCTGCTTTATTATAAGAGCAATGGCGACAGCGCGTTGGTCGCGCAGTTGATGCAATCACTTGCCGACACCGGCCGTTATCAAGTCCCGGCTGACTTACTGGCGGCGATCCAAGCCGATTTTGTTGGCGGCAAGGCACAAGACACTGAGGTGCTGGCAGCGATCCGCGCGGTGGCAGATGCCCATGGCTATCTCATGGATCCGCATACTGCCGTTGGTTATGTGGTCCAACAACGCCTCGCACTTGCCGGCCCGACGGTGTTGTTGGCGACTGCCAGTCCCTTCAAGTTTCCCCAAGTGGTGGCTGAAGCGGCGTTAGGCGAACATTACGCGGATGGCTTTGAAGCCATGCAGGTTTTGGCTTCAGCTTATCACCAAGCGATCCCGCAACCCTTAGCGCAACTAGCTGACTTGCCGATCCGCCATCACCAGTTGCTGCAACCAGCGCAAATGCCTGAATTCGTCGCGCAATTCGCTCAGGAGGTATTGTGATGTTTAAGATTACAGTTCCCGCAACTAGTGCTAACCTGGGCGTGGGCTATGATGTGATGGGGTTGGCGTTATCGATGTCGATGACCGTAACATTTAGCGCCCATGCTTCTGGGGTGTTGATCACGGGCGGCGATCCGCGGTTTCAAAATGCGGATAACTTGATTTATCAAGCGTTTGTCCGCGGTTGTGAGGCATTAGATCAACCTGTGCCTGGGGTGCATTTGGACGTTGCTTGTGAGATTCCAGCCGCGCGCGGTTTGGGAAGTTCTGCGGCGTGTATCGTCGCTGGTTTAGCCGGCGCCAATCGCTGGTTTGGCCAGCCTCTTGAGCGGTTAGACTTGTTACGCTTGGCCACAGCAATGGAAGGCCACCCGGATAATGTGGCTCCGGCGATTTTTGGCCAGTTGGCGGCTACGATCATGGTTGATGCTGAACCGGTGGTGGCTCATTATCAGGTCCATTCCAGCTGGCATTTTGCCGTGGTGATCCCAGATACGCCATTGAGTACCGCAGAAGCCCGTGCAGTGTTGCCGACCCAAATGAGCTATGCGCAAGCCTCTTATCAAATGGGGCATTGCACACTGGCTTGTACGGCGTTAGAACGCGGCGACAAAGCGATGCTGCAAGCCGCGTTACAAGATAAGATGCAAGAGCCTTATCGCGCCAAGCTGATTGCTGGTTTTGCAGACGTTAAAGCACTGGGGGCGACTTTGAATATCCCAGTTGTGATTTCCGGGGCGGGGTCGACGATGTTGGCCATTTCCGCAGATGCCAAACGTTTGCAGCGTTTTGTCACACAAGCCCGGATACAGCATCCTCATTGGCAAGTGCAAGTGCTGACGATCGATCAGCAAGGCTTTCAAGTCCAAGAAGCGTCACGCGCCATTGCCGAATAAATTGATTGGCCCCAACACAAATGCCGCTAGCAATTTGCTAGCGGCATTTGTGTTGGTCTAAGCGGTTTCTGGATGCCGCGGTTTTAAAGCTGGCGGCGTTTTCCAGCTCGTGTCAGGATTGGCGGCGATCAGGCTTTCATCAGTGGTCAAGATGATCAAACTGGCGTCGGTTCGCGTCACCGCTGCTTGGGCATGGGTGAGAAACAGCCGCGTTTCTTGCAGCGTCATGGCCTCTGGAAAATCAGTCATCAACAAAAACTGCCGACCGGCCAATAGCCCCCGGAACAATTGAACATAGAGGCTTTGGACAGCGGTCAAGTGCGCCGCCGATTGGTCTAAAAACAAGGTATCCCGGCGCAAACTCTCGGGTAACAGCGAAAAATCACGTTGCTGACCATTGATCAAGATGTTGCTGCGCACGGTTAAATAAGGCACGATCGACGCATCCGGGTAGGTGATCATGCCCATGTGTTTGGCACAGTTTGCAGAGATAAAAGCTTGCGTATAAGCTTGATAGCTTTGTTGCAAACTAGCGTGATCGGGGAAGTAGAGGTAATACAGACCCGCTGGTGTGAACAATGATGCCAGCTGTTGATGAAAATTTTTGGCGACTTGGTGATGAAAAAGGGGCATGGCAAACCTCCTAAACTAATCTTGGTGTAACAGACGATGACGCTGCAAGCTGATCACGGCAGTATAGGTCAGAGCTTGACTGACGATGAGCGCACCCGCGCCGCAAAGATAAGTTTGCATGCAGCCCACTAATGTTGCCGGCTGCATGCGCATTCCGCGTTGTGGGAACATCAGATCATTGCCAGAAAAATCGGTCAGCCGGTGGGCAAATAATTGCTTGGTGACCTTCTGAAAGGAGGCCACCGAAACGTTAGGCGTGAGGTGTTGCTCAAACAAAGTCAAATTCAAGGTATGCAGCCAATGATCCAGCCAGGTTCCGCCCAGCATTGCTGCACACCAAGCAAGCAAATAGCCGCCAGTAAAAATGATCAGGTTTTCTAAGACATATTGAGCCACGACATCGGTGGTGCTTTTGCCGACTAATAGATAAGCCAAAGTCTCTTGGCGCCGTTGAAAAGCAAAAACCAGTGCACAGCCGGCGGTGGTGGCAAATAATGCGGCCAACAAGCCCCACCACCAAAGCTGATATTGGCTGCTGACCGCGGAATAGGCGGTATTGGTGGCTTTGACGAGGTGTTGGGCAATGGTAAGCGTTTGGCTGTCGAATTGTTGTAAGCGAGTGGTGAAGGCATTTTGAGTTTGACGATTGAGAAATTGGGCAGTTAACAGGATCAAACTGAGCAAACTAAAGAAGAAGACGCCGACTAGCCCGCCTAGATATGCACGGCGATGATAGCCGAGTGCTTTGATCGCTCTTTCCATGAACCGCATGTTGTCACCTCTCACTGTATGCCATCAGTATAATCGGGAGTTTTGAACAAACTATGAACTTACCAAGAAATCCAGCGCAACCCTTGTTGACGATGCTGACATCAAAACAGCATAGGCTAAAGTCAAAAGTGACTCGCCTATGCTGTTGTCAGAGCAGCTGTTGCCTGGCGCTTGTGGTTTAAGGCTGACTGCTGCTGGTGGCGGCTTGTTTCAGGACGCTTTTGGGGAATTTGGTTAAGGCACTGCGGTCGTCAGCCAGTTCCGGCGCGTCGGTGTGAAAGTCGTTGACCGTGGATTGGTTCCCATTTTGGCTGTATAACGACGTCGATTTGGCGCCAAGTTGCGTTTGGGTGGCCAAGACATTGCTGAGGCTGGCGGTGTAATCAATGTTGGCGGGATCGATCGGTTGAAAGCCTTTCGGGACGTAAAAGCGCAAGAGGTTTTTGGACGCCACAGTGTCAGACAGATCCAGAGCTTGATTGACTTGTTTTTGGTCTTGAGCAAGCTGGGCTTTTAAGCTGGCGTTGGGGGTGATCGCCTCGCCAGTTTGGTTCAGGTAAACTTTGTTGCCGATCACGGTATAACGCGGCGTCACAAAGTTGTGGTTGCGAAACGCCACGGTTTGATCATGTTCGGCGGAAAGCAAATCAGTGCCAAACTGGACATACGGCTTAGAGTTCACGCCTAACAAGTGCATCAACGTCGGCAGGACATCGATCTCGCCGCCATATGTGTGTTTGATGCCGCCTTTTAACCCATCCATGTTAAAGATCAACGGCACGCGTTGCATTTGCGCATCATCGAAGCTCGTCCAGTCTTTGGCGTTTTTGCCTAATAACGGCGCCAAGGTCGGATTGCGGTCATTGGAGATGCCATAGTGATCGCCGTACATCATGATCAAGGAGTGCTTGTACAGCCCTGACGACTTCAAGTAGGCAAAAAACTCTTTCAAGGCAGCATCCAAATAATGCGCGGTGCGGAAATAGCCGTTGATTGTGGCATCACTGGTGCCGGCATCGGGAAAATCGGTATCGGTGTCGGCAATGTAAAACGGATAGTGGTTCGTGGTGGTGATGATCTTGCTGTAAAACGGCTGTTGCAAGCGTTCCATATACTTGATTGTTTCGCCGAACATCAGCTTGTCTTTGATCCCGTAGTCGGTCGTTTGATCCGAGTTTTGCGCATAATAGTCACCGTCGAAAAAGGATTGATAACCCAGACTCTTATAGGTATTGTTCCGATTCCAAAAGCTGCCGGCACCGCCGTGGAAAACGGCCGTTGAATAACCGGCAGTTTGGTTCAAGATCGCCGGGGCCGCTTCAAACGTATTATCGGTGCCTAAACTGGCAAATAAGCTGCCGGCTTCTAGCCCATAGGTACCGGTTTCCAGCATGTTTTCCGCGTCAGAAGTTTTCCCGGCGCCGACTTGATTATAGAAGTTATCAAACGACAACGTGTTCTTATCTTTGACCAAACTGTTCAAAAACGGCGTGACCTCTTGACCATCGACTTTGAAGTTGAGCAAGAATTGTTGGAAGGACTCTAAGTGGATGATGATCACGTTTTTACCCTTGGCGACGCCAGCGTAGTCTATGTTAGGCGCAGCGTAATGCGTCCGGGTATAGTTGAGGACTTGATCCATTTCGCTAGAGTCGGCTTGGGCGCGCACTTGCGAGTTTTGCGCCGTCTTGACGCCATCATATAAGGTGAAAGGCGCCAAGCCGAGATATTTAACGATGTAATTATGGTCAAAGGTCCGAGATAACAAATTAGGGCGGTTTAATTCACTGACCGCCATCGTCACGCCAAATAAGGCGATCGCCAGCATCGAAACGGCTTGCGGCACATGATAACGCGGAGGGCGCTGATCTAAGCGCAAGCCAAAATGCGGCCAGCGTAACGGGGTGTTTTGAAGGAAGCGCCAGACATTATAGCCGCCAAACAGCACCAAGGTGAAGATGACGATGATCAAATCACAGCCATAAATCACGTCATGCGGCGTTAGCATATTCAAAGAACTGGCGCCTAGACCTTGCGAGACTTTAGAGACACCCAGCATTGTGGCGATCGTTAAGAAATCGCTGAATTCTCGGTAGTACAAGACATTGGCAAATAACAAGAGATTCAATAGTAGGTAAATGATGATCCCGACGGCATAGGCAAGGCGGGGTTTTTTGATATATAAGGCAGCCGACAGTAATAAGGCACTGGTGCCCAAGGGATTGATGAGCAGCAAAAGCTGCTGGATCAAACCGCTGGCGCCGAGGTCAAAGTCGACGTGATAAGCGAATAGCGTCTTTAACCACAATAAGCCCAATAGCAGCCCTAAAAAGCCGAGGCGAGTAGTACGGACGCGGTGCAATAAAGTGGACACGACGCTCCTCCTAAATCTCGATCGCAAACGATGCGTTCGGTATTGTCTTTGCTATTGTACCTGTGTGCGGCGATCGCGGCAAACTTCCCTCGAAACTATACGGAAGATTTAAATTCATTCTGCAAATACCGCTTGGACGTGTCGCTTTGGTACAATAAGTGCAATGGAGGACGACAATGCTGTTTCTTGATCCACTATACCAGCAGGTGGCGGCACGCTGGTCGGGACGTATCAATCACTTTCCTTTGATCCGCTTAATTTTTTATTCGCTTGATAAGACCTTGTTGTATCTGCTGGTGTTTTTAGCAGTGCGCTGGGGGTGGGCGCTGTTACATCATCGGCGCTTGGCGATCGGGCATGAACTGCGCGTCTTGGTATTTGCCGGATATGTGATCTTGTTGTTGATGTTGACGGTATTTCGAGACGTCTATTATCCCTGGCAATTGGTGTTTCATTGGCATCGCAGCTTGGATGTGATCAACTTGACGCCTTTTGTCGAGACGATGAAACTGCGGCTGGGCAGCAGTCACTTTGATTTTTGGTATCAGTCGCTAGGCAATGTGCTGTGGTTTTTCCCCTTTGGTTGGGGGATGAGTAGCTTAACCAAACGGGTAAACACGTGGCGGGTGTTGGTTCGAGGGCTGGCATTGAGTCTAGTGATCGAAGCGCTGCAATTTTTGCTGATCAGCGGCGTTGCTGACATCGATGATGTGATTTTCAACGTGACTGGGGCCGTTGTGGGGTATTGGGTTTGGCGAATGTGGCATCATCGTTAACAAATGGCTTTGCCACCAGATGCAAGCTTGCGTCTGGTGGCAAAGCCATTTTTGTAGACGATAGCCGAGAATTCACTTATATTTTAATTAGTTTAAGTGATTTGTTTTCAGAAATCCGAAAGCTTTGGCGGCGGGTCATGAAATACTTCAGCACAAATACCCGCTTGACCCAGAAAAAACGCGATTGTCACATAATTTTTTGCTGAGAATTTACTTGCCGCACGCGATTAACGAAAGTGGCGTCTTTTGGGCGCTTTTGGCTGAAGCCTTGGCAGAGTGGCCGTTTTGCCAGCGGTTTCAGTATTCGTTTTCATGGCATCAAGTGCGCGGCCATGCGGTTGAAATGAAAACGAAATCAAGATAGAATAACTACTTGTGTATTTTGAATGAATTGGACAAAATCCGATACTTACAAATTTATTAATGGAAAGAGGTAAGGTAATGGCAATCATTATCGCATTGATCCCGGCAATCGCTTGGGGCTCCATCGGGTTGGTTTCCGGCAAACTCGGCGGTAACGCGTATCAGCAGACCCTTGGTATGACACTGGGGGCGTTAGTTTTCGGGATCGGGACATGGTTATTTATGCACCCGGTATTGGACACGAAAGTTTGGTTATTAGGCATCTTGTCCGGGCTGTTTTGGGCCTTGGGACAAAGCCAGCAATTTCAAGCGATGAAGTACATTGGCGTTTCGATGACGGTGCCCATGTCGACTGGGATGCAGCTGGTTGCCAATACCTTGGCGGGCGCTTTGCTATTTTCTGAATGGAAAACCGGCAAAGACGTCTCCATGGGGCTGCTTGCATTAGTCTTGTTAGTGGTTGGGGCGACTTTGACGTCTCGCAAAGAAAAAAGTACTGATGCCAGTGCGGCGACTTCTTATGCCAAAGGGATCCGGACGTTATTGATCTCGACGGCGGGCTATGCCGGCTACACGATCGTGGTCAATGCCGGGCACTTGGATGCAACAGCAGTGGTTTTGCCACAATCTGTCGGCATGGTGATCGGCGCGATCTTGTTTTCGATCGGCCATGATGCGTTCAACCGCGAAACCGGCAAGAACATTATCACCGGGCTCATTTGGGGGACTGGGAATGTCTTCATGCTATTGGCCATGAGTTCTGTTGGCTTAGCGATCGCCTTTTCCATGTCGCAAATGGGGATCGTGATTTCGACATTTGGCTCGATTTTCTTGTTGGGCGAACGCAAGACGCATAAGGAAATGACTTGGGTCTCATGGGGCTCGGTTTTGATCATCTTAGGCGGCATTGTTTTAGGGATCATGAAGTAAGCATATATATAGAAAAAAGCGTCTGCTATGGATATTTTCATAAAATTCAGAGTAGGCGCCTTGCTTTTTTCAAAGTGAGTGTTTAAAGTTAAATTGTGTTTGAGTGAAAATTTAGGAGGAACGCAGATAATGGCTTATATTTCATTTGATGCATCAAAATTGGACAAGTTCGTGCACGCTAACGAGCTCGGCCAAATGCAAGCACTGGTCACCGCTGCTGACAAAGAATTGCGTGAAGGTACAGGTGCCGGTAACGATTTTCGGGGTTTCTTAGACCTGCCAGTTGCTTACGATAAGGACGAATTTGCCCGCATCAAGGCGGCTGCCAAGAAGGTCCAAAATGATTCCGAAGTTTTCGTTGCGATCGGTATCGGTGGTTCTTACCTTGGCGCCCGGATGGCGTTTGACTTCTTGTCTCATACCTTCCGCAACTATGAACCAGGCCGCAAGTTGCCAGAAGTTTACTTCGCCGGCAACTCCATTTCCAGCACCTACCTCGCAGAATTGATCGAAATGATCGGCGATCGCAGCTTTTCATTGAATGTGATCTCCAAGTCTGGGACCACCACCGAACCTTCTATTGCTTTTCGGGTATTGAAGGCGAAGTTGATCGAAAAGTATGGTGAAGATGGCGCCAAAGACCGTATCTATGCCACGACTGATCGCGCTAAAGGCGCTTTGAAGACCGAAGCAGACGCTGAAGGCTATCAAGAATTTGTTGTGCCTGATGATGTCGGCGGCCGTTTCTCCGTTCTTTCTGCTGTTGGCTTGTTGCCAATTGCCGTTGCCGGTGGCGACATCGATGCTTTGATGCAAGGTGCTGCTGACGGGCGTGAAGCCTATGCGGATGCTGATTTGAGCAAGAACGAAGCTTATCAGTATGCAGCATACCGCAACATTTTGTACCGGAAGGGCTACACCACTGAATTACTTGAAAACTACGAACCAACCTTGCAATACCTAGGTGAATGGTGGAAGCAATTGATGGGCGAATCCGAAGGTAAGGATCAAAAGGGGATCTACCCATCATCTGCTAACTTCACTACCGACTTGCATTCCTTAGGGCAATACATTCAAGAAGGCCTGCGCAACTTAATGGAAACTGTGGTTTGGGTTGAACAACCTAACAAAGACCTCACCATTCCAGTTGAAGAAGGCTCCTTGGACGGCTTGCAGTTCCTTGAAGGCAAGAAGATGTCTTACGTTAACCGTAAGGCCTATGAAGGTGTGGTCTTAGCCCACACTGATGGCGGCGTGCCAGTCATGACCGTTTCCATTCCTAAGCAAGACGCCTATACCTTAGGCTACTTGATCTACTTCTTCGAAGCTGCTGTGGCAATTTCTGGTTACTTGAACGGGATTAACCCATTCAACCAACCAGGTGTCGAAGCCTATAAGAAGAACATGTTTGGCTTGCTTGGCAAACCAGGCTATGAGAACCTGACCAAGGAACTCAACGCACGCCTGTAAGCTAGGAGTAAGTATCAATTAAAGCTTCAAAATCAGGACGATTAATGTGCTGGTTTTGAAGCTTTTTTGTGTATCATGCGTGAATGCTTGATTTTTACTTAGGAGCGTGGCTGGCGGCGGGATTTGTTTTGACCCATACCAGCTCCTGTGCTAGCGTTAAGACATAAATTAGGATAGGTGATCATATGTTAAATATTGGCGTTATCGGCCTTGGTAAAATCGCATTGAAGGCTTACTTACCAGTGTATGCACAGATGCAATCTGAAGCACAATTTTACTTGATGAGTCGGGATTTACAAAAGGTGACTCGCGTTGCGAACCAATTCCATATGGTCGCGGCAGGGACGGACTTGGATGCGCTTGACAGTTTGAATTTGGATGCCGTCATGATCCATGCGGCGACGACGGCGCATTATGACTTGGTCAAGCACTTCTTGGCCCGCAATGTGAACGTTTTTGTGGATAAGCCGCTGGCCGAAAATATGGACCAAGTGACTGAATTATATCTGCTTGCGGCCCAACATCAGAAGTTATTGACCGTTGGGTTTAATCGCCGGTTTGCCCCGGCGATCAAGAATTTGATCGCGCTGCCGGATAAAAATCTGATCCAGGTGACCAAAAATCGCGTCGCGCATCCGCAAGCCCCAAAAGAGGCGATTTTTGACCTACTGATCCATCCGCTAGATACGGCGTTGGCATTGGCTGGTTTTCCGACAGACCCAACGGCGCGGTATGCCTTGCATGCGGATAAAGATGGCAATGTTGAGCAGGCAAGCGTCACGATCATGGCCAACGGCATCCGCGGTGAAGCAGCGATCAACTTGGTGGCTGGGACGAATCTGGAGGAGGCGACG
This sequence comes from Lacticaseibacillus baoqingensis, assembly GCF_003946165.1. GTDB lineage: Bacteria > Bacillota > Bacilli > Lactobacillales > Lactobacillaceae > Lacticaseibacillus > Lacticaseibacillus baoqingensis. The sequence goes on along the minus strand of NZ_RHOI01000009.1, from coordinate 2,237 downwards.
GTTGCCACTCCTAACGGGTTATTCCGCGTGGCTGATCTGGCGACTAGCCATACTTATCAAGGCACCAGCGAAACAGTGATTGCCGCACCGGATTGGCAACCCATGTTAGAAACACGCGGTTTTGCGCCAATGATCAAAGCGTTCCTTGAGGCAGTGACCAATTCCGGTGAAAACCCGGTATTGCCGGAAACCAGTCGGCTGACACATCAACTATTGAGTGACATGGTTGCAGAGCTGCAGGGCTGAGCATGAGTTCTTGCTGGTGTTAAAGTCATGTAAAATGCGAAATTTGCAATTGTAGAATGCCGGTTTGACGGGATTTGTTTAGTGTATTCCCCGCACACGCGGGGGTGATCCTCACGGTTATATAGTCGCCGGGGTTTGCCATCGGTATTCCCCGCACACGCGGGGGTGATCCCGACGTTTATCTGCCAACCGGAGATCGTCACGGGTATTCCCCGCACACGCGGGGGTGATCCGCAGTAAGCCTGATGGTTTGCGCTATCGAGTTGGTATTCCCCGCACACGCGGGGGTGATCCCGTGTGACCGTTGAAATGAGTGTCAAACGCAGGGTATTCCCCGCACACGCGGGGGTGATCCCTACTGCTGAAATACGTAAAATAATAAATTTCGGTATTCCCCGCACACGCGGGGGTGATCCCCACTTGACCGCTTGCAAATCGGTATTGGGACGGTATTCCCCGCACACGCGGGGGTGATCCTGCGACATCACAGGACTTGCTAGTGGCCAGTTAGTATTCCCCGCACACGCGGGGGTGATCCTGCCATCTGATGATGCCTTAGACGCACCAAGGTGTATTCCCCGCACACGCGGGGGTGATCCTAGCGGAAGTGGCATCAAACGGTGTTTGCCATTGTATTCCCCGCACACGCGGGGGTGATCCAGCTGGATATAGCAAGAAATATGCAAATACAAAGTATTCCCCGCACACGCGGGGGTGATCCTATAATGATGATGAATAGGATTGGTGCGTAATGGTATTCCCCGCACACGCGGGGGTGATCCTAGTACCAATATTTTGACTATTTGCAACCTTTGGTATTCCCCGCACACGCGGGGGTGATCCTCAATATTGCCGTTTCGCTGATCGAGCTGCTTGGTATTCCCCGCACACGCGGGGGTGATCCCTAGATCATAGTGCAACTACACTTACCATCTTCGTATTCCCCGCACACGCGGGGGTGATCCCCAATTGCAACCACTTTTTTAATTATTTTTTAGGTATTCCCCGCACACGCGGGGGTGATCCTTACTGAAGTATAATGGACAACATTATCAGTAGGTATTCCCCGCACACGCGGGGGTGATCCTTCTTGGTGTAGTCACTGACCCGACTACTGCCGGTATTCCCCGCACACGCGGGGGTGATCCTCCCGTTACCGGCTTTGCCTGTATCGCCCATCTGTATTCCCCGCACACGCGGGGGTGATCCTCCCAAATGGCACTATTTCAGAGCGTTGCTGAAGTATTCCCCGCACACGCGGGGGTGATCCTTGCTGTTTCGATATTTACACTCATGCTATTTAGTATTCCCCGCACACGCGGGGGTGATCCTGCCAAAGCGTTTAACTCAGTTGCTGGATATGCGTATTCCCCGCACACGCGGGGGTGATCCCTTGCGTGATACTGTATACAGCCAGATCGGGTGGGTATTCCCCGCACACGCGGGGGTGATCCCTGCTGCTCAGGAGTGGGAATCACCTTATTGGCGTATTCCCCGCACACGCGGGGGTGATCCCGTAGTGTGCATAGGCGCGTGCTTCGTTTTCTAGTATTCCCCGCACACGCGGGGGTGATCCTGCTGATGGCAGTCAAACAGTTACGGCCTTAATGTATTCCCCGCACACGCGGGGGTGATCCAGTTGGATGTCTTTCCACGCCATGGCGGAGGTGGTATTCCCCGCACACGCGGGGGTGATCCTATATTTTTGACCTGCTTCACCGCCGTAAAATAGTATTCCCCGCACACGCGGGGGTGATCCCAGCGGACTATGTAGTTAATGAAGAAAATGTGCGTATTCCCCGCACACGCGGGGGTGATCCTTCTTCTGCAAGCGCACGGTATTGTGGATCAATGTATTCCCCGCACACGCGGGGGTGATCCCACGACATTGAAAAACGGCATGAAGCAGAGGGCGTATTCCCCGCACACGCGGGGGTGATCCCCAGCCAAACAAAGCCCCACCGCCCAACTCTACGTATTCCCCGCACACG
>NZ_RHOI01000082.1 GCF_003946165.1 Lacticaseibacillus baoqingensis | reverse complement strand
GACGGATTTACACTGTAAGTGCAACAAATTAGCCAAATAGAAAAGACTCGTAGCCTGAGTCCTTGTAAAATGAAATCACCACAAGATCATACACAAGGAGAACTCGGCTATGAGTCCGTACAAACATCTTACCCTAAAAGAACGCGAAACGATACTACTTGGCATCAATAATGGATGGACACAAGAACTGATTGCCAAGGAGATTGGTCGTTCTAAGAGCACTATTAGTCGCGAGGTCTCCCGCAATGGCGGTTGGAACAACTACTCTGTGGCAGATGCCCATGCTCGTTATCAGGATGTACGTCAGGGTTGTCGACGTCATCGAATTCTCGACCGTCCAGAAGTACGCGAGCGTGTAATCACCTACATCACGCAGTATCATTGGTCTCCTGAACAAATTGCGGGACGTCTGCGATATGAAAATAGTACGATTCAAATCAGCTATCCGACGATCTATCGTGGAATTTATCGTGATAACCTGGGCGTTCCACGAAAGAACCATGGCGCACGTGGTATTCCACGTCAGCTACGGCATCGTGGTAAGACTCGCAAGGTGAAAGGGACGATCAATGAGCGGCGGGGTCGTTTCAACGATGTCCCGTCAATTCATGAACGCCCTGTTTCAGCGAAGAATCGTAGTTGGTTTGGTCATTGGGAAGGCGACACTGTCCGAGGTAAAACTGGTCGCTCCGCCCTTGTCACGCTTGTTGATCGCAAGTCACGCTTTCTTCTATCGATGCGCGTTTCAAGGGTCAACGCCGATAACGTCAAGGACGCAATGGTAGCTCTGCTTAGCGCACAGCCAAACAATCGCGTGAGGACCGTCACTCCAGACCGAGGGACCGAGTTTGCACGTTATCGTGAACTGGCTCAAGAACTCAACACGTTGGTCTTCTTCCCTGATCCTCATGCGCCACAGCAGCGAGGAACAAATGAGAATACCAACGGGCTCATTCGGGAATATTTTCCAAAGAACACAGACTTAGACTTACGAAGCGATGAGGCCATAGAAGCTTTCGTTGAACAACTGAATAACAGACCACGCAAGGTCTTAGGCTGGAAGACACCATCTGAGGTTTACCTAGGCAAAAAGTTGCACTTGAGTTGACAATTCGTC
>NZ_RHOI01000081.1 GCF_003946165.1 Lacticaseibacillus baoqingensis | reverse complement strand
GTATTCCCCGCACACGCGGGGGTGATCCTCTCATCATCCAAATCGTCTGTAATTTTTATTTGTATTCCCCGCACACGCGGGGGTGATCCTTGAGTAACATAAGATTTCCAAACAGTGTATCCGTATTCCCCGCACACGCGGGGGTGATCCTAATACCAACCCTATCAACTCAACGTTTTCTTTAGTATTCCCCGCACACGCGGGGGTGATCCTCAGTAAGTCCGATCGAGAGTACACGCGGATAGGTATTCCCCGCACACGCGGGGGTGATCCCGTTGATCAGCGGGCCGCCGTTGAAAAACTAGAGTATTCCCCGCACACGCGGGGGTGATCCCTTGAGACCGTAAAAAGCTAATTGCTGTTTCGAGTATTCCCCGCACACGCGGGGGTGATCCTCAAACCGGCTTAATTGCCAGAGGTTTTTCCAAGTATTCCCCGCACACGCGGGGGTGATCCCTACCGTGTGTATGATGTGGCCAACGTAAAATAGTATTCCCCGCACACGCGGGGGTGATCCGCTTCAATCGCTGACTGCGTAGCATTACCTGACGTATTCCCCGCACACGCGGGGGTGATCCCATTTTTCCTCCGAGGCCATTGCGATGATAAAGGTATTCCCCGCACACGCGGGGGTGATCCCGATGGCGACTTGAGCAATGCTTTAACCCGTGAGTATTCCCCGCACACGCGGGGGTGATCCTTATCGTGTGTATGACGTGGCCAACGTAAAATAGTATTCCCCGCACACGCGGGGGTGATCCTATAACGTATCTTGGGATGAGTTCATTAAATACGTATTCCCCGCACACGCGGGGGTGATCCTAAGCCTAGGAGGGCATACATTATGAAAAAAGTGTATTCCCCGCACACGCGGGGGTGATCCTCATACCCGTGAGCTTCCAAAACCTCTCTAGGCGTATTCCCCGCACACGCGGGGGTGATCCCGTAGTGAGCATAGGCTCGCGCTTCGTTCTCTAGTATTCCCCGCACACGCGGGGGTGATCCTGGAATTGTGGCGGTTGCCACTGCTGTATGGAAGTATTCCCCGCACACGCGGGGGTGATCCTACCATATTTGAAACTAATTGCAACCACTTTTTGTATTCCCCGCACACGCGGGGGTGATCCTCTCATCATCCAAATCGTCTGTAATTTTTATTTGTATTCCCCGCACACG
>NZ_RHOI01000080.1 GCF_003946165.1 Lacticaseibacillus baoqingensis | reverse complement strand
CTTGCCACGTGGAATGAGCTGTATGACGCGTCAGTCGTTTTGGCAGATAAGACGGTGCGACCGAACGAACGTCAAGTCCGCAATGAGTTAGTAAACAACAAAGCAGACTGGCAATACAGTCGTTCAGCGCGGATCTTGCAATTAGCAGTGCATGATTTAGCCCAGGCTTGGGCGAATTTCTTTAACCCTGAGATGCCAGAACATCGCAAGCCGCGGTTCAAGTCGAAAAAGCGCAGTCGCTACGGATTCAAGACCGACAGAGCAATGGTCGTTAATGGTAAGCTGCGGTTGGACAAACCGCATGGCTATCGTGATCGATGGTACGACATCCGCTTGTCTGAGAAACCACGCTGGCCAGGGACTATTAAACTCGCTGCCATTGTCAATGAAGCGGATGGCTATTATGTTTGCCTAAGTATCGATGTCAGTCAGCCTGAGCCGTTACCGGCAAGCCAACACGTATGTGGCGTTGATGCCAACATTGGCAAATTCGTCTATAACGATGGTGAGGCAATGGCTTCAGTCCGCGTATTGACCGAGCAATTGGTCAGTTTGTATCACCGCGTGTCCTTGTACCAGCGGCGGCTCGCCCGCAAACGTCTAGCGAATCCTAAGCACTTTCGTTCTAACAACTACCGCGCAACGAAAACCAAGTTGCAGCGGACCTATCAGAAAGTGACACGAATTCAAAACGACCTCTTGCAGAAATTTACGACGATGTTGGTGAAAACCAACGGCATGCTTGCCATCGAGGACTTGGACGTTAAGCACATGAAGATGAACCAGCGACTGGCGAAGAATTTACATCGCTCGTTATTTGGACGTTTCAGGATGCTGATGAAGGACAAGGCGCAATGGTATGGCCGTCAGCTGATTATAGTTGATCGGTTCTACCCTAGCACACAGCGATGCAGTCGGTGTAGGTTAGTGAAAACCGGAGACGATAAACTGACCTTAGCCGGTAACGCCTTTCACGGCACAAAACATCACGAGTTTCATTGTTACGGCTGTGGTGCTCAACTTGAGCGTGACGAGAATGCCGTACAGAATTTGATTCAATACGCTCAAGGGCAGGCTATGCCCTAAAGGTTCAAGAGCCAGTCAATGTTGCAAGGTGACTACCGACGTAAGCATACTGGTGTTAACGGGACCAAATAAAATAATGAATGTACAACTATGAAAGGAAAAATATAATCCTTTACTAGTGTCATTAGACATTCTTCCACATTTTATATAGCAG
>NZ_RHOI01000008.1 GCF_003946165.1 Lacticaseibacillus baoqingensis | reverse complement strand
TGAATGTACAACTATGAAAGGAAAAATATAATCCTTTACTAGTGTCATTAGACATTCTTCCACATTTTATATAGCAGTCAACATGACGAAGCAGAATATGGTCACTGAGTTCAATCATGGCAAACATGATGAAGCCATTCACCAAGCGGTCAAAGCAATCGATGATAATCCCAAAGACCCTAAGCGTTATGCCACTTTAGCCACGATGCTGATCGCCATTAAGGCCTATGACGAAGCCACGCAGCTGTTGATGCAGGCGATCGGATTATTCCCCAATGATGCGGAATTAGTTTATAACTTTGGCTTATTACAGTTTGCGCAAGGCAATTGGCAACTGGCGGTGCAATATTTCAAGCAGCTGGTCAACCAGCATAATGCCATGGCAGCAGATGCCCAGTACATGGTGGCGTTAAGCTACCAACAAGCCCAACAACCGCAAAAAGCCTTGGCGTTTGCGTTGACCGCTTATGACGCGAATCCGGCGCGGTTGGATGCCAGTTTGCTATGTGCCGAATTGTTATTAGGCTTAGGCGCGTTTCAAGAAGCCGCTGCACGTTTGAAGCCGCAGTTGCGGACCCATAATGCCCAAGTGCTGTTCACTTACGGGATGGCACTTTCCGGTATGGGGCAAGATGGCAGTGCCTATTTGGATGAGGCCAAGCGCCGCGACCCGGCCGGTTATGATCAAAAAGCCGCTCAAGTGCGCGATATTGCCGGCTTTTTGAAGCAGCAAGGAGCCGCTGATGACTGACGAACCGCAAACCGTGTCTGGGCGGGTCAAAAGCATTTTTTTTCAAAACCCCAATAACTTCTTCAAGATCTTGTTGATCACGATCACTGCCACTAACATTACTTGGCCAGAAGCGGAAATCGTAGTGACAGGCTCCTTTGGGGATGTCAAAGAAGACGAGACTTATCGCTTCACCGGGCATGTGGTCAACCATCCCAAATATGGTCAGCAATTTGCCGCCGATAATTACCAAGTGGAAAAGCCCAGCTCAAAACAAGGCCTGATCGGCTATTTGAGTTCAGATAAGTTTCCTGGCATTGGGGCCAAAACTGCCACGAAAATTGTGGATCTGCTAGGCGTCACGGCGATCGATCAGCTCTTAAAAGACCCTAGCGTGTTGGCGCCGTTGAAACTCAAAGCCGATAAACAAGCGGTATTGATCGATAACCTCAAGGCCAACATGGGCATGGAGCAAGTGATCATCGGGCTGAATGATTATGGCTTCACCGCTAATATGGCGGCTAAGATCTATCAGCTATATGACACGGATGCCTTATCGATGATCGAAGAAAATCCTTATCGCTTGATCGCAGATGTTGAAGGCATTGGCTTTAAGCGCGCCGATGCGATCGCCGCTAAGATGCATATTGCCGCTGATGCGCCGATTCGTTTACAAGGCGCGGCGATGGAAGTCCTCAATGAAATGACTGAAGGCCAAGGTGACACTTATGTCCAGCTGGACGTCTTGTTAGACGGCACGATCGGTATGCTTGAAGGGGCGCGCAATCAAGAAATCACCCCGCAAAAAGTCGCGGATGCCATCGTGGCTTTAGCCAAAGCCGATCGGATCGTAGCGGAAAAACAGCATATTTTCCCCAAGAAGTTATACGATGCCGAGTTTGAAATTGCCAATCGCCTTAAACGGTTAGGCAGTGATCTTGAGATGCCTGCCGAGTCTGCCGTTAACAAAGCGATCAAAAAGGTGCAAAAAAGCGCCGGCATCACTTATGATGACACGCAAACCCATGCGATCGTCACTGCCATGCGTTCAGGGATCTTCTTGCTCACTGGCGGTCCTGGGACCGGTAAGACCACCGTCGTCAATGGGATCGTACGCACGTATGCACAGCTCAATGACTTGTCTTTGGATGTGAATACCTATCAGGACAAAGATAAGCCCTTCCCGATCATGTTAGCCGCGCCGACTGGACGGGCAGCCAAGCGCATGACTGAAACCACGAATCTGCCTGCCAGCACGATCCACCGCTTATTAGGTTTGGCTGTTGATAGCGATGATTATGAGCCTAAAGAACTTCCTGACGGCTTATTGATTGTTGACGAAATGTCAATGGTCGATACGTATTTGTTTCGCACGTTGTTGGCTGCTTTGCATCCCGGTATCCGCTTGATTCTCGTCGGGGACAAAGACCAGCTGCCCAGCGTTGGCCCAGGACAAGTGTTTGCCGATTTGCTAAGCAGTCACACCTTGCCTGCCCAAGAGCTGACGCATATTCACCGCCAAGATGCCCAAAGCTCGATCATTACTTTGGCGCATGCGATCAACGCCGGTCATTTGCCGCCGGATTGGCAAAAGCCGCAACCGGATCGCAGTTTCATTTTGTGCCCGCCCAATCAACTGGCGCAAGTCGTGGGCCAAGTGGTTGCTAAGGCCCAAGGCAAATTCAGTTTGGCGCAAATGCAAGTTTTGGCACCGATGTATCGCGGGGTCGCAGGGATCGATCAACTGAATAACTTGTTACAAGAGATCTTGAACCCGAAAAAAAGCGATCGCAGCAAAGAAGCCGAGTTTGGGGATAAACATTATCGGATCGGCGATAAAGTCTTGCAGTTGGTGAATAATCCGGAACAAAATGTTTTTAACGGTGAAATCGGCATTGTGACTGGGATCATTCCAGCTAAAGAAGCCGAGTCGAAGAACCCGGAGCTGGTCATCGATTTTGATGGCAATGAGCTGACTTATACTCGCTCGGATTTTAGCAAGTTTACCTTGGCTTATGCCACGTCGATCCATAAGGCGCAAGGCAGTGAGTTTGACTTGGTGATCTTACCGCTTACGTTGGGCAGTCGCCGCATGTTGCGGCGCAACTTATTGTATACAGCCGTGACCCGCGCCAGCCGGTCATTGGTCTTGTTAGGCGATCCGCGCGCTTTTGAGTATGCAGTGGAGAGTCTGGCAGACAATCGCAAAACGAGCTTAGTGGCGCGCTTGCAAACCGTGATGCCGGTGGTTGACAGCCCCGAAGCCGAACCGGATAATAAGCATACTGATACACCGCCAAAAGAATATGTCTTAACAGCAGAATTGATTGCCAGTCAAACCATCGATCCAATGATCGGCATGGGAACGACACGGCCGCAAGATTTTGCCCAGGCGCAAGCACCACAGTGAATTGACCCTACCAAAAGGAGTGAAAGTCGGCGATGGACGACAATATACGCAAAAACTTGACCATCAAGCCCGTGACGCTGGACTACTTGGAGCAGTTCAATGATCTTCTAGCCTATGTGTTTCAGGTCACCGCCAAAGAAGTCGAAGAATCCGGCTACGAAGAAGGCGAACTCGAACGCGCTAAACGCCCGGTTTTAGAAAAATCTGATGTGATCGGCTGGTTTCATGAGGATCAATTGATCTCACAATTGGCGATTTATCCGTGTGTCGTGAATCTACACGGTCGCCAAGTCAAGATGGGCGGCTTGACTGGAGTTGGGACCTATCCTGAATACGCCGGCCATGGGTTGATGCATGATCTGGTGCGCTTGGCGCTGCAGCATATGCGCGCGCACAAACAGTGGCTTTCTTATTTGTACCCATATAGTATTCCGTTTTACCGTAAAAAAGGCTGGGAGATCATGTCGGATCATTTGACCTTTGAAGTCAAAGACACGCAATTGCCTAAGCCAGTGGCAGTTGCAGGGCACGTCGAACGCTTAGAGATCGATGACCCGGATGTGATCGCGACGTATCAAACGTATGCCTTGCACAATCACGGGGCGATGATCCGCAACCAGTTGAATTGGGATGAATACTGGCGCTGGGAAAATGAAGAAGAGCGGATCGCCGGCGTGTATTATGATGCTGACGACCAGCCGCAAGGGTATGTTTTGTATTGGATCGCCCAAGAAGTCTTTCACATTAAGGAAATGGTTTATAATACCCAAGAAGCCCGTGTTGGCTTGTGGAATTTCGTCAGCGCCCATTTTTCCATGGTGGAATTGGTGCGCGGCAATATTTATAAAAATGAACCGTTGCATTTCCTGCTGGCAGACGGTGACATTAAGCAAACGATCCACCCATACTACATGGCACGGATCGTGGATGTGGCCGAGTTCTTACAAGAATATCCTTTTGCTGAAAGCGGCCAGCCGCTGCATTTTGTGGTGTCAGATCCGTTGGCAGAATGGAATAACCGCACCTTTGGGTTATGGTGGGACGAAAGTGGTCAAGTCAACGTCACCACGCGGCCAGTGGGCGAAGCAGTCACGTTAGACATCCAGACCTTGACGACCATGCTCATGAGCTATCGCCGGCCTTCTTATTTGGCGAAGATCGAACGGCTGCAGGCGTCCAAAGCGGCCTTGAAGGTGCTGGAAAACATTATCCCGATGGATGAGCCTTATTTTTCTGACTATTTCTAATGCCGCTGGCAGCGCCAGCGCTTGATTGCGGCACGCGCTTTTTAGGAGGCCTGGACATGACGATCGTGCATACGTTAGGACCAAAATCAACGGATAGTTATGCTGCTGCTGCCACATTGCCGGCGGAATACGAGATCCAACTGCATGACGATTTCGATACCTTGATCGCGCATTTGCAAGATTATGTTGGCGACACCTTGTTGCTGCCAGCAGCCTATCAAAGTCAGCAGCCGGATTTTGGTTGGCGCGAGTTGGCCTATCAGTATTGGCAGCAGTTGAAGCTCCGTTCGGTGTTTGCGTTGCCGTTAAAACCGATGTGTATTATTGAAAATCCCGCGTACCAGTTGGCAAAAGCGGTGGTCCATCCAGCCACGGAAAACTTATTGCGCAGTTATTTGGATGCCCATGATCTGCAGGTAGCCATAGGTTATGCCGGCAGCAAAGCCCAGGCGTATACCGATTTTGTCAGTACACAAGCGCGTTTTACCGTGGCGAGTGCCGGGACATTTGTGCCTGGGGCACAGTGCGTGATCCGGGCAACATATAAGCCGGAAATGGTTTGGTGCTTGTATCAAATCAGATCCCAAGCTAAAAGCAGCTGAGTGAACACTCAGCTGCTTTTTTGCGCGGATGTGCGTTCAAACAGGCCATCATCAAAACGTGACCAAGTCATGCCCATGACAAAAGCGCCTTGGGACCGCGATTCTAAAACCGAATCGTGCCCTCAAGGCGCTGTTTTATGGGCTAAAATCGCTTGGTGGCTCAGCCTGGTTTGGGGCTGGCCTTAAGTCAAATCGACCCAGAATTTTTGCTGTTCGACGCGGAAAGCTAATTCATAAGGTCGAGAGCCCATTTCTTCGCCATCCATTTGGCCGAACTCTAAAGATGACGTCTCCAATTCGATGCGCGCTGCTTCAAACACATGCACACGGCGATAGTGGGTGTGGCGGCCTAATAACAGTTGCAAGCAAAGAAAAAGAAAGTAGGGGGTGTTGAGGTGCTCGACGACGATCAAGTCTAATTTGCCATCGGTGGGCTTTGCTGATGGTAGGATCCGCACGCCGCCGCCAAAGTAGGGATGATTGGTGGTGGTGACCAAAAATGCTTGCGGGATGTAGGTGCGTTTGCCATTTACATAAACGGCGACTGGAAAAGGTTTGCGGGAGAAAAATACCGTCAAAACGCCGACCATATACGCTAGACTGCCAAGGTGCAGGCGATTCAAGACTTTTTTGAACCGGCTGCGATTGGTCGCTGCAACTGCGGCAGCGTCAAAGCCGACGCCCACATTATTGACGAAATAGCCGGTATCACCGCGCGTCTTCTCGGTGTAATGACCAATGTCGCGCACGATCGGTTGGCTCGCTTGTAAGACTTGCTCTAAGGCAACCATGGGGTCTTGTGACATCCCGATCCCACGGGCAAAATCGTTGCCTGAGCCGGCAGGAATATAGCCAACTGGCATTTGCGGATTTCGAGTTTGGCGCAATCCGGTGATGGCTTGGTTCAAGGTACCATCGCCGCCAATGACCAACATCACCGCGCCAGCTTGTTGGTTAAAGCTCCCGATCTGCTTGGCTAACTGGATCGCGTGACCAGAGTAGCGGGAGACCTTGATTTCATATTGGATCTTACGGTCATCTAAAACTTGTTTGATCTTCTTGAATACCTCGACTGCGGTACCCGAACCCGCAGCGGGGTTGAAGATGATGTAGAAGAACCCTGCCTGCATACGCGACCCCTTTCTAAAAAACACTAATACGATTATACCGGCAAGGTTTGCAGAAAACAATAAGGCGCAAGCCCGAAAACAAAAAAGAAAGTGGGCAATTACTTTTTTTGTGCTGGATTCACGGCGGGCAAAGGGGCTTTTGCATCAAAAAATAGCCTTGGCCCGCCTGTGGTTGCACAGGTGGGCCAAAGCTAAGTCCCTTATAACAAGATCAGCATCGGTAAGATCACGGGATGCCGTTCTGTTTTATCAAACAAGAAAGTTTGCAAGTTGCTGATGATCGCATCTTTAAGCATGCCTTCAGTCACTTTCTCATTTTGTTTAAAGGTATTCTTGATCGTGCGATAGACACGCCGTTGCGCTTGATTGATCAATTCGCCAGATTCACGCATGTAAATGAAGCCGCGAGAAAGTAAGTCGGGACCGGCAAGGACCGCTTGCTTTTGCATATTGATCGTCGCCACGACCACGACCAGACCTTCTTCAGATAAGGTGCGGCGGTCGCGGATCACGGCATTGCCGATATCGCCAATACCAGAGCCGTCAATATAAACGTCATTGGCGGGGAAATGTCCGGCGCGCCGGACAGAATCTGGGGTGAGAGCTAACACATCCCCATTTTCCATGATGAAGCAGTGATCTTCAGGAATGTGGCATTCTTGTGCCAGTTCCGTGTGGATCTTCAGCATCCGGTATTCGCCGTGGATCGGCATGAAATACTTTGGCTTCATTAAGCGCAACATCAACTTTTGTTCCTCTTGGCCGCCATGGCCAGAGGTGTGCACGTTGTTGACTTTACCATGGATCACTTCCGCGCCGGCTTCTTCCAGCTCGTTGATGACATGGTTGACGCTGGTGGTATTGCCAGGGATTGGGTTGGACGAGAAGATCACCGTGTCGCCAGGTTGAATCGAGATCTGACGGTGAGTGCCATTGGCGATGCGTGACAATGCCGCCATCGGTTCGCCTTGCGAGCCGGTACACAAAATCATCACTTCGCCGGCCGGCAGTTTGTGCAACTCATGAGCGTCGACTAAAACGTCATCTGGAATATCCAAATAGCCAAGCTCACGGCCATTGACCATTGCGGTTTCCATCGAACGGCCAAAGACTGCGATCTTACGGCCATGATCCATGGCGGCTTGGGCGGCTTGGGCGATCCGGCTGATGTTGGACGCAAAGGTGGCAAAAATGATCCGGCCTTCGATCCCGTCGAAAATGTGGCGGATCGAATGGCCAACAAACCGCTCAGACTTGGTGAAGTTAGGGATCTCGGCATTCGTCGAGTCACTCATCAACAACAACACGCCTTCTTCACCTAAGCGGGCCATCTTTTGCAAGTTAGGTGCCGGTTGATCACCAACTGGCGTTAAGTCGAACTTGTAATCCCCGGTTTCGACGATCACGCCTTGTGGGGTATGCACGGCCACGCCTAAAGTATCCGGGATACTGTGGGTGGTGCGGAAGAAGTCGACCCAGACTTTGCCAAACTTCAAAACTGAGTCTTCTTTGAGCTCTTCAAGTTTTGTTGAGCGCAACAAACCATGTTCTTCCAGCTTGCCGCGAATCAACGCCGCGGCTAATGGCGGCGCAAAAACAGGCACGTTTGGCACTTGCTTTAAGAAGTAAGGAATTCCCCCAATATGATCTTCATGCCCGTGAGTGATCACTAAGGCTTTGATCTTGTCCTGGTTTTGGACGAGGTAGGAATAATCGGAAATGACATAGTCGATCCCAAGCAGATCATCTTCTGGGAATTTGATCCCCGCGTCAATGACGATGATCTCATCTTGGAATTGGACCCCATACATGTTTTTCCCGATCTCACCTAAACCACCGATCGCAAAAACGGCGGTTTCGTTATTTTTAACATTGAGTTTCATTTAGTTTAAAACTCCGTTAACTTGAAATCTGGGGATTGCTTCTCGTAATCCAAGAAGTTGCCGCTTAATTCTTGCACGAACTCGATGTTGTATGGGGTGTTAGCTTCCACCAAGGCACGTGCTTCGATTGCGGATGGCGCTTCAAGATAAAGCGTCTGCGTGGTTTCCCGGCGAGGGTTGACCACCTTGTCTTTTTGATACAATACTTTGTAGATCATAATGAACTCCTTTCGAATACGCAAAAATCGCCCCTGATGAAGGGGTGAACTTGCATTTGCCGGTCATTTGTTGATGATTTCAACAGTTATTAACAGTTTAGCATAAACCCGTCGGCGACGCTATAAGACGCGCAGGGATGCAATAAGGTATAATAGAAGGTAAACAAACCAAGGAGGGCACGCCATGCTGTGGTGGGTGATAGGCATCGCAATCGTTGTGATCGGGCTGATAGTGATTTTTTGGTGGCGCTTGGCACGCCGCAAGCGCGCCATGAAGGTGTTGATGCGGCGCAATCAACACCTATGTGATCAAGTGGTGGCCCAAGTGTTACATGATTTACGGTGGCAATATCCGGATCCGTTGCGTTCACAGCCGGTTGCCGATGTTTGGGGTCATGGTATCATGGCGTTTGCATATGCTTTGCCAACCGCGCAGCCGCCAGTGAGTCAAGCCGCTTTTGCCACCGCGTTGAAAGCTGTACCGGCGATCCCGCAAACAGAGGCGCTGGCCAGGTTAGTGATCACAGATTGGTGGACGCGGGATGCCTTGACCCATATCGATATTGCGTATGTGACTAATGCCGCGACCCGAGAATATGTTGAAGACGTGCGTCGGGTGTAGACCCGACTTTTTTTGTGCTCATTTTTGCTGAAATCTCGCAGCGGTGCTTGTGTCCCAGTACAGAAGCGGGTAAGATTAACTAACGATTAAATTTTTAGTAGTGAGGTTAATGTCAGGTGAAAATTCTACGCAATTATCGCGATACCTTCCTTTTATTGGGCGGGGTCGTCATCGGCGGGGTCGTTGGGGCCGTCGTGGGTGAAAAGGCCATTGTCTTGCAGCCGTTTGGTGAACTTTTCTTGAATTTGATGTATATGCTGCTGATCCCGTTGATCTTTTTTTCCATTGCCAGTGCGATCGGGCAAATGGGTAATAAGGCGCGGCTAGGGCGGATCTTAGCCAGCACAGTGGGCGTCTTTTTGTTTACCGCATTAGTGGCCACCGTGATCGGCTACATCGGTGTGCGGTTGTTTCCACTGATTCAAAGCGGCGATTTGCCAAAATTAAAGGCCATGATGGGCGGGGTGAAAGGGCAAAATAGTCATATTCCGGTGCTGCAGCAACTCGTTGAGTTGTTTACCGTCGATGACTTTAGCAAGCTGCTATCGAAATCACATATGTTAGCGACCATCGTCTTTTCGTTATTGATCGGTATTGCCACCAGTGCCAGCGGCCAACATGGCGAAGCGTTTCGGCAGTTTCTTGGGGCCGGCAATGCCGTAGTGCTCAAAGCCGTGCATTATGTGATGTTGTACGCGCCGTTTGGCTTGGCGTGCTATTTTGCCGGCGTCGTCGGAACGTTAGGCAGCCAGATCGTTGGCGGTTATTTGCGCAGTTTTCTCTTATATCTTGGCCTCACATTGGTTTACTTCTTTGGGGTCATGACCTTGTATGCTTGGTTAGCCAATGGCCGTTCTGGGGTGCGCGCTTATTGGCGCCATGTCAGCATTCCGGCGATCACAGCCATTGCCACCAGCTCCAGTGCGGCATGTATCCCAGTGAATCTGCAAGCGGCTAAGGCGATCGGCCTGGCGCCGGATATCGTTGACACAGTGATCCCTTTAGGGGCCAACATCCACAAAGATGGTTCAGCGATCGGCGGTGTCTTTAAGGTCTCGTTTTTGTTCCTATTGTTTGGCCATGACATCACCAGCTGGTCCAGTATCTTGGCCATCATTGCCGGCGGCTTTTTCGTGGGTGCGGTGATGGGCGCGGTGCCGGTAGGCGGGATGATCGCTGAGACTTTGATCGTGACCATGTTTGGCTATCCGACTGATGCGATCCCGCTGCTGATCGTGATCTCAACGATCATCGATGTACCAGCGACTTTGTTGAACTCGACTGGCAATATTGCCAGTTCAATGATGGTGGCACGATTGGTGGAAGGACGCCACCAGCGCACCCTTGATCAGTAATAAGCGCTTTGTTAGGGTCGTACGCAAATGAAAACTGGATCGTGGGCGGCGCAGCCATTGCTGGTTGTGCCGTTTTTTGGGTCAAAAAAATACGCCTATCTAAGTAGGCGCAGGTGGTACATTTAGTCGATCAAAACGGCATTAGGGTCCATGTGGAACGGTTCTTTTTCGTTGATATGATCATAAAACAAGATGCCATTCAAGTGATCGATTTCATGTTGGCAAACGATCGCTGGATAATTCTTTAAACGGACTTTTTTGGTTTCTCCGTCTAGGTTTTGATAGCGGATGGTAATGCGATCATGGCGCACCACATAACCGGGGACGTCTTTGTCGACGCTTAAGCAGCCTTCACCTTCAGATAAGGCTGCGTCTTGCACGCTGTGGCTGATGATCACAGGATTGATCAGCACTTCTTTGAACAAGATCTCGTTTTCCGGCCCAGGTACTAAGACGGCGGCCATGGCTTCGCCTACGCCAACTTGCGGGGCGGCTAAGCCGACGCCAGGACGCAAATGGTATTTTTTGTTGGCTTCTTCATCTTGGCTGATCACAAGATATTCCATCATATCATGTGCTAATTGCTTGTCGGCTGCTGATAGTGGAAATTGCACCTGATCAGCAGTACGGCGCAAAACCGGCTCGCCGTCGCGAGTAATATCTTTCATTAAATACACGGCTATTCCTCCATACATACTTGCTGTAGTCTACTTTACCACAAGCCGACAAGCGCGACTAGACTGCAAAGTAAGCTCATGCCTTGACACGTTAGCAGGAACCTGATACAGTGAGGTTGAATCAAAATATGGTGCTTTCCGTTAGGTGAGGCTCCTATACGAACAATGCTGCTGCTCAGAAACATCCAGAGATGCCAATGAGTCAACTGCGCTTGTCTACAAAGGCTTGTGCTAACGTAGCTGAAGGTTACTTCTAGGCGTATAGTGCTAAAACTAAACGATTGGGATGCAAAGATCGCGCATACCCTTTCGGTGTGCGCTTTTTTATTGATCCGCACGACGGTGAGTGAATGAAAGGTGGTGAGCACATGAAACAAACAGCGATTGATGGCGGTAGTCCCGACAATGCAGATCCCGGAAGGTTTGTCATTGTGCCACCATTTGATTTAATCAGTCAATAGGCGCATCGCAAGCCTCTCTGGGAAGAGAGGAGTTGTTGATGTTGATGCAAGTAAACAGCGGGTTGACCCGCTATGAAGTCCAAAAAGCAAAGCTGGCATTGCCAGAGGCTTTGCCGATGAAAAAGCCGCATTTGGCCATCGCACCAGCGCTCTTAGTGGCGTTGGGCGGGGCCTGCTTGCTGGATGCAAGCGCAGGGATGCAAGCGGCAGTTGTCGTTTTGATGGTGTTAGGGAGTTTGTTAGTGGGGGCGCACCTCTGCGTACAGCGGGTGTTGAGTCGTTTTGACAATGACCGCACAGAAGTTTTGGTGATTCGTGAAGGGCTGATCCGCCCGCGATTGGTGCGCGACCTTGTCCCAGGCGACACTTTGTGGTTAGCTGCTGGCAGCATCGTACCAGTGGATGTGGCCTTACCGGCTGATCAAGCCGTTTTAAAGGGGCCGTTAGCTTGGCTGTTGCGTGGGTTGCACATTGCCTTGCCTCATGATCAGGTGATCGCCGGCAGCCAAATCCTGAGCGAAACCCAAACCACAGTGCTGGCAACCGGCGCCAAGCGTTTTGCCCTCGTTCATCTTGGCGCTGCTTTGACGACTAACCCGGGGATCGGATGCTTGTCAGGCGTGATCGCATTGATCACTGCTTGCAAGTTCCAGTTACGGGTAGGACAAGCACGCTTTGGCTTACACTTGACCCAGATCACGCAGCTTGTGACGCGGCAGGTCGTGGCTTGGATCGATACGTTTAATGCCCACATGACCCTGGTTGGCCATTTGCAACACCACGCGAAACAAGTGGCGTTTCAATACAACCAGGACCCAGTCTCGTGGCGCTTGATATGAATTTTGCAGGAAAGACTCGCGATGCGGGTCTTTTTTTTGTATGAAAATTTGAATGTGCTTTGTAACATTTTTCAGCCATAAAATTTGCCTCAAAAGGGGGCTTTTCGCTATGCTGGAAGAAAGCATAGTGAGACAAGGGTGTCTGGATACTGGCAGCTGTTATAGTAACAGCTACGCAGCTGTGAAACGTACCACATGTTAAACCGGAAATACAAAGGCGGGATCATCAAATTGTTAACCCAAAAGTTTGTGAATGTACCACGAGTTTGTGAAATTGAAAGCGTTGTAACTGTTTATGAATGTGCTTATTCCTGTACAGACATTTTCCGTGAATCTGTTCACGGTTGTTAAACCGGCAAAAATCAGTAGGAAACCGGTGCCCTAAAACGCTTGCACGTCTTTTCTCCATGTGTTAAGGTTTAAGCGTAGGAATGATTAGTAATACAGTTTCCACTATAGATTGCAACAGATAACAATGAAAAGGGGTTCTGAATATGGCAAAGCATCCTGCAGTTGACTTTGATCAATTGTTGAAAAACCAAGCCGCAGATTTCTCAACGGTACAAATTTTGGATGAAGTCGGTAAGGTCGTTAACCCGGATATTTTACCGGATCTTTCCGACGAACAACTGGTGGAATTGATGTCGCAAATGGTGTGGTCACGCGTCCTTGACCAACGGGCGACCGCATTGAACCGCCAAGGCCGCTTGGGCTTTTGGGCACCGACTTCTGGTGAAGAAGCGTCTCAATTAGCGTCTAATTATGCAATGAAGAAAAGCGACTGGATCTTGCCAGGTTATCGTGACATTCCGGAATTGATCCAACATGGTTTGTCGATTGCCAAAGCATTCCTGTGGTCTCGTGGACATGTGGTCGGGAATGAATATCCAGAAGATTTTCATGCCTTGCCGCCACAGATCATCATTGGTGCACAGTACGTGCAAACTGCTGGCGTGGCGTTAGGTTTGAAGAAAAATGCGGCGGATGAAGTCGCTTATACCTACACCGGTGATGGCGGTACGTCTCAGGGTGATTTTTACGAAGGCGTGAACTTTGCCGGAGCCTTTAAAGCACCAGCTATTTTCGTGGTCCAAAATAACGGTTATGCGATTTCAGTACCGCGGGCAAAACAAACTGCTGCCGCTACTTTGGCGCAAAAAGCCGTGGCAATGGGTGTTCCAGGGATCCAAGTGGATGGGATGGACGCCTTAGCCGTTTATGAAGTCATGAAAGAAGCCCGGGAATTCGTTGCTGCCGGCAATGGCCCAGTGCTGATTGAAACTTTGACCTATCGGTATGGTCCGCATACGTTGTCTGGGGATGATCCGACCCGGTATCGTTCCAAAGAAACCGATGATTTGTGGCAACACCGTGATCCGTTGATCCGGATGCGTAATTACTTGACTGAAAAAGGTTTGTGGAGTCAAGAACAAGAAGATGCGTTGATCGAAAAGACCAAAGCCGACATCAAAGCTGCGATCAGTGAAGCTGATCAAGCGCCTAAGCAAACGGTTTCGCGCTTCTTGAAAGATACGTATGAAGAAGCACCGCAAAACGTTGCTGAACAACTCGCACAATACCAAGCAAAGGAGTCGAACTAATATGGCACAAAAAACGATGATTCAAGCGATTACCAATGCGCTTGACTTAGAATTGGCTGCTGATCCGAAGACACTGGTATTTGGCGAAGATGTGGGTAAAAACGGCGGCGTCTTCCGTGCTACCGATGGCTTGCAAGCCAAGCATGGTGAAGATCGCGTTTTTGATACGCCTTTAGCCGAGTCTGGGATCGGTGGCTTGTCCATTGGTTTAGCCTTGACTGGCTGGCGGCCAATTCCGGAAATCCAATTTTATGGGTTCATTTTTGAAGTCATGGATTCAATTGGCGGGCAAATGTCACGGATGCGCTATCGCATGGGTGACACGCGCAGTATGCCGATCACGATCCGGGCACCCTTTGGCGGTGGTGTGCACACGCCGGAAATGCATTCTGATAACTTTGAAGGTCTCGTGGCCCAATTTCCTGGGATGCGCGTCGTCGTACCAAGCAATCCATATGATGCCAAAGGCCTCTTGATCGCTTCAATTCGCAGCAATGATCCAGTGCTGTTTTTGGAACACATGAAGCTGTACCGTTCTTTCCGCGAAGAAGTGCCTGATGACGCTTATACGGTGCCGTTAGACAAAGCAGCCGTGACTAAAGAAGGGACAGATGTGTCGATTATTACCTATGGTGCAATGGTCCGTGAAGCGAAAAAAGCCGCCGATGCATTGGCCAAAGATAATATCAACGCTGAGATCATTGATTTACGGACGGTGGCACCATTAGATGTGGAGACCATCATTGCTTCTGTTAAAAAGACCCACCGGGCAGTCGTCGTTCAAGAAGCCCAACGGATGGGCGGTGTCGCTGCCAGTGTGATCGCTGAGATCTCTGAGCGTGCGATTTTGTCCTTGGAAGCGCCAATTGGTCGGGTAGCGGCACCAGATACGCCATTCCCATTTGGCCAGGCAGAAAGTGCCTGGTTGCCTAACGCCAAGGATATTGAAGATAAAGTCCGGGAAACGGTCAATTTCTGATCGGTTAGGATAGCGGGATCACCGCTTGTTGGATCGATGGAAAGCTACTATATATAAAGGGGTGCCAAGATGGCTTATGAATTCAAACTCCCTGATATCGGGGAAGGCATTGCTGAGGGGGAAATCGTTAAATGGCATGTTGCCGTTGGCGATGAAGTCAAAGAAGACGATACTCTCTTAGAAGTTCAAAATGATAAATCTGTTGAAGAGATCCCATCACCGGTTACTGGTAAGGTGCTGAAGATCTTAGTCCAAGAAGGCGAAGTCGCCACTGTCGGGCAAGCATTGGTCCAAATCGATGATGGTTCCGGTGCCGCTAGCCCAGACGCCGCACCAGCAGCTGCTGCTTCAGCGGCCGCAGCGCCAGCACCAGCAGCAGCGCCAGCCGGCGGTGTGTATCAATTCAAAATGCCAGAACTGGGCGAAGGCCTAGCTGAAGGCGAAATCGTTAAATGGCACGTTGCGCCTGGCGATGAAGTCAAAGAAGACGACACGCTGGTCGAAGTCCAAAGCGATAAGTCTGTCGAAGAGATTCCATCACCTGTCACCGGCAAAGTGCTCAAGGTATTGATCCCAGAAGGGGAAACGGCCACTGTTGGTGATGTGATGGTTGAAATGGATGCGCCTGGCCATAACGATGCAGCCGCTGCCCCAGCTGCAACGGCACCGGATGCACCTGCGGCTGCTGCGGCTGTCCAACCGGCTCCTGCTGCCACTGGTGTACCAGCGGTTAGTGATCCTAATCGCGAGATCCTAGCGATGCCATCAGTGCGGCAATACGCGCGGGATAACGGCATCGATATTTCTCAAGTGCCTGGTACTGGCAATCGGGGCCGCATCACTAAAGCAGACGTTGATGCATTCAAGAACGGTGGTGCCCAAGCGGCGCCTGCCCCAGCGGCAACACCAGCAGCAACTGCGCCTGCCGCAGCTGCTGCTCCGGCAGCTAAGCCTGCTGCACCAGCAGTGAAGCCATATGTGCCTGATGCAGATGTTGCTGAACTTGAAACTCGTGAAAAGATGACGCCAACACGCAAGGCGATCGCCAAGGCGATGTTGGCTTCTAAGGCCAATAGCCCACACGTTACGAGCTTTGATGAAGTTGAAGTTTCTAAGCTCATGGTGCACCGCAAGAAGTACAAGGCCTATGCTGCCGATAAGGGTATCAAGTTGACCTTCTTACCGTATATTGTTAAAGCGTTAGTCACCGTATTGCGTGACTTCCCGGCTTTGAATGCGTCAATCGATAACAGTACTGATGAAATCGTTTATAAGCATTACTTCAACGTTGGGATCGCCACAGACACCGATCATGGTTTGTATGTGCCTGTGATTAAGAATGCCGATAGTAAATCAGTCTTTGCGATCGCTAAAGAAATCTCAGAAAATGCCCAAAAGGCTTATGACGGTAAGTTAAAGGCCAAGGAAATGTCTGGCGGTTCAATGACGATTTCTAACGTTGGTTCGATTGGCGGCGGTTGGTTCACACCAGTGATCAATCAGCCTGAAGTCGCGATCTTAGGGGTCGGTAAAATTGCCAAAGAACCTTATGTCAACGAAGATGGCGAAATCGTCGTTGGGAGCATGTTGAAGCTTTCGATGAGTTATGACCATCGTTTGATCGATGGTGCAATGGCTCAGCGGGCATTGAATGAACTGAAGACACTGCTGGCAGATCCAGATCTGCTGTTGATGGAGGGATAAGGATGGTTGTTGGTGATTTTGCAATTGATTTAGATACCGTTGTGATCGGGGCCGGCCCTGGTGGCTATGTGGCGGCGATCCGTGCGGCACAAATGGGCCAAAAGGTCACTGTGATCGAAAATACCTTCATTGGTGGCGTTTGCCTGAACGTTGGCTGTATCCCGTCAAAGGCATTGATCAACGCGGGACATGCCTTCCAAGAAGCACAAGGCGGTTCGGTCTTTGGGGTTGAAAGCAAAGGCGCTACTTTGAACTGGGCCAAGA
Source organism: Lacticaseibacillus baoqingensis (assembly GCF_003946165.1). Lineage (GTDB taxonomy): Bacteria > Bacillota > Bacilli > Lactobacillales > Lactobacillaceae > Lacticaseibacillus > Lacticaseibacillus baoqingensis. The sequence goes on along the minus strand of NZ_RHOI01000008.1, from coordinate 101,858 downwards.
CGCAAGACTGGAAACAGCATAAAGTCGTTGAGCGCTTAACTGGCGGTGTGGGGATGTTGTTCAAGAAGCACAAGATCGACGTCGTTTGGGGCACTGCCTTTTTGAAGGATGATCATTCACTGCGGGTCATGCAAAAAGACTCCGCGCAGACTTATACGTTCAAAAACCTGATTTTGGCGACTGGCAGTCATCCAATCGAAATCAAAGGTTTCAAGTTTGGCAAGCGGATCGTTGATTCGACTGGCGGGTTATCCTTGCCAGAAGTCCCGAAGGAATTTGTCGTCATTGGCGGCGGTTATGTCGGGTCTGAGCTTGCCAGTGCCTATGCGAACTTAGGTGCGCATGTGACAATTCTGGAAGGTACGGATTCGATCCTGCCGAATTTTGAAAAAGATATGGTCAAGTTAGTCACCAATTCCTTCAAGCAGCGCGGCGTTGATGTGATCACCGGTGCGATGGCAAAAGAAGCGGTTGAATCCGATCACGGGGTCAAGGTCACTTATGCCGTTGACAACGCTGAAAAGACGATCGATGCTGATTATGTGATGGTCACTGTCGGTCGGCGCCCCAACACCGCTGACATGGGCTTGGATATCGTTGGGATCGAAACGACTGATCGCGGTTTGATCAAAGTGGATAACCAAGGCCGTACCAGTGTGCCGAATATCTACGCGATCGGCGATATCGTCCCTGGGGCAGCTTTAGCACACAAAGCCAGTTATGAAGGCAAGGTGGCTGCAGAAGCGATTTCTGGTAAGGCTGCGGCAGTTGATTATAAAGCAATGCCTGCGGTTTGCTTCACTGATCCAGAATTGGCGACTGTCGGGTTGACGCAAAAAGAAGCTAAGGCTCAAGGCATCGATGCTAAAGCGGCGAAGTTCCCATTTGCCGCCAATGGCCGGGCAATTTCGTTGGATCAAACGGATGGGTTTGTTCGCTTAGTGACCAACCCTGAAGGCACTGTCATCGGTGCGCAAGTTGCTGGCCCTGGCGCTTCTGATTTGATCTCTGAGTTAAGCGTTGCGGTGGAATCCGGCCTCAATGCTGAAGACTTGGCTTTGACGATCCATCCACATCCAACTTTGGGTGAAGCCATCATGGATGACGCTGAACTTGCATTGGGAATGCCAGTCAACATTTGATCTTAGCTTTCAAACCGAAGTTCTTTGACAAAGGCGTGCGCACAGTCGCACGCCTTTGTTGTGCTTTTTGCAGGCAAAATAATAGTGGTCGCAATTTAACGGTTAAAAGACGATTTTTTGAATTTGTTTAAAAGTTTGCTAAACTTAAGGTAGAGACTTGGAGGTAGGGTATGCAAAAAATCGTGGTATGCGGGCAAAGCCGAGCGACCGTCGCGATCACCGCGCATTTGTTGCGGCAATCGCAACGGTTTGAGGTGGCCTTGGCAGCACTAGACCTTGAAGCGTTAGAAATGGCGAGCTTGGCCGTTTTAAGTACGTTAGGGGCGAATCAATTTGCTAAGGCAACGAGCAAGACCCTGGGTGAAGCAGATATCTTAGTGATTACCGATTACGGCAGCTATGGGGCCAATGACTGGCGCGAACAAATGCTGGCACAAATGCGCAAGGTGATCAGTAATGCAATGGCAGCAGGATTTCAAGGCAAGATCTTAGTCGCCGCGCATGAAGATGGGCTGATGACTTATTTTGCGCAACGCTTTTCCGGCTTAGCCAAAACAGTCGTATTCGGCCTCGGGACGATGGGGTTAACAAGCTGCTTTGAAAAAACGGTCGCCACCGCCTTGTCTGTGCCGCGGGCTGCGGTGACGGCATATGTCGTTGGCGGCTTGATGACGCCGGTATATGTTTGGAGTCGCGCGTATGTCGCAGCGACGCCGTTGTTAAGTTTGCTACAGCCAGAAGCAGGTCAAGCGCATCCGTTATTGTCAGCGGTACCGCAAGCGTGTGCGGCTTTTGCCGCTGCTGATGCCGCCATGTTATGGCCGCCGCTGGTCGTTCGAGTCCTTGCGGCGCTTGCAGGCGAAGTGCTGTTGGCGCCGTTGACTGTGATCACGGCGCGTGGGACATATGCGACACCGATGTTGGCAGATGCTGACGGCGTACGGCCTTTAGCGGATTTAACGGGTGCTGAAGCCGAAGAAGCGGCCCTGGAAACGCTTTTGGCTGATCAAGCCGCAGTGATCACTGCGATTGAAAAAGGAGAACCGGCATGAAACCTAATTATCAATACCCATTAGAGCTGGATTGGACAACCGACGAGATGATCAAGGTCACGACGTTTTATCAGCTGGTTGAAGACGCGTATGAGCATGGTGTGGATCGCGACAATCTGTTAGCCGCTTATCGCGGGTTCAAGACGGTGGTACCGGATCAAGCAACCGAAAAAACCTTAGGGCGCGAATTTGAAACCGTCAGCGGGTATTCTTTATATACGGTGGTGAAAGCTGCTCGGTCAGGAAGCCAAAAAAAAATTAAGGTGCGCTTATCATGACGGTGGCAATCGCGACTTTACATGAACAAGTCAGTGCGTGGCTAAAAGCGAGTCGGCAGCGGATATACCGCGAGCTGCAAGCACCCTTGACGGTAGCGACCAAGTCTGGGCGCACGGACTTGGTGACGAATGTTGACCGCGCCAATCAGCGCTTTTTGATCAGTCAGATCCACGCGGCATACCCCCAAGCGCATATCGAAGGCGAAGAAGGGCGTCAAGCCAAACTGGATCGATTAGCGGGGCTCGTGTTTTTTGTGGATCCGATTGACGGGACGATGAATTTTGTCAAACAACGCGCTAATTTTGCCGTCATGATCGGGGTGTATATTGATGGTGCGCCGCTTTATGGGGCTATCTTAGATGTTGCCCGCGATGAATTGATCACCGGCGGCCCCAATTGGCCGTTGCAGTTGAATGATCGGCCATTGCCAACGCCGGCTGATCTTGCGTTGGCAGATGGCTTGATCGGCGTCAATGGGCATATGCTGATCCGTAACGGGGTACATGTCGCAGATGTGGCTTTAAAAAGTGCTGGACCAAGGTTGATCGGCAGTGCAGGCATGGAATTTATTGCCGTGGCGCTAGGTCAGCAAGTCGGTTATGTCTCTTATTTACAGCCATGGGATGTGGCGCCGGGCTTGGCGATTGGGGCGAATTTTGGGCTTCAAGTGACGCGCCCAGATGCTTCGGCGATCGACTTGCTTGAACCTGGCATCGTCGTCGCCGCTATGCCCAAGGCTCATGCTGAGATCATTGATTTGATGCAGGGTTAAAATACTTTTCTGAAAATCAAGACAGCGCGCCTGAGTTATGTTATAATTTCAAATCGGATACTGTGTCGCCTGCGACACGATTTTTTTATGAGCTTAGACTGAAGATCGGTGCGCAAATGCGCGAGGACATCGCAGGCCATGCCCATAATGCCGTTTTTCGTAACAGTTCATTGATTTATACAACTTGTACCAGCCTGAAAGGAAGTAGAACACGTGAAGACACGCGACGATATTCGGAACATTGCGATTATTGCCCACGTTGACCATGGTAAAACCACTTTGGTCAACGAGATGCTGAAGCAATCAGACACCTTGGATGAGCATATTAACCTGCAAGACCGCGCTATGGACACCAATGCGATCGAAAAAGAACGCGGGATCACCATCCTATCGAAGAACACGGCCGTTAAATACGGTGACACCACGATCAACATCGTGGATACCCCAGGACACGCGGACTTCGGTGGCGAAGTAGAACGGATCATGAAAATGGTCGATGGTGTGTTATTGGTCGTTGATGCATTTGAAGGCACCATGCCTCAGACCCGCTTCGTTTTAAAGAAAGCTTTGGAACAGCACTTGACCCCGATCGTCGTGATCAACAAGATCGACCGTCCCGGTGCACGTCCTGCCGAAGTCGTTGACGAAGTCCTAGAATTATTTATCGACTTAGGGGCTGAAGAAGATCAACTTGAATTCCCGATCGTATACGCATCAGCAATCAACGGAACCTCGAGCTATTCAGATGATCCAGCTGATCAAGAACACACGATGGTACCGTTATTCGATACGATCTTGAAGACGATCCCAGCGCCAGAAGATACTTCTGATGAACCTTTGCAGTTCCAAGTCTCAATGCTTGACTACAATGATTATGTTGGACGGATTGGTATCGGCCGCGTGTTCCGCGGCACGATCTCAGTTGGCGATAATGTCACTGTGTTGAAGCTTGACGGCTCCAAGAAGAACTTCCGGGTCACCAAGATCTTTGGTTTCTTTGGTCTTAAGCGGATCGAAGTTAAGAGTGCCAAGTCTGGTGATTTGATCGCCGTATCTGGGATGGAAGATATTTACGTCGGCGAAACCGTCGCCGATGCTGATCATCCAGAAGCCTTGCCGGTTTTGCGGATCGATCCGCCGACATTACAAATGATGTTTTTACAAAATGATTCGCCATTTGCCGGTCGCGAAGGTGATAAAGTGACTGCGCGTAAGTTGGAAGATTATTTACGCAGCAAGCTGCAAACAGATGTTTCTTTGCGTGTTGAAGATACTGACCAAGCGGGTGCTTGGATGGTTTCTGGCCGTGGGGAATTGCATTTGTCCATCTTGGTCGAAGAAATGCGGCGGGCCGGATTTGAATTACAATTAGGCCGTCCTGAAGTGATTTATCGCGAAATCGATGGCAAGCTTTGCGAACCATTTGAAGAAGTGCAAATCGATACCCCAGAACAATATACTGGGACGATCATCGACGCCATGGCACAACGCAAAGGCGAAATGCAGAACATGGAAAACGAAGGCAATGGCCAGACCCGTTTGACGTTCTTAGCGCCTTCGCGCGGGTTGATCGGTTATTCGACTGAGTTCTTGAGTTCTACTGGTGGTTACGGGATCATGAACCACACCTTTGAGAAGTATTTACCAGTCGTTAAAAACTGGGAACCTGGCCGGACTTCCGGCGCCTTGGTTTCTATCAATGCGGGCCAAGCAACGACTTATTCGCTGCAGTCGATCGAAGATCGGGGACAGCTTTTCATTGATGCTGGGACCGAAGTTTACGAAGGCATGATCGTGGGTCAAAACTCCCGGGAAATGGATATCGCCGTTAACGCGACGAAAGGGAAGAACCTGACCAACACCCGTGCTTCTGGTAAAGATCACGCTGCCGCCATCAAGACACCAAAACACTTGTCTTTGGAAGAATCTATTGAATTCTTGAATGAAGACGAATTGTGTGAAGTAACGCCTGAATCAGTGCGGTTGCGTAAGAAGATCTTGAACACCAACGAACGCCAAAAAGCGGACAAGAAAAAGAAGAAGACGACAAACTAAACCTTCTTGCTCGTGCTAAAAAACAGCCTTGTTGTGCTCCTCGGTTTGAGGCGGCGGCAAGGCTGTTTTTTGCATTTGCATGCGCTTGAACGCCCCTGATTGGCGCTGTCAGTCGGCAAATGAATCGTGATCGACACCACAAAAAAAGCTTCTGCTGCTCGTTTGCAGAAGCTTTTTTGAATGGATAAAGCTGGAAAATACAATGTTAGTCGACGTATGTGAGGGCGTGGGTCAAATCGGCGATCAAATCATCGACGTTTTCGATGCCGACAGACAACCGGATCAAATCCGGGGTGATCCCGGCAGTTTTGAGCTGCTCATCGTTAAGTTGCGCATGCGTCGTTGAGGCAGGGTGAATGATCAATGACTTGGCATCGCCGACGTTTGCCAGCAACGAGAAGAGTTCCAAATGGTTGATCAACGTGATCGCCCCTTCACGACCAGCTTTCAAGCCAAAGGTGAAGATCGACCCCGTGCCATTAGGGAAGTACTTGGCTGCCAGATCCGCATATTTAGAGCCCTTAGCTTCTGGGTAGGAGACCCAAGCGACCTTGGGATTGTCCTCTAAGAACTTGACGATTTTGCGGGTGTTGGCAACGTGACGTTCGACCCGCAGGCTTAACGTTTCGAGGCCTTGAATGAAATACCAGGCGGATTGTGGTGATAAAGTGGCCCCGGTATCGCGCAGATGTTCGGCACGGATCTTGGTAGTAAAGGCGGCAGGGCTTAATTCACCCCAGACAATGCCGTTATAAGATGGCGTCGGGGTCGTGAAGCCGGGATATTTGCCGCTGGCTTGGTAATCAAATTGGCCATTTTCCACTACCAAGCCGCCTAGAGTTGCCCCATGCCCGCCGATAAACTTTGTGGCAGAGTGGACTACGATATCGACGCCATGTTCTAAGGGGCGCACCAGATAAGGCGTGGCAAACGTGGAGTCAACGATGCTTAAGATCCCGTGTTTATGCGCAATTGCAGAGACTGCTTCAAAGTCGACAATATTGATTGCAGGGTTGCCTAAGGATTCAAAGAACACGGCTTTGGTGTTGTCTTGAATGGCATCTTCGAAGTTTTGCGGATCATCTGGATCAACGAAGGTGGTTTCGATCCCTAACTTTTTGAAGGTTTCAGAAAACAACTCGTATGTGCCGCCGTAAATAGTGGAAGCAGAAACGATATGGTCCCCTGCACCGGCAATGTTCAAAATCGCCGCGGTCACCGCAGCGGCGCCTGAAGCCAAGGAAATTGCGCTTGTCCCGCCTTCTAAAGCGGCAATGCGTGTTTCAAGCACTGCATTAGTGGGGTTGGTCAAGCGACCATAGATGTTGCCTGCATCGCGCAAAGCGAAGCGGTCGGCAGCTTGTTTGGCATCTTTAAAGACGAAACTGGCAGTTTGATAGATCGGCGTGACCCGTGCACCAGTTGCTGGATCTGGTGCTTCTTGACCAGCGTGGAGTTGCAAGGTTTCGAAATGGTAGTCGTTTTTTGTCATGTTCATTACCTCTGTTTAAGTTGACGTGTGCAAATTATTGGAGTGGGGGAGCAGGCATGGCCAATGCCTGACACAGGAATAAAAAAAATCCCGGGATCTTCAATTGAAGACCCCGGGACGACATGTCGTGTTACCACCCGTGTTTTGATCGTTATCGCTACCGACCACTCATCAAGTACGCGAGACCACACTTGTCTCGGATACTCTAGCGCTTTAACGGGCGCGCCCGGACTCAGCTCACAACTGCTTACCGAATCACTGGCTCGAAGACCATTTTCCCACATTCTGCGTCACCGGCTTACACCATTGACCAGTTCTCTGAGCACGCATTGTGTGGTACTTATCTTGTCATTGCCATCTGTTGATAATCACTTTAATCGCTTACTCATAAAAAAGCAAGGGCTTTTCGGAATTTATTTGTGGGTCTACTCAACGGATAGTTGCTCTATAGAAAGAAAATCAGCAAACGGCTGAAATAATTTTAGCCGACGATGAAATTAAAAAAATGGTAAAATGATGAGGATTACCTTAACGCCCGTGTCAGCATGCCGCTAAGCCGCTATGGGGATATGCTATAATAGTGCTAACTTTGCCGTGAAAGGGCGACTGTGTTGTGAAGAAACTGCGTTATTTGGACTATTATATTTTAGTCCCATACCTGGTGTTGATTGCGATCGGGGTGGTCATGGTTTACTCTGCGAGTGCTTATTGGATCAAGAACCAATACGGCATGGCAGAAACTGCGATAGTGGTGCGACAGCTGTTATTCGCCTTGATTGGCATTTTACTGGTGGTGTTTTTTTATTATTTCAAACTGCAAGTGTTTACGCATCCGCGGTGGACGAAGATCATGTGGGCGATTACCTTCGCGTTGTTAGTCTACTTGTTTTTACTGAGTCACTTGCGGCCTAGTGCTGCCATTAATGGGGCTACCGCTTGGATCCAACTGGGGCCGATCAACATTCAGCCTACAGAACTCGCCAAATTGGCGGTGATCATTTATTTAGCGAACATGTTCTCCAAGCGTCAATCACAGATGCTGGATCCGGATTTTTCGCTGCGGCAGCTTTGGCAGCCAGTCATGATGGTGGGGATCTGTTTGATTTTAGTCTTTTTTCAACCGGATACCGGCGGTGCATTGATCATTGGCGGCATTACCGTGGTCATGTTGGCAGCGAGCGGCATTTCCATGCGGTACGGCTTGACATGGGCTGGCGCTTTGGCGATTCTTGTTTCAGCATTGTATTATGTGTTAAGCCATATTTCCTTGCCTAAAGCCGTGTTGAAATCTTATCAGATTCGGCGCTTACTAGCGGCGATCCACCCTTTTGCCATGCGCAAATTGGAAGGTAATCAAGTTGTCAATTCATTAGTCGCGATCGCTCATGGCGGTTTGTTTGGTGTCGGGTTAGGCAACAGCAGCCAAAAATTAGGCTATTTGCCTGAGCCGTACACAGATTTTATCTTGGCGGTCATTGCAGAAGAGCTAGGATTGATTGGGGCCCTTGTGGTGGTGGGATTGATCTTCTTTTTGATCTTACGGTTTTACTTACTCGGCGTTCGGTCAAACAATACATACCATGCGCTGATTGCATATGGGATCGCCACGATGATGTTGATCCAGACCACGTTCAACGTCGGCGCGGTGGTTGGCTTGTTGCCAGTTACCGGCGTGACCCTCCCGTTCATCAGTTATGGCGGCTCTTCGATGTTTGTGTTATGTGCTGCCATCGGGATCATGTTAAACATTAGCGCGACGCAAAAGCGCGCAAAAGAAAAGAAAGTGGGCATCGATCATGCATAAAGTGTTAGTCGCTAACCGCGGGGAAATCGCGATTCGCATTTTCCGTGCGGCTGAAGAGTTAGGGTTGGAAACAGTCGGGATCTTTGCGAAAGAAGATGAATTAGCTATTCATCGCTTCAAAGCAGAAGAATCCTACCAAGTTGGTGCAGGCAAAGCGCCGATCGCGGCCTATTTAGATATGGATGATATTATTCGCATCGCGAAAGAATCTGGTGCCGATGCCATCCATCCAGGCTATGGATTACTTTCCGAAAATGCCGAGTTTGCCCGCAAAGTCCGCGCTGCCGGGCTGACTTTTGTGGGACCGCGCTCTGAATTGCTCGATATTTTCGGGGATAAGGTGGCTGCCAAAGAAGCTGCCCAAGACGCCGGTTTGGCTACCATTCCAGGGACACCAGAACCCACCCGCGATTTTGACGAGATCTTGGCCTTCACGCAAACGCATGGCTTCCCAGTCATGCTCAAAGCTGCCAGTGGCGGCGGCGGCAAAGGGATGCGGATCGTCCACTCAGAAGCAGAATTACGCCAAGTCTATCAAAACGCGGTCAATGAAGCGCAAGCCAGTTTTGGCGATGACCGGATGTATGTCGAAAAATACATTAAGTCGGCCAAACATATTGAAGTCCAAGTGCTAGGGGATAATTATGGGCATTTAGTCCATTTGTTTGAGCGTGATTGTTCCGTTCAGCGCCGAAATCAAAAGGTGATCGAAATTGCGCCAGCAATCGGTTTGCCAGCCGCACTGCGGCGGCGCATTTGTGATGCGGCGGTCCAGTTGATGAGTCATCTTCATTATGAAAATGCCGGGACCGTTGAATTTTTAGTCGAAGGCAACGACTTTTATTTCATCGAAGTCAATCCGCGGGTGCAAGTTGAACATACGATCACAGAATTGATCACCGATGTGGATATCGTTCAATCGCAATTGCGGATCGCCGATGGTGCCGATCTATTCAAAGACTTGCACTTTCCGCAACAAGCCGACCTCACATTTCGAGGCGCCGCGATTCAATGTCGGATCACGACAGAAGATCCAACCAACCACTTTATGCCCGATACCGGGACGATTTCGACTTATCGTTCACCAGGCGGCTTTGGGGTGCGCTTAGATGTTGGTAATGCCTATGCCGGGGCAGTGGTCAGTCCATATTTTGATTCTTTGTTGGTCAAAACGTCAGTGCATGCCGCCACTTTTGGTGGGGCAGTGCGCAAGATGCAGCGAGCATTGAAGGAATATCGGATCACTGGGGTCAAAACGAACTTGCCGTTTTTGAAGAATGTTTTATCTCATCCGACGTTTCAAGCCGGTGCCGCAGAAACGACGTTTATCGATACGACGCCTGAATTATTCAAGCTGCGGCCGGTGCGGAGCCGTTCCGGTGAATTAATGCATTATGTCAGCGAGATCACGGTCAATGGCTTCCCGGGGTTGGATCGCCATGAACAAAAATATTATCCCGATTGGCACTATCAGGCCCAATTCCCACAAGGCCCGCTGCACTGGCCGGCTGTTTCAGGTGGTTTGCCGCAACTCTTGCACGATCAAGGCCCAAAAGCCGTCACCGACTGGATCCGCGACCATCAGCAAGTCTTGTTGACGGATACGACCTTCCGCGACGCGCATCAAAGCTTATTTGCCACCCGGATGCGCACCCGCGATATGTTACGGGTGGCACCAGACATGGCCAATGGCTTGCCAAATCTGTTTTCCATGGAAATGTGGGGCGGCGCGACCTTTGATGTGGCGTATCGCTTCTTAAAAGAAGACCCATGGCAGCGTTTGGCCTTATTGCGCAAAGCGATGCCGAATACGTTATTGCAAATGTTGTTCCGCGGCTCGAATGCGGTCGGTTATAAGAATTATCCGGACAATGTGTTGAAAAATTTCATTAAAACGGCTGCTAAAGACGGGATCGATGTCTTTCGGATCTTTGATTCGCTTAACTGGGTCCCGCAGCTGACGCACAGTATCGATGCCGTCAAGGAAACCGGCAAGCTGGCAGAAGGCACCATGTGCTATACCGGCGATATTTTAGGGGATGCCCATCCCAAATATAACCTCGCTTACTATGTTGATTTGGCCAAACAATTAGTTAATGCCGGTGCCGATATTTTGGCGATCAAGGATATGGCTGGTTTGCTCAAACCACAAGCCGCCTATATGCTGGTCAGCGCCTTAAAAGATGCCGTTGATGTGCCGATCCATTTGCATACGCATGACACCACCGGCAACGGGGTGGCGACTTATGTCCAAGCGGTCAACGCCGGGGTAGATATCGTTGACGTGGCGCAAAGTGCTTTTTCCGCGACGACGTCTCAACCTTCCATGGAAAGTCTTTATTATGCCTTGGCTAACAATAAGCGGCAACCGGAACTGAATATTCAAAACGCGGAGAAACTGGATGCTTATTTCCAAAGCATCCGACCATATTACGCTGATTTTTCCAATGGCGTTTCTGGTCCGCTGACGGATATCTATACGGTTCAAATGCCTGGGGGCCAGTATTCAAATTTACAACAACAAGCCAAGTCAATGGGCATTTCAGATTTTGGTGCGGTCAAGAAGATGTATGCTGCAGTCAATGATTTATTCGGGGATATCGTCAAGGTCACCCCTTCGTCTAAAGTTGTTGGGGACATGGCGTTGTTCATGATCCAAAATGAGCTTACCCCTGCAGATGTACTGGATCATGGTGAGACGATTGATTTTCCAGAGTCTGTGGTCAGCTTCTTCAAAGGCGATCTCGGTCAACCAGCCGGCGGGTTCCCGCCGTTATTGCAGCAAAAGATCTTAAAAGGCCAGCCGGCTTTGACGGTCCGGCCAGGCAGTTTAGCCGAGCCAGTTGACTTTGATCAAGTACGGGCGGAGCTTATCGCAGATGGGGTAGAAGATCCAAGCGAAGAAGCGGTTTTGAGTGCGATTTTATACCCAGAAGTGTTCAAGCAATATCGCCAAGATCATGCTCAATATGGGCCGGTGACGACATTAGATTCACCGACTTATTTCCAAGGGATGCGGCTGGGTGAAACGATCAGCGTCGCGGTCAAGCCAGGGATCATCTACATTATTCGCTTGGATGCGATCGGAGAACCCGATGCCGGCGGCTTGCGAACCTTGTATTTTACCGTTAATGGGCAAAAACAAGAGACCCAAGTCCGTGATGCCAGTTCGCAACACACGACGGCGGCCCATCAATTAGCTGAACCAACCAACAAGAATCAGATCGGCGCGCCAATGGGTGGTCGGATCGTTTCTGTGGCAGTGGCGAATGGGCAAACAGTGCAAGCTGGAGATGACTTATTCGTGACGGAAGCCATGAAGATGGAAACCACCGTCCATGCGCCATTTACGGGCAAGATCACGCACTTGTACGTTGAAGCCGGGGATTTGGTCCAAAGTCAGGAATTATTGGCGACGATCAAACCGGTTGCAGAAGAAAAGTAGGTGAAAGCATGTTCACACTAACGCCCAGGATCGGGTTGGTCGTTTGGGTCTATTCATTAAAACAGATTCGGGCATTGCGCCATTATGGCACGGTGATGTATGTATCAAAAAAGATGAAGTATGCATATTTGTATTTAGATCAAGCTGATTTGGAAGCAACCATGGCAAAACTGGAAAAGTTGCGTTTTGTGCGTGCAGTCGAGCCGTCACATCGCCCAGAGTTGGCAGTGGCATACGGACCAGATGCGGATACGGCAATGAATCATTTGATCCAGGCAACTCATCAAAAAGGAGGACAAGCGCGTGCGGGTGATCAGCGGTGAATTTCGCGGGCGACGATTAGACGCGGTCAGCGGAGACCAAACTCGGCCAACTGCAGATAAAGTCAAAGAATCAATGTTTAACATGCTTGGGCCCTATTTCGACGGTGGTCAAGTTCTGGATCTTTACGCGGGTACCGGCGCTTTAGGGATCGAAGCGGTGTCACGCGGAATGGCTCATGCAACGGCAGTGGATCGCCAGTATGCCGCGATCAAGACGATTCGCAACAATATCGACAAGCTAGGGGCCAAAGATCGGTTTACGGTGATGAAAGCGCCAGTCGAAAAAGCACTGGCCAGTCTGAAAGGACAACAGTTTGATTTGATCATGGCGGATCCGCCTTATGCCAAACAAGCTGTTTTGACGCAATTAGCAAGTTTTTTGGCGCTTGATCTGTTGACGGGAAATGGGCGGGTGATGCTGGAAACCGGCTTGGATGTTGATTACCCTGAAGAAATTCCAGGTTACATCAAGTTGCGGCATCAAACTTATGGGGTCGCGCAAGTCTTGATCTTGAAAAAGGCGGTGGCTCATGAGTAAAATCGCTGTATTCCCGGGCAGTTTTGACCCGTTCACTAATGGTCATCTTGATACGGTGCGGCGCGCAGCCGGGCTATTTGACACGGTGGTGATCGCGGCAATGACGAATACCAACAAACATCCGTTATTTTCAAGTGAAGAAAAGGTGCGCTTGATCCAAACGGCGGTCCTAGACCTGCCAAATGTTCAAGTCGTGGCGCAGCCAGAGATGCTGACGGTGACTTTTGCCAAGCAGATCGGCGCACGTTATCTGATCCGCGGCTTACGCAACGTCGCAGATTATAACTACGAAGCTGATATCGCCGCGATGAATCACACCCTCGATACGCAAATCGAAACGGTGTTATTGTTAGCGGATAAGCGCTATTCATATCTATCTTCAAGTTTGATCAAAGAAGTCGCGAGTTTTGGTGGCGATGTGTCTGCTATGTTACCGCCAAATATTGATGCTGCCTTACAAGCAAAGTTAGGAGGACAGCATGCGTAAGCGCCGTTGGCTGGCGGCGATCGTGTTGGCGCTTGGCGTCGGTGGATTTTTATTTTGGCCCACCGGCAAATATGTGGAAGTGCCAGGATCAGCTGAGTCGCTAAAGCCGTATGTGAAAGTTGCCGGCACTAAAGATTCTGCCAAGGGCAATTACATGCTGACTACCGTGGGCGTCATTGGGCCCGCAACGCCAGTCGAATTGTTGTACGGTAAGTTGCAACCTTATGCGGAAATCGATGATGCGAGTCAACTGCTTGGGGGAGACACTTCCGCAGAATATGATCAACTGCAACGCTATTACATTAAAAGCGCCGCAGATATGGCCAAAGCCGCCGCGTTTAAAGCTGCTAAGCAGCCATATCAGATCACCCACAAAGGGATCTACGTGATGTCGATCTTAAAAGGATCGCCATTTAAAACGCAACTCAAATTAGGCGATACGATCACGCAACTGGATGGCAAGCCATATTCAACTGCGGATCAATATGTCAAAGCGATCCAATCGCGGCCCATCGGCAGTCAGTTAACGTTAACGTATCTGCGTGATGGGCGCCAACATCAAGCTAGCGGTAAATTGATGCGGCTGCCAGGCACCCAAAAAGCCGGGATTGGGATCACGCTGACCGAGCATACCGTCACGCAAACGACCCCTAAAGTGACGATCGATGCCGGAAACATTGGCGGGCCCAGCGCCGGCTTGATGTTTGCTGTGCAAGTTTATACGCAGATCACGCATCAAGATCTGCGTCATGGGCAAAACATCGCAGGCACCGGGACGATCGATGCCGATGGGAATGTCGGCCAAATTGGTGGCATCGATAAAAAGGTGTATATGGCCAATAAGCAAGGGGCGAAGGTCTTTTTCGCGCCAGACACACCGGCAACTAAGCAACTGCTGAAATTAGATCCAAGCTACCAAAACAATTATGCGGTAGCAAAGAAAACAGCGCACCAGCTGGGCAGCAATATGAAGATCATCCCGGTCAAAACTTTAGCAGACGCGTTAGCTTATCTGCAGACGCATTAACCAAGTACGAATAAAAAAGTCGGCCATTTTGGCCGGCTTTTTAGTTTGCGGTGCAGGTGAGCGCAACTAGCTGGCGAAATTTTACGATCATGGGGGTGATCGATTGGAGACGTTGAAAAACTGGGTGCGTGATTATTGGGGGATCGCCTTAGTAGCAATAGGTGTTTGCGGATTCATGTGGTGGCAAGGCCGCAGCGGTGCCGCAATGGCCCCAATTGAAGCGTCATCGTCAGTAGTGATCAGTACCAGCCAAACCAGCAGCATCAGTGCCACTAGCAGTACGGCTAAAGCAGGGTATGTGCACATTAAAGGGGCGGTTGTACATCCAGGCTTATATCCTGTTGATGGGACGACGCGCTGGGATGCGGTTGTGAAAGCTGCCGGCGGCTTGACGGCGGCAGCAGACATTTCAGGGGTCAATTTGGCAGCAATCGCCAATGATCAAGAAAGCTTATTGATCCCAGTCAAAGGTGAGACACCATCACCTGCTGCTAGCGGTGTCACTGCAGCGCCGAACGCGAGTGGCCAATCTGCATTGATCAACTTGAACACCGCAACGGAAGCCGAGTTACAGACGTTAAGCGGTATTGGCCCTAAAAAAGCCGCAGATATTATTGCTTTTCGAGAAACCAACGGGGGCTTCAAATCAATCGAACAACTCAAAGAGGTCAGCGGAATCGGGGATAAAACGTATGAGCAATTAGCCCCATTTGTCA
This sequence comes from Lacticaseibacillus baoqingensis, assembly GCF_003946165.1. Classification (GTDB taxonomy): domain Bacteria; phylum Bacillota; class Bacilli; order Lactobacillales; family Lactobacillaceae; genus Lacticaseibacillus; species Lacticaseibacillus baoqingensis. The sequence continues at coordinate 86,726 of NZ_RHOI01000008.1, read as the reverse complement.
CGGTGGGACCATGAGCGGGCGCTGGTGGGTGGCCGCGGCGGCGTTTGCCGGCAGCATCACCTGCATGATCGGGCCGCGACTGATCGGCATCGTCGTTGTCAGCTGGGCATTGTGGCACGGCCGGCAGCTGATCAAAGGCTGGTGTGTCGTCTTTATCCTCTGCGGTTTGGTTGTCGGGCAACAAGAAGCACAACAACAAGCCCATCCGCAGATTCCTGCAGGGGCGATTTTAGTCATGCCAACCGCTTGGCAAGTAACGGATACCTTGGCGACATTCACCGGTAAGGCAGCCAATGGCGTGACAGTCGGAGGCCAAGTGACACTAACCAATGCGCAAGTCATCCAGTTGCAGCAGTTGGATGCGCCTGCGATCGTCAGCTGGGAGCAGGCGCCAAAACGGCTGACCGGCGCTCGCAACCTCTATGAATTTGATTATGCGCAATATGCCTGGGCACAGCTGCATCAAGCCTATACGATTCAGCGCCAACCGCTGCAGCTGCAAGTTTTGCCCATCACTTCGATTTCAGCACGACTGTTTGCGTGGCGTGTGCAGATCCAGCGGCGCATCGCTCAATTACCAACGCATGTTGCGCGGTATGCCAAGGGCTTATTATTGGGCCAGATCGACCAAGATTTCGACCCTGTGCGGATGACGTTTATCAATCTGGGGATTTTTCACCTTTTTTCGGTTTCTGGATTACACCTGTTTGCCTTAGTGGCGGCATTGTTTTGGCTGGCAGACCGGATGCGGGTGCCGAGAGAATTTGGCGAATGGGGGTTGCTGATTGGGTTGCCTGCGTTGTTGATTTTGATCCCAACCGGTGCCGGTTTGATCCGAGCAGTTTGGATGCGGTGGGGATTGAGTTTAAATTCACGATTAGGGCTGCACCTCACCGGGTTGGATGTCTTTAGCTTGGTATTGATCGGCAACTTATTTTGGCGCCCGCAGGTGTTGTTTACCTTTGGAGGTCAATTGACTTACTTGTTGACCGGCGTATTGCTGCTATTGCCAGCAGTGTCGACTTGGGGACTCTCGTGGCGTTTGTTGTGCGTGAGTTTGCCAGTGGTGATCGCGCATACCTTTCGCTTTCATTTATTGGCGGGGGTGTTTAATTGGCTGTTGGTCCCTATTTTTGAAGTGGGCGTGATGCCGTTGCTGTTTCTAGTGGTGATTTGGCCGAATAGTTTGCTGACCAATTGGTTGGAGCTGCTTTTGCGTCACGGTGAATCCAGTTTAACAGCGTTGAGCAGTTTACCCGGGCAAGTCGTGTTTGGCGCAATTTCAACAGTGACTGCGGTAATCGGCTTGATTGCAGTATTAGTGGGGTTGGCCCATCAACGGTGGGGGTATTTTGGGACTTGGGTCGTCGTTGCTTATGGGATTGCCAACTGGCACCCACAAGCGCGCGTCAGTGTGTTTGATGTCGGGCAAGGGGATGCGATCTTGATTGAAGCCCCAAATAAACAAGGGACGCTATTGATCGATACTGGCGGCCGTATTTTTGGAACCAAACGCAACCCGCCAGCGCTGAGTGTGATCGTTAATTATTTGTATGCCAGAGGGTATTCCCATTTGGATACATTGGTCTTGACCCATGCTGATGCTGATCATGTGGGGGATGCGGCTGCTTTGACGCACAACTATCCAGTTGAATTGTTGGTGACCACGCCGCTGGCAGCAGCGCATCCATTGATCCAAGCGGCTAAAGCGGGACAAGTGGCGGCAACTAAGCAGGTTTTAGCAGGGACAGCATTGAATGTCGGGGCACTTTCTTTACAAGTGGTGGCGCCGCAGTCGCCGACGGCCAAGGAGAAAAATGCGGATTCTATTGTGCTCTATGGTAAAATTGGTGACGGCTCCTGGTTATTTACCGGAGACGCTGATGCCAACGTGGAAAAACGTGAGTTGATCCCGCAGCACTTGGCCGTTGATTATCTCAAAGTCGCCCATCACGGTTCACGGACTGCGACGACACCTGATCTAATCGCACAATGGCAATTGAAAGCCGCATTTATCTCTGCGGGTGTCGATAATCGCTATGGCCACCCCCATGAAGAAACGGTGCAAACGCTTGATGCGGCCAATGTTCCCTGGTGGGTCACCGCAAAATCAGGCATGTTGTGGGTAGATAGTACGCTTGACACGCATCAGATCAACCAATTTGTGAAGGATACTGAGCATGCAAATCACTGAATTTTTGAAACAGCTTAAACAACAGGTGCCGCCGTTGATCTTGATTCTCGGTGAAGAAGAAGCCGTGCGCGAGCAGGCCCTTTCAGCGATCAAGGCGGTGATCCCTGAAGCAGAAGCAACCATGAATCTCGCCACTTATGACATGCGGCAAACCCCAGTGGCCGTGGCTTTAGATGATGCCGCTTCACCGCCATTTTTCGGGGATCGGCGCGAAGTGGTCATCCAAGACCCTTATTTTTTGACTGGTGAAACTAAACTCAGTAAAATCGAGCATGATCTAGACGCATTAACAGCGTATTTTAAAGCGCCGATCGAATCGACGGTCATGGTGTTAGTAGCTCCTTATCCGAAGCTGGACGAACGCAAGCGGCTGACGAAAGCACTGAAGCAAAATGCCTGTGTGGTCGAAGCCAAGCCTTTAGACGAGCGCCAAGCCAAACATGCTGTGCAAGCGGCCTTACAAAAACAAAACATTGCCGTGACGGCAGATGGGTTGCAAGCTTTGGCGACCAGAGCGAATGCCGATTATAGCGTCATGATGGCACAGCTGCCAAAACTCGCCTTATACGCAGCCAATGGGTCGGTTTTAGATGCAGAAGCCATCTCGGCGCTGGTCCCCAAGCAATTGACGGATCGTGTCTTTGATTTGGTCAGTGCCGTTTTGGCCCGCGATGTGACAACGGCGTTGGGGATTTACCGTGACTTATTGCTTCAAAAAGAAGAACCCATTCGCCTCAATAGTTTGTTGCTGGGACAATTTCGACTGTTGTTACAAGTCCAGATCTTGGCGAAAAAAGGGTATAGTCAAGGCAGTGTCGCTTCAACTTTGAAGGTCCATCCTTATCGCGTCAAGTTGGCATGGCGGCAAAGCGGCCGGTTGAATGGGCAAGCGTTGCGCCAGGCCTATATTGGCCTAGTAGATACTGAAGCCAATATGAAAACTGGTAAAATTGATAAAGCGCTGGCGTTTGAGTTATTTGTCTTGCAATATGCCCGCAGTGCAACGGCGTAGAGCAAGTGATGTCAAAAAATGGCCTTGTCACTTTCTGTTGTTGGAAAGCGGCAAGGCCATTTTTGTTGATTTGAGCAAAAAAAAAGCCTCGCTGTGGCGAGGCACCGAATTACTTGTTCAGCAATGCGGATAAACGGCTCTTATCGCGGCCGGCTTTGTTCTTATGGATCAAGCCTTTGGATGCAGCCATATCGATGGCGCGAGTTGCGTCCTTGAGCAAGTCTTGGGCGTTATCGGCACCGCTAGCTTGAGCAGCCTTGAACTTTTTGATGGTGCTGCGCAATGCGCTTGATTGGGCAGCATTGTTTTGGCGAGCAGCTTCTTGCGTCTTCACACGCTTGATAGCAGATTTAATTTGTGGCATGAGGTTCACCTCCGAAAATTATTAGTTGATACAGAACTGGTTTCGGTTCAACAGCAAGTATTATACCGAAGGCACCCAGGCAATGCAATAAAAACTTGTAAAGGGAAAGTGCTTGATACCTAAAAGACTGGCTGGCAGAAGACTTTGAGGGTCAGACTTGCAATCGTCTGCAAACTCCGGTAAAGTTAACAAGTACTTTTGAACCTGTCACTTAGCTCTGCGGTTCACCGCGCGCTGCTCAGTCCCAGGCAATTATAATGGAAAGGTGGAAATAACCCATGGCTATTTCACAAACACAAAAGAACGAGATCATTGCTAAGTACGCCCGTCACGAAGGCGACACTGGCTCACCGGAAGTGCAGATTGCAGTATTGACTGCTGATATCTTGGCATTAAACGATCACTTGGATGTCCATCATAAAGATCACCATTCTTATGTTGGCCTAATGAAGAAGATCGGGCAACGTCGTAACTTACTTCGCTACTTGCGGAACAAGGATGTTACTCGTTATCGTGATTTGATCAAGAGCTTAGGGCTGCGTCGTTAAGCGCCTGCCCAATTGCAACGACTCCCATGATGGGGGTCGTTTTTTTTGCGTGAACCACTGGAAGTTTGGGAGCCATAGGTATTTTAGCAGACGTGTGGTACACTAGTCGTTAGGAAAAACCGTGACCGGGATTTAGCCGGTTAATTAAATTTTGAGGTGAAACCATGACAAAAATCAATCTGGTTGCCCTCGGTGGTGTGCGTGAAAACGGTAAAAACATGTATGCTATCGAAGTGGACGACCAAATTTTCGTTGTCGATTTTGGGTTGAAGTACCCCGACAATGAGTTATTAGGCATCGACATCGTGATCCCAGACTTGACCTACTTAGAAGAAAACGCAGATCGGATCGCAGGGATCTTTTTGACTCACGGTCATGCCGATGCGATCGGTGCGCTGCCTTATTTCTTGAACACGCATCCCGTGCCAGTATTTGGTTCGGAATTGACCATCGCCTTGGCCAAGTTGATCACAGCAACTGACCCGCAAGCTAAGAAGTTCAAGGATTTTCACATCATCGATGAAAAATCCGTGATCGACTTTGACAATGTTTCGGTGTCGTTTTTCCGTACGACGCACAGTATTCCGGGTTCCTTAGGGATCGATATCCAAACGCAAGCAGGGCAGATCGTTTATACCGGCGATTTCAAATTTGATCAAAGTGCCCGCCCAATGTACCGCACGGATCTTGCCCGCCTGGCACACATCGGTGAACAACGCGTCTTGGCGTTGTTATCTGATTCAGGCAATGCCGAATCACCTTACACCAATGCGTCAGAGCGGGAGATTTACGCAACGATCAAAGAAACTTTTAAATATCATCCGGGGCGGATCGTTGTCGCTGGGGTCGCCAGCAACATCGAACGGATCCAGCAAGTCTTGGATGCGGCTGCTGCCAATGATCGCCGTGTCGTTTTGACTGGACGAGATGTTCAAAAAATCGTCAAAACCGCGATCAAAATGAAGTATGTCAAGCTCCCAAATGCGGACATCCTCGCAACGACTAAGGACCTCAAGGAATTGGCACCAGAGCAAACCGTAATTTTAGAAACTGGCCGCATGGGCGAACCGTTGAAGTCGCTGCAGCGTATGGCCACTTCTAAACATCGCCTGATCCATATTCACGAAGGTGATCTGGTTTTCATCACGACGTCGATTTCGCACGCCATGGAAACGATGGCGGCTAAAACCAAAGATTTGATCTACCGTGCCGGCGGCGAGGTGAAGTCGATCAGCGATACCTTGCATGCATCAGGACATGCGAATAAACAAGATCTGCAGTTGATGTTGAACTTGTTGCGGCCTAAGTATGTGGTGCCCGTGATCGGTGAATATCGCTTATTAGCGGCACATGCGGAGATCGCTCATGAAGTCGGAATCCCTTATTCACATATTTTTGTTCCTGGTTTAGGGGACATTTTGAGTATCGAAAAAGGGAAGATGCATAATGCTGGGCATGTCGATGCCGGCAATACGATGATCGATGGCATTGGCGTAGGCGATATTGGCAACATCGTGCTGCGTGATCGTAAGATGTTAGCCGAAGATGGGATCTTTATTGCAGTCGTGACGATCGACCGTAAAAAGAAAAAAGTAGTGGCCCATCCAAAGATCCAATCGCGAGGTTTTGTTTATATGAAAACTTCCAAGGATCTGTTGCAAGAATCCGCCAAATTAGTGACCGAGTCCGTGCAAAAGAACCTTGACCATAAGGAATTTGATTGGAGCACGCTTAAGCAGGCAGTACGCGACGATTTGAGCCATTTCTTATTTGATCAAACTAAAAGACGGCCAGTGATCTTGCCGGTCATCATGGAAGTCAATCAAAACAGCGCCAAGCGTCAATAAGCAAGATGGCCTCTGGCAACGATGTCGGAGGCTTTTTTTGGTCAGTCCAAGAAAGCGCCTTCTAATGATACGTCGGGAATTGCTCGTACTTTGTAAGACAGGTACAATGAAGCCACCGGTTTTAATTACTGCGGCAGCATTCGCGTGGACTGGCGCCAACTTGATAAGCGCAGTAAGCTGTACACGCACAAAAGGAGTGTATTATGGGAAAAGTCGTTTCGATGCCAAACAACACTAACCGCCATTTGACCTTGGGTCAGCGTGCGTTAAAGAGTCAAAATTACGCCAGTGCCGTCGCCCATTTAGAAAAAGCGTTTAAACAAGCGCCAGCGTTTGAAATCGCGCGTTTGTTAGTCAGCGCGTACAACGGACTTTCGCAACCGCAAGAAGCGGTCGGATATTTAAGTGAATTCATGGAGGACTTTTTAGCTCATCCAGAGGATACGGCGACACTTTATGATACGTTGATTGCCTTGCCGGATTATCGTTTTGCTTGGGCCGTATTGCATCACGTCCAACCTGATCAGCAACATAGCGTCAAAGCGCGCATTGAAGCTGCAGAAGCTGCCGATATGGCAAAACATCAAGCCGAGATCACAGAACTCGCGCGCCAATTACGGCATCTAGGCGGGTTTGAGCCGCATCAGCAAGAAGAATTACTTAAAAATCTTGGCCGTTTACCTCGCACGGCCTTGATCAGCGCGGCGCGGGCAAATTTGGCTGATCCGGATGTCCATCCGGCTGTGCGCATCAGTCTGCTTGATGCGTTAACAGCCGTCGATGATGATCAACCGGTCATGGTTGCCGGGTATCAACAAAGCGGTGAGGTGGTGCCCAATGCCTTGCCAGGTGTTTTAGGAGATCACACCTTGTTGGCCGTGTTAGATCAGATCCAGCGCCAGATCGGCCTTGGCGACCCAGAACTGATGCGTGCCACGGTTGAAGTTTTGCGCTTTGAGTTAGGGTATCTTTATCCTTTCATTGATGCGGTGATCCCAGATCCGGCGCATTTTGCGGCGAGTTATTTCCACAAAGAAGCGGCAAGCGTCACCAAAGCGGAACAAGCGCTTTTTAACTGGATGCAGCAGCAAACGGCGAAGTTAATGGATATGGCGTAATATCGCGATTTTGGTGTAAATGAAAAAAACTTGACGCCACGGGTTTACAAAGTCCGCGATTCTCGATATAATCATTTTCGGAATTCATTTCCAGCCAAAATATTTGTTTTGTGTTTTGGCGTGAATGTAGTACACTATAACGTAAAGGATTGCGTGGCTTTTGCGATGCATATCTTTGCGACAAAAATACAGGAGGTTCGTTTTTTCATGGCTGAAAAAGAACACTATGAACGCACTAAGCCCCACGTAAACATTGGTACGATCGGGCACGTTGACCACGGTAAGACTACCCTGACCGCGGCTATCACCAAGGTACTTTCCGAAAAGGGCCTTGCTAAAGCGCAAGACTATGCATCTATCGATGCTGCCCCAGAAGAAAAGGAACGTGGTATCACTATCAACACCGCCCACGTTGAATACGAAACCGAGAAGCGCCACTATGCGCATATCGATGCCCCTGGGCACGCGGACTACGTTAAGAACATGATTACCGGTGCTGCGCAGATGGATGGTGCGATCTTGGTTGTTGCCGCTACTGACGGCCCAATGCCACAGACGCGTGAACACATCCTCCTGGCTCGCCAGGTTGGTGTTGACTATATCGTTGTCTTCTTGAACAAGACTGATTTAGTTGACGATGAAGAACTCATCGACTTAGTTGAAATGGAAGTCCGTGAACTCTTGTCCGAATACGATTTCCCTGGTGACGATATTCCTGTTATCCGCGGTTCTGCTCTCAAGGCTCTTGAAGGCGACCCAGAACAAGAAAAAGTTATCCAAGAACTCATGGACACGGTTGACGAATATATCCCAACCCCAGAACGTGATACGGACAAGCCTTTCTTGATGCCTGTTGAAGACGTCTTCACTATTACTGGTCGTGGTACCGTTGCCTCTGGTCGTATCGACCGTGGGACGGTTAAGATTGGTGACGAAGTCGAAATCATCGGCTTGAAGCCTGAAGTGCTCAAGTCCACTGTTACGGGTCTGGAAATGTTCCGTAAGACGTTGGATCTTGGCGAAGCCGGCGATAACGTTGGTGTCTTGCTTCGTGGGGTTAACCGCGATCAAGTTGAACGTGGCCAAGTTTTGGCAAAGCCAGGTTCCATCCAATTACACTCCAAGTTCAAGGGTGAAGTTTATATCTTGACCAAGGACGAAGGTGGCCGTCATACACCATTCTTCTCTAACTATCGTCCTCAATTCTACTTCCACACCACTGATGTGACTGGTGTCATCGAATTGCCAGACGGCGTAGAAATGGTTATGCCTGGCGATAACGTGACGTTTGAAGTTGATTTGATCAACCCAGTTGCGATCGAAAAAGGTACCAAGTTCACCGTTCGTGAAGGTGGCCGTACTGTTGGTGCCGGTGTCGTTTCCGAAATCTTGGACTAAGACACTGCCCCGAAAAAGTATCCTGCATTGCAGGGTGCTTTTTTTGTGCGCGTTTAAGTCATCGTGGCGGTAAGCGGACTCGCACTGCAAAGTCGCCTAATTGCGACTCACAGCGATGATCATCCAAAGCTCGGGTGCCTTCGTACCAGGCTGAACACGTCAAAAAAACGGTTCTGTGCACAGCCGCTGGGTGTGAACAGAACCGTTTATTATGTTTGGTGATTGCGAGTGATTATTTTTTATGATGTTGCTGCTTGCCGGCATTACGGTTGCGCTTGGTCACACCTGGGCGAGCAGGATTGATCGGGGCGTTGGTTGGCGTTGGTGCCGGTGCGGCCTGATCAAAGGTATGTTCATCGACCACAATCACAGGGGGATTTTTTGCCAGATCTTCATCCATCTTGCGACGAATGTTTGGCGTGATGACGTAGGTCACGATCACTTGTTGGATCAAGATGATCACCCCACCGGCTAAGAAGTAAAGTCCCAAGCCGGCGTTGTACATCAGACAGAACCAAAATGTCATGATCGGTGAGATCAAGGCACTTGTTTGCATGGCCTTGCGCTGCTCAGGGGCAACGCCTTGCAGCATGATCCAACTTTGGATCAAATACAAGATCGTCGCACTGATCGTGATGATCAAGCTGGAATGGCCCAACTGGATCCCGAAGAAGGTACTTTTGGAAATCTCTGGCGAATATGCAACGGCTTGATAAAGTCCAGAGAAAATCGGCAATTGGATCAGCAAGGTCAAGCAACCCATGGATGGGATCATACTCGTACCATTTTTCTTGTAGACATCTTGCATCAACTGATTCAGATGAATGGTTTCGTCTTGACTCAAGCCTGGTTTCTTCATTTGCTTTTGGATGATATCCAATTGTGGCTTGAGAATCTTGGCCTTTTCTTGCGAAGTGGTCATTTTGCGCTGCTGATTCAGCATCGCCGGGAGCAAGACCAACCGGACGACTAACGTGATCAGCAGGATCGCGATGCCATAGCCGTTGGTGGTGTTGCCGACCATACCGGCGATCCATTCCATCACGTGCTGAATTGGCTTACCAATGATGTTGTAAAAGACGCCAAAGAATCCTGTCGGCGGTTTTAACTGTGTTGTGGTCTTATGACACGCACTTAAAAAGATTGCGAGGCTTGCGACCCCGCCAAGTGCGGCCCATTTTTTTATTCTATGCATGTTGTCTGTCCCTTCATCTCATACTGAAAATAACTATACTTGAAGGAACACCGGCTTTCAACCGGTAACCCGAAAGTCGTCATATGGAAAGTCCTTGGTCAAGACGTGCTCTTCATACGTTGCGACGCGCCCGCTCGGGGTGGGACTGGCTTTGATCGCAGCGGCGAATTTTGCCATCGCCACAACATCGCCTTTGGCTTCAATATAGACAGAACCGTCAAAACGATTTTGCACATAGCCTTTGATCTGTAATTTATCTGCGACCATCTTTGTCATCCAGCGAAACCCAACGCCTTGAACGCGGCCGGTGACGCGCATTGATTTTGCAATTTCTACCATGAATGACACCTCCACAAATATTTTATCACAACGCTGTGAGATGGTGTCTGCGCACGAAGACTGCTATACTCGTTAAGAAACCTTAGGAGGACAATATGGAATACATTGCATCACCAAAAAATGAACACATCAAAGCCGCGAAGAAATTGACGGTCAAGAAATATCAAAAACAAGGAGACGCCTACTTGCTGGAAGGGTGGCACTTAGTCGAAGAAGCCCTAAAAGCGGGACAGCAGCCGCGGCGGATCTATGCGATCAATAAGTTTTTGGAAGAGCGCGCGTTACGGCCTTATTATGAGCAGCTGACAGAGATCAGTCCGGAAGTGGCTAAACATTTGAGCGAAACCCCAACACCGCAAGGGATCTTTGCGGTAATGCCGCGGGTCACAGGTACTTTGCCAGAAGCGGTGAGCGGGTCATATTTGTTGTTAGACGGGATCCAAGATCCAGGTAATGTTGGGACCTTAGTACGGACTGCCGATGCCGCTGGGATCCAGCAGGTGATCTTTGGCGATGGGACTGCAGATGCGTTTAATCCCAAAGTCTTGCGCGCGATGCAAGGCAGCCAATTTCACGTTAACATCACCACTACGGCACTGGCCCCTGTGATCGCACAATTACAAGCCGCCCAAGTCCCTGTGTACGGGACAGAATTAAATGTGAATGCCAAATCCTATCGAGACGTGCAACCGACTCGGCATTTTGGCTTGATCGTCGGCAACGAAGGCAATGGGATGTCTCAGGAACTTTTGCATCAAACGGATGTCAACTTGTACATCCCGATTCGTGGCGAAGCTGAATCGTTAAATGTTGCGATCGCGGCTGCGGTGGTGATGTTCCACTTGACCGCCTGAAAACCCGCCTAAAGCTGTCGGCTTAAATTAGTGATAGCGCTTTTGGTGGTCAGTCTTTAGCTAATTGCTGAACGGTTACAAGCAAGTTAAGAATCTTTAAACCAGGTGCGCAAAAGGACTTGAGGCTGTTATAATATAGGTGTGTTGAACGATAACCGCATATGAAGGGGACTTTGAATGAGCACTAAGCTTGATTGGACCACCGACGCGGAATATCTGGGTTATGTTGGCGACTTGCTGGCACAACCAGCGGTGCAAAAGCTGGCGGATTATACCCAGCATCATTATTCCAACCGTTTGGAACATTGTATCAGCGTCTCTTACCAAAGCTATTTGCTAGGTAAGAAGTGGCATTTGAATGTTCGTGCACTCGCTCGAGCAGGTTTGTTACATGATCTGTTCTATTATGACTGGCGGGTGACCAAGTTTGATCTGGGAACGCATGCCTATATCCATCCGCGGATCGCATTGCGAAACGCGGAGAAGTTAACGGATCTCAGTCCAATGGAAAAAGACATCATCGTCAAGCACATGTGGGGCGCAACCACGGCTTTGCCGAAGTATAAGGAAAGTTTTGTGGTGTCTTTAGTTGACGATTATGCCGCCATGGATGAAGTTTTAGTCCCGTGGCTCCAAAAGGTGCGTCATCCATTTCGGTACCACTTAGAACGATCATGAAGTTTTGGCCCTGTGGTGGAAGCCTCAGGGCTTTTTTGATGGGGCTGCTGCGGTTGCATTTTGAACCCAGTGCGTTATACTAATACTATATAATTGTAAGTGAGGCTTTATGAGGTGACTAATATGACAGCGACTGTAGTAGCAACGAGCAACTGTACCCAAGAACGTTTATCGTTGTGTCCAAAATTTACTCAGACCTTTAAGATCTTAGGCAAAAAGTGGAACGGCCTGATCCTTGAAGTCTTGTTACAAAATGGACCATCGAGGTTTAAAGACATTGCCGGTACGATCACAAAGTGTTCTGACCGCGTTTTAGTTGAACGGCTAAAAGAATTAGAGGCAGAAGGTTTAGTGGATCGGCGCACGCATACTGATTCTGCATTGATCGAATATGTGTTAACATCAAAGGGTGAAGCGCTTTCGCCAGTGATGGCAGCAGCGCACACTTGGGGTGACGCATGGTTGACCGATCAAGAATGTGAATAATCGATTGGGCGGTTCGCCCTTGACGAACCGTTATTTTTTTGCTAGCCTAAATGCAACTAAACAAATCAAATACATTGAGAAAAGCGCAAGCCGGCGGACTAGTCAGGGAACAGCACTCAGCGACTGAGAGGTGCTGATAGGATCAAGGCTCGTATTCACTTTTTGAGTAGACGATCGTCAGGTCGCTCCGGTACTGCCGTTAAGTTGTTGAGTTGTTTTGCCATTAATGGCATTGAACAAGGGTGGTACCGCGATGCTTCGTCCCTTCTTAGGGATGGGGCTTTTTTTGTGCCACCGAATTGAGAGACACATAAAGGGAGGATTCCAAATGGATCTCAAATCTAAATTGGAAGAACTATTTGAACAGAATCAAGCTAAGATCAAGTCGTTAAAAGACCTTGACCAATTGAATCAAACCCGCGTTGAGTTGTTAGGAAAAAAAGGACCGATCACTGAGGTTTTGCGGGGGATGAAAGATCTTGACGCAAATGAACGGCCTAAAGTCGGGGCGTTTGCCAACAAGATCAAAGATGATCTGCAAGCAAGCATTCAAGAACGCAAGCATGACCTTGAACAAGCCGTGATCAATCAAAAGCTGGCGGAAGAAACGCTTGATGTCACGCTGCCTGGCGATGCCGTCGTAGCCGGGACGCCTCATATTTTGGCGCAGATCATGGATGATATTGAAGAATTCTTTATTGGCCAAGGCTATCAAGTAATCGATGGGCCGGAAGTTGAAGAAGATCATTACAATTTTGAAATGTTGAACATCCCCAAGAACCACCCAGCACGTGATATGCAGGATACTTTTTATATTGATGATCAGCTGTTGATGCGGTCACAAACCAGTCCTGTGCAAGCACGGACGCTGGAAGTGCATGACTTTTCTAAAGGCCCCTTAAAAATGATCTCCCCAGGGCGGGTTTACCGTCGGGATACTGATGATGCCACGCATTCACACCAATTTCATCAAGTTGAAGGCTTGGTCATTGACAAGCACATTACAATGGCTGATTTAAAAGGTACCCTGTTGGCATTAGCCCAGCATGTCTTTGGCGCCGACCGGAAGATCCGGTTGCGGCCAAGTTTCTTTCCGTTTACGGAACCATCCGTTGAAGTGGATGTCTCATGTTTCCGCTGCAACGGTGCCGGGTGTGCGATCTGCAAGTATTCTGGTTGGATCGAAGTGCTCGGTGCGGGCATGGTACATCCCAATGTCTTGACGGCTGCAGGGGTGGATGCTCATGTCTATGGCGGTTTTGCCTTTGGCTTAGGCCCAGATCGGTTTGCCATGTTGAAGTATGGCATCGATGACATTCGCAGTTTTTATCAAGGGGACCAGCGCTTCTTGTCCCAGTTCCAACAGGAGGGTTAACAAACATGGATGTTTCATACGAATGGTTAAAAGAGCTGGTCGACGTGCCTGTTGATGCAGATGAATTAGGTGAGAAGGTTTCTCGCACTGGGATCGAAGTTGACAGTGTCACGCATCTGGACGCTGGCTTAAAAAAGATCGTGGTCGGGAAAGTCGTCAGCTTGACTGATCACCCCGATTCAGATCACTTGCACATTGCCCAAGTAGACACGGGAGATGATGAATTACGCCAGATCGTTTGCGGGGCGCCCAATATTGCTGCCGGGCAAACCGTGATCGTGGCCTTGCCTGGTGCGCGGATCGGCGACAACGTCAAGATCAAGCGCAGCAAAATGCGTGGTGAAGTATCCGATGGGATGATCTGTGCCCTGCAAGAACTGGGCTTTTCGGATTCTGTCGCTCCTAAGGCTTATGCTGACGGCATTTACGTTTTTAACGACACATTGACCCCAGGCAGCGACGCGCTGCAAGCTTTGGGCATGCATGATGCGGTCTTGGACTTTGAGATCACCCCGAATCGCGCAGACGCCTTGGGTATGCGCGGTGTGGCGTGGGAAGTGGGAGCGACCTATGGCAATCGTCCGCACTTTGAAAATCGTCCGGTTATAGAAGGGGATACTCCAATCGAGGAATTACTGACTGCGACAGTGACAGATCCGGCTGACGCGCCCAGTTATCAGATGCGCGTTGTTGAAGGCGTCAAGATCCAAGATAGTCCTTTATGGCTCCAACGCCGGCTTTGGAATGCCGGTGTGCGGCCAATCAACAATATCGTGGATGTGACCAACTTAATCATGTTGGGCTATGGTCAGCCATTGCACGCATTTGACTATGATAAGTTGGCTAATAAGCAAATCGTCGTGCGGCGCGCCCAGGCTAAGGAACATCTCACCACACTTGACGGCAACGACCACGAACTGGATCCTGAAGACATTGTCATCACCGATGGGACTAAGCCAGTTGCGTTGGCAGGTGTGATGGGCGGCTTGAATTCTGAGATCACTGACGACACCGTCAATGTGGTCATTGAAGCGGCCAAATTTGCACCGGTCAATATTCGCAAGACCGCCTTAAAATATAATTTGCGCTCGCAAGCCTCATCGCGTTTTGAAAAAGGGATCGATGTGGCCAGCATCAATTTGGCTTTGGATGAAGCGGCACGATTAATGGCTGAATTAGGGGATGGAACAGTTGCCAAAGGCCATCTTTCTGCTACGGCGATCAAACCAGAACCGGTGGTGGTGGACATTACATTGGCGCGGATCAACCATGTCTTAGGGACGCAATTGAGCAGCGAAACCGTGACGAAGTTGTTTGATCAATTGGGATTTGGGGTCAAGCAGCATGATGGCGAATTTAGCGTGTCAGTACCGCCTCGGCGTTGGGATATCAGTATTGATTCTGATTTGATCGAAGAAGTCGCGCGGTTATATGGTTTTGATAATTTACCCAGCACCTTGCCAACCACGACCATGACGATCGGGCAATTCACCCCGAAGCAAAAGCGGTTGCGCCGCACTCGCAAGATCTTAGAAGGGTTAGGCTTAAGTCAAGTGATCACATACAGCTTGACTAGCGTAGATGAGGCGAGTCAGTTTGCCTTAGCACCTGCAGCCGGTACTCAAGTCGCATTCCCAATGACGCAAGATCATGCGAAGCTGCGGGAAAACTTGGTCGCCGGTTTGATCAACGCGGAAAAGTATAATGTTGCCCGCAAGCAAACCGATCTGGCGATTTACGAACAAGGGCGGGTGTTCCCACGGACTCAAGGCCATCAGCGGCCAGAAGAAAAAGAATATGTTGCCGGCTTGCTGACCGGTAATATCACGAATAAAAATTGGCATCAAGCCGCACACCCAGTTGATTTTTATTATGTCAAAGGCATCGTCGAACAGCTGTTGGGAGATTATCGCTTGGCCACGCCGGTACGTTACGAAGCCTTGCGTGACAGTCGCGAATTGCATCCAGGACAAAGTGCAAAAATCATGTTAGGGGCACAAACGGTTGGGTTGATCGGCCGGTTGCATCCGGCTTATGAACACGCTGCCGGTTTGGCGCAAACGTATGTTTTTGAATTAGACCTAGAGGCGTTGATGCAGGCGCCGCGGACACAAATGGCAGCCAAGCCTGCGCCGAAGTTCCCATCAATGACGCGTGATATCGCGATCTTAGTGGCACAATCTGTTGAAAATGCCGCGATCGAATCGGTGATCACGGCTAATGGCGGCAAGTACCTGAGAGATGTGACGCTGTTTGATGTTTATTCCGGCAAAAACATTGCCAATCATCAAAAGAGTTTGGCTTATACACTGACTTATCGCCGCGATGATCAGACCTTGACTGAAGACGAAGTGAATACCGCTTTTGCCAAGGTCACGACGGCTTTGGAAGAGCAACTCGGAGCTGCGATCCGATAATCATGAACCTGTCGCTTTTTGCGGCAGGTTTTTGTATACTTATGGCAGTATGTGTCATCAGGAGGAAAACGTTGAGTAAGTTAGATTCACGCAAAAAAGCCCTACATACAGCGGAAACGCAAGCAGTCAATCATATCGTTGCTTGGGTGGTTGGAATCGTGATCACGGTATTGGTGATTATTGCCTTCATGGGCTATCGTTACGTTCACCATGCATTAGGTGCTGTTGATGCTAAGGATAATCAGTCATTGACTGTAACGATCCCCAGTGGTGCGACCACTAAGATGATCGGGACCCGCTTGGAAAATAAAGGGTTGATCAAAAGTGCCTTGGTGTTCAATTATTACGTCAAGTTTCATAATGTCAGCAACTTTCAAGCTGGCGATTATACCCTGACCAAGGCAGAATCATTGCCGGCGATCATTCGCGTGTTGCGTGGCGGCAGTGCTGCGAGTGATTCTGCAGGCAGCGTTTTGGTTAAAGAAGGGGTGACTGCTGACACAGTGGCGGATGCCGTGGACAAATTAAAAACGAAAGACCCGCAATACACGAAAGCTAACTTTATCAAACTATTGAAAGACGAAAACTTCTTCAACCAATTGGAAAAGCAGTACCCGCGGTTGTTGAAGAGTGCCAAAGCGGCCAAAGGCGTTCGTTATCGCTTAGAAGGGTATCTCTTCCCTGCCACGTATACAGTGACCAAAGGGGAAAGCTTGAAAGCCTTGATCACTGAAATGGTTGGCAAAACCGATAGTGTCATGCAAAACTATTATGGCAGTATCGCCAGGCAAGGGTACTCAGTCCAAGAAGTGATGACACTGGCAAGTTTGGTCGAACGTGAAGGGGTCGCAGCCACAGATCGGCGGACAATCGCAGGAGTCTTCTTTAACCGGATCGCAACGGGGATGCCGCTGCAGTCTGATATTTCTGTGATGTATGCGTTAAATACGCATAAGACGCACTTGACGAATAAAGACACCAGTGTAGACTCACCGTATAACCTTTATGTGCATACTGGATATGGCCCTGGGCCGTTCAATTCACCAAGCGAGACTGCGATCCGTGCAGTCTTGAGTCCTAAAGATCGCGACAAGGGTTATCTCTATTTTGTTGCCAACCTCAAGACCGGCGAGATCTTGTATGCGACGACGCTGGCACAACATGAGCAAAATACGGCTCAGTTTGCTTCGGACAATGGCAACTAGTTCTCAGCAAGCATTGGCTGAACTGATTCGGCGCAACGAAAAGAGGCAGATCGTGAGCGCAAAACCCATCGTGATCGGCATCACTGGCGGTTCTGCTAGTGGCAAGACTAGCGTTGCTAAAGCGTTGTGCCGCCAGTTTGCCAGCCAATCAGTGTTGTTGCAACAGGATAATTATTACAAGCACAGTGCGCTGCCGTTTGCGCAACGGGAAAAGATCAATTATGATCATCCTGATGCATTTGATGACGACTTGCTGGTCCAACAATTAAAGGCCTTGATCGCAGGCAAAACGATCCAGCGCCCGGTGTATGACTATCAACAGCACAATCGTACTGATGCGGTGGTGGCAGTGGCTTCAAAAACTGTGATCATTGTTGAAGGAATCTTGGTTTTGGCAGATCCTGCACTGCGCCAGTTGATGGATATCAAGGTGTTTGTCGATACCGATGCAGATGTGCGCGTCTTAAGACGGATCCAGCGAGATATTGCCACGCGGGGGCGCAGTTTAGAATCAGTGATCGCACAATATTTAGCAACAGTCAAACCAGCTTATCATGCGTTCATTGCACCGACGAAGCGGTATGCGGATATCATTATTCCGGAAGGCGGTCAAAACCGGGTCGCAGTTGACTTATTGAGTACTAAATTACAAATGATCATCCAAGCGCGCAGTCAGTAATCGTGAAAAATGTTGACAAGTGCGATGTATCTTCTTAACATCATATTTTGAAGTGGTATCTAAATCATGGAATTGAGGGAATCGTATGGCAGAAAAAGTATACCCGATGACAGCAGCGGGGAAGCAAAAGCTTGAAGAAGAACTAGAAAATTTGAAAACAGTTAAACGCCCAGAAGTGATTGAGCGAATCAAGATCGCGCGCGGCTTCGGTGACTTATCAGAAAACTCCGAATATGAAAGTGCCAAGGATGAACAATCCCAATTGGAAACTCGGATCGTGACGATCGAAACTCAGTTGCGGTATGCACAGATCATTGATTCGAATGCAGTTGCGCCTGATGAAGTCTCATTAGGTAAAAAGGTGACTTTCGTTGAGGTGGGTGACGATGAAGAAGAGACCTATGAAATCGTTGGCGCGGCCGAAGCAGACGCGTTTAACGGCAAGATCTCCAATGACTCACCGATCGCGCAAGGCTTGATCGGCAAAAAAGTCGGTGATGAAGTGGCGATCAGTACGCCTGGAGGCGAAATGAAAGTCAAGATCGTTAAGGTCGCAGGCTGATCACGCGATTAAGCTAACACAG
This sequence comes from Lacticaseibacillus baoqingensis, assembly GCF_003946165.1. Classification (GTDB taxonomy): domain Bacteria; phylum Bacillota; class Bacilli; order Lactobacillales; family Lactobacillaceae; genus Lacticaseibacillus; species Lacticaseibacillus baoqingensis. The sequence continues at coordinate 68,433 of NZ_RHOI01000008.1, read as the reverse complement.
CTGCCGGCAAGTTGGCGGATCAAGCAGTTAGGTCATAAAATGACCTAACTTTTTTTGTGGTCAAAACGTCATCGAGGCGTTGAGCGGGTGTTGGTATGGCTTGAAAATCATCAGTGCAGGATATCAGTCTTGCGCCCCACGGCAAAGATTCTCGGATAAGGTATAATAACCACAGAATAAAATCAAAGGAGAAACGCATGACGCGACGTTGGCAGTGCTTTTGGCTTGTGGAAGCAGCGTTACTATTGTTATTGTGTTATCAGATCGTGACGAGCCCGCCATTGCTGGTCGGTGTGGTCAGTGGCGTGTTGGCGTTGATTTTAGGCGCACACGTGCATTTTTGGAAGACACTGTGGCTGACGTTTGGCAGTCTCTTGATCGTGATCTCCGTTTTCGTTAATCCCACGGTGTGGATCATGCTTTTTCTGGCAGTGCTTGCCGGAATGCACTTGTTTACTGGCAAGTCGAGTCGAGTAGGTCCTTGGGCGCGGAAGCACTTCATTGCGGTGACGACGCGTGAACCAGGGAAAAAAGCGGGACAACAACATCACCAACCTTGGTTTGGCGACTCGACAGTCGGCCAGACCCAATTTGAATGGGATGATATCAACATGATCGTGGCTGCCGGAGATACCATTATCGATTTGGGCAATACGCTCTTGCCCAAAGGTGACAATACTGTCGTGATCCGCAAAGGCCTTGGCAAGACCCGCGTGTTGGTGCCTGTCGGGGTGGGGATCGCGATCGATCATGCCGCTGTGATCGGGACCTTAAGCGTCAACGGTCAAGAACTTCCCTTGAGAAACGAACATATCACCTATTATAGCGACGAATACGACACTGCGACCCGCCGGATCCATCTCTTGACGAATGTTGTGGTCGGTGATGTGGAGGTGTTGGCGGTATGATCAAAGGTCAGCGAGTGGCATGGCAGTTTTTTTGCTTGTTTGGCTTAGTGGGGTTATTAGAAAGCGGACTCGTGTTCATGGTCAACTATCCCACTAAGCGTCATTTTGGGGAGACGTTGTTGGCAACTGTGTTTTCTGCGCCATTAGTGACTTATTTGATCGGTGGGGCGATCGTCATTGCCGGTGTCGCGACGATCATGAGTTATGGCGTTGCTCGACGGCAGCACAATCAGTTGACCAAACGCTTGGCTGCCTTGACTGCTGGTCAAATGGAGGCGCCGATCTTAGCTCGGCAAGGACAAGCAACCACACTTTTAGGTGCAGATGTTGCGGATATGCTTGAAGCCTTGCGCCAAAAAATGATACGCTTACAACGTGAGATCGAACGGTACAGTAACACGCCGGTACTAGTCGCTGGCGAAACGAAAGAAGAAATTTTGACGCAAGAGCGGCATCGCTTGGCGCGTGAATTACATGATTCTGTCTCCCAGCAGTTGTTTGCCGCGATGATGATGCTATCGGCTTTGCGCAGTGTGATGAGTCAACAGTCTCCTGACGATCCGCAACTCAAGCAATTGACCACGATCGAAGGCGTGATCAATGAGGCACAAGCTGAGATGCGGGCGCTTTTGTTGCATCTGCGGCCGACGACGCTTGAAGGAAAGTCGTTACGCGATGGGATCATCGCACTATTGCAAGAGTTGCAAACTAAGATCAAGATCGAGATCTCTTGGGAGTTGGCAGATGTTCAGCTGGGTGCGGCGATCGAAGATAATTTGTTTCGGATCGTTCAAGAATTATTGTCCAACACCTTGCGCCATGCCAAGGCGCACAGTCTTGAAGTGTATTTGAAGCCGGTGGCGAATCACGTCGTCTTGCGTGTGATCGACGATGGCGTCGGTTTTGACCCGCAAACAGAAAACACCACAGGCAGTTATGGGTTGTCAAATATCCAAGAGCGAGCAGCCAGTTTGGGCGGCACGGCAAAGGTGATCAGTTTTCCAAATCAAGGGACGAGTGTGGAAGTGCGTGTTCCAATAACAAAGGAAGTTGCAGATGATTAAGGTATTGATTGTAGACGATCATGAAATGGTACGGTTAGGGATCTCCACTTACCTTGGCGTCCAGCCAGATCTTGAAGTGGTCGCTCAGGCCACAGATGGGCAACAAGGGTTGGATATGGCTTTGGCATTGCGGCCTGATGTGATCTTGATGGATCTGGTCATGCCGAATATGGATGGCATCGAATCGACAAAACGTATTTTGAAGGCCTGGCCAAAAGCACGTATCATTATCCTGACAAGCTTTATCGATGATGAGAAGGTCTATCCTGCCATCGAAGCCGGGGCAGCGTCATACATATTGAAAACTGCTACCGCAGAAGAAATCGCCAATGCGATTCGGCAAACCGCTAAAGGGGAATCCGTCTTGGAACCTCAGGTGACGACCAAGATGATGAATCGGCTAACGCAAAAGCAGCAGCCGGCATTGTATGATGATTTGACCAATCGTGAGCGGGAGGTATTGCAACTGATCGCGCAAGGCAAATCCAATCAAGAAATCGCGACGGCACTCTTTATCACGCTAAAAACCGTTAAGACCCATGTGTCGAATATTTTGGCAAAATTAGAAGTAGAAGATCGCACCCAAGCGGCGATCTATGCGTTTAAGCATGACTTGGTCAAAGATGATCAAGCGTGACTGCCGCAAACTGCTCGGCCAGCCGTGATGAGCGGTGAAATTCTGATTGACTGAAACCATACAAATAAGCCGTGTGACCGGATCTGGATCGGTGCACGGCTTATTTTTGGGTTGGGATATCGGTCAGGCGACTTTTTGGTTGATCAAGCGTGCCGGCGGCTGTGGCGGCCGGTTGGGGTCAACACCCACCACAATAGGCGTAAGCAGATACTGATCAGGGTGATCAACAAGCCCCACCACAAAAAAGGCGGGGTGTAGCGCATGGAAAGCGTGTGTTGGCCGCGTTTTAACGGTAAAGCCATAAATAGTCCTAGTGCGGTTTTCGGTTTCACAGGGTGGCCATCGACACTAACCGTCCAGCCAGCCACATTGGGGATGCTGGTCATCAACACTTGATGGGGTGCTTCAATTGAGATGCTGCCAGTCAAACTGCGATCGGTGCGCTCCTTGATGTGCAACGGCGATTGTTTGAGCTGAGTCAGCTTGGCACTGACGGCAGCTTGATTCAGTCGATACAACAAGAGCTGGCCGAAATCAGCAGAATCTTTCAACAAGGTGAAAGTCAAGGTCTGCTTTTCGTGTGGGGACGTTGGGGTCACATTCAACAGCAGCGGGTCCCGGAACGTGTCGTAAATTGGCACATTGCGGCCATTTTGAGTCAATGACACGACATTGTCAGTAAACGTGGCAGGAATTTGTAAGTAATAGGGGTCGGTGGTATTGGCTGTAAACGTATAAGTCACAGTTGCCAAGCCGCTACCCTTTTTTTTGACCACAGCCCCATTCCACCTGGCCTCTTTTAGGGTTGGCGGCGTTAAGCTCTCTTTAGCAAATAGGGTTTGGAAATCATCCCCAGTCAGTCCGCATAATAAGAGTTCTTGATTAACTACGGGCATCCCATCGATGAAATTCGTTTTTAAGATCGCCTGGTCGGCGGCAAAGCCAAGGCCTAACGCATATGGATTGGTGTACACATTGAAGTCTGCCGTTTCACCGCTTTGGCCGTAGCGCTGCAAGTCCGGTCTGGCTGAAACTTGAGGTAAGAAAACATGGCGTTTTGTCGTTAGTTTAGGATCCAACCAATATTTCAGATCTAAAAAGGCGTCTGTGATCTCAGTGCCATTAGTGTAGGCCACAAACCCATCACCAGCGGCTTGGCCCAGCTGACCGAAAAGTTTGGGCACACTGGGTTCAAACATTGAGTTGAACTGATCCGTGCCGAGATAATCAACTTGCATCGCATCATTTTTAGTGCGCAATACGGTTTTGCCAATGCGATAAGTGCCGGTATGTTGCGCTTGGATCTGGTTGACGCCAGTGCGTAAGGCTTCTGTGTAAGTGTGGTAATCAAAATGGCTGACGTAGCTCAACTGATTCAGGGTCAAAACAGCATTGCTGGCACTTTCGGCGATCAGTAAAACCATGAATAGTAATGGGGTAAAGCGGTGTGCGTCACTGCGGATCGACAACAATACCAGGGCAAAAAAAGCGAATAAGCAGGTGGTCAAGATCTGGCCGTTGCTTAAGTAGCTAAAGCTTTTTAAGTGTAACCAGACATAACTGCCGCAAGCGACGATCAACCCTAAAGCAATGAACATTTGCCACCAGTTGATGCCTTCAGGCAACAGCAGCAAGGCTCTGGTCGCTAACACTAAGAGCCAAAAACAAACGACATAAGAGAAGCGATAAGGGTACCACACCGGAAATTGCAGACCATGCCAGAGCAAATCGAGGGGTTCTACCATCATGGATAGCGTCAAAAAAATCGTCCAGAAACCGGCAAAAAGCCGTTCCCGCCAAGGAATCTTGGCGAGTAAGAAAAACAAGATCACGCCGATCATAGCCAAACTGCCGACAAAAAGATTGGGCTGGCCATTAGGCATTTGATCAAAGTTGAAAGCACCGGTGAAGAATTTCCCGATAATTTTGACTGGCGAGTATTCAAAGCGCCAATGTAGTTTGGTGACTGTGTAGGTGCCTTTAGAGCGGGTAAGTTGAAAAAGCGTGGGCAACAAGACGACCGCAGCTGAGCCAGCCGCTAACAGGCTGGCGTAAACAAAACGCCAACTCACTTGCCAAGCGCTGCGCCAATGATGTTGATCGCGACATAAAACGTAGCCCCAATAACCGCATACAAACAAGCAGGTCATGTAAGCCATGTAGTAATTCGTGATCATGCTGACGGTCAACCAGGTGATAAACATGGTGGGTTGCCGATGGGTGCTGAGGCGATCAAGGCCAGCGGCGATCAGCGGCAAACAGATCACCGCATCAAACCACATCAAGTTCAATTGGTTGGCTAACATCCAACCGCTCAAGGCATAGGTCAATCCCCACCCTGGCAGCCATAAGCCTTGCCAGCCGTGCTGCTTCAAGTAATACGCCATTGCCAAACTGGCACAGGCGTACTTGGCCAGCGTGATCACGACGATCGCCACATCGAGCAGCGATTTAGGAAACAGGCAGACAATCAGATTAAACGGGCTGAACAAATAGTAGGCAAAAACCCCATACATGTCACCGCCCAAGTCTTTATTAAAGGCGTAAAACAATTGACCAGGATGGCCGAGCACGGTTTGTCTAAAATAGCTGTAAAAATCGATATATTGTTGTCCCATGTCCACAGTCAACAAGCTGCTGTTGCCGAAGGGATAAACGCCGCGTCCAATAAAATAAATCCCCATCACCAGGATCGGCAGGAAAAACGCCGCGGCTAATGCGTGGTGAGACAAAGGGCGATAAATACGCATAAGGCCTCCAAGATTGCTTAGGGTCAGTTCCCCTAAAACGTTAACTTTACTATATCATAACCGCAGAATCATGGCGTTGTGGAGGGCTTTTTGCTACACTCATAGGTGATGACAATCAGTAACATGACAGTTAAGGGGTTTTTGACCGGTGAAATACATTCGTACACCAAAGCCAAAACGGGTAAAATCACACATTCCGTTTCGACTTAATTTATTATTCTTCTTCGTTTTCTTGTTGCTTGCCGCGTTGGTGGGACAACTTGCCTATTTACAGATCCTGAATGGCAGCCGGTTTGCCGCAGAAGTTGACCGTACCGACCAAACGGTGGTCACAGGATCCGTGCCGCGGGGAATGATCTATGACAGCCAAGGGCGCGCATTGGTGACCAACAAGGCCAACAATGCGATCACCTACACGAAAAGCCTCGATGCAACGGCAGAGTCGATGTACCATACGGCCAATCGTTTGGCCCGGTATATCACGATGTCAACAGACGGGCTGCAAAAGCGTGACTATGCGGATTATTACCTCGCTGACACCCAAGCTGCCAAAGCTGTAACTAAAGCGTTGCCCGCGGCGCAACAAAAAACGACTTCAGACAGCAAGTTATATAAATATCAAGTTGCCTATGTTGAAAAGCATCTGCCTGAATATACCGATAAACAAAAACAAGCGATCGCGATTTACAAGATCATGAATGGCGCGACGGCGTTGACCACAGTTTATATCAAAAATGCTGACGTTAGCGAAACCGAAAGTGCTACAGTCGGTGAGAACTTGACGGCAATGTCTGGCGTCAATTTAGGGACTGATTGGGAACGCTCATATCCCAACGGAGACTCCATGACCAGTGTCTTGGGCACCGTATCTTCAACGAAATCCGGATTGCCGTCTGATGGGTTAAAGGCGTATTTGGCAAATGGCTATGCGCGCAATGACCGAGTGGGTATTTCTTACTTGGAAAAAGCCTACGAAAATGTCTTAAAAGGGGCCAAGAGCCGCACCCAAGTTGAATTAGGCACGAATAATCAAATCGAAAAGCAAGTGCAGACCTTTAAGGGGCAGCAAGGCGGCAACTTGAATTTAACCATTGATTCTGCTTATCAAACTAAAGTTGAAGCCATTTTAAAATCGACGTTTAGTTCTGCGCTTTCTAGCGGCGCCGCGGCGCATTCTGATGGTGCCTATGCGGTGGCAATGAATCCTAAAACCGGGGCGATTTTGGCCTTGGCAGGCGTGGCTCATAATGCCAAAACGGGTAAGATCAATGATGATGCCTTAGGGGTTTTGAACCGCTCATTTGCAATGGGGTCTGCGGTGAAGCCGGCGATGGTGTTAGGCGCTTTGCAAGACGGGGTGATCACCGTCAACGATAATACCCAAAGTGATGATCCAATTTATCTCCCTTCAACGCCAGTGAAGAAGTCAGTTTATCCAGTCGGCACATTCGGGTCGCTGAATGCCACCACTGCATTACAAGTTTCCAGTAACATCTACATGATGCGCTTGGCAATGAAAGAAGGCCACGCGCAATATGTCGCCCATACCGCTATGACGATGGATAATGATATTTTTACCAAAATGCGGCGTTATTTCTCCGAGTTTGGTTTAGGCCAAACCACTGGTGTGGACCTGCCTGGTGAAGTCAAAGGCCAGTCTGGGGCAACGATGACTAATGGGTCGCTGGCAGTGGGCTCAGCATTAGACCTTTCGTATGGGAACTACGATACCTATACGTTGATGCAAATGGCTCAGTATGTCTCGACGGTTGCCAATAACGGGTATCGGATGAAACCATATATCGTCAAGAGCATCAGCCAAACTCTCAGCGACGGCAGCAATGGGCCAACGTTGACGACGACTAGTCCGACGGTGCAAGCCAAAATTCCTAATACCCAAGCGCAGATCGATCTGGTCAAACAAGGGATGTGGCAAGTGGTACATGGCACGAATGGTTGGACCACAGCGACGAATTTGAACACATTAAATCCCGGCGTCGCGGCCAAAACTGGGACGGCGCAGACGTTTACGCGTGCAGATCCGACTAATCCAAGTTCTGAGCTGTTAGAAACAACCACGTTAAGCTTTGTTGGGTTCGCCCCAGCAAAAGATCCGCAAATCGCGATCGCAGTGGTTGTACCTAACTTGACCACGGACAGCAGTGAGTTCAATTTGACGATCGGCAAGCAGATGATCAGCGATTATTATGCCCTACACAACATCAAGGGCAATAGTGGCTACAGCGCCCATCAAAGCAGTATCAACGGCTAGGCATAGCGCTTAAAAAATGCTACACTAGCTGTTGAATGTTGGCATAGCCAACAGCAGTTTTGTACTTGTTTGCGGGCAATCACACACCAACAACAGGTTCGCCTGTTGTTTTTTTTGTCGGATGGAAAGGAGACTGGCATGCACAACCCATATTGGCGGAGCAGGTTGGCCAATACACCAATCGTGACTTATGTATTGCTTGCTATCACCGTTGCAGTTTTTATTGGCGAAACGCTGATGGGTGGCAGTACCAATAATTTGGTATTAGTTGCTTTTGGCGCCCGGTGGAATCCGTTGATCGTTGCTGGTCAATGGTGGCGGTTCGTCACGCCGGCATTTGTGCATATCGGCTGGATGCACATCATCGTGAATGGGATCTCCTTATATTACCTAGGGGCAATTTGCGAACGCATCTTTGGTCATTGGCGGTTTGCGGTCATTTATTTAGTCTCAGCGATTGCTGGCAACGTTGCGGGCTATGTTTTTGCACCGGATTCACTTTCGGCTGGGGCTTCCACTGCAATTTTTGGATTGATGGGCGCATTTTTAATGCTTGGCGATAGTTTTCGCGATAATGCGATGGTGCGTCTTTTGAGCCAACAGTTTGCGATGCTGGCGGTGATCAACTTGGTATTCAATCTCTTTTCCAGCGGTGTCGATATCACCGGGCATATCGGCGGTTTACTAGGCGGCTTTTTAGTGGCTGGTGCCGTGGGTGCCCCACAGTTAGGGCAGATGAGCAAAGCTAGACAGATCATTATGGCTGTTGTGTTGGTTTTTGCACTCATGGCGCTATTGTTGCTAGGTCGGCATTAAAAGGGGTGAGTGACGCGTGTATCCAGAAATTCGTACATTTTATGATGTGCTGCAGCTGTTAAAGCGTTTTGGCACTTTCATTCACCTGGGTGATCGTCTTTGGGACATTGAATTAGCCGCTGTGGAAGTCGACCGCCTGCATGAATTGCGGTTGATTCCAGATCAGGAATACGCAACGGCGAAGATTGTCTTGCGACATGCTCATGAACAAGAAGCAAAACATCCACTAAATTCAGACCTACGGAGGAATCAAGATGACTGACAAGAAGTTATTAGGCGTCGATCTTGGCGGCACGACGGCCAAGTTTGCGATCCTGACTCAAGACGGGGAGATCCAGCAACGCTGGAGTATCGATACCAACATTTTGGATGAAGGACGACACATTATCCCTGATATCATCGCATCGATCCAAGATCATTTGCAGTTGTACCACATGGATGCCCAAGATTTTCAAGGAATCGGCATGGGGACACCAGGAACGGTCGATACCAAAGCCGGAACTGTGATCGGCGCATATAACTTAAACTGGAAGACCCTCCAACAGCCAAAACGTGACATTGAAGCTGCGACGGGCATTCCGTTTGCCATCGACAATGACGTCAATGTTGCCGCAATGGGCGAACAGTGGAAAGGCGCTGGTGAGGCTGCTGACAACGTGACCTTAGTGGCCTTAGGGACTGGCATCGGCGGCGGGATCATTGCCGACGGGCATCTGTTACATGGTGTCGCCGGTTCTGCAGGCGAAATCGGGCATGTCACGGTAGATCCCAATGGGTACTTATGTACTTGTGGCAAAAAAGGCTGTCTAGAAACCATTGCCAGTGCGACTGGGGTCGTGCGGGTGGCCCGCGACATGGCAGAAGAGTATGCTGGTGATTCGCAGTTAAAGCAAACGCTTGACGATGGTGATGAGATCTCCAGCAAGATCGTGTTCGATTGTGCCAAGGCAGGCGACAAATTGGCGCTGATGATCGTCGATCGGGTCAGCTATTTCTTAGGTTTGGGTCTAGGCAATATTGGCAATATCTTGAACCCAGAATATATCTTGATCGGCGGCGGCGTTAGTGCCGCTGGAGATTTCTTATTGACCCGCGTTGATAAGTATTTCAAACAATTCACTTTTCCAAATGTTCGCGAAACGACTAAGTTGCGGTTAGCCACTTTGGGCAATACAGCTGGGGTCATCGGTGCAGCAAGTTTGGCGCGGCGGTAAGGAGGCCACAGCATGTTAAGTTTCTTATTGATCCTGATCGGGGCAGGGCTTTTGGCTTGGGCACTCAATTGGCTATGGGTGTGGTACCGCAAGTCACAGCTAAAAGCAATTGGCGGCGAAATTGAACCGGATGAGTTTGAAGCGACCATGCGCAAGGCTCAGATCATCGACTTACGAGAGAAGAAAGATTTTGATGCGGGCCATATCTTAGGGGCTCGCAATATGCCATACTCCGTTTTGAAAGAACGGATGACGGAATTGCGTCCTGATTTGCCAGTCTATCTTTATGATGCTGCCGGTGAATTGTCTGTGCGTGCCGCTGGCAGATTAAAAAAAGCCGGCTTCACCAAAGTCAACTTCTTGAAAAAAGGCTATCAAAACTGGTCTGGCAAAACGAAGAAGAAGAAGTCCTTTGAGGCTTGAGTTTTTTCATGGCTAAGACAATGCGTGGTTAGCTGAGTGTTTTGATAAATGCAATATGCTACAAAAAACAAGGCTAGGTCCAGTAAATGGCCTAGCCTTGTTTTTTGTTGTGTTAGCCTTGATGAGCAGAGTGGCGTTTGCGGTTTGCTTTTCGCCGGTTATCGTTGATTTCTTCCACTTTGGTTTCAACGGGCTCGATATACGACTTTTTGAAGGCAACAACGCTTCCGCAAACCGCGCTGACCGTCATCAAGGTCCCGAGGAAGAAGCCTTTAGCAAATTTATGTTTCATGAATTTTCCCTCCAGATACTGAACTTTGTCGCTAATTTCATTATACTATAGAACGGGTTTCACAACAAAAAGTGACCCTTAACTGCCAACCAGTAAGGAGGACGTCATGCAACGGCAAATATTGATCATCGGCGGGCCAACGGCAGTGGGCAAAACCGCATTGTCTGTTCGGCTAGCCCAAGCGCTCAAAGGGGAGATCGTCAATGCTGACGCCTATCAGATCTATCGCGGCATGGATATCGGCACAGCTAAAGCGACCCTCGCTGAACGCGGCGGAGTCCCGCACCATTTACTGGATATTGTCACCCCCGGCACCCCATACACGGTGGCACAATTTAAGCAGCAAGCAATGGCAGTCATTGCTGAGATCCAGCAGCGCGGGCATTTGCCGATCGTTGTCGGCGGTACCGGGTTTTACCTCAATGCTTTGCGGCTAGGATTGCCTTTAGGCGGCGAAGCGCCGCCGAGCGCGTACCGAAAGACGCTGCAAAAAGAGCTGGTTAGCAATGGTCCCGACTGGCTGTGGCAACGGTTGCAAGCGCAAGACCCCAAAGCCGCTAGCCAGATTCCGGTAGGGAATAGCCGGCGGGTGATCAGGGCATTAGAAGTGATCGCACTGACGGGGCGGCGGTTTTCCCAGCAGCCGGCACCTAAGCCAGTTTATGATGCGTTGATCTTGGGATTGACCACTGATCGCGCGCAGTTATATAGGCGGATCAATGCACGCGTAGAGGCCATGGTTCAAGGCGGGTTAGTCGCTGAAGTCAAACGCGTGGTTGCCCAAGCCGGGCCACAGGCGCAAGCACTCAAAGCGATCGGCTATAAAGAATTGTTGCCGTATTTTGCTGGGGAAGCGTCCCTAGAGACGTGCATTGCGTTAGTGCAGCAGCATTCGCGGCAGTATGCCAAGCGCCAGCTGACCTATTTTCGCCACCAGATGCCGACGCAGTGGTTCGACTTGATCGCACAGCCGCAACAGTACCAAGACATATTGAACCGAGTGACTCAGTGGTATAACAAAGGAGTTTTATGATGAGTTGGAAAAATGACTATGATCCAAAATTAATCGCCTTAGTCGATCAAATCGACAAGCAAATCGCACCGCGGCTTGCGCAGATCGATGCGCAGATCGTTGAGAATGAAGCCAAAGTATTGGCTAGTTTTCAGGCCCATCATGTGGCTGAAAGTGATTTGAATGGCACGACTGGATACGGGCATAACGATGAAGGCCGAGATAAACTGGAGGCCATTTACGCTGAAGTATTAGGCGGTGAAGATGCGTTAGTTCGGCCGCAGTTTGTTTCTGGGACGCATGCGATCGGTGTTGGTTTGTTAGGCTTAGTGCGGCCAGGCGATGAGATCTTATACATTACGGGTAAGCCATACGATACGTTGCAAGAGGTGTTGGGCTTGGCGGGCAATGGGGTCGGCAGTCCTAAAGAATACGGGATCAATGTCGATTATGTTGACCTGTTGCCAAATGGCGAAGCCGATTTACCTGCGATCAAAGCACGTTTGCGCCCAGCGACAAAAGTCGTCGCGATCCAACGCTCGCGCGGATATGCGACTCGTGAATCGTTTACCGTCGCCAAGATCCAAGCCATGATCCAAGCGGTACGTGCAGTGATGCCTGATGTGTGGATCTTCGTGGATAATGCTTATGGCGAATTTTCCGAAACCAAGGAGCCGTTGGATGTCGGGGCAGATTTGATGGCAGGGTCCTTGTTTAAAAATGCCGGTGGCGGTTATGCGAAGACTGGCGGTTATTTAGTTGGTCGGCAAGATTTGATCCAACGCGTGAGTTACCGCTTCACCGTCCCGGGTATCGGGGGCGAAGAAGGGGCGACAGGAACGGCTTTGCGAGATATGTACCAAGGGTTTTTTGTTTCGCCGCAAACCACTGGTAATGCGATCAAAGGGGCGATCTTTGAGTCAGCATTGTTAGACGCTTTGGGGCTGACCGTCAGTCCTAAGTGGGATGCACCGCGGACTGATCTCATTCAAACGGTCAATTTTGGTAACCCAGAGGACATGATCAAGTTTGCTGAGGCGGTCCAGCGCCACTCACCAGTCGATTCATTTGTTACCCCGATCCCAGAACAAATGGCCGGCTACGAAGACCAAGTGATCATGGCTGGCGGGTCGTTTATTGCCGGCTCAACCGTTGAATTTTCCGGTGACGGTCCTTTGCGGCCGCCATATACGTTATATATGCAAGGCGGGTTGACCTTTGCGCATGTCAAATTGGCCATTATTGGGGCCGCGCAAGAAACGTTTTTTGGAAAACAAGATTAATCTTTGCTGTGAGCATTGACACCTTACTGTGAGAATGGTTTAATAATTACAACATTCAACGGGAGGATATCGATATGCGCATGAGCTTTTGGCAATTTGAATATTATTACTATGCACAAGCACACTAATTCGCTCGTTATCACGGGCGTTCATCGTCCGTGTCCGACTGCGCATAGTCTATTCACTTGCCAGCTAGACACGCTGTCTAGCGCATATTGTTTATCGCCAACTAGGCAGAGTCCTAGTTGGCTTTTTTTGTACCCAGTATGAAAGGATGGTCCCAAATGACCCAATTACAACATCGATGGCAACATGAACTGGCACAGTTACCGCAAGATCAAGCCCTAGCAGTCGTCCGCAAAGAGGTGACTGCGATCGATCATCAGTTGATCAGGCTGTTACAGCAGCGTTTTGAAGCGGTCAAAGCAATTGGTGCGATCAAAGCCCAACAAGCCCAGCCGGTGCGTGATTTCCAACGCGAAGATGCGGTATTAGCTGATGTGGTGGGCCAGTTGAGCGACCCGGCTTTGGCAGCACATTTCCAAGCAATTTTTACCACAATCATGCAAGAGTCGCGGCGTGTCCAGACCAGCCAACGCGAAGAAGGAGTGAAATAAGATGGAATTTATGACAGCAGGTGAATCACATGGGCCACAGTTGACCGGGGTGATCACCGGGATCCCTGCCGGTTTGGCCATCGATGTGACAAGCATCAATGACGCCTTAGCTAAACGCCAAGGCGGATATGGACGCGGGGCACGCCAAAAGATCGAACATGATCAAGTCCAGATCGTTGGGGGTGTGCGCCATGGGGTGACATTAGGCGGCCCGATCGCATTGGTAATCGTTAATCGTGACCACGATCATTGGCAAGCTATCATGGACCCTGTTGCCAAAGCCAACCCGGAGAATACGCTGCGGCAAGTGCAGCGGCCGCGCGCTGGTCATGCTGATTTGGTCGGCGGCCAAAAATATGGCCATCGCGACCTGCGAAATGTACTGGAACGTTCATCAGCTCGAGAGACTGCGATGAAAGTCGCCATCGGTGCAGTGTGTGAGCAATTATTAGCCGCGTTGGGGATCCATTTGGTGGGGTATGTGCAAAGTGTTGGCGCACACGATGGCGGTCGCATTGAAACTGATGACGTGACGGCGATCAAAGCAGCAGTGAACGCTAATGATCTGCGCGTTCTTGATGCGAATCGAGTTTCGGCGATCCATGCGGCAATCGATGACGCGCGCCATGCAGGCGATACCCTCGGGGGCACTGTGCGCGTCGTCGCCAACGGCTTGCCTGCAGGAATTGGCAGCTATACGACTGCTCCTGCTAAGCTGGACGGGCAAATTGCTGCGGCTGTCATGAGCGTCAATGCGATCAAAGGCGTTGCTTTTGGGGATGGCTTTGCGGTTGCTGATCGGCCGGGCAGTACGGTGATGGATGCCATCACTTGGGACGCAGATCATGGTTATCAGCGTGCCAGCAACCACCTGGGCGGTTTGGAAGGCGGAATGACGAATGGGATGCCGCTGGTTGTGACTGCCGCGATGAAACCGATCCCGACTTTATATCATCCTTTGCCGAGTGTGAACATTGAGACTAAAGCAGTATCATTAGCCAATGTCGAGCGTTCCGATACGACGGCGATCGTGCCGGCTTCAATCGTGGTTGAAATGGCAGTAGCGATTGCCTTGACACAAGCATTGTGTGCGCAATTTGACGATAGTAATTTTGCACGAATGAAAGCACAAGTCGCTGCTTATCGTGAGGAATTGCGGCGCTTTTAGGAGGAGCCTATGACGGTTTTAACAGCAGCACCTGCAACCGGTTTACATGGTCATGTCCGTGTCCCAGGTGATAAAAGTATTTCACACCGGGCTTTGATGCTTGGGGCATTGGCAAAAGGAACGACCACGATCACAAATTTCTTGTCCTCAGCGGATTGCCTGAGCACCTTGGAGGCGTTGCGCGCCTTGGGGGTACCGATCACATACACTGAGCAACAAGTGACAGTTCACGGCGGTGGACGCTTAAAACCAGCACATGTGGCCTTGAATATGAATAATGCTGGGACAGCCACGCGCTTGCTGATGGGATTATTGGCCGCGCAACCTTTTACCAGTTGCCTGGTGGGGGATGCTTCTTTGAGTAAAAGACCCATGCGGCGGGTCAGCCAGCCGCTGGCGGCGATGGGTGCGGCGATCGACTTAGATGCTGGTCATTTGCCAGCGGTGATCACTGGCCGCCCATTAAAAGCGATCGATTATACCTTACCGGTAGCCAGTGCACAGGTGAAAAGTGCGATTTTGTTGGCTGGACTGCAGGCTGCCGGCACAACCATCGTGCGAGAGGCCTTACCCACGCGCGATCACACGGAACGCATGCTGAAAGCGTTTGGGGTGCGGTTAACCGTCAGTGCCGATCGGCAAACGATTGCCTTACCTGGAGGGCAACCGTTGATCGCGACGCCGGTTGCGGTTCCTGGTGACATGTCCAGCGCTGCATTTTTCATTGCCGCGGCAACCATTGTGCCTAATTCCCACATTCGGCTGCCACAAGTGGGCATCAATCCTACCAGGACTGGCTTTTTGCAGATCGTTAGACGAATGGGTGGCAATATTAAGGTAACGCCGCTTGAATCTGCCGGGGAGCCTCTAGCCGATCTAGAGGTGACTGATACGAAACTGCAGCCGATTGATTTAGCGGCTGCAGATATTCCTGCCGTCATTGATGAGCTGCCGCTGGTCGCGTTGTTAGCCGCGCATGCTAACGGCGTCAGTCATATCCATGGGGCTGAAGAATTGCGTGTAAAAGAAACAGATCGGATCCAAACAATCGTTAGCGAATTACGCAAATTAGGCGTGGCAATCGAAGCGTATGCAGATGGCTTTGTGATTGATGGCCGCAAAACTTCGCCGATCACCGATGCGCATGTTGACAGTCATGGTGATCATCGCATCGCCATGATGCTGGCAGTCGCAGCGTTAGTTGCCGACGCACCGTTGGAATTGCATGATGCAGCAGCGATGACGGTGTCTTATCCTGATTTTTTGACTGATCTTGAAAGACTATGCAAAGGAGATTTAAGATGAGTCGAATTTTAATCTGTGGCTTAGGGATGATGGCGGGTGCATGGGTCCGGTGTCTAAACCGGGCGGAACATACTTTGATCGGGTATGATGTCGATCCTGTCGTGCGTCAAGCCGCATTAGCCGAAAAATGGGTCGATTCGGTGATTGCGACCTTTCCTGAAGAAAAAGTAACCGTCGATGTCATCGTTTTAGCGATGCCAGTCGATGGGATTATCACCACCTTGCACACTTTGCAACATCTGCATGTACCAGCAACGACGCTGGTGACGGATATCGGCAGCGTGAAGCAACCCGTCATGGCAGCAGCTGAACCATTGATCGCCCAAGGCGTGCCATTTGTTGGGGGCCATCCAATGGTCGGCAGTGAGCACAACGGCTGGCAAGCATCAAGCTTAGTCGAATTGAGCAATCAGCCGTATTTTACGGTGGCTTCAGCGGAGACGGCACCAGCAGTCGCGCGCTTGCAAGCATTGTTACAAGCTAAGCCAAAGTTTGTGGCGATCTCAGCAGCTGCTCATGATGCATTGATGGCACAACTGAGTCATGCCCCCCATGTGGTGGCAAGTGCACTGGTCAATGCCACACGCTTGCCCCCCCAACAACTACAATTGGCGGCTGGCGGTTTTCGTGATACGACTCGCATTGCGATGGCTGACCCACTGGTATGGGCAGCAATTTGTACGACCAACAAAACTGCAATAGCCGCACAAGTGCAAATGGTGCAAACTGAGCTTGCCCAGTTTCAAGCACTGTTAGCGCTGGATGAGCCGCAACAGCTGGCTGCATGGTTCAAGCAAGCACAAACGCGGCGACAAGAACTGGAGGAGTGCTGATGAATGTCGTTTTGATCGGTTTTATGGGAACAGGCAAATCAACGATCGGGCGCGGCTTAGCCAAACGCTTGGCACTTACCCACGTTGATTTGGATGAATTGATCGTCCAACAATCAGGGTGCAGTATTCCTGAGATCTTTGCGCGCAGCGGAGAGCTTGGATTTCGACAACGAGAAACCGCGTGCTTGAAAGCGGCAATGGCGCGATCAGGCGTATTATCGACTGGCGGTGGTACCGCAGTACAAGCGGCCAACCGTGCCGTGTTGATGGCGGCAAAAACGCCAGTCGTCTGGTTGACTGCCACACCTGAAACCGTCTTGAAGCGGATCGGTGATGATCCGAATCGCCCACTGGGGCGGCCAGATCAATTGGCGACGCTGCTGGCAGAACGGACGCAGGCATACCAAGCGGTGGCGGATTTGATCATCCATACAGATGATGAGACGCCAGTGACGCTCATCGACCAGATCGCCTTTTGGCTGACGGCTCAGCAACAAACGCAAGCGTAGGCTCGAAGGTCTTGATTGACGCTCAAGCAGGAGCATGATTGCCTGCTTGAGCGTTTTTAGCTTCTCAAAGAATTGGTGACATGCGGGTCAATTCAGCCTTGCTCAGGTGGTCTAGATGAATGAAAACGCTTAATTAACATTTTTTTAGATAGATGTTATGTTAAGTGACATTGACCGTTGACGCATTTAATTCCGGTTGTTAGTATGAACACTGTTATGAAAGGGGCCTTGTTTATGCCAGATATCGGCGATTTAAGAACTAGGTGTGTTTTGCCAATTGGTACAGTGATCCAATTGACAGACCTCACCGCGCGTCAGATCCGGTATTATGAGGCTCAAGATCTGGTCCATCCTGAACGGACGGCAGGCAATCACCGGATGTATTCGTTGAATCATATCGACACGCTTTTGGAGATCAAAAGCCAATTGGCTGACGGCTTCAGCCTCGCTGATATTAAACAGCTGATGCATCCGCGTCACCGTGAGCCTAATAGTGACGAAGAAGTGCGGCAGATGCTCAGAGATGAACTGATGAACCAGAGTCGCTTGAACCAAGGAAGCAAGCTACGACAGGGATTCGGTTTCCGGCCGTAACACTATTTGAAAAGGAGCCCGATTAGTATGGCAAAGAAGACGATCACCGCCGAAGAGATCCGGCAAAGTGTCAAAGAAGAAAACGTTAAGTTCCTCCGGTTAATGTTCACTGATGTTAATGGGATCATCAAAAATGTTGAAGTTCCAGTTTCGCAACTTGAAAAGGTCTTGACTAATAAGATTGCCTTTGACGGTTCATCGATCGATGGATTCGTGCGTATCGAAGAAAGCGATATGCGCTTGTATCCAGATTTCGACACCTGGTTGTTGTTCCCATGGGGCAATGAGCATGGGAAAGTGGCGCGCTTAATTTGTTCAGTACATAAGTCAGACGGGACGCCATTTGCTGGCGACCCGCGGAACAATTTGATCCGTGTTGTCGATAAGATGAAGAAAGCCGGTTTTTCAGCCTTCAATATTGGTCCTGAACCAGAATTTTTCTTGTTCAAGTTGGATGAGAATGGTCAACCGACGACCAAACTGAACGATAAGGGTTCTTATTTTGATTTTGCCCCACTGGATCTTGGCGAAAATTGCCGGCGTGATATTGTGTTGGAACTTGAAAAAATGGGCTTTGAAGTGGAAGCTTCTCACCATGAAGTGGCTCCTGGCCAACATGAAATCGACTTTAAATATGCGGATGCTTTGGCGGCAGCGGACAATATCCAGACCTTCAAATTAGTGGTCAAGTCCATCGCCCGTAAATATGGGTTGTATGCGACCTTTATGCCAAAGCCGTTGCAAGGGATCAACGGCAGCGGGATGCATATCAATATGTCCTTATTTACCGACGAAAAGAACAATGCGTTCTTCTCTGAAACTGGCGACGACCAATTGAGCGAAACTGCGATGCACTTTTTAGCCGGGTTGTTGGAACATGCACGGGGATTGACTGCGATCAACAACCCGACTGTTAATTCCTACAAGCGGTTGGTTCCTGGGTTTGAAGCGCCAGTTTACATCGCATGGTCCGGCACCAACCGCAGCCCGTTGATCCGGGTCCCGCAATCTCGCGGCTTGTCTACTCGGCTGGAATTGCGCAGTGTCGATCCCACCGCTAATCCGTATTTGGCGATCGCAGCGATCCTTGAAGCCGGCTTGGATGGCGTTAGCAACGGCTTGACACCTGAAGATGCCATCGATCGCAACATCTATCGGATGCAAGATACCGAACGTAAAGCCAACCACATTCAAGATCTGCCTTCTACGCTGCATAACGCGTTAAAAGACTTAAGCAAAGATCCTGTGATCAAAGGCGCCTTGGGCGAGCACTTGTACCAGAGCTTCAAGGATTCCAAGAACTTGGAATGGGCGGCATATCGTCAAAGTGTTTCCGAATGGGAGCGCGATCAGTACTTGGAACTTTACTAATTCCTTTTCAAAAAAAAGCTCGCCATATCGTGGCGAGCTTTTTTGATGCTGATAACGGATGACTATACGTGTAATGGCAAGATCAGTTGACTGTTTGCCAAGTCGAGATGATAATTGACGACTGCCACAGGGCGAAGTGTTTGTGCCATATCCGCGCCATGGATAACCAATGCCAGCTGGCGATCAGCTGGTAAGCAGTAATGGGTCGGCTGCAAATCAAAATCCACTACGAATGGTTGGCCTGGCGTGATGGGTCTTGTGGTGTACGCATTGGTCGGGTTTTGTAAGTTGAGATGTCCATAGCTGATCAGCTTGCTGGCGGTAGGATGTGTATCCAGTCCAAATTCAACGATGTCTTGGGTCTTGAAGTCATAACCCAGCTGATCACCATTGCGCAAAACGAGCGAAGCGTTAGGGGTGAAACGGTTTGCAGTGCCTAAATCGATCAGCCGGGCACTTAAGATCGCAGCAGGGGCGTCGATCCACAACTTTAAGGTGACGTGTGGGGTACCTTCCAGCGTGAGCGGTTGGGTTTGGTGAGGCAAGGTCAGCCATAACCGACTATCCGCATAAGCGCTATTTGGCACAATGATCGCCTTTTCAAAGCTTGCCGAGTCGTCTTGTTCTTGTGCAAATGTGGCGGTGGCATTATCCGCAAAGCTGGCACGGGAATATGCAAACTCAGCGGCTAAGTTCAGCTTTTGTTGTGGTTGGTTCGCAGCGTCAAAGTCATCTTCAGTGTGCCAAGTTTCAGGCACCAAATTATCCTGGACTGTGACGTTAGGCAATTGTTCCGGGGCATGATTGGCCACACCAAGCAGCTCAAAACTGAGCCACAAATTCATCATATCCGTAAAGTCTAGGGAACGGACATTATCGAGGTAAACATGCTGCCCTTGATGTAAAAACAGCTTCTTGTGGATCGGCAAAGGCCGCATGGCTTGCCAGAGCTTGATCACGTTAGCCGGTTTGACGTTGGTGTCATTTAAGCCATGGACGCACACCACGTCGCAGCGGATATTTTTGACTTGGTTGCGATAATTGCGTTCATCCCACCACGTATTATAATCACCTGTGACGCGGTCTTGACCGGCTTGGATCGCCGCTAAACTTTTCTGCCAGGCGGTATTTAGGTGAATCATTTCGCCTGCAGATTTAAGCCGCGAGAAAGTATCGACCGCTAACACGTCTGCATCTTCGCCTTGAAAGCCGCCTGGAGCAACTACCAGGCCATTTTCGCGATAATAATCGTACCAACTGGAGATCGCAGATTCGCTGATCACGGTTTTTAACCCGTCAACGCCGCTGGTAGCCGCAGCAATCGCCAATGTGCCCAGATACGACTTGCCTGTCATGGCGATCTTACCGTTGCACCACCAGGCTTTAATGGCAGTCGTGCCTTGGCGATCTGTAAATGCGCGGCGCTTGCCGGCCAACCACTCGATCACCGCGACAGCGCTGGCTGTTTCACTGCGGCCGCCGATACTGCGCAGCCCATCGGAACCTAATGTGCCAACGCCACCAGAATAAACCGTCGCAAAACCGCGAGCGAGAAAATAGTCGTTTAACGCATAGATCCCATTTTCGCTGCCATAAACAGCTGCGTGGGTGGTTTCAGCAGTTTGCGGCCGTTTTGGCAGCGAAGGCAGCGGCGTTTCATGGTAAGTCACGTCTGCTAGCTGATGGCTGGCCGTTTTCACGGCCAATTGTGAATCTGGCACATGGGTTGCCTCTGCAACCGGGTTGGTCCCGTGAAAATAGGGATCAGCCGTAAACAATACAGGCATTTTCAAGCCGCTGTCGGTGGCTTGAGGGCGGAAGATCGTGGCTTCTAATAAGTCGCGCTGCCCGTCTTGATCGGTATCCATATCAGATTCGATCCAGACCACTTCGCGATGGACGTGGTGCACGTCAAAAACCGGTTGGCTTTTCCCATTAAAAAAGAGATAATGCGGCTGTGCTTCTGATTGTGGTGCTTGAAAAAATCCGCGATTAGCCAAATCGTCTAAGTAAGTGACCAGCTTCGGTGTGCGGGTATTTAATAATAGGTATAAAGCCGTCAAAAAGTCGGCAGTCGTTTGGATATCTGCGGCGATCGTGGGTAATTTAGCCGCGTGCATGGTTTGCAAACTTTGCGTCAATTCCTTGACACTAGGTGCAAATCCTAATAATTGTAAGGCGACGGCATAGAAGGTCTCGCGTGGCCAAACCACAGGCTTTGCAGCTAACCATTGGTCCAGTGTCTGATCCGGCGTGATGGCAATGCGCGCTAAGGCATCAGCGCGGGCTTGAGCAGTGAGCGCTTCAGGAAAAAGCAGCGGTAAGTTGCGCTGTGCCGACTCCACTAAGGTATGATTCACATCGGTATCAAAGCCGATCGCGGCTAGCTCGGCGAACTGAGCGCTAGCGGCAGGAGTGAGCCGGGCAAATTGATTTAATTTCAAATGATGACCTCGTTTCTTGGTTGCGTTTTATTTAGTGTAGCCGCGATCGTCAAGGGGCGCAAGGGCAGTCGTTGACACCGTGCACCCCGTTCTTTATAATTAATTGGTTCCCAATGTACCAGTAGCTCAGTTGGATAGAGCAATGGTCTTCTAAACCATCGGTCGCGAGTTCGAATCTCGCCTGGTACATTTTGAGTCCGTTTTTTGGTTTCATTCAAGCGCTGGAAAGCCTGGTATTAGGGCATTCTGGCGCTTTTTATTATGGCCTCAAAGGCCTCAATCTTGATCTTTCAGGAGACGCTGCGCATGATGTGCGAGCAAGCGTTTATTGGCATTTCGCAAGTTTGGCAAAAAAGTGCATGTTCACGGGCTTTGTAGTGCCTGATTGTAACAGCTTAGCAACTTGTGCCAATAATGAAAACGGTTATTTAGTGATAATCTTCGTTTACATGGAACAAATGACTAGTACAGTCAAACAGAAGTGATTATTTAATTGAAGAGATACCGGTTACCGAAATAGGCTGACTTATTTTGACAAAACCGTCAAATTAGCGTTTGACAAACTTACAAAATGATAGTATAGTAGACTCATCGCTACCAGAAGACCATTCAGATGTTATCGAATGGAGGTAATTTTATGAAATATCGGATTCAATTAGACACAGTCACCCAGCAGTTCATCGCGATCGATGTCCACGACCAGCAACATCAGGGTATGGGCCGCACGATCGAGCAAGCGGTGGCACAACTCGAACGATAAGTTTAACGCTAGGCGCTTGCCTAGCGTTTTTGTTTTGGTTTATACTAAAAGTCCTTGGCAGGGGCGGGCCCGAGAACTCTTCGGGCCGTTTTTTTTGCAAAAAAAAGCCAGCCGCAGCTGACTAATGCGTATGTCTTAAGTAGTAGCGCAGACCGAAAAGCCCAACAATAACTAAAATGACCCAAAGTAAGTATAAAATCATAAACGCACTGTGCCAGGTAAAAAACTTACCGGCAATGAGGACCAAAATCAGTCCAACGATGGCCACAGCGACAATGTTCAGCGGTCGGGGGATGCGCGCAATGATCGTGATCAATAAGCCGCCAGTGATCAGGAAGATCAAAAGATCAATGAGTACGATTAACATGGTGAGCCTCCTCATGGCCAAAAGTATACCTGACAATATATTCAGCGACAAGCGTGAAATCGCGATAATCAGAGTCGATGGTTGCACCGAGGCGGCTTTTTTGATACAATCAATCCGTTGTATTTGTCACCCCTCATCTGCAACCGCACAACGTTAGGTTTCCAAGCATAGCGCCTAACTTGGCGAGTACTCAGGGGAATTAGCCTACGGGCAACAGGAGGTGCACAAGATGTACGCAATTATCAAGACTGGCGGTAAGCAATACAAAGCTGAAGTCGGCGAAGCACTTTACGTCGAGAAGCTCGATGCAGAACAAGGTGCGACCGTTACCTTTGATCAGGTGATCCTGGTCGCAGGTGAAGGCGACGCTAAGATCGGCACACCAACGATCGACGGCGCAACCGTTACTGGTAAGGTTGAGAAGCAAGGCCGTGAAAAGAAGGTTGTTACCTACAAGTACAAGCCTAAGAAGCATTCTCACCAAAAGAAGGGTCACCGCCAACCTTATACCAAGGTTGTCATCGACGCGATCAACGCTTAATCGGCAAAATACATGATCAAAGCACGTTTTACCCGCGATGTGCGGGGTAACTTAGTCCGTTTTGCCATGACCGGCCATGCTGATTCTGGTGCATACGGCCAAGACATCGTTTGTGCGGCAGTTTCTGCCGTTTCCATTGGTGCCGTTAATGGGATCGAAGCCCTTGCTGGTTTTGCGCCTGATGTCGATGCTGATGAGGTCAATGGTGGTCATTTAGTGGTCACAGTTGATCAAGCCCAAACTGGTGAAAGCCAGCACATCGCGCAGATCCTGTTGGAAAACCTTTTGTTATCCATGCAGAGTATCGCAGAATCGTATGGCGATTATGTTCAGATCGAAACTTCTAATCAATCCTAATTCTACATTCGGAGGTGTATCCACATGTTAAAGATGAATTTGCAGTTCTTCTCTCACCATAAGGGGGGCGGCTCGACTTCCAACGGCCGTAACTCCGCGGGTCGTCGTTTAGGTGCTAAGCGTGCCGATGGCCAAACCGTATTGGCAGGGAACATCTTGTATCGCCAACGCGGCACAAAGATCCATCCGGGTCTGAACGTCGGTATCGGCGGCGATGATACTCTTTTTGCTAAGGCTGATGGCGTCGTTAAGTTCGAACGTCTCGGTCGCGACAAGAAGCAAGTATCTGTTTATCCAGCTGCTAAGGCTGAATAATCTTGGAACGCTCCGGCGACGGAGCGTTTTTTTGTCTATGTTTGACAACGTGGCGCGCCTAGTATTGCTAGGCACTGGAGGTGTCCGTATCGAAAATTCAGTTTTGATCACGGCAGACGACCCGATCGTCTTGACGTCGCAAGCCCCGCCGACGAATTTTGGCGTGCGGGTTTAACTTGCGTGGGTCACACCTGCTTGATATAGTTAATCTTGTACGAGACAATAATGGAGGAAACACATGATTTCTGTTAACGATTTTAAAAATGGTTTGACTATCGAAGTCGATCATGACTTATGGCGCATTGTCGAATTTCAACATGTGAAGCCAGGCAAGGGTTCTGCCTTCGTACGTTCCACTTTGAAGAATCTGCGCACTGGTGCGGTGCAGGAAAAGACATTCCGTTCAACCGAAAAAGTTGAAAAAGCGCAGATCGACACCAAGACCATGCAATACCTATATGCTGATGGCGATTCTTACGTCTTCATGGATACGGAAACCTATGAGCAATTAACGTTGCCAGGCGATTCGATCCGTGAGCAACTGAAGTATATGAAGGAAAACATGGAAGTCAAGATCATCATGCACGGTGCAGAGACATTAGGCGTTGAAGTACCGAACACGGTGAACCTGGCTGTCAAAGCAACCGAACCTGGGATCCGCGGCAATACGTCTTCTGGCGGCTCTAAGCCGGCAACGATGGAGACGGGCTTGGTGGTTCAAGTACCATTTTTCGTTAATGAAGGTGATGTGTTGACGATCAACACGCAAGACGGGACATATATTTCCCGGGCCTAGAGACGTTGAGGTTACTGTAGACACGAACACGAACAGTTTTCAAGGAGGCTGCCACATGGCTGAAGAAACAAATATCATACTTGCTAACCGTACAGATGCCCAAGGGACGATTGAGATTGTCCCAGAAGTTTTAGAAGTGATTTTGGGAATCGCTGCGGTACAAGTCGATGGGGTCTACCAGATGCGCGGCAGCCTGGCCAGCACCATCAATGCGTGGTTTGGTCGAGCCAACCACGGTAAAGGGGTCGAACTGACCGTTGATGGCGATCAGCTTAAAGCAGATGTATATGTCTACTTGAACTATGGCGTGGCCGTACCTAAAGTAGCTTTAGCGATGCAAGAACAATTGCGTGAACAGTTGCTGTACATGACTGACTTGACGTTAGATACGGTCAATGTCCATGTTGTAGGTGTCGTTCCAGAAAAAGCGCCTAAAATTGATCCCAATGATTTGTTCAAAGATGATAACGAAACCGAGGATGACGACTAAATGTTAGGCAGACACGAGATCCGTGAGGCGGCATTCAAAGCATTGTTTGCACTGAATGCTAACCCCGAAGCTGACCGCGAGGCGGTTTATGCCGATGCATTGCCTCAAGACATTGAAACGCCAGCTTACATGATTGAGTTGGTAGATGGTGTGTTGGCGCATCAAGCAGAATTGGATGCGGCCATCAGCGGCAAGCTAAAGGCGGGTTGGCGCTTGGAGCGGCTAACCAAACCAGACTTGATCATGCTTCGGTTAGGCTTGTATGAGATCCAATATGAGGCATTGCCTGACAAAGTTGCGATCAACGAAGCAATTGAATTGGCAAAAAAATATTCCGACGAGCAAGCAGCAAAATTCATCAATGGGATTTTAGCTCATTTCGTCAAACCGGATCAAAATTGATCCCTTAAGCCGGGGCGCCTTGCGCAACCGGCTTTTCGTATTTATAGGATGATACTAGATTATTGTTACTGTATAATTGCATAATTGATAACAGGGCTTTCCCCGAGGAGGAGATTTGATTTGACCACTGTACTTGACGGCAAGAAAACGGCAGATGCCTTGATGACAGATTTAAAAAACACGGTAACCACTTTGAAAGCGCAAGGTGTAACACCCGCTTTAGCGGTAATTTTGGTTGGGGATGACCCTGCTAGTGCGATCTATGTCCGTAACAAGCACCGTCGAGCAGAAAGTCTAGGGATTCGCTCCCTGCAGATCCAATTGCCAAAAACGACTACCCAAGCGGAACTATTGGGCCGCATCGCAGATTTGAATGCAGATTCGGCAATTGACGGGATCCTGGTACAATTACCGTTGCCAGCTGGGATCGACGAGCAAGCGGTGATCCAGTCGATCTCACCGGAAAAAGATGTGGATGGCTTCCATCCGATCAATGTAGGGCGCTTATGGACGAATTTACCTGGGGTTGTGGCATCCACGCCTTATGGTATCATGGCATTATTAGCGTATTATCAAATTGATGTTAGCGGGATGAATGCGGTGATCGTCGGACGTTCTAATATCGTGGGCCGGCCAATGGCGGCGTTGCTGTTGAATCATGATGCGACTGTGACCATGACGCACAGCCGCACCAAAGCCTTAGCTGAAAAAACCCGTGCTGCAGATCTATTGGTGGTAGCAACTGGCCGCCCGGAAATGATCACGGCCGACATGGTCAAACCTGGCGCCATCGTGATTGACGTGGGGATGGACCGCAATGCCGCTGGCAAGTTGGTCGGCGACGTTGACTATGCAGGAGTAGCCCCTGTTGCTGGCGCGATCACGCCAGTCCCTGGGGGTGTAGGGCCGATGACGATCGCCAGTTTGATGATCCAAACCGTTGCAATAGCGAAGAGGCGAGTGCATGAGCAACAATGAGTACCTCAGTGTGACCGCATTGACGGCTTATTTAAAGCGTAAGTTTGATCAAGATCCTTATTTAGGCCGGGTCTATTTGACCGGCGAGCTGTCGAATTTCCGCTTGCGGCCAGGGCACCAATATTTTTCGCTGAAAGATGACCATGCGAAAATCAGTGCCGTGATGTTTAAAGCGGCGTTTTCAAAGTTGAAGTTTAAGCCGGAAGAAGGCATGAAGGTTTTAGTCGTTGGGCGAGTGACGATGTATTCGGCTTCTGGGCAATACCAGATCGTCATCGAACGGATGGAGCCAGATGGAGTCGGCGCTTTTTATCAAGCCTATGAGCAACTCAAGGCGAAATTGGAACAAGAAGGCTTATTTAAAAAGCATCAGCGGCCCCTGCGCCAGTTTCCCAAACGAGTTGCTGTGATCACCAGCCCCAGCGGTGCGGTGATCCATGATATTATGACGACTGTTGCGCGGCGTTATCCCAGCTTGCAATTGACCCTGTTTCCTGCCCAGGTGCAAGGCGAAGCCGCGGCAGATTCTTTAGTGGCGCAAATGCAGCAAGTCACCAAAATGGGCCCATTTGATGCGCTGATCATTGGTCGCGGTGGGGGTTCGATCGAAGACTTGTGGCCGTTCAATGAAGAAAAAGTGGCTCGTGCATTGGCGGAAATGCCGATGCCAGTGGTGAGTTCGGTGGGACACGAAACAGATACGACCATCGTTGATTTTATTGCGGATCATCGCGCCGCGACGCCGACTGCTGCGGCTGAATTGGTGACGCCGATCACTTTAGTGGATGCTTTGAATGGAATCGGCCAATACCGCTCTCGGCTGCATGTGGCGATGCAAACGCGACTGGCAGGTTTACAAGAACGTGTGGCACACGTCAGCGGCAGTGTCGTTTTGACTCAACCTGAGCGGCTTTACGAACAGCAAAGTCAAACCGTCGATCGCTTGAAAACTCGATTGCAACAGGCCATGCAAATGCAAGTGCAAACACTTGCACACCGTTTATCCCTATGTGCGACTGGACTGACCCCGAACCGCTTACAGCTGCGCTTGGCCGCCAGCCAGCAAGCAGTTGTGAATGCGCATCAACGTTTGCTGCATGCAACGACGGCAACCATTGCGCAAAAGCGGCAGGCACTGGCTGCAGCAGCAGAAGGGTTGGACCATTTGAGCCCATTAAAGATCCTTGGCCGCGGCTATGCGTTTGTCACCGATGACGCCGGGGAAATGCTGAAGCGGCAAGCAGATTATCACCCTGGTGATGAGGTACAGGTGCACTTGGCAGACGGGCAAGTGCCCGTGCGCGTATTGGAAAGGAAGCATGAAGATGGCTGAACCAACTTTTGAAGAAAATCTCGCACAACTTGAAAAAATCGTTACCCGGTTAGAACAAGGTGATGTGCCTTTGGAAGAAGCATTAAAGCAGTTCAAAACTGGCGTCCAGTTGAGTCAAAAGCTTGAAAAGACGCTCAAAGATGCCGAACAAGCGGTGACGACTATGGTCACAGAGGATGGTCAAACGCAATTATTTGACCAAGATCATGATGCTTGATCCCCGGACACAGGCCTATCTGCCACAAATCAAAGCCACCTTGGAGGCGTACCTGCAAGATTTGTTGGTGCCAGCTTTGGCCAAGGCGATGCGGTATTCGCTGATGGCAGGCGGCAAGCGCTTGCGGCCGCTGTTGCTGTTAGCGGTGGTCGATACTTTTGGCGGTGAGGTGGCGCAAGCGTTGCCGGCTGCAGCAGGGATCGAGTGCTTGCATACATATTCCTTGATCCATGATGACCTGCCGGCGATGGATAATGATGATCTGCGCCGCGGGCATCCCACCAGCCATAAGCAATTTGGCGAAGCACTCGCGATCTTGGCTGGTGATGGGTTGCAAAGTGCCGCTTTTGAGCTGCTGGGGCAAACGCAAACTTCGCCGGCGCAATTGCAAGCGTGTTTGCAGGTATTTGCTCAAGCAGTCGGCGCCAATGGCATGGTTGGCGGGCAAGTATTGGATATGCAAGGTGAAGGCCAACACCTTACCCTGGCCCAACTGAAACAGTTACATGCCTTGAAAACCGGCGCTTTGATCGAAGCAGCGGTGCATTTAGGCGCCATCTTGGCTGCCATTTCAGCGGCTGATCTTGATGCTTTGCAGCGCTTTGCGGCGGCTTTTGGGATCGCGTTTCAGATTCAAGATGATATTAATGATGTGACCAAAACCAGCGCCGAGTTAGGCAAGACGGCGAATAAAGACGTGAGTGAACACAAAAACACTTATCCTGGATTACTCGGCTTGCCTCAAGCACAAGCAGCAATGGCGGAACAATTACAGTTGGCGCAAACCGCACTAATGCAGTTATCACGGCCAGCACCGCAATTAGCGGCATTTTTAACGTATTTCGATAAGGAGAAGGCATGAGTAAAGAACGGATCGACGTCTTGTTAGTCGAACAAGGGTTGTTTTTATCCCGGGAACAAGCTAAGCGCGCAGTCATGGCAGGGGAAGTGTATGATCAAAACAACGAGCGGTTGGACAAGCCTGGTGTGAAGATCGCCGCTGACAGTATCTTGCATGTGAAAGGCAAGACCATGCCTTATGTGAGCCGCGGCGGTTTGAAATTAGCTAAAGCACTGAAGGTGTTCGATCTTGATTTAACTGGCAAAACGGTTTTAGATATCGGCGCGTCAACTGGCGGCTTTACTGATGTGGCATTGCAAAATGGCGCCCAGAAAAGTTATGCCTTGGATGTTGGCTATAATCAGCTGGCATGGAAATTACGGGAAGACCCGCGCGTGATCGTGATGGAACGAGTAAATTTCCGGTACAGCAAGCCTGAAGATTTTACCCAAGGCCCGGTTGAATTTGCCATGACAGACGTGTCGTTTATTTCCTTAAAGTTGATCTTGCCGCCTTTAAAAGCGATCTTACAGCCAAACGGGCATGCTGTGGCCTTGATCAAACCCCAGTTTGAGGCTGGTCCAGCAAATGTTGGGAAAAAAGGGATCGTGCGTGATCCAGCGGTGCACCGGGCCGTATTGAAAATGATCGTTGATTTTAGTTTAGCAGCCGGCTATAACGTGTTAGGTTTGGATTTCAGCCCGATCAAAGGCGGTGAAGGAAATATTGAATTTTTGATTCACCTCCAAAATGGTGCCGAACAGGGGAAACTTTCGCCAACGGTCAGCATTGACGAGACCTTGACCAAGGCGTACGCAGAATTGAAGCCCAAACGTTAATGTATATCTATGCAGAAACTAGCCAAATTATGCAGAATGCGTTAAGCTGGTAGTATCTTAAGATAAGGCGGGTGACATGATGCAAAAGAGTGAACGTCAGGCGTATATCCGCCAGTTGATCCAAGATGAAGTCATCGAACGGCAAAGCGACTTTGTGACGGCTTTAGAGGCGCTTGATGTGCCGGTCACGCAGGCGACGATCTCACGGGATATCAAAGACATGCAGCTCGTGAAAGTGCCGATGCCTAATGGCCATTATCGCTACAGCATGCCGCCGGAAAAGCAATTGGCGCCTTTGGATAAGCTGCGGCGCACGATCGCAGCTTCTTTTCGTCATGGGGATAAGATGGACCAGTTTGTCCACCTGGTGATGAATCCTGGCACGGCACCGGCTGTCGGCAATTTGATCGATCAATTGGAAGATCAGCGGATCTTTGCGACGATCGCCGGCGATGCCGCGATCTTGATCGTTTGCCGGTCAGCTGAGGCGGCAGCATCCGTGTTAGACATGTTTAACGCGATGGTGGGGTGATGACGTGCTTCAAGAATTAGCGATCCATGATTTTGCGATTATCGAATCTCTTGAGCTGGGTTTTGACCAAGGGATGACATCCTTGACTGGGGAAACAGGCGCGGGCAAATCGATCATTATCGATGCGGTCAGCCTGTTAGCTGGTGGGCGCGGCAGTGCAGATTTTGTGCGTACGGGTGCGACTAAAGCAGCGCTTGAAGGGTTGTTTGATGCTACAAGCAATCCCAAAACGGTCCAGGTATTGACGAAATATGGGCTGGTGAGTGATGATCACAGCGTGTTGCTGCAGCGGGATATCTATGCTAGCGGCCGCAATATTTGTCGCGTTAATGGACATTTGGTCAACACAACGACTTTGCGTGAAATCGGTGAGACGCTCGTTGACATCCATGGCCAAAATGAACATCAACAGCTGATCCATCCAGAATCGCATTTAGGCTTGCTTGATCAATTTGCCGGCAACACCGTGGCGGCTTTGCTCAGCAAGTATCATGAGCACTTCGCGCAGTATCAAAAAACGCAAGCGGCATTGCATAAGAAACAAGCCAACGAACAAGAATGGGCGCAGCGTTTGGACATGTTACAATTTCAGGTGCAAGAGATCCAAAATGCGCAGCTCAACGCGGGTGAAGAAGATGCTTTGCTGGCTGAACGAGACCGCTTGAGTAATTACCAAAAAATCGCCGCTGCGCTTAACGGCAGCTATGCGATCTTGGCAGATGAAACAGTGAATCCGCTTGACCAAGTGGCCGAAGCCATGCGGACGATGCAAGGGATCGCTGAGCTTGATGGGGCGTATCACGATATTGCCGGGGAGCTGGAATCTGCGTATTATAGTCTGCAAGATGTGCAAGCAGAGCTGTCTCGCCAAGTGGATGATCTGTCCTGGGATGAAGGCCGCTTAGATGAAGTCGAAAAACGACTGGAGCTGTTTGTGCAGTTGAAGCGCAAGTATGGCGACAGTATTGATGCGGTCATCGCTTACGGGAAAAAAGCTGCTGCAGAGCTAGCCGTGATGCAATCGACAGAAGCGGATGAAGAAGGACTGGATCAACAAGTCGCGCATCAGCGCGATGAATTACTGGCGTTGGCAAAACAGTTGCGCCAGGCGCGGCAAAAAGCGGCTCGCGAATTGGTTAAAGCGATCCATCAACAATTGGCGGCCTTATACATGGCAAAAACGGTGTTTTCCGTGAATTTCTCGCCGCTTAACGGCGCACGCTTGGGTCCTGAAGGCAGCGATGAGGTTGAATTTTACATTCAAACCAATCCTGGAGAAGCTGCCAAGCCTTTAGCAAAAATTGCCAGTGGCGGTGAATTGTCACGGATCATGTTGGCTTTGAAGACGATTTTTGCCAAATCTGACGGTGTCACCAGTATCATCTTTGATGAAGTCGACACTGGAGTCTCAGGACGAGTGGCACAAGCGATCGCCAACAAGATCTCCACGATCGCAAAACATTCACAGGTTTTATGTATCACGCATTTACCGCAAGTTGCAGCCATGAGTGATCACGAGTTTTTGATCCAAAAGGCCGTCCAAAAAGGCCGCACAAAGACGCAAGTGGTGCGGCTGGATCGAAAGCAGCGTGTGGCTGAGATCGCACGGATGATTGCAGGAGATACGGTGACTGAACTGGCAACGCAGCATGCCGAAGAATTACTCTCTTTGGCTGATCAAACCAAAGCCCAACTGCGCGCACAAGCATAAGCAAGTCATGCAAAAAAGCTATCAAGACGGGACTTTTGTCCTTGTCTTGATAGCTTTTGTTTAAAATTGGCTGGCGGATGCGCGCACGATTGTCAGGGGCGATTATACGCGTTGGATGAAGCTGATCTGTGCATAATCAACGACGCGGTACACATTGCTTTGGTATGCTTTGAGTAAGAAGCGCTGCGGGTCTAATTGGCGGATGAATGTCCCGACGGTCGGAGCTGGTTCATTCTGGAAAAAAAGCGCGACGCGGTAATGCCGGGTCAAGCTCTGTTGGGTAAAAAGTTTGATCTGAGTTGCCGGCATGGTCAAAGCCGGGGTTTCTAAGCCGAAGAATTGCTGGTAAGAAGCAATTAGGTTGTCTTTGACGGATTGAAGTTTTGGGGCTTTGTATTCCATGAGAATCCCTCCGAACGCTTGTTTGTAGCTTCATTATACGAACACGCGTTCTAAAACGCAACCCTTTTTAAAAAAATTTGGGTGATCGGAAGTGAAAGTCAATGGTATTAGCGATCGTTTTTGGTGGCGGCGGCGCGCGCGGGGCCTTTCAAGCCGGAGTTTGGTCAGCTTTGGCACCGCTGATCCAGCCGCAATTTGTGATCGGCAGTTCGATTGGTGCCGTTAACGCTTGGGCGACGACGCGCTTGGCGCCCAGTGCTTTGTGCCAATGGTGGCTCACAGCAGCCCCTAACCGGCTCTTGCCTTATGCAAAAGGTACGTTTGCCCCTGTGCTGGCGCGGTTGGCGCAGCTGCCGCGGCGAGCAAACTGGCCGGCTTTAGCGGTGTGCACACCGCTGGGTCGACCAGGCAGTCATGTCGTCACGTTGTCAGCTGCACATGCCGCAAACTGGTTGGCTGCCAGTTGTGCCTTACCCGGCTGGTTTGCCCCAGTGAAGGTCGCAGGTCACTGGTATATCGATGGCGGGGTCCGTAATGATCTGCCAGTGACGATCGCCCAAGCGTTGGGGGCGACAGCGATCATTGCCATCGGTGCTGGTGGGTTAGGACCCACGCCGCAAGCCGAAACCGTGCCTAATATCCTGCCGCCGGCTGGGTTAGGCAAAATGTTTGATTGGTCAAAAAAGGCGCGGCAAAAAGCCCTCATGGCTGGCCGCCAAGCTGGGGCTGAATGGATCGCGTCGACAGAATTTCGGCGACTGGTTGAAATTTCGTCAAAAAGAGTGCAAAATGGAAAATAACACTATAAGGATGAAAGAGGTTAAAGCATGCAAGAACGGGGAATGCTAATCGTTTTATCCGGTCCAAGCGGGGTCGGTAAAGGAACGGTTCGGCAAGCCATGCTCGCAGATGATTTTCGAGACTTTCAGTATTCGATCTCGATGACCACTCGCAAGATGCGGCCTGGCGAGGTTGACGGCGTTGATTATTATTTCCGCACCAAGGCGGAATTCGAGGCTGAAATCGCCAATGGCGGAATGCTGGAGTATGCGCAATATGTCGGGAATTATTATGGCACACCGTTAAAGTATGTGAACCAGACGCTGGATGCTGGCCGTGACGTGCTTTTGGAAATCGAAGTCAAAGGTGCGATGCAAGTGCGCGAAAAGTGTCCAGACGGTGTTTTCATCTTTTTGACGCCGCCAGATCTAAGCGAACTAAAGCATCGCTTGACTGGTCGGGGAACTGATTCTGAAGCCGTGATCGAAAAGCGCATCACACAAGCGGCAGATGAGATCGCGATGATGGCCAACTATGATTATGCTGTCGTCAATGATAAAGTAGAGCTAGCCGTTAAGCGGATCGAACGCATCATCGAAAGTGAACACTTGCGCGTACCGCGCGTGATCGACCGGTACAAGACCATGTTGAAACACGCTGATGGCGTCTCATCGAGCAAATAAAGGAGCGTTATTCATGATTATTTATCCATCTATCGATAAGTTATTAGACAAAGTGCCTTCCCGTTACTCATTGGCTGTGCTTGCCGCTAAGCGGGCACATGAGCTTGAAGGCAATGGGATCAAAACACTGTCCAGTTATAAGTCATACAAGACAGTTGGTCAAGCGCTTGAAGAAGTGGCAGCCGGTGATGTGATCATCGATCCAGCTTCCAAGCTGAAGGAACGCGATGCTGAAAAGCTCGATCACGAATAAGCTTGAGTAAGCGACCATGCGCGAGGAGAATCCTCGCGCATGGTCTTTTTTGATGGCGAGTTTGCTCTGAAGTCAAGATGCTTCTTTGGTATAATGAGGAATCAAAGGGAGTGTGGACAATGACGTCACAAAACATCGGGATCTTTGTTACCGGCGGGATCGCTGCTTATAAAGTGCCGCTATTAGTGCGGGCGCTGGTGCGCGCTGGTCATGCGGTGCGTGTGGCCATGACTCCGGCTGCGCAAGCATTCGTGACTGAAGGGACATTAGCGACTGTGAGCAAACATGCAGTGTTGACTGAGCACAACGAGTTTGCCCAGCCGGAACATGTTGCGCATGTCGCATTGGCTCACTGGATGGATATGGCAGTCGTCGTACCGGCGACCGCCAATACGATCGCTAAACTTGCTGCTGGGATCGCAGACAATGCCGTGACCACGACATTATTAGCGTTCAATGGGCCAAAACTATTGGTGCCGGCGATGAATGATCAGATGTGGCTGAATGCTCAAACGCAAGCCAATGTGGCCCATTTGACCGCACAAGGCGTCGCCGTATTGCCGCCAGCAGTTGGGTTTTTGGCTGAAGGCTATCAAGCGGTTGGGCGGATGCCTGAAGTCGATGTGATCGAAGTGTTTATCGATAGTTATCAGCCGAAACCGTTTTTGCAAGGCAAGCATTTAGTGATCACAGCTGGTGGGACGCGAGAACGACTAGATCCAGTGCGTTACATTTCAAATGATTCCTCAGGCAAAATGGGCACGGCTTTAGCGAATATTGCCGCTGCTGCTGGTGCCGCCGTGACTTTGGTGACTACCGCCAAGCGTCCGGTACTGCCGAATATTCAAGTCCAACAGGTGCAAAGCGCGGTCGAAATGCAAGCGGCGGTCGACCACCAGTTTGCTGATTGCGATGCGGTGATCATGGCTGCAGCGGTCAGCGATTATCGGCCTAAAACCGTCAGTGATCATAAGCTGAAAAAGCCCAATGCCACTGCCGGGTTGACCTTGGAATTAGAGCAAAATCCAGATATCTTAGCTGGGTTGGGGAGGCAAAAGACGACGCAATTAGTCGTGGGTTTTGCCGCTGAAACTGATGATGTCTTGGTCAATGCGGCTAAAAAACTGCAAACCAAACATGCAGATCTGTTGATCGCCAATCGCGTTGGCCAAGGGATTGGCTTTGATCAAGAAACCAACGCGGTTTGGTTAATGCGGCCAAATCAAGCGCCTGAAGCGATTGCGGAAGCGCCTAAGACGGTGATCGCGGCGAAAATCTTACAAATGTTAGCGACAATGATGGGGTGATGCGGTGCCAAAAATTGCAAAAGTGATCGTGGATGTGCCGACGATGCAAACGGATCGACCATTTGATTATTTGATCCCAGCGGTGTTAAGTGACACGATTCAACCGGGGATGCGGGTGTGGGTGCAATTTGGCAAAGGCGCACGCAAAGTTAGCGGGATGGTGGTGGCTATTTCGCAGCATGCTGATTATGCTGGGACGCTTAAGCCTATCTTGACAACCTTGGATTATGCGCCCGTGTTAAACCCGGAACTGTTGGCATTGTCACAATGGTTGGCGCAAACGACTTATGCTTTTTGGATCACGTGTATTCAAACGATGTTGCCGGCGCGTTTGAAAGTTGATACGGACAAGTGGGTGCATGCTAGTGCAACGGCTTCCCCGCAGACGCTGAAACTGTTAGGCGCACAAGCCGAATTAGCGCTGGCAGAATTGACCCCTCAGGCTTTAGCACCCGTGATGAAGGCGGTCCAACAAGGTGAATTGACGGTTGAATACCGCGCCCATGATCGTGCCCGGGTGAAAACTGAAGACCATGTCGTGCCGCTTTTAGACATTGCAGATTACGATCAGTTACTGACTGAATTGCGCAAAAATGCGAAGCAAAAGGCCCATTTGCTCAATGCGTTGATGACTTGGGTGACGCGTGCAGAAACGCCAGCGGTCAAACAAGTGACACAAACCATCCCGCGTACGCAGCTGACGCAAGCGGCTAAAGCTGGTTGGTTGCGTTTAGAAGCCCGCGAAGTCTATCGCGATCCATATCCACAATTGGCCAACCAAGCGTTGACGACAGCCTTGCCTTTGACGCCAGAACAAGCGCCGGTGGTGGCAACAGTAGGCGCAGCGGTGGCAGCTGAACAAGCTAAGACCTTTTTGTTAGAAGGGGTGACAGGTTCTGGAAAAACTGAAGTGTATTTGCAGATCATTGCCCAAGCATTGGCAAAAGGGCGCACGGCGTTGATGCTTGTGCCAGAAATCGCCTTGACACCCCAAATGGTACAACGCGTACGTGGCCGCTTTGGGGCGGCAGTTGCGGTGATGCATTCAGGCTTATCAGAAGGAGAAAAATTTGATGAATGGCGGCGGATCCAGCGCGGTGAAGCCCAAGTGGTGGTCGGGGCGCGCTCTGCCGCTTTTGCCCCTTTGCGCAATATCGGGATTTGCATTATTGATGAAGAACATGAAAGCAGTTATAAACAAGCCGATGCGCCGCGTTATCATGCCCGTGATGTGGTGTTGCATCGTGCGCAAAGTGCCCATGCCCCTGTCGTGTTAGGGTCAGCGACGCCATCTTTAGAGTCGCGGGCACGCGCGGAAAAAGGAGTATACACGCTATTACGGCTGCCGCATCGCATCAATCAACAGCCGCTGCCTCAGGTACACTTGATCGATATGCGCCAAGCCTATCAACAAGGGGGGCGAGACGACTTTTCTGCGCCTTTGCTGGCGGCGTTAGCAAAGCGCGTCAGCCGGCATGAACAAAGTGTCTTGTTATTGAATCGGCGTGGATACTCTGCATTTGTCATGTGTCGTGAGTGCGGGTATAAGGTGATGTGTCCCAATTGTGATATTTCCTTGACCTTGCACATGGACACCCATTCGCTGCGCTGCCATTACTGTGGTCACGAAGAAGCGATCCCGCAAACTTGTCCCAGCTGCGGCTCTAAAAAGATCCGCTATTATGGTACCGGCACGCAAAAAGTGGAAGCGTCGTTGAACCAGTTGCTGCCACAAGCCCGGGTGTTACGCATGGATGTTGACACCACGCGGCGCAAAGGCGGTCACGCCAAGCTGCTGAAAGCCTTTGGGGCACATCAAGCGGATATTTTACTAGGGACTCAGATGATCGCTAAAGGTTTGGATTTTCCTGATGTGACTTTAGTGGGCGTGATCAATGCCGACACCGGCTTAGGGTTGCCCGATTTTCGCGCCAGCGAGCGGACTTTTCAGCTGCTGACACAAGTCGCGGGTCGCGCCGGTCGCGCCGATAAGCCTGGGGAGGTCTTAATTCAGACTTTTAACCCGGAGCATTATGCGATCCGCTTCGCGCAAGCGCATGATTATGAAGGCTTTTTCTATGCCGAAATGGCCATTCGCCATCGCGGTGATTATCCACCGTATTATTACACCTTGAAGCTGACCGTCAGCCACCAAACAGAAACCAAAGCGGCCAAAGCGATTTATTCACTGGCCCAACAGGTGACTGCGGCTTTATCACCGGATGCGCGGGTGTTGGGACCAACACCTGGGGCGATTGCCCGATTGAAAAATCGATATTTTTACCAAATGGTGATCAAGTACAAGCATGAACCCAACTTAGGTGCCGTCCTCACCCAGATCCTTGATGAAACCCAATCCAGTGTCAAAAACGGATTCCAAGTGGCGATCGACCCTGAACCGCAAGACTTTATTTAACGGAGGCAATTATGACAAGTGTGATTTTTCTAGGGACCCCGGAATTTGCGGTCCCGATCTTAAGCGCGTTAAACGACCGCTATGATGTCCAGTTGGTGATCACTCAACCGGATCGACTGGTGGGTCGCAAACAACTGCTGCAGCAAAGCCCAGTCAAACAAGCCGCAGTCCAACTAGGCTTGCCGGTGTTGCAACCAGAAAAGTTATCTGGGAGCCCGGAGCTTGAAGAAGCGATCGCCTTAGCGCCAGATCTGCTGATCACAGCGGCATACGGGCAATTTTTGCCGACTAAGTTCTTGAACGCGGCCAAAATTGCGGCGTTGAATGTGCATGGGTCATTATTGCCAAAATATCGCGGCGGCGCGCCGATCCAATACAGTGTGATCAATGGCGATCAAGAAACCGGTGTGACGATCATGGAAATGGTCAAAGCAATGGATGCTGGGGATATGTATGCGCAAAAAGCCATTCCGCTGACTCGTGAAGACGACACTGGGACCGTGTTTGCCAAACTCAGTTTAGTCGGGCGCGATTTGCTTTTAGCCACCTTACCGGCGATCATTGCTAAAACGGCGAAAAAGATCCCTCAAGACCCGGATCAAGTGACTTTTTCGCCGACTTTGACCAAAGCGCAAGAGCATTTGGATATCAAGTTGCCGGCAAAGCAGCTTGATCAGTGGGTGCGCGGCTTGCGCCCAGCGATTGGCGGGTATGTCTGGTTGAATGGTATTCGGACCAAATTGTGGGCGATCACGCCGCAAACGCTGACGACGACGGCGGCGCCAGGAACGGTGGTCGCACGGCATAAAAAGCAGCTGTTAGTTGCTGCTGGGGCCCAAACGGTGTTTGCCATCGATGAATTACAGCCGGCTGGCAAGGCAAAACAAACCATTGCTGCCTATTTGAACGGGGCAGGACAGGCAATTCAAGAAGGAGATTTGATCATTGGCGAAAAGTAACCCACGCGCTTTAGCAGTCACGATTTTAGAAAAAGTGGCCCGGCAAGGCAGCTATTCCAATCTCACTTTGGATGCGACGCTGCGCAAAGCGGACCTGTCTGTACGCGATGCGCATCTTTTGACGACGATCGTTTATGGCGTCATTCAGCGCCGTTTGACGCTGGATTACGACTTGGCACCATTTGTCGGCAAACGCCAGCTTGATCCTTGGGTACGGATATTGTTGCAAACGGCGGTTTACCAAATGGTTTATTTGGACAAAGTGCCGACGCGTGCGATTTTTTACGAAACAACGGAAATCGCTAAACAAAAAGGCCATGCTGGCATCGCCAAGTTCGTCACGGCGATCTTGCGGCAGATCCAGCGCGTTGGGTTACCCAGCGTTGAGACGCTGGCCGATCCTTTAGAGCGCTTGAGTATTGCCAGCAGTACGCCTGTGTGGCTGGTCGAAAAATTAGTGACGCAATTAGGCGAAGCCAAAGCAGCCAGTATTCTAGCGGTGATCAACCAGCCTGCCAGTGCCTCGCTGCGGGTGAATACGACCAAAATAACCGCTGCGGCACTGCTGACTCAGCTGCAAGCGCAGTTTGCGGAAATGACACCAAGTGCGATCGCCGCAGACGGGTTAGTCGCGCCTGGCGGTCATTTGGCGGGTACAGCCCAATTTGCTGCCGGGTTATATACGCTGCAAGATGAAAGCTCAATGCTAGTGGCCCCAAGTATGGAATTGACCCCAGAGATGCAAGTGCTTGATGCGTGTGCCGCTCCTGGCGGGAAAACGACGCATATCGCCCAGATGCTTGATCCTCAAGTGGGTGGCAAAGTGACGGCATTGGATCTGCATCCGCATAAGGTGAAGTTGATCGCGGAAAATGCTGCCCGTTTAGATTTGGCTGATCGAGTCGATGCTTATGCGATGGATGCTCGCGACGCAGCGGACCAATTTGCACCGCAAAGTTTTGACCGGGTCTTAGTGGATGCGCCTTGTTCTGGGTTAGGGTTGATGCGGCGCAAACCAGAGATCAAATACGAAAAACAGCCAGCAGATCTCACCAACTTGCCACAGATCCAATTGGCGATTTTGAATTCAGTGGCTGGTTTAGTGAAAATCAACGGGCGATTGACATACAGCACGTGTACGATCGTACGTGAGGAAAATCAAGCGGTCATTGACGCATTTTTAGCCGCACATCCAGAATTCATTCAAATCAAGACCCCGACTGCCCAACCTTTGGCAAAAGCACATGGGGAATTGGCATTGCAGCTTTATCCAGATGATTATGGGACGGATGGGTTTTTCATTGCGGCACTACAACGCCGCGCCTAACGTGGTCGGGTAGTTTAAAAGGAGTCAGTATGGAATACGCTTATCGAACCGATATCGGCCGCAAACGGCCAAATAATCAAGACTATGTTGGGGTGTTTGCCAATCAAGCTGCCGCAACTTTGGCCATCGTCGCAGATGGGATGGGGGGCCATCAAGGCGGCGATGTGGCCAGTGAAATGGCCGTTTCGCATATTGGCTATGCGTTTGAAAAAACAGCCTCAGTGGATATCGAAGCAATCGTGCGCTGGTTAGTTTTTGAGCTCCAAAAAGAAAACAGCTTGATCTTAGAAAAGGCGCAAAAGTATACGGACCTCACCGGTATGGGGACAACCTTAGTCGCGGTGATCATTTCTGGGACGCGGTTTGTCGTCGCGAATATTGGCGACTCAAGAGGCTATTTATATCGTAATGGCCACTTGGTGCAGATCACCGAAGACCATAGCTTGGTCAATGAACTGGTCAAGACTGGCGAATTGACGCCGGAAGAGGCGAAACGCTTTCCTCAGCGCAATGTGATCACGCGCAGTCTTGGGGTGTCAGATGATGTCGATGCTGATGTGACGATCTACGATATGGAATATGATGATTATCTGTTGTTATGTTCTGATGGACTCACCAACCAAGTTTCAGATGCCCAGATCGCAGCGATCTTAGCCGACCATACGCCAATCGGCACGAAAGCCGAGACCTTGATCGCCGAAGCCAACGCGGCTGGTGGGCCGGATAATATTACTGCGTTGATCATTCACCAAGATTGGAGGGAAGCAGATTGATCGAGCCAGGTTTTACCCTTAATGAGCGCTATCAATTAAAGCAGACCCTTGGTGAAGGGGGAATGGCCAACGTTTATTTGGCGCACGATTTGATTTTGGATCGCGATGTGGCGGTAAAAGTCCTGCGCTTAGATCTGCAAAACGATCCAGATGCCGCCAGACGCTTTCAACGCGAAGCCATGGCGACCAGTGAATTAGTGCATCCAAACATCGTTTCAATTTACGATGTCGGCGAAAGTCATGGGCAACAATACTTAGTGATGGAATATGTGCCCGGCAGCGATCTGAAAAAATATATCGTGGAGCACTTTCCCATTCCTTACCAGCGGGTGATTGAGATCATGGGGCAGATCTTGAGTGCCGTCCAAGTCGCGCATGATCATCACATCATCCACCGCGATCTCAAACCGCAAAATATTTTGATCGATCGCGACGGCAATGCGAAAATCTCAGATTTCGGCATTGCCGTGGCATTATCTGATAATTCGATGACCCAAACCAATTCGCTGTTAGGCTCAGTGCATTACTTGTCGCCTGAACAAGCCCGCGGCGGCATGCCCACGAGGCAAAGTGATATTTATGCTTTAGGGATCATTTTATTTGAGATGTTGACCGGGACAGTACCATTTGAAGGGGATTCTGCGGTATCCATCGCATTGAAACATTTCCAAGAAGCAATGCCGTCGGTGCGCGATTTTGATCCGCGGATCCCGCAAGCGTTAGAAAATGTGGTCTTAAAGGCTACCACGAAGGATCCGGCAGAACGGTATACGTCTGCAGATGCCATGAACAGTGATCTTAAAACCGCCTTGTCGGCTAAGCGGGCACATGAGCCAAAGTTCGAGCCGACTGGCGATGATCTGGATGAAACCAAGATCTTACCGAATCTGTCAGCGGATGCAGCAAAAGTAGCACCGGCTCAAGCTCAAGCTGTCAGTTCAGACCAAACTAAAAAGCCGCAACGCTTGGCTGGCTTGAAGAAACGCTGGCCGTTTATTGCGGCGGCTATTGCTGCCGGCTTGATCGTCATTGCGTTGGTGTTGGCATTTTCTGGGGGGAAAGCCGATGTGCAGATCCCTGATTTGCGGGGGATGAGCACCGCCCAAGCCACCACAGCATTAAAAAACGCCGATCTCAAACTTGGTAAAGTCTCGCAAGCCTATTCAGATTCAGTGGCCAAAAGCCGCATCATTGCCAGCGATCCCAGGCGCGATACCAGCGTGAAGTCTGGCAGCCAAGTGGCGGTGACGTTGAGCCGCGGGCCCAAACGCTTTACCATGGCAGATTACACCGGAGAGCCTTATGCCGACGTGGCCAAAGACCTGCGTAAGAAAGGGTTCACGGTGCGTTCGGTGAAAACCTCCAGTGAAACGGTTGCTAAAGGGAAGATTTTGAAGCAAGATGTGGCTAAAGGCAAAAAAGTGGTCCCGATGGATACGACGATCATCTTCACCGTTTCCAGCGGCACCAGCACTTTTTCGCTACAGAATTTAGTCGGGACCAGTTTGGTGTGGGCGCAAACTTATGCCAATGAAGTGGGCTTGACGATCACCGTCACGGATGCATATTCCAATAGCGTTGCTAGCGGTGAGATCATCAGCCAAAGCCCGCAAGCCGGCACTCAAGTGAGTCGCGGCGACACGGTGGCCGTGGTGTTGTCTAAAGGTGATCAACCGCAAAGCAGCAGCAGCCAACCGGATGCCGATTCTGATTCCGGGGCTGACCATGAAAGCGCCGGGTTGACGGTTCCGGATGTGGTCGGACAAGCGCAATCTGCGGCTGAAGGGGCTTTGAATGCTGCCGGACTGTCACCACAAGTGGTCACTCAAGGCTCACAATCAGTGCCTGCAGGTACCGTGATCAGTCAAACCCCAAGCGGCAATAGTAATGCCAAAAGCGGCGATGCCGTGACTATCGTCGTTTCCAGCGGTCCTGCTGCCGCCAGCAGCAGTGCCAGCAGCAGCAGCGCCAGCAGCAACCACTAACGCGAAGAAGGAGTGACAATATGAGTGAGACCCAAGTTGGGCGAATCATCCGCCAGATCAGCGGGTTTTATGACGTGCAAACCGCTACCGGCGTGTATCGCACGCGCGGGCGCGGCAAGATGCGCCAGCAAAAG
Source organism: Lacticaseibacillus baoqingensis (assembly GCF_003946165.1). Classification (GTDB taxonomy): domain Bacteria; phylum Bacillota; class Bacilli; order Lactobacillales; family Lactobacillaceae; genus Lacticaseibacillus; species Lacticaseibacillus baoqingensis. The sequence continues at coordinate 25,423 of NZ_RHOI01000008.1, read as the reverse complement.
ATGACCCCCTTAGTGGGCGATTGGGCGGAATTCACCCCAGGCGCGACACCGGCGGCAGGCGGCTACTTGCTCGGCGTGCGCTCCCGGCGCAATGCTTTGGTGCGTCCGCCGGTGGCCAATATTGATCAAGCGATCTTGGTGGTGGCTGCCGCTGAGCCGGATTTTTCTTTGAATCTGTTAGACCGCTTCTTGGTCTATTTAGAAGGCAAAGCGATCCGCGCGGTGATCTATTTGACCAAAACGGATCTGGTATCAGCTGCGCGGCTGGCGGAGATCAAACAAGCGCTGGCTGGATATAACGCGATCGGCTACCGCAGTTTTATGAGCACACCGCCATTTGCTGAACCCACATTGGCTGCGGTGCGGGCAACGTTTAAAGACCAGTTGACGATTTTTACCGGACAAACCGGGGCAGGCAAGTCAACGCTGATCAATCATTTGGTCCCTGGATTGACGCTGGCGACAGGCGAAATCTCAAAAGCCTTGAATCGCGGCCGCCACACGACGCGAACGACTGAATTATTTCCAGCTGCTGACGGTTTGGTCGCTGACACCCCCGGCTTTTCGTCACTGGGGTTGCTCGATGTGTCGCTAGAGACCTTGCGTGATCGCTTTCCGGAATTTGCGGCGTTGGCACCAAATTGTAAGTTTCGCGGCTGTCAGCACATCAATGAGCCAAACTGCGCGGTGAAAGCAGCTTTAGCGGCACAAACCGTGATGGCCAGCCGGTACAACGACTACGTTCAATTTCATGCGGAATTAGCTGGCCAACGGCCGACTTACCGCAAATCAACTAAGGGTTAACTAGGAGGAAAAATGATGAAACTTGCACCTTCAATCTTAAGCGCGGATTTTGCCAATTTACAGCGGGATGTTCAAGTGGTGGAACAAGCCGGTGCAGATCTGTTGCACGTGGATATTATGGATGGGCATTTCGTTCCTAATCTGACTTTTGGCCCCGGCATGGTGGCAGCCTTGCGTCCGATTACCAGCTTGCCGTTGGATGTGCATTTGATGGTAGCAGATCCGCAAGCGTGGATCACGCCATTTGCCACTGCAGGGGCGGATACGCTGTTGATCCATGTGGAAGCGACGGCGCATATTTTCCATGCGGTGCAACTCATAAAAGCCGCCGGGGTCAAAGCTGGCGTCGTCGTCAACCCGGGGACCCCGTTAAGTCAGCTGGAAGAGCTCTTGCCGATATTAGATCAAGTCTTGATCATGACCGTCAATCCTGGTTTTGGCGGCCAGCCATTTCTTCCGGCAATGGCTGAAAAAGTCGCGCGGCTGGTTACGGTGCGCAAGCAATTGGGCTTACACTTTGAAATCGAAGTCGACGGCGGGGTCAATGACCACACGATTGCCACCGTTGCCAAAGCAGGTGCCGATATTGCCGTTGCGGGTTCTTATGTCTTCAACGGTGCACCGGCACATCAGCTTGAGACTTTGCGGGCGTTTGCCAAATGACCCACATCAATTTGCTGGTCGGCGGGCCACAGGCGTTATATCCTGAAGCGTGGCCGCAAATGCCTGGAATTTGGGGTGGAGTCGATCGCGGGACGCTGCATCTATTACAAGCCGGGATCACCCCTAGATTTGCGGTGGGGGATTTTGATTCCTTGACGGCCATTGAACGCGCCGATGTGGCCCAACAGGTTCCTGTGCTGCATACCGCACCAGCGCAAAAAGATGAAACCGACACAGAAATGGCGGTGCGGCTGGCATTTACCCAATATCATGCCACCCAAGTAACGCTGGTCGGGGCGACCGGCGGGCGGTTGGATCATTTGTTAGCCAATTTGTTTTTGCCGACACAGCCGCGATTTGCGGATTATACCAATCAAATCGATTTGCGCGATGGACAAAACTGGGTCCGTTTTTTTCAAGCCGGGACGTATACGCTCTTGGCTGATCGCGCTTATCCGTATTTGGGGATCGTCCCCTTAACGGCGATCACCGCGTTAACGATCCAAGGGGCCAAATACCTTTTACAGGATTGGTCCAGTCAAACGCCATTTTCCTGGGCTTCAAATGAGTTTAGCGATTCTCAGCCGGTGACGATCACATGGCAAGCAGGCGTCGTCGCCGTGATCTATAGTCGCGATCGCGTGGGCCAAAAAACCGATAATTGACGACGCAAATGCCGCTTTGGACAAAAAAACACCGCTCATATGAGCGGTGTTTTTGTCTCCGGAATTAGACCCGGGTCACTTTACCTGATTTCAGTGCGCGAGCGGAAACCCAAACGCGCTTTGGCTTACCATCAACTAAAATGCGAACCTTTTGGAGATTTGCTTTCCAAGCGCGCCGGCTGGAGTTCAAAGCGTGGGAACGCTTGTTGCCAAACACGGTGTGGCGCCCGGTGATTACGTCTTTTGCCAAAATGCTGACCTCCTTGCTTATTCGCCATCTGCGAATTTTTCACTAGACCAACTTATCATAAAGCGCCGGTGTTTGCAAGATGTTTTGCAAAGGAAAATTACTTGACAGGGGATAAACAGGGGCTTGCTTTCAAAACTTTATGGCCTATGCTAAACTTATTGGGAAATGCTACCATAATTTGCGACGGGCATTTTGTGCGTCGCGTGGGGCACGGCTTGTCCTGGTGATGAGCGAATAGGAGGTTAGAACATGGCGGTCAAAATCAAGACCAAATATGGGACCATCGACATTTCTAATAACGTGATTGCCACGGTTGTTGGCGGCGCGGCAACGGATATTTATGGGATCGTCGGCATGGCTAGCAGAAACCAGATCCGTGATAACCTAAACGACATCTTAAAGCGTGAAAATTATGCGCGCGGCGTCGTGGTGCGACAACAAGAAAATGGTGTGACGGTGGAAGTCAACATTGTTGTCGGCTATGGCACCAAGATCTCAGAAGTTTGCCGTAATGTGCAAGATAAAGTCAAATACAACTTGGAAACGATGCTCGGCGTCACAGCCAACGAAGTGACCGTGATCGTGCAAGGCGTGCGCGTCTTAGGGGATTAAGCAACTAGGACCGGAATTTTTTGGCTAACGCATGGCGTTTGCCGAGGAGGATTTGTTAGTGGAAGTGACAGAAATTAATGCGACGAAGTTCCAAGAGATGATTCGCGTGGCAGCACACCGGATCGCTAAAAATGCGGAATTCGTCAATTCATTGAACGTGTTTCCAGTTCCTGATGGAGACACCGGCACCAACATGAACTTGACGTTTCAAACAGGCGCTAAAGCCGTTTTAGAAAGTGACGCCGATCATGTTGGTGAGTTGGCTAAGAAGTTGGGCAAAGGCCTATTGATGGGAGCACGCGGCAATTCCGGCGTTATTTCATCGCAGTTATTCCGTGGCTTTGCCAAAAGTGTTGAAGCTAAAGCGGCCTTATCAGCGCAAGATTTAGCTGATGCGTTCGCCAGCGGAGTCGAAACAGCGTATAAAGCGGTGATGAAGCCTGTTGAAGGCACGATTTTAACGGTTGCGCGTGAAGGCGCTAAAGCCGGGCTGAAAGCGGCTAATGATACGCAAGACACCACCGTCGTGATGGCAGCAGTGGTTAAAGCCGCCAAGCGCGCATTAGCCAAGACGCCAGATCTATTACCCGTGTTAAAAGAAGTTGGCGTGGTCGATTCTGGTGGGCAAGGACTGTGCTTTATTTACGAAGGGTTCTTAGAAGGCCTCAACGGTGAAGCCGAAGATGATCTTTATGTTCCCGATGAAGCGGAAATGAATGAAATGGTCAATGCCACCCATCATCAAGGTGCCCAAACCAAGCTGAATCCTGATGATATCGTTTACGGTTATTGCACCGAGATGATGGTGGAATTAGGGGTCGGCGATGGGCCTAAGAAGGCTTTTGATTACGAACCATTCCGAAATTACTTGAATGAATTAGGGGATTCGACTTTAGTGGTCGCAGATGATGAAGTCGTCAAGGTGCATGTGCACACGGAGCATCCTGGAACCGTATTCAAATATGGCCAGCAGTTCGGGGCATTAGCCAAGATCAAAGTGGACAACATGCGCTTGCAGCACGAAAGCATTATTGAACGCGAAGCGGCAGAAGAAGCCAAACCGCAGCCATTGGCTGATTTTGGCGTCGTGGCGATCGCTGCCGGTGACGGGTTAGCAGAGTTGTTCAAGAGCTTAGGGGTCACTTACGTCTTAAATGGCGGCCAAACGATGAACCCGTCGACGAATGACATCTTAGAAGCCATCGCCCAAGCCCATGCGAAAAATGTCATTGTTTTGCCAAACAACTCCAATATTTTCATGGCGGCACAAGAAGCGGCCAAAGCCGCTGATGTGGCCGTTGCTTTGGTCAAAACCAAGACGATCAACCAAGGTTTGACCGCGATGTTAGGCTATAATCCAGAAGCGTCGCTGAGTGACAATCAAGCGGCGATGACTGCTGAGTTGACCAATGTGGTTTCTGGCAGTGTGACGCAAGCCATTCGCGATACCACCATTGATGGCCTGGTGATCCATACCGATGACTGGATGGGGATCATTGACGGGGCCATCAAGGTCACCGATACCAATCGCGTGCAGGCCACTGTTAAAATGGTCAAAGCGATGTTGGATGATGATTCTGAGATCGTGACCCTGATTGTTGGTGCGGATGGGACTAAATCCGAAGCAGAAACGATCGAAGCTAAGATCTTAGCGCTTGATGATGACTTAGAAGTGGAAGTGCATCAAGGTGATCAGCCCGTCTATCCATATTTGGTGTCAGTCGAATAACGTGCCAGCAAGAGGGCGAGCCAGTATTCGACTCGTCCTCTTGTTTTGCGCTGAAATGGTGGCACTTTGAGGGCTGGTCCATGTCATTTGGCTGGGATGTGAGCGGGTAGAGGGAATGGGTTGGAGGTGAAGGCATGGCATTAACTGATCCAGTGTCGGTGTTATCTGGTGTCGGCCCCAAACGCCAGGCGGCTTTGGCTAGCCTCGGATTAAACACGATCGGTGATTTGTTGTTTTATTTTCCGTTTCGCTATGCCGATCTGCAAGTCAAAGATTTGGCGACGGCTGCCGATCAAGAAAAGTTGACTGTCAAAGGCATTGTCGTGGCTGATCCGGTGGTCACGCGCTTTGGCCCGCGAAAAAATCGGTTGAACGTGCGGTTGCAAATCGACAATATGGTCGTTATGGTGACGTTTTTCAATCAACCTTGGCTCAAAGATAAATTTAGCCAAGGCGTTGAAGCGGCGATTTATGGCAAATGGGATGCCAAGCGCAAGACGATGACGGGAATGAAGGTGTTAGCCACCCAAACTGCTGATGAGCCATCTTTGGCAGGGGTGTATCCGGCCAACAAAAATATTCGCCAAAAAACCATCGCCGATCTGGTGAAGGAAGCATACGCTCGCGAAGGTCAACAGATCCCAGAAATTGTGCCGGCAGGCTTGCGACAGCGGTACAAATTATTAACGGATCAGCAGATCATTCATGGGATGCATTGGCCCAAATCGGGACAAGAGGCCCATGCGGCACGTCGTTCTGCAATTTTCCGCGAATTTTTCTTATTTGAGTGTCAGATCCAAGCGTTAAGATTGGATAATGATGCCACGCAAAATGGGCTGGCGATCCCTTTTGATAATCAGCAGCTGCGGGCGTTGATCAGCACCTTGCCGTTTGCCTTGACAGCCGCGCAAAAACGGGTGGTCAATGAGATCTGTGCGGATATGCGCTCACCGCATCATATGAATCGCCTATTACAAGGCGACGTCGGCTCAGGCAAGACGATCGTTGCGGCAATCGTGATGTATGCTGCAGTGACGGCGCGCTATCAAGCGGCGCTGATGGTGCCAACAGAGGTCTTGGCAGAACAGCATTACGCCAAGCTGACCAAAACGTTCGCCGATTTTCCCGTGCAAATCGCCTTATTGACTGGGTCGACGCCGACTAAAGCGCGCCGCGAAACACTTGCAGGGCTGGCCAGTGGGGCAATCGATATCGTCATCGGCACGCATGCCTTGATCCAAAAAGGCGTCGACTTTGCGGCGCTGGGGTTGGCGATCATCGATGAGCAGCATCGCTTCGGGGTGCAACAGCGTAAGATCATCCAGGAAAAAGGGCTCAAGCCGGATCTTTTGGCCATGACGGCGACCCCGATCCCGCGGACTTTGGCAATCACGACATATGGCGAAATGGATGTTTCCACCATTGACGAATTGCCAGCCGGCCGACAGCCAATCACCACCACGTGGGTGCGGCGCAATCAATTAAGTGGCGCATTCAAACGGATCCATGCGGAATTGGCGGCCGGCCATCAGGTTTTTGCGATCACGCCGTTGATTGCCGAATCAGAGAAGATCGACTTACAAAATGCTGAACAGTTATACGCCGATATGCAAGCGACATTTGGCCAAGAAGCAACAGTGGCTTTGTTGCATGGGCAGATGAAGCCTGATGAAAAAGAGGCGATCATGCGGGCATTTGACGCCGGAGAAACACGCATCTTAGTGTCAACGACGGTGGTGGAAGTCGGCGTGGATGTCCCTAATGCCACAGTCATGTTGATCATGGATGCGGACCGGTTTGGGTTAGCGCAGCTGCACCAGTTGCGCGGGCGTGTCGGCCGCGGGCAAGCGGCAGCGTATTGTATCTTGGTGGCCGACCCCAAAAATGAAATGGGTGTGGAACGCATGCAAACGATGGTCACGACCAATGACGGGTTCAAGTTGGCAGAAAAGGACTTAGAATTACGCGGGTCCGGAGACATTTTTGGTGATAAACAAAGCGGCTTGCCGGAATTTCGGGTGGCCGATCCTGTGACTGATTTTGCGACCTTGCAAGCCGCACAACAGTCGGCAGCCGCGCTTTTTCAGGCGGATCAAACATTGAGTGCCGCAGAATTTGCTCCATTACGAGCATGGCTGGCCCGTCAGCAACAGTCACTTGGCAGCTTAGATTAGGAGGATGATTCGATGAAAATCGCAGTGGATGCAATGGGTGGCGACAACGCGCCGCAAGTCGTTTTGGCAGGGGTCCAACGCGCGCGGGACGAATTTTCAGAGCTTGAATTCACGTTGTATGGCGATGAAGCCCAACTGACCCCATTGATCAAAGATATGACGCGATTGACGATCGTGCACACCACAGAAAAGATCAATGGTGATGATGAACCGGTCAAAGCGGTTCGCCGCAAGAAACAAGCGTCGATGGTCTTAGCGGCACAAGCCGTGAAAAATCAAACCGCAGATGCGGTTTTTTCCTTAGGGTCGACCGGTGCTTTGTTGGCCGCCGGGCTGTTTATCGTTGGCCGGATTCCAGGCATCGATCGGCCAGGGTTGATGCCGACTTTGCCGACTACCGATGGGCACGGTTTTGTGATGCTTGATGTTGGTGCCAATGCGGAAGGCAAGCCGCAACAGCTGGTCAATTATGCGGTGATGGGTGACTTTTATGCGCGGGATCTGCGCGGGTTGCGCCAACCGCGAGTGGCCTTGTTGAACAATGGGACCGAGCCGAACAAAGGCGACAGCTTGCATCAAGAAACCTATCAGTTGCTGAGCCAACTGGAAGGACTCAACTTCATTGGCAATATCGAGTCAGATAAATTATTGCAAGGGGTGGCCGATGTGGTGGTCACCGATGGCTTTACGGGCAATGCGGCGTTAAAAGCCACAGAAGGCACCGCTAAGACGATCTTGAAGCTGGTCAAAAGTGCCATCATGGATAGCGGCTTTAAAGGCAAGCTCGGCGGTTTATTGCTCAAAGACGGGATCAAAAACATTGCCAGCACCTTTGACGTTTCCAGTTATGGCGGGGCCGTCTTGTTAGGCCTTAAAGCACCGGTGATCAAAGCGCATGGCGGTGCGGATGCGGATGCGGTGTATTATACGATCCGCCAGATCCGTGAAATGCTGGCCAATGATACGGTTGGCAAGGTGCAAGCTTATTTTGCCGCGACAAAGGGCCACACAAGCGTAGACAAGTGACGAAAAAACCGCTATATTAGAGTGCGTGTTAAGAAACGGAGGACCGTCATGACTGAGCAAGAAGTATTCGCAAAGATTTCAGGGTTGATCCAGGATCATTTTCAGATCCCAGAATCGCAGATCAATAACAACCTGAACTTCAAGAAGGATCTCGATGCAGACTCGATTGATATCGTGGAATTCGTGTTAGAGCTTGAAGATACTTTCGGGGCTGAGATCCCAGATGAAGATGCGGAAAACATTGTGACTGTTGGCGACGCTGTGAGTTACGTCATGGCCCATCAAACCAAATAGACAATGAAACAGTCCGGCCTGGCGCCGGACTTTTTTTTCGGCCGGGTTAAGGTGTCATTTTGAGATGCCTTTAGTATAATGATAGAGAGAATATAAGGAGGAGTTTAACTATTATGGTCGCTTCAGAATTTGTTTCGGAACTTAGGAATCGGTACGGAATCGAGTTTCACGACCTTTCCATCCTCGATGAAGCGTTCACGCATTCTTCTTACGTCAATGAACATCAGGAATTGGGGCTCAAAGACAATGAACGGCTCGAGTTCTTAGGCGATGCCGTGTTGGAGCTGACTGTGAGTGATTATCTCTATCGGCAATATCCAGATCTTCCTGAAGGCAAGCTGACGCGGATGCGCGCGGCGATCGTGCAAACGCGCAGTTTTTCGGCATTTTCTAAAGAGGCCCATTTCGACCAGTACATTCGGTTGGGCAAAGGCGAAGAAAATGCTGGGGCCCGCATGCGCAAGACCTTATTAGAAGATCTGTTTGAGGCCTTTAACGGGGCGTTATATCTGGATCAAGGACGGCAAGCGGTGATCGATTTTGCTGCGCAAGTGATTTTTCCCAAGATCGCTGCCGGGCAATTTGATGCAAATATGGATCACAAAACCGCCTTGCAAGAATTCTTGCAAAAAGACGGCGAAGTCAAGATCGAGTATCATTTGCTCAGTGAAAGCGGTCCGGCTCACGATCGCCGTTTTCAAGTCGATGTCAGTGCAGAAGATCGCGTGCTGGGTTCAGGATATGGGAAGAATAAAAAAGCCGCAGAGCAAGCCGCTGCCAGTGATGCGCTGGAGAAGCTCCAAGGCAAACTATAGTAGGACGTGGAGACATGCAGTTAAAGACGCTTGTGATCAACGGGTTCAAATCGTTTGCAGACAAAACGCAAATTGATTTTGTCCCTGGATTGACCGGGATCGTTGGGCCCAATGGGAGTGGTAAAAGCAATATCACCGAAGCGATCCGGTGGAGCTTAGGCGAACAAAGTGCCAAAAGCCTGCGCGGGGAGAAAATGGGGGATGTGATCTTCGCCGGTACCGCGAGCCGACCGCCGCTGAATCGGGCGGAAGTCGTGATGACGTTTGATAATCGCGATGGGTATTTGGCCAATCAGCCGGCGGAAGTCAGTGTGACCCGCCGGCTTTATCGTGATGGCGAATCAGATTTTTTGATCAATAATCAAGCGGTCCGCTTGAAAGATATTGTGGATTTATTTATGGATTCCGGCCTGGGAAAAGAAAGCTTTTCCTTTATTTCTCAAGGCCGCGTTGAGGCCATTTTCAACAGTAAACCAGAAGAACGCCGGGGGATCTTAGAAGAAGCCGCCGGTGTTTTGAAGTACAAACAACAAAAGATCAAAGCCGACAAGGAGCTGCAAACCACTACCGATAACTTGGATCGCGTCAATGACATCATCCAAGAATTGCATCGGCAATTGACACCGTTGGAAGAGCAAGCCTCGATCGCGCGCGATTACGAACGCCAAACCAAAGACTATCAAAATGTCCATCAAGCCATTTTAGCCTTAGAGATCCAACAGCTTGACACAGAACAAACCGCCACGGCAGCACAAGCCAAAGTGACCGCGCAGCTGTTGGCGGGATTAAAGAATAAATTGGCCACCTTAGAGGCGCGATCAGAGGCGCTGACAGCCAAAGATCAAGAGTTTGAACAGGCGTTAGACACATGCAATGACCAGTTGTTGACTGCCTCCACGCGGTTAGAAAGCTTGACTGGTGAAGCTAACCTTTCGACCGAGCGGGTCAATCATACCCAGTTGACCTTAGCCGACTTGAATCAGCAATTGGATGAAGCGACGCAACAAGCGGCGGAAGCGGCAAAGCAGCTGGCAGCTTTGGCAGACAAAAGCAAGATCCAAGCCGCCGACCGCAAACAAGCACAACAAGCCTTACAAGCCGCGGTTGCCGCCGCGCAAAGCCCAGCTGCTTTGCAAGCACAACTTGATGCTGCCCAAGCGCAATATATCGACTTACTGCAAACTCAAGCGGCGGTGAATAACCAGTTGGCCGCGGCTAAAAAAGATCAACAGGTCCAAGCCAACCAAACCGCTGCCCAATCGACACGCGTCAAAGAACTGACCAAGCGCGTGGCGCAAGCGCGCCAGGCTGTTGAAGCATTAACGGCGCAAATCGCCGCCGCCCAAAAAGCAGCGACTGAAGCCCAGACGGCACTGGCCAAGACCCGTTCAGCGGCTGACGCTGCGCAAACCCAATACGCACAAACGCGCCAACGTTATCAAGAAGCGTTAGGGATCTATCAAAGCACGCAGTCGCGCTATGAAACCCTTAAGGAGCTGAAAGAAGACTATCAAGGCTTCTTTGCTGGCGTCAAAGCTGTGTTGCAGCATAAAGCCCAATTGCCTGGGGTGGTCGGGGCAGTCGCCGAATTATTGACCGTGCCCAAACAATATCAACAAGCCTTAGACATTGCCTTAGGCGGGGCTTTGCAATCCATCGTGACCACAGATGAGCAAGCAGCGAAACAAGCGATCACGTATTTGAAACAGCAACGGGCTGGGCGGGCTACTTTTTTGCCGATCAGTGTGATCAAACCGCGGCACCTGCCGCAAGCGGTATTAACCAGTTTACAAGGGCAGCCAGGCTTTTTAGGGGTCGGCGTTGAGCTGATCCGTTACCCGCAGCAAGTGGCGGGAATCATGGCCAACTTGGCGGGGAGCTTGATCGTTGCTGACACCCTTGATCATGCGATTGCCTTGGCGAATCAAACCGGTCATCGCTATCGCATCGTGACGGTTGAAGGGGATCTGCTCAATGTTGGCGGGTCGCTTTCAGGTGGGCAAGTCAAAGCCAAAGCCAGTTCGCCTTTAGCCCGGACCCAAGAAGTGCAAACATTAGCCGCACAGTTAAAGCAAATGACGGCGGCTTTGACGGCCAAGCAAACTGAACTAGATGACCTGCAACAACAGGCGACGGCTGCAGCGCAAGCAGTGGCCGCCAGCCAGCAAACGCTGACGCAGCAGACGACGGCTCAACAAGCGCTGCAAGCACAATTAACCGCCCGCCAAGAAGCGTTGACCCAACTCAAACGCCAACTGCAAGCGTTAGGTTTAGATGCCAGCCAAAACGAAGATTTTGCGACTGTGATCACCCAGCTTCAAACTAAAGCGGCGCAGATTACCGCACAACTGACCACGGTGCAAGCGACCATTGCCAAACGCAAGGCGGATTTAGCCGAGTCCAGCACGGCTGAGGCGGCTAAGCAGGCACAGGTGACGGACCTCAAAACGCAAGTCGCGGTGCTCAAAAGCGCCCAAGCGACGACGAAAGCGCAGACTGAACAATGGCAAGCCAGTTTGGATGCCGCCAACGCACATGCCAGCAAGCTCAAGTCCCGAATCGACACGCTCACCGCTGCGCTGGCCAATACAGATCAAGACCAAGCTGATCGGGAACAAACGATCAAGGACTTGCAACAAGCCCAAAAACAGCTGCAGCAAAAACGTCAGCAATTGACCCAAGCAAAAGCAGCCAACCGTGGTGAATTGAGTCAGGTTTCTGGTGAAATCGCCACGGTCAACCGCCAGCAAAACACGGCGATGGCGCAATCGCAACAACAAGCGGTGAGTCTCAACCGGATCAAATTGAACTTGGACAGCCGGTTAGGGATCTTGGCAGAGGATTATCAATTGAGCTTTGAAGCGGCGAAGGCGGCGGTGGTGAATGATGAAACTGAATTGCCAATGTTGAAAAGCCGCTTGAAGCTGCTCAAACGCGGCTTGGATGAGTTAGGCCCGGTCAATCCCAATGCGATCGCCGAATACCAAGAGGTGCGTGAGCGCTATGACTTTTTGACCAAACAACAAGCCGATCTATTAGCGGCCAAAGACCAATTGCAAGAGACGATGGGGGAGCTGGATGAAGCCGTTAAGACGCGCTTCAAAGACATGTTTGATGCGACCAATACCGCTTTTCAAGCAATCTTTCCGAAGATGTTTGGCGGCGGCCACGCGCATTTGAGCCTGACTGATCCAGATGATTTGTTAAATACCGGCTTAGAGATCTCAGCGCAGCCGCCTGGTAAGAAATTGTCGCGCTTGTCTTTGCTTTCTGGCGGTGAACGTGCATTGACAGCAATCGTGTTGCTATTTGCGATTTTACAAGTGCGGCCGGTACCGTTTTCGATCCTCGATGAAGTTGAAGCCAGCCTTGATGATGTGAATGTGAATCGCTTCGGGCAATTTTTGAAGCATTATGCCAGTGACACGCAATTCATCGTGATCACCCACCGCCGCGGGACGATGTTGGCGGCAAATGTCTTGTATGGGGTGACCATGCAAGAATCTGGCGTTTCGCGGATGATGGCAGTTTCGTTAGACCAAGCGGTTCAAGACAATGAAGGGTAGGATGACGTAATGGGATTATTTGACCGAATCAAAAAAGCGTTTACTGCAACGCCGGAAACACCGGAGACAGAAAAGTATGATGCCGGGCTGGAAAAATCGCGCACGTCCTTTAGCGAACGCTTGAATGCTTTATTTGCCAACTTTCGCAGTGTCGATGAAGATTTTTTCGACGACCTCGAAGAGATGCTCATCGAAGCAGACGTGGGCTTTCAAACTGCGGTGGCGCTAACGGATGCGCTGCGCGAAGAAGTGAAGCTGAAAAATGCTAAAAAGCCTGAAGCCGTGGCGCAAGTGATCGTCGAAAAATTAGTCGATCTTTATGGCGAAGCGGGGGCAGATGAAGATAATAGTTTGCACTATGCCCAAGGCGAGCCGACGGTATTTTTATTTGTCGGGGTCAATGGTGCCGGCAAAACCACCACGATCGGCAAGCTGGCGCATCAACTGCAAGCCGCTGGCAAATCTGTGTTGTTAGCCGCTGGCGATACCTTCCGTGCCGGGGCGATCGAACAACTCCAAGAGTGGGGACGCCGCGATGGTGTGCCAGTCGTGGCCAGTGCCGCCGGCGCCGACCCAGCCAGTGTGGTGTTTGATGCGGTCAAACAAGCCAAACAAGACCAAGTGGATGTCTTGTTAGTCGATACTGCCGGCCGCTTGCAAAACAAAGTCAACTTGATGAAAGAATTGGATAAGATCAAGCGTGTGATCGTGCGGGAATTACCCAATGCGCCACAAGAAGTGTTGCTGGTGTTGGATGCGACGACCGGCCAAAATGCCTTGAGTCAAGCCAAACAATTCAAGCAAACCACGGATATTTCCGGCATCGTGTTGACCAAGCTCGACGGGACCGGCAAAGGCGGGATCGTGTTGGCGATTCGCAATGAATTGCATGTCCCAGTCAAGCTGGCCGGCTTAGGCGAAGGCATGGATGACTTACAAGTCTTTGACCCCACAAAATTTGCCTATGGCCTATTCAAAGGCTTGATCCAAACGCCGACAGATCCAGACTAGTTTGCGCATGATCAAACGCAAAAAAAAATCCATCCACAGCCGGTTGGCTGGGATGGATTTTTGCGTTAATGTGAGGCCACTGCCGCATCTTTTGGCGTGCGGCCTAAAAGCACCTGCAAGACGATCAACACCACATACGCGATGATCACGTATAATAGCCAGTTGCCGGTATTGACCGAGCTGGCAAACCAATACTTTTGCCAAGCGGTATTGGCCATGATCCACGCAAAAATCGCTGCCGCGATCAGGCCTAAGGTATTTAAAATAGCGAAGAACCACAGGTTGCCATTTTCGTGGTTGCCCAAATAAATCAATGAAAAGACCAATGTCCAAGCCCACCAACCGCAAAGTGCGGCGATGATGCCCCAATATAGAATTGTCGCTACCATATTTTTCCCTCCAATTCATACCTTTAGTTTACCACGAATGCGTGTCGTGACGCACATTTTGTGAAAGGATTAACGCAACCGATGAACATTGACGGATGGGCGTTTCACCGGTATCCTGAAAGGAGTGTATATGAGGTAGAAAAATGGAAATCGAAAAAAACAACCGGATGAACTCGTTGTTTGAGTTTTATGGCGCATTACTAACTGAAAAGCAGCATAGTTACCTGGAATTATACTATGGTGACGATTATTCACTGGGGGAAATTGCCACAGAGTTTGATGTCTCTCGCCAAGCGGTGTATGACAATATCCGCCGGACTGAGGCCAGTTTGGAAGAGTACGAAAGCAAGCTGCATTTGTTAGCCAATTATCAAGCGCAAAACCAAGCGGTAGATGCGCTGGTGGCTTACGTGCGGGTCAATTATCCCCAAGATACGCGCTTGAGTACCTTATTAACGCGTGTGGCAGATCAAGCCGCGCGTTAAGCGGGTTCACAGACGCTAATTTTTCTTACAGTAGGAGGCAATTATGGCATTTGAAGGGTTATCTGAACGCCTGCAAAAAGCATTTAGCGGGTTGCGGCGGAAGGGTAAAGTGACGGAAGCCGACGTGCGCGATTCAATGCGCGAAATCCGCTTGGCGCTGCTTGAAGCCGACGTTAACTTTGGCGTGGTCAAAGAATTCGTCAAAAATGTGCGCGAAAAGGCGGTCGGCACTGAGGTGTTGGACTCACTGTCACCGGCACAACAAATTATCAAGATCGTCAATGATGAATTAACGGCGACCATGGGCGACGCGGCTGTTCCATTGAACAAAGCCCCCCATATCCCCACGGTGATCATGATGGCTGGGCTGCAAGGGGCCGGGAAAACCACGACTGTCGGCAAGCTGGCCAAGCGCTTGATCGAGCAAGAAAAAGCCCGCCCGCTTTTGATCGCAGCTGATGTCTATCGGCCGGCTGCGATCGATCAGCTGCAAGTGGTCGGCGAACAAGTCGGCGCCCAAGTGTTTGCTTTAGGCACCGATGTTGACCCGCGGGAGATCGTTCGTCAAGGCTTGGCGCAAGCCCAGCTGCAACATAATGATTATGTCTTGATCGATACCGCCGGCCGGTTGCAGATCGATGAAAAGCTGATGACTGAATTAGCCGACATCAAAGCGTTGGCTGAGCCTAATGAGATCTTGCTGGTGGTTGACGCCATGACCGGGCAAGCCGCAACTGATGTGGCTAAGGGATTTGACGAACGGTTAGATATCACTGGGGTCGTTTTGACCAAATTAGATGGCGATACGCGCGGCGGCGCGGCGCTTTCGATCCGCAAGGTCACTGGCAAGCCGATCAAGTTTGTTGGGCAAGGCGAAAAGATGGAAGCTTTAGACGTCTTTTACCCTGATCGTATGGCCAACCGGATCTTGGGGATGGGCGATATGCTCACTTTGATCGATAAGGCCCAGGCGAATTTCGATGAGCAGCAAGCCGCCGAAATGGCCGATAAGATCAAAGAAAATACCTTTGACTTCAATGATTTCCTTGATCAAATGGAGCAAATGCAAAATATGGGCCCGATGGAAGACATCATGAAAATGATCCCAGGGATGGCCAACAACCCAGCATTGAAGAATTTCAAAGTCGACCCTAAAGACATCGCCCACATGAAAGCGATCGTTTATTCGATGACGCCAGCTGAACGCGAAGATCCAGACATTTTGAATCCATCCAGGCGGCGGCGCTTGGCCGCTGGTGCCGGGCGGCCGGTCGTGGAAGTCAACCGGATGATCAAGCAGTTCAACGCCTCTAAAAAGATGATGAACCAAATGTCCAAAGGCAACTTCCAAGGCATGGAAGGCTTAATGGGTGGCGGCGTCAAAGGCCGCTTAGGCAAAATGGCGATGAACTCGATGGTCAAAAAACAAAAGAAGAATAAGAAGAAACGCCTCAAACACGCCAAACGCTTCAAATCCTAAAGTAGCGCTGGTGGCCGCACGTTCGTTGGGACGCTTTATGTCCCAATGAAAGCTTACTGGCCGCTGGTGGGCTGGCGGCGGGTCGCTTGGACGCGCTTTGCAGGCAGTTTTTGAGCAGGAACTTGACGTTGTAAAGAAAAAACTCTTTACACGCCCTGGATAATTTGCTATTATTTTGAAGTTGAGAAATTTACAGGAGGTGGACTTAATGGCAGTTAAAATTCGTTTAAAGCGGATGGGTTCCAAGCGTAAGCCTTTCTACCGCGTCGTGGTTGCAGATTCTCGCTCCCCACGTGATGGTCGGTTTATCGAATCCGTCGGTTACTACAACCCATTAACCGAACCAGTTGACTTAAAGCTGGATGAAGATTCTATTCTTGATTGGCTTCAAAAAGGCGCACAGCCTTCAGATACGGTACGTACTTTGCTTACCAGCAAAGGCTTACTCCAAAAGTATCACGAAGCACGTTTTGCTAAGAAATAGGGGCTAGGGCGTGGATATCGCATCGCTGATCCGAGCTATTGTGACCCCATTAGTGACCCACCCCGAAGCGATTGAAATCGTGCGTCATGAGACGCAGGATTATATGGCTTTTGACTTGACGGTGGCGCCGGACGATGTCGGTCGGGTCATTGGTAAACAAGGACGGGTGGCGCAAGCGATCCGGACCATTGTTTACGCGGTCAAGTCTCCGTATGCCAAGCGTGTACGGTTAAATATCTTGGATGCACCGCATCCAAACCATTAAAAAAGACCGGCTGTTGCCGGTCCTTTTTAATAGCCTCAAGAGATAGGAGAGACAGATGCCAGAGTTATATCATGTTGGGAATATTGTGAATACCCACGGCATTCGCGGGGAAGTACGGGTGATCGCGACGACTGATTTTCCCGAAAAGCGGTTTGCCCCTGGGAGTCAGCTCGTGATCGATACCACTCCGGTGACACCGGTGGTGGTCGCTGCCAGCCGCAAGCATAAAGACTTCATTTTGGTGCGCTTTGAAGGATATGACGACATCAACCAAGTCGAGACGTTCAAAGGGCATACCTTGAATGTGACCCAAGCCCAGCAGCAGCCCTTAGAAGACGGAAGCTATTATTATCGCGATCTGATCGGGTTGCACGTGATCGATCAACATGATCATGAGCTTGGCGTTGTCACGGAGATCTTAAGCCCAGGCGCCAATGATGTTTGGGTGATCCCGCGGCCAGGCAAAAGCGATGTGCTGTTGCCGTTTTTGAAGAGCGTGGTCTTACAAATCGATGTTGCGAACAAAATCGCGCATGTGGACGTCCCAGGAGGGCTGATCGATGATGAGGATTGATGTCTTGAGTCTTTTTCCGGATATGTTTGCGCCGTTGACGCAAAGCATGATCGGCAAGGCAATCGATAAAGGCCAAATCGATTTTAATGTGATCGATTATCGACAGTATTCTCATGACAAACATCACCATGTGGATGATACTCCTTATGGCGGCGGGGCCGGCATGTTGTTAAAGCCGGAGCCGATGTTTGAAGCCATGGATGATTTGAATGCCCAACATCCCGGAGCAAAGCGCGTGATCTTGTTAGATCCAGCCGGCCGCAAGTTTGATCATGTGGCGGCCAAAGAATTGGCGCAAGCGGCGCATTTGGTGTTTATTTGTGGGCATTATGAAGGCTATGATGAGCGGATCCGCAGTTTGGTCACCGATGAATTTTCGATTGGAGATTTTGTGTTGACTGGCGGTGAGCTGCCGGCCATGATGATGATCGATGCCACGGTGCGGTTTGTGCCTGGCGTTTTGGGCAACGCCGAAAGTGCCGCGACTGACAGCTTTGAAAACGGGCTGTTGAATTATCCTGAGTATACGCGCCCCGCGGAATATCGCGGCATGGCAGTGCCTGAGGTGTTGCAAAACGGCAATCATCAGCTGATCGCACAATGGCGGCTGAAAGAATCGCTGCGGCGGACTTATCAACGTCGGCCAGAGCTGCTGGACCAGCTGGATTTAGACGCCGCAACGCGGAAGCTGTTGGCTCAGGTCAAACGTGAAGAAAATACCCGCCAAGCCCCAGATATCACGGATTCAAGGCTGCAATAGATCCAGCCATTGCTGCACGATCACGTCGAGCTTGAAATCATTGGCCCGCCGCAGTGATTGATGGGCGTAATGTTGGCGCAAGGCCAATGAGTCGATCATGCGGTTGAGTTGGGTACTGAAGTCGGCGACGTCGGCGGCTTTTGTCAACAGGCCATATTCGTTATCTTGCAGAAATTCTGCAGAACCGGTGTTGCGCATCGCCACGATCGGCAAACCGGCAGCCATCGCCTCGCCGATCACCAAGGGCATCCCTTCCCAACGGCTGGTGGAAACAAATATCGCAGCATTGGCATAATGGGCGCGCAGCTCGTCGTCATGCAGCGGGCCGCGAAAATCGATCACCGCTTCTAACCCCCACAAGGTGCGCAAGCGTTGGAACAAGGCCATATCTTTTGGCGTCCCGCTGCCAGCCATGGTGATTTGCCAACCTGGGCGCAGTTGTTTGGCTGCGCTGAGCAATAGATCGATGCCTTTATGCTGGATCGCGATGCGGCCGGTAAAGGCGATTTGATGGCGCGTCAAGTCGGCTAAGTGATGCGGGGTCAAGGTAATGGGGTTGTAACGTTTGACCGTATTGGGATTGAACTGGCGGTATTCGCGCAAGTCGCTTTCGGTCAAGACCACTAAGGTGTCGACGGCTTGTAAGCCGGCCTTGAATTCACCGCGCATTTGCCCATAGTAATCTTCGGTATACGTGGTGAAATTATTGTGCATCCACCCGATCAAGCGCACCCAGGGTAAGGCTTTTTTGATCAATGGGGCAAAGCTGGTCAATAACCCAGCTGGCAACAGTACGGCGTCGATATGATAAGCGTCGATGGTATCGATCAAATTAGCGATTTGCGGCTCGTAGCGCTGATAAGGGTGGTCGCCAAAGAAGTTCAGCAGTTGTGGGTCCGCTGGCGGCTCAGCGATTAACAGCGGGGCTTGCAGCGTAAAATAGCGCGGCGCATCGGCTAAGGAAAAGTATAAGACATCGACATGTGCCGCCAAGGCGTTGCCAAGGACAGTGGAGGCGCGTTTGACACCATCCATCGTCACGTTTTCTAAAGCGATCATGAGCTTCATGGCGATTCCTCCAATCGTGAACTAATTTTAAGTTAGCACGCAGTTTCCGGGAATGTCAATTTTTACGCTTCGTTTGCTTCAAATAATGGTTGTTGCAACCGTGTCGATATGCTAGAATGATTAATTGTGATAACTCACAAAGCAACGATATTCCGCTGGTCGGGACGATTATGAATGTCGGTATAAGGAGAACAGTTTTATGAAGAGCCCAATTATTGCTGAAATTACCAAGTCCCAGTTGCGTGATGATATTCCTGATTTTCGCCCTGGTGACAGTGTCCGCGTCCATGCCAAGATCGTTGAAGGCGAACGCGAACGTATCCAGATCTTCGAAGGCGTTGTGATCAAGCGTCATGGTGTCGGCATCTCTGCAACTTATACCGTGCGTAAGATCTCCAGCGGTGTTGGTGTGGAACGTACCTTCCCATTACACACACCGCGTGTTGAAAAGATCGAAGTGACCCGTCATGGTCAAGTACGTCGTGCGAAGTTGTACTACTTGCGGGCATTACGTGGCAAGGCTGCTCGGATCAAAGAAAAGCGCCGTTAATCCACACGAGAAGGTCGCAATTGCGGCCTTTTTTTATGCCAAAAGGTAACCGTGAGAAGGAGTGTTTGGGTGTCATGAACGACGTGATCTATATCGTGTACTACGCCAACGGTGCCGAACCGGTGCGCGTGATCAAAGCCTTCCGCTCACTGGCGCGCACTAAAGAGTACGTCGGAATGCTGATGAAGGCCCCTTATCCTGGTCAAAAGCCACAAGGGTATACCTATGCTCCGATCCATTTGAATTAAACGAGGTGAGTGTGATGGCACAACCACAAGCACGGATCGACCGGATCAATGCCTTGGCCAAAAAAGCTAAAGCAGAAGGGTTGACTCCTGCAGAAATCAAAGAGCGCAAAGCACTGCGTGAGGCTTACTTGCGTGATTTTCGCGCCGGCTTCAAGCAGCGTTTGACGACAACGCAATATTTTGATCAGCATGGTCACGAAATAACGCCGCAGAAGGTCAAAGATGAACAACGAAAAAAAGGCTGGCGTCAAGACTAAGGCTTTATTTGTTCAAAGGCTTTCAAAGCGGCCTGGCATTTTGTACAATGATGATTGTGTAATAAGAGGAGGCAAGTGTTCATGCAGTTAGTTATCGGTTTGGTGATCGGCGTCTTAGTTGGCCTGGTTGGCGGCTTCTTCGGCGCCCGCGCTTATATGAAGAAGTATTTCCAGGATAACCCCCCGATCAATGAAGAAATGTTGCGCACCATGATGATGCAAATGGGTCAAAAACCTAGTACTAAAAAGCTCAATCAGATGATGCAGCAAATGAAACAAGCACAAAAGCGTTCCAAATAAGCACCAGCAGGTGTATAGCGCCTGGAGGCCGCGATTCGTTTTGAATCGCCGCTGCCAGGCGCTTTTGCGTCGCCAAACTGCAGCCCTGGTGACAGCAGTTGTCAGTGCCGCTTTGGCCATGGTAAGCTGAAGCCAAATTGATTGCTGTTGGTCCAAAAGGAGGCGCTTTTCATGGCAAAGATCCGCAATGCACAAGCCGCAGATGTATCCGCTTTGCTGCTTTTGGTACAAGGTTATTATGCTGATAGTCCAGTGGCCCATACCGTTGATAAGGCGGCGTTATTGGCCCACATCACGCAACTGATCCGACCGGATGATCCCCTTGGCGGCTTATTGGTGGCCACAGACGCCGATGGTCAGCTGTTGGGGTTTGCATTTTTATATTTTGGTTTTGATAAACGCGCCTTGAAACGGACCGTGATCCTCAATGATCTTTATGTTGCGCCTAAAGCTCGTCGTCAAGGCATCGCCAAACAATTGCTGCAAGCGACGTTTGCTTGGGCAAAAGCCCGCCAAGCCATTAGTGTGACTTGGCAAACGCGCACCAGCAACCATCATGCCCAGCGGTTGTATGATACCGTGGGTGAGCGTGAACAAGGGTGGATCCATTATGCCCATGCTTTACGCTGACGGCCCAGCTATGGTTGAACGTCATCAGCCAGCGCCTTGAAACTGCCATTCGTTTGTTGGGATGGCGGTTTCAAGGCGCTTTTGGCTAGCGCCGCCACTTTCTTAGGTGATGGCTGGAATTGCCGGTACACTGTAGGAAAAAGGCCGATTGGCGGTTAAAGGAGCGAGCAATCATGATGATCGCGATCTTGTCGTTGTCATTTTTCACAATGTTGACCGGGGCGGTGTTGGCCCCAGTACTGCCAGCGATCCACGTGACATATCCAGCGGTGGCAGAAGTGTGGCTGCAGTTGTTGATGACCATGCCGGCGGTCATTTTTATCGGGTCGCTGCCCGTATTACGCTATTTGCCTGGAGGAAAAAAAACGCAGGTGATTTGGGGGTTAGCGATTTATTTGGTCGGCGGGTCTGTTCCATTGATTCCTTTGCCGTTTGGCGGTTTGCTGGCTTGTCGAGCGTTATCCGGCGTGGGGTTGGCTTTATTTGCCGGGCCTGCCGTCAGCTTGATCGCCGATCATTATCAAGGCCCCCAGCAAAGGCATTTGTTAGGAGTGGCGTCTGCGGTGGCGAGTGCCGGGTCGATCGTTTCGTTGGCAGGAGCAGGCATGTTAGCCCAAAGCGGCTGGCGAATGGTGTTTAGTCTCTATGCGTTAGCGATCGTTCCCTTGGGTTTGGTCAGCTTGTTTGTCCCCAACTCCCAAGCGGCAAAACCAGTGCGGACGCAAGGACATTTTTCCCGGCGAATCTGGGCCACCTTTGGGTTGATCATGATTTGGAATATGGGTTATTTTGTGGTGCCCACGGCGATCCCTTTTGCCATGCAGCAACTCTTGCATGACGCCAATGCCAGCCATGCCGGCTGGGCGTTGGCAAGTGTGTCCGGGATTGGTTTGCTCATTGGGGTCAGCTATGCCCATTGGCCGTTGACGCCACCGGCCAAAGAGGGGGTGTGTTTTGTTGTGCTGGTGGTGTTAGGCGTCAGCATGACTTTTGCCAGTTGGGGGACGCTGGTGATCGCAATCGCAGCGGCTGGCGTCGGCATCGGGTTGGCGATGCCGGTGTTCAATGAAGCCTTGGCCGCCGCCGCTACGCTGGCGCAGCGCGATCAAGTCTTGACCATTGGCAGTGCGGCGTTGTATGCCGGGCAAGTGCTGGCGCCATTTGTGTATGGCGCCTTGCCGCTGAGCGCCCGGTTTAGCTTGGTGGCGGTGATCGGGTTAGGGGTATTGGGATTTGGCCGCCGGCGCTTTAGGCGCTTGCAGGGATAGGTGAGAATGTCTACAATAGTAAGACGAGTTGATAAAGGAGGTCAGGCCATGGCGTCTGCACACATCGAACACAAATTGGCGTTACTGCCGGATCTGCCAGGCAGTTATCAGATGAAAGATCTCAACGGGAAAATCATCTACGTTGGCAAGGCCAAAAACTTGAAGAACCGGGTGCGTTCATATTTTAAAAGTGAACACACCGGCAAAACCGCGCAATTGGTCGCCAATATTGCCGACTTTGATTATATTGTGACATCCAGTGATAAAGAAGCCTTTTTACTAGAAATCACCCTGATCCAAAAGTGGCAGCCTTATTACAATATCAAGTTAAAAAAGGGGACCGGTTATCCTTACATCAAGATCACCAATGAACGCGATCCGAAAATGGAAATTACCGGGGACATTAAAAAAGACGGGGCCTATTATTTTGGCCCTTATCCGAATGTTTACGCCGCCCAAGAAACGATGCATTTTCTCCAAAAAGTATACCCATTGCGGCGCTGTAATGGCTATCAAGGCCGGCCGTGCTTGTATTATCATATGGGTCAATGCCTCGGCGCTTGCTGGCGGGAAGTGCCGCCGGCAGAATATGAACAGCAAATTGCCAAGATCAAGAGTTTCTTGGATGGCAACACCGGCAAAGTGGTGCGCCAGTTGAATCGCCGGATGCAGCAAGCGGCGGAAAAGCTGGAATTTGAACGGGCGGCTGAGATCCGCGACCAGTTGCATTATATTGACGTCACCGTTGAGAAACAAAAGATCATTAGTACTGATAAGACGCAACGGGATATTTTTAATTTCTATATGGATAAAGGCTGGTTATCCATTCAGATCTTTTTCATTCGCCAAGCGCGCTTGATGAAGCGGGAAAGTCGATTATTTCCAATCACCGGGACGACTGAAGAAGAATTTGAATCCTTTATTCTGCAATTTTACCAACGCAAAAACAATGTGGCCCCCAAAGAAGTCTTAGTGCCGGCAGGGTTGGATAATGACTTGTTAGAGTCCGTTTTAGGCATTCCCGTGCGCACGCCTAAGCGCGGGGAGAAACGTTCGTTGATGGATCTGGCCCATAAAAATGCGCGGTTGAAGTTAGAAGAAAAGTTTCGCTTGTTGGAACTTGATAATCGCACGACTGTAGGCGCGCAAAAAGAGATCATGGACGCGCTGGGGTTGCCAATGGGACATGTCATCGAGGCCTTTGACCACTCACATATCCAAGGCACAGATCCAGTGTCGGCCATGGTCCAATTTGTCGATGGGCAAGCGGAAAAAAACAACTATCGCAAATACAAATTGGCACAAGCTCAAAATGACCACAGCGCCAATGAAGACGCCAATACCCGCGAAGTGATCCGGCGGCGGTATACGCGGCTGTTGAAGGAACACGCAGCATTGCCTGATTTAATCTTGATGGATGGCGGGGACATCGAAATGAACGCGGCTAAAGACGTTTTGGAAAACGAGTTGAATCTGGATATCCCAGTCGCTGGCATGGTCAAAAACAATAAGCATAAAACCGCCGCGTTGTTGTTTGGGGATCAAGACGAGCCGATCAATTTAGATCCGAAGTCGCAAGGGTTTTATTTGTTGGAGCGGATCCAAGATGAAGTGCATCGCTTTGCCATCACCTTCCATCGCCAATTGCGCAATAAAAACTCATTGGCCAGCCGCTTGGAAACCATTCAAGGCGTTGGCCCCAAGACCCGCCAGAAGCTGCTGAAAGCATTTAAGACGGTGAACCACATTAAAGAAGCCAGTGTCGACGACATCCAAGCTTTAGGCATCAGCAAAGCCGTCGCCCAAGCGATCAAAGTGTCACTGCAAGGGGATGCATAAGGCGACTTAGCGCTTGACAAAGAAAGATAGGCACGGAGTATGGAAAAACTTAAAAATCGGCTGGATGCCTTTTCAGATGCAATCATCGCCATTATCATTACCATTATGGTGTTGGATATCCCCCCGGTATTGCACGACTCTTGGGGCAACTATTGGCTCTTAGGCAAACATATCGGGATCTTTTTGATCAGTTTCATTTTTGTCGCGAATATTTGGTATCAACATTCGACCGCTTTTGGTGAGATCACCACCATGACTTATCGCGTGTTTATCTTTGATATGATCTTCTTGGCGTTTTTGTCATTGATCCCAATATTCACCAATATGATGGCGGTCAATACGACCAAAACGACGGTGATCTTATATGGCTGTTTGCAATTTGTGGTGAACTTGCTGTTTCGCTATTTAGCCAAGGTGATCATTCACTTGCAATACACAGATAAACAAGCCATGCAAAAGGTGTACACCAAGATATATGGCAACGCCAACCACATTTTGGATATTTTATCGATTTGGGATCTGATCGTGGCGTGGTTTTTCCCCAGCATTGCGTTGGCCTTTTATCTGGCCTACCCGATCTTGACCTTCTTGTTAAACGCCCAAGCGCATCAGGAAATGTATGATGTGGCAGAGCTGCCGGAAGCCCAGCAACAAGACGTCGCCGCTTTTAATGCCAGTGAACTCAAGGATTTCCGCAAGGCGCAGCAAGCGATCTTGACGCAGCAAGCACCTGATGGCAAAGCGGGCGGCGCGCCGCAAAAAGCGCCTAGTTGGACGCAATGGCTGGATCAAAGTGTCGATCCGCGCATGCGGCGGCGGTTTTTGCAACACTATGGTCAAGTCACCCCGGAGCAACAAGCACAATTGCAGCAGTGGGTGCGCCAATATAAACGCGGCAAGCGCCAAGCCCGCCGGCCAAAATGACCCGGCAGCTTCGCTTGGCTTGGACAATCGATCAGCCTTGGCTGGCGCGGACCATTCGCACGATGTGATGGCTGGCGCCCACCAACGGTTACTGAGCGGCAAAGGCCTGAATGAATAACAGGGTAAACCATCACTCATGCCTTAATAAAAAGATTTTTGTCAAGAAAAATAACGATTTTCGCTTGCACTGCAATTGCTTACATGCTATACTCACTGCATCGGCAAGCCATGGCTGGAAGGTCCGTTAACGGGCGCCGTTGCGGTGAGTTCCTGTCCAGTCGACGAATCATTCC
>NZ_RHOI01000079.1 GCF_003946165.1 Lacticaseibacillus baoqingensis | reverse complement strand
TGAACTGAACCCTCTGAGTTGGAGGAAATCTAACTCAGGGGGTTTTACTATGCAGTTTTCTGTTCAAGATAAGATCAATGCAATTCTGGATTTTAAACAAGGCCTCGGCATCGTCAAAATTATGCGTAAATATGGCATTACCGGGACCGCGACTGTTTACGAATGGATCCGGCGTTTCAACGAAATGGGGATCCAGGGATTATCTGATCAAAGGTTATGCAGGACAAACTATGACTATTCCTATAAAATCAAGGTAATTAAATGGCGAGCAAAGACCGGCGCCTCACTGCCTGTGACAGCCAGACACTACCAAATCAGTCACCCTGCGCTGATTTACCAGTGGGAACAGGCTTTGAAGGCAGGCCGGCTCCAGCCAAGTAAAGGACGGTCTAGGGGTATGCCCGATAAACCAGATGCACAACGTCAGAACAAGACTAATAAGCAGCTTCAGGAGGAAAACGATTATCTTCGGGTTCGTATTGCCTACCTGGAAAAATTGCACGCCTTGGCTCAGAAGAAGAAAAAGTTTCAAACCAAGAGAAAGCCCAACTGATCAATGAGCTAAGGCGTGAATTTAAAGTGAGGTTGGTTCTGATTTTGCGTGCCGTAGGCATGTCTAGCAGCAGTTACCATGATGCCAACAAGAGACAGTATCAGCAAGACTCCGAGCAGTTAATTGACACGCTTAAGTTACTGCGTAAAGAGCACGAGGACTACGGATACAGGCCTATGACATTGGCACTCAGAAACATGGGGCATACTATCAATCACAAGAAAGTCCTGCGATTGATGAGCAAATACGACCTTCTCTGTCGGGCTTTCGAACGTAAGACGAGAAAGTATAATTCATATCGGGGAAGCGTAGGCAACATCGCCCCCAACCGGTTAAAGCGACGCTTTAAGACTGATCGGCCCTATCAGAAGATTGTCACAGACGTAACCGAGCTGCGCTGGGGCAACAAGACTACCGATGAACGAGCCTACTTTACTGCCTACATGGATTTATTTAGTGGTGAAATTATTAGCTGGGCGATCGGTCTCCATCCAACAGTGCAGTTCGTTACAGATCCGTTAGATCAATTACTGGCGCACCGCCCTGAGCTATCGTATCGAATGACGATTCACTCCGACCAAGGGTTTCAGTATCAGAATTGGGAGTATCGGCATCGGCTTAAGGAAGCTAAAGTATTCCAAAGTATGAGCCGGAAAGCAACCTGTCTCGATAACGCAGCAGCCGAAAGCTTCTTCCATATTCTCAAAGTTGGAACTGTTCATAATCACGCCTATGCTAATTTCGAGGAGCTGAGGACAGCTACGATTGCCTTCGTCAACTACTACAATCACAAAC
>NZ_RHOI01000078.1 GCF_003946165.1 Lacticaseibacillus baoqingensis | reverse complement strand
GGTTGAACGACGGTCTTCCGAGACAAAGAGCTGTTTAAAGAGCTGAACCAGGTTATAGGCAATACCGGTGATCAAGGCTCGTGCAGTGTTCCGTGCAAAAGTTGAGCTGTCTGTTTTGTCAAAGCCAAACCCGCATTTCAGCTCCTTAATTTGGTTCTCAGCATTGCCCCGCTGTCTATAGGTCTTGAACAAAGTCTCTGGAGCCTCGGAGGCCAGGCTGGTCACTACGAATGCGTGGTTCCAGGGAACTAGCTCATCTGCCGTATGAGTAGAACATACGATAACACGGCGAGCTTTACCCCATGACGCGGCCTGATACTTGAATTCGTGGTAGACGCATTTGCTCTCTTCATATTTTGGAGGGCAATCCACTAAGGCCGTTTCTGCCAGCTTCCCAAGCTTTGAATTTGCCTTGAGTCGAACCAAAAAGTCGACGCCATGTGTGTCGCACATCTCGTAAAATTTTGGCGCAGCAAACCCCGAATCGCCTCGAATGATGACGCTGGTGCTTTGAGGGAGCGCCGATAGGCGCGAAAAAGTTGTCTCGACGAACTTATCGGCTTCCTTGCCGGTGTACTCATTGCCAGGGCGCATCAAGGCGTCTAAGAGCAACCCGGACTCTTGATCAAATACAACCTGAGGATGATATCCATAGGCCATATAGTGAGCGTTGAAGGCGGACCGTTCTTGATTACCGAAAGTATCACAATGCGTTGAGTCTATATCCAGCACGAAGCGGGATTGACCACTAAGACGGAAAGCCAAGGCGGCTACTTGCCAGATAAGCTTCCGAAAGTCATCTAGGTCGGCGTCTTCAAGGCGCTTGAAAAACCGTGAAAGTGAGGGCTGTGAGACTAGCCGAAAGCTACCCAAGGTGGCCGCCAGTACGGGATCACGTTGCCAGTCATTGGCACTACTGTCATGTAAATACCCGGCAACGTCGAGCAACAATTTTTCCAAGAAGATGTCGATCATCGAGGCCTTCCAGAATCGTCGTTGGTCTGGTAACTTGAGGCACTGATTGGCAAGTTGCCTAAAGTTGATACGATGAAGAAACTCTTGGAACAAAACGAGCCCGGCGTCATTTGAAAGTTGACCGCCGTCGGCGGTCATAGTCACATTGGTATTGCATTGCAGGGATAAGCTGGTTAAAGTTGAGATGGTGTGAAGCCTCGCTTTCGTGATGGTTTTCATCGACTCAACCTTAGCATATAGGCGCACCCAATGGGTGAAACACCAAAGCAGCGCAGTCCCGTGTGAATCATGGGATTGCGCTGCTTTTTTGAAATTCTATGAATAATCCAGGGACGGTATTGAATAGGCCGATCGCCGTCGACAGACTGTATTGGAAGTTTTGC
>NZ_RHOI01000077.1 GCF_003946165.1 Lacticaseibacillus baoqingensis | reverse complement strand
AAAGTAGAAATTATGGAAACGGTGTTGCGCGATGGCCAACAAAGCCAGATCGCAACGCGGATGCCGATCGCAGATATGTTGCCGATCCTCGACAAGATGGATGCCGCCGGTTATCATGCCTTGGAAGTTTGGGGCGGGGCGACTTTCGACTCGTGTATTCGCTACTTGAATGAAGATCCGTGGGAGCGCCTGCGGACCATCCGCAAGCATGTGCCGCATACCAAGCTGCAAATGCTGTTGCGGGGCCAAAACCTGCTGGGCTACAAGAACTACGCCGATGATGCGGTGACGGCTTTTGTCAAAAAGTCCGTGGAAAACGGCATCGACATCATTCGCATCTTTGATGCGCTTAATGATGTGCGGAATTTAAAGACCGCCTTAGAGGCGACTAAAGCTGCTGGCGGGCATGCCCAATTGGCGATTTGTTATACCACCAGTGAGTTCCACACGATCGACTACTTCGTGAAACTCGCCAAGCAAATGGCAGATATGGGGGCTGACTCCTTGTGCATCAAGGATATGGCCGGGATTTTAACGCCGCAAAAGGCTTATGATCTGGTATCTGGCATCAAAGCCGAGATCACCATTCCGCTGGAAGTGCATACGCACGCAACTGCCGGAATGGCAGAAATGACGTATCTCAAGGCGGTTGAAGCCGGGGCAGACATCATCGACACGGCGATTTCCCCGTTTGCTGGCGGGACCAGCCAGCCGGCGACTGAATCCACTTTGGTGGCCTTAAATGACTTAGGCTATACCACCCCAGTCGATCAAAAATTAGTCGCAGAAATCGCGGATTACTTTGGCCCGATCAGAGACCGCTTCCGTGATGAAGGCGGCTTGAACCCGCGGGTCAAAGATGTGCAGCCGAAGTCCTTGTTATATCAAGTGCCTGGCGGGATGTTGTCCAACTTGTTGGCCCAGTTAAAAGCACAAGGCAACGAAGACAAGTATCTGGATGTCTTAGAAGAAGTGCCGCGGGTGCGCGCCGATCTTGGCTATCCGCCACTGGTGACGCCATTATCACAAATGGTCGGCACCCAAGCGCTGATGAATGTGCTAAGCGGCCAACGCTACAAGCTGATCCCCAATGAGATCAAAGATTATGTCCGCGGCATGTACGGCCGCCCGCCGGTGGCGATCGCGCCAAAGATCCAACACCAAATCATCGGCGACGATGAGGTGATCACCACCCGGCCGGCGGACTTATTGAAGCCGCAAATGCCGGAATTTGAAGCCGGCGCCAAGCCTTATGCTAAGAGCATGGAAGATGTTTTGATGTATGGCTTGTTCCCAGAACAAGGCCGCGACTTCTTAGGCCGGCGTGAAGACCGCTTCTACGACGTACCGCTGGAAACTGTCTC
>NZ_RHOI01000076.1 GCF_003946165.1 Lacticaseibacillus baoqingensis | reverse complement strand
CTTGGCGGCCAAGGCAAAGCGGGCGTTTCTTCTGCCGTGGCACTGGCGGTGCCGCTGGCGGTTGCCGGTTTGCTGTTGACCACGCTGGTACGGACCATTACCACTGGGATCGTGCATATCATGGACCACGCTGCTGAAGAAGGTTCGTTTACGAAGATCGATATTTGGCAATGGGTCGCAATTTGCCTGCAAGGCTTGCGGATCGCGATCCCAGCCGGCTTAGTCTTGGCGGTTGGCCAAGGCCCTGTTAAGGCAATGCTGGATGCAATGCCGACATGGTTAGTGGATGGCTTGTCTATTGGTGGTGGCATGGTCGTGGCCGTTGGGTACGCGATGGTCATCAACATGATGGCAACGGCTGAAGTTTGGCCATTCTTTGCGATCGGCTTTGTGTTAGGCACGGTCACCGAGATCACCTTGATCGGGTTAGGGGCTATCGGTATCGGGATGGCTTTGATCTACTTGAACCTGTCCAAGATGGGCGGCGGCTCCAGCAATGGCGGCTCTAACAACGGCGGTGGCACCGGCGATCCAGTCGGCGACATCATCGATAGTTATTAAAAAGGAGGTTGACACAAATGGCTGATCAGATCAAATTAACTAAAAAAGATCGTTGGGACGTCTGCTGGCGTTCGACCTTCCTGCAAGGGTCATGGAACTACGAACGGATGCAAAACGGTGGCTGGGCTTATTCTTTGATCCCAGCTTTAAAGAAGTTATATACGACTAAAGAAGACCGCGCAGCGGCGTTAAAGCGCCACTTGGAATTCTTTAACACCCACCCATACCTGGCTAGTCCAGTTATCGGGGTCACCTTGGCGCTTGAAGAAGAACGGGCCAATGGGGCACCGGTCGATGACGTCACGATCCAAGGGGTCAAAGTGGGGATGATGGGTCCGCTGGCTGGTGTCGGCGACCCAGTCTTCTGGTTCACGGTACGGCCGATCTTAGGGGCGTTAGCGGCTTCCATGGCGATGAGCGGCTCGATTCTTGGCCCAATCATTTTCTTCGTCGTCTGGAATATTATCCGGATCGCCTTCTTGTGGTATACACAAGAATTCGGCTACAAAGCCGGGTCGAAGATCGCTGATGACATGTCTGGCAGCTTGTTGCAAGACGTCACCAAAGGCGCTTCGATTTTAGGGATGTTTATCTTAGGGTCCTTGGTTGAACGTTGGGTTTCCGTCAAGTTCACCCCGACAGTTTCCAATGTTAAGTTGGATAAAGGGGCTTACATCGACTGGAACTCCTTGCCAGCTGGGGCTAAAGGGATCCAAAAGGCCTTACAAGATCAAGCTAACGGCTTGTCTTTGACCGACCATAAAGTCACCACCTTGCAACAGAACTTGGATTCTTTGATCCCAGGTTTGGCAGGCTTGTTAGTGACCTTGCTATGTATGTGGTTGTTAAAGAAGAAAGTATCGCCGATCATCATTATCTTTGGTTTGTTCATTGTGGGGATCTTGTTCCACGTTTGGGG
>NZ_RHOI01000075.1 GCF_003946165.1 Lacticaseibacillus baoqingensis | reverse complement strand
TGTTAAGGGTCAGCGTAAAGCTATCACCACTATGGTAGTGGCTGTTCAACTAGGCCACCATATTCTTGGTGCTGGTAGTAAATTTGTACCGGAAACGATAGGTTTGCCCGTCGTTCGTAGTTGAAATTAAAATTGGTATAGCAAACACTCTCAAGAATGTCAGGGCATTGCTTAATACCATTGCCTGATCAATCTTGACGGCTAATGACTCAGCTGTTCGGGTATTGACTAAGTCCAAGCCTACTGACCCTTTGAGAAAGGCAAATCGGCGTTCAATGGCACCGCGTCGATTCTCTGCGTCCGTATCCTGGCGACGTTTCTTGGCATCAACGTGTTTTGGTTTTGCGCCAAGTTTTGGGCCACAGATGATGATACCTAGATCTTTACACAACTTGCGATTGTCGCGGTTGCGGTAAAGTGTATCCGCCAATACCTCATCTGGGTAATGGCCATGCAAATCAAAGTAATGATCCAAGGTCGCTTCAAAGTCCTTACTTTCATTGAAAGCACTAAATTCAAAGCGCTCAATATCAACGATACCTTCGCTTAATGAAGCGTCGATTTTGGCACCAAACTCAACTTTAGCTTTCGCCTTACCGCGCTGGATCGGTCGAATATAAGGCTGTTGGAGACTAATAATGCGGTCTGCGACATGGTGAATATTGTGTGTAAACATGTGCCACTGTTGGTCAAACAAGATTCGGATGACACCCAATCGTACTGCTTGCTTGGCGGTTAAGATCGCTCCGGCATCGATGAATTCGTTGATGTAGCGCAAATCACGGCGGACATATTGAAGTTGGGCTTTGACTTGCTTGTGAACGGATTGTTTTTGGCTCTTTGGATGGCGTGAGAAAGCCGTCCAAACTTGTTTGGCCTCACGCTTGTACATGCGTGGATTTGGAACATTCAGTTGATGCGCCATGTCAATGGCCATGTCTTCAAGATTCTGGCGGGCTTGATTGAGCAGCGAAGTGTCTTGAGGATAACGGATTTTTACCGGGATCGCTGTGGCATCCGTGATCATGACGTCAACTTTGAACGGCACCACCGCTTCGATCTTGGCACGAAGCCAATCATTGATAATGTTTCTGACCAGTTCAGAGATATCCGCGATCCGCTTGCGGAAGGTACACAGGCTGGTGTAGGCGAAGGGTTTCTCTGCTCGGTATTCTGAAAGTCCGATGAAGTACTGATAAGCCGGCGTGTCTCGAATGGCGTCAACGACACCGCGATCGGTTAGTTTCATTCGATTCTGAATCAGTCCAGCGCCATAAAGCATCCGAAATGGCTTGGCCGCTCGCCCAGTACTTTTCTTGGAAAACTCCAATTGGTATGCCTCATCCAGTTCTTTCCACGGGAAAATATCGGCCAAGCGCACCCACTCGTTATCTGGACTGAGCGGTGTGCTCAGGCCGCAACCAAAGGATTCAAAAGAGAGTTGGTGGGGACTTTGACGATAAACCATGGATAAAACCTCCGAGTGAATTTCGTAAATGCACGGGAAATGTCTGAAAACCGGAATTTCGTATGCATTTATTATATGACAGTAATGACCTAAAATCACTAGTATCAAATGCTACACGTTTTTGAACAGCC
>NZ_RHOI01000074.1 GCF_003946165.1 Lacticaseibacillus baoqingensis | reverse complement strand
ATACTGAATATTTGTAAGTGCCTTGTTTTCATGGGAACCGTTCCGTTACTGTCGTATAATGAATGCAGAGGAATTTCCTGTTTTTGGCAGTTTTCCTTGCACTTGTCATCTCGTAACGGAGGATTTATCCATGGTTTATCGGCATACTGACGTTCAACTATCTTTCGAATCGTTTGATTGCGGCCTGGGCACATCACTCAGTCCTGATAACGAGTGGGTGAAGTTAGCCTCGCTCATTCCATGGCAGAAGCTGGATGAAGCATACCAATCTGTCTTTAATAAGAGTGCCGGACGTGCTGCAAAACCATTTCGCGAGTTGTACGGTGCCGAGCTGATCAAACAGCGGACACATTTATCAGACGCGAAGCTGGTGGAGGCCATTCGCGACACGCCAGCGTTTCAGTACTTCATGGGAAGAACACGTTACGAGGCCAAGATTCCTTTCAATGCCTCAACTTTGACCTACTTCCGCCGTCGAGCCTCTAAGATCTCCGACTTGATTCGCAACATCATCACTGATGAAGTCCGTGAGAAGCTAGAAGCGATTGTGCCCGGAGCTCACGTGCTGATTACTGATGCCACCGCCGTGCCGATCAAGATTCAGTTTCCTCAAGATGCCTCCTTACTAAACAAAGCTCGGCTGAACCTTGAGGAGATGGTGCTTAAGATGGCGCAAGGGCTACAAGTTGCAATCCCGCGGACTTATAAGCGCTTGGCTAAGGCAACATGGACTGAATATTCACGCCACCCTGGCCGTCAGGCCAAGGCCCGGCGCAAGCAGATTAAAGCCCAGCTGCAGTACATTCGGCGAGACCTGCGCTACGTGGATGAACTGTTGAGCCAAGGCGGAGAAGCACATCTGACAGAATGGCAAATCAACCGGCTCGCAGTTGTCCGTAAGGTCTACGAGCAACAAAGATACATGTACGACAACAAGACTCATAGTGTTCCTGACCGGATTGTCAGCCTCAGTCAGCCGTATATTCACCCGATTGTTCGCGGTAAAGCTAAGGCACGCGTTGAGTTCGGGGCCAAGATTGACTGTTCAATTTTAGACGGGGTCATTGACGTTGAGCGTTTTGACTTCGAGAGCTTTAACGAAAGCACTGACCTGGCCGCAACCCTCGATCATTGTTGGGATACACTGGGGCAGTATCCCGATGAGGTACTAGCTGACACCCTGTACCGAACCCGAGCGAATATTGCATTGTGCAAGGAGCTGGGCATCAAACTGAGTGGGCCTAAGCTGGGCCGCCGGCCGAAGCATGTAGATGCCAAGCAGCGCAAGCTGGATACTGATGCGGAGAACAGACGCGGTGCGATTGAACGCAAGTTTGCCTTCTTGAAAGGCTCGCTTGGGCTTGATTTAGTGAACACAAGAACCGCTGAATCTCTGGTGGTCGAAGTTGATTCAGCTATTGTGTTGGCTAACCTCATGCTTCTTTTGGGTATTTTTTCTATACCAATTTCCGTCATTACCCACAGAGCCGGCAAAACATATCAAATTAACTATAAAGTCATCACTGAACGGTCAAAGTCAGCAGCCTAGTTCAGTACTGACTACAATAAGGATTCTTTGATTGCAGATAAAGTAGTCGGTGTTCAGCCGTTGTACCTTTCCTTCAATTACTATCTGCAGACTCCCTCGACTTTTTCATCACCATCCGCACCACAAGGCATCCCCGCTCCCCCCAAAAACCACACAAAAAAACCACTGGTA
>NZ_RHOI01000073.1 GCF_003946165.1 Lacticaseibacillus baoqingensis | reverse complement strand
GAGTCTTGTGGTGAACAGTCAAGTGAATGAGGTGAGGTTCTAGAAATATTTTTGGGTAGTTGAGCGTATACTACCCCCAGCCCGCGACTTTGTTGTTTTTCGGTTGCGGGAAAGTGTATCGCTAAACTTAACCAGTCACGCTAGACCAATTTCGCTTGGTCGTACAATTGATGGTTCTTCATCAAAGTGAGAACCAGACGCACGAGCTTGCGAGCGGTCAATAAACTGGCGCGACGATGTTGATACTTTGGAACCTCCCGATATTTCTTGTTGTAGTATTTTTCGAATACTGGATCGTGCGTTCTTACTGAATTGGCAGCTTCAACTAGGTAATAACGCAGATATTGATCCCCGCTGTGGACACGCGGCGTTGCTTGGCGCTCAGTGTTGCCTGATTGGCTTCTACGCCAAACCAGGCCAGCGTACTTGGCTAGACTAGCTTCATTCTTGAAACGTTCGGGTTGACCGATCTCGGCGATGATGCCAGCGGCGTAAACTGGGCCGATGCCTGGAATACTCCGCAAACACTTCGCTTCAGGTGTCGCTTCACACAAAGCGGCGATACTCTTATCGAGTTGTTTTAACTGTTGACTGAACATGCGGATCTCGTTGGCGTACATGCCCAAGACGAGATTCACAGAATCCATGACTTGCTTGTCGAGTCGATAAGAGTCGCGTGCTGAACGTTTCAACGCTTTAGCGACGGCTTCGGGATCACCGAAGCGACCATGACCAAGGGTGTTGAGATCGCTTGTGAGTTGTTCTAGCGGTAACTCCGCAAGCTCATCCAGCGAGTATCGCTCATCGGTCAAAACCGTCATCATCGTGGCACCGAAAACTGACGTTGGTAACTCGGCGTCGATCGTATTCATCTTGTAGTACAGATTATTGAGAAAGTGGTTCTTACACCACGTAATCTCTTTAGTCAGATGGAACCGTTCACGAGTCAACCGCTGAAGTGCGAGGTGGCGTTCATCACGAGGCACTGGCACTTGATATCGGCCAACACGTAAGAAGTCGGCGATATTGCGGGCGTCAACTGAGTCCGTTTTATCCTGGTCATACACCTGACTGAAACGATGAGTCATCTTGGAATTCAAGGTGACGACCTCAATGCCAATCGCTTCGAGTTTGTCGTCGTTGGTCAGTTCGTAAGAGGCTAAGACATTGTATACCGACGTTGCTTCAAGGCCTACAATGACCCGTTCATAAGTGAGCTTCTTGTCGGCGTCTAAAATATCTTGTTTGATGGCTTTAACGCCATCAGGGCGGTTGGCGACAGAGTCTTGGAAGACAACATTCTGATTGCTATCCATCCCACAGAAATCTAATTTAGCTTTAGAAACATCAATACCAACATTCAAGTTCATAGGACTGGACCTCCTTTCTTTGTCAGATTGATTGGAGAAGACTTGGGTGCTGCGTGATATCCCCTAATTATGAATGGTCAGTGCTTCCTCGCGGTATGAGTAGTCCGCTACTAGTCGTTGAGCTGCGTGATGAAACGTGAGTCATCACCAACCACTATTAGCCCTACAGCTTGTGGTGTGCGCTTAGTACCATTCATCTGGGAGGCAGACTCAATTTGTAGTCTGGATTGCTTCAGCTACAGGAGGACGAAAGCCTAGACCAGTTGGACCCAGATCCAATGAACAACTAGAGGATATCACGCAACGCTCAAGTCGACTGAACAACTTTGAACTTGATACAACTTTTACTATACGAGGAGGAA
>NZ_RHOI01000072.1 GCF_003946165.1 Lacticaseibacillus baoqingensis | reverse complement strand
ATTTGTCAAATGGTGTTGGTTTTATGTTTTAAGCTTTTATGGGTCTCCTCTTTTGAGGGGGCTTTTTGTTATCTTAAGGGCTTAGAGGGCTTAGAGGGCTTAGAGGGCTTAGAGGGCTTAGAGGGCTTCGGGGCTTGCGGGCTTCGGGGCTTCGGGGCTTCGGGGCTTCCGGGCTTCCGCACTTGAGCATTTGACGACCACAAAAGTCTGCGCAGCGAAATCAGAGGCCAAGAACCGCACCTCCGAGGTGGTTTGGGCAGACTCCTCCTCGGGGTATGACCGAGGAGGATAGTCAGGCAATCAATTGATAGATTCGTTTGAACATACGGGCTTGATTGGCGAAACCATAACACGCTCGTTTGAGCTCCTTGATCTTGCGGTTGACGCCTTCGATCGGTCCGTTTGAATAGGTGGTCTTGGCTGCATTGAGGACACCGCGCAAATTCTTGCGCAGAGTGGAGAGCGCGACACTCATTGGTCCGCCGTGCCCGCGGTAGTGCTTGATCAGTTCATCAAGCCGCACGGTGTCGCCGTTCAGTAGTGCATCGTGAATATTGATGTAGGTCTCGTAGGCATCTTTTAAGGCTGGGAAGGCGTTCGTGCCAATATCGACCACTTCCTGATCTGTCAGATAATCATTCAGCCCAGGTCGATAACGACGGTGCTTGGCGTCAGGATTGGCCTTGTGTAGCGTCTTCCAGTTGTTCTTGAGGGCTTTGTATTCGCGTGAATGCTTATCGTTGATCTCCTTAAGGCACTGAATACGGACCTGGTCCATTGCGCGACCTAGGAGCTGGATCACGTGGAACCGGTCGATCACGATCTGTGCATTCGGGAATAGCTCATGAATGAAGTTTTGGTAGGCGGCGTTCATATCCATGCATACGTGCTCGACACGAGCTCTTTGTGCGCTGGAATAGTGACTGTAGAAGAACTGCTTGATATCAACTGAGAGCCGGTCTCCAAGCACGACGACGCCTTTATGGGTATCGGCATCAATACAGATGAATGACATCTGCGAGTGGGTTGAACGGAACTCATCGAAGCAGAGATTACGTGGTAAAGTGATGCTTGGCCGCGGATGGATGGCGGTATCGATCATTCGCGCAACGGAGGTTGAGGAGATACCGGTCATCGATGCGATCTGCTTACTCGGCATAGCCTGTTTCGAAAGCTTGAGTGTATAGGAAACGACACCGTTGGAGATGGCGTGATTAGCCTTTACGACAGGGGTTGTCGCAGTGACCGTTGAGCCACAGCTCGCGCATCGCCAGCGCTGTTTCTTGAGCGCCAAGACAACCGGACGATCAGTAGGTCCATTGACGTGAATGTGAGTTAGGATATGACCATTTCTCCTGAGCTTCAACATTCCGCAGTGCGGGCATCTTTCTAGTTTGTAGGTTAGTTCCGCCTGGATCACTTGATAGTTCTTACGACCTTGACCGCGGCCATGCTTTTCTTCGTGAATGTCGGTGACATGTATGTTTGAGTCTGTAATTCCGAGCAATTTAAGCGTACTATCAATGTTGGACACCTGTTCATTACCTCGCTTTGTTTGGGTTTGGTCGCTTAAAGCATAGCACCGGGGAGACCAGGTGCCTTTTTTGTTATTCAAAAAAGGTCCAAAACTTCCGGCGTTGTCACAATCAACACCAAAAATTTTAGACCCATAACAAAGAGGGACCTGGCACGCGCGGTTGCGCCTGTCCAAGTCCCTCTTTGTTTGCGACTCAACCGCGCCGCCGCACCGAAAAGCCGAGATGCGGCAT
>NZ_RHOI01000071.1 GCF_003946165.1 Lacticaseibacillus baoqingensis | reverse complement strand
CTTTTCAGGTGGTAATAACTTCAATAATAGTTTTGAGACGACGTAGATCACGAAGAGGACGAAGAAGTCGCCGCCCATCCCCAGCGCCATCAGTTCAAACGCTTGTACCATATCAGCTGACATTCGTGCACCTCCTTAGCTAAAGAACGACAGCAACAGCCCACCGGCAATGACACTGCCGATTTGGCCGGCTACGTTGGCGCCGACGGCAAACATCAAGACGAAGTTCTTCGGATCTTCGGCTGTCGCCATTTGCTGGATCACCCGGCTGGACATTGGGAATGCGGAGATCCCGGCTGCCCCGATCATCGGGTTGATCTTTTCTTTACGGAACAAGTTCAATAACTTGGCAAACAGCACGCCGCCGATCGTGTCCATGATGAACGCGACTAACCCAAAGGCGATGATCATCAAAGTCTGGGTGTTCAAGAACAAGCTGGCTTGCATCTTGACAGCAATGGTCAAGCCCAACAAGATCGAGCAGATGTTGACCAATTCGTTTTGCGCGGTTTCGGATAAACGATCCAACACCCCGCATTCCCGCAAGATGTTGCCAAACATCAAGAATCCGACTAATGGCAAGGCGGTTGGTGCGATGAAGCCGGCTAAGATCGTGACGAAGATCGGGAAAATGATCTTGGTGGTCTTAGAAACGCCTTCGGCCTTGTAAGTCATGCGGATCTGACGTTCTTTTTTGGTGGTGACCAAGCGAATGGCAAAAGGCTGAATGATCGGCACTAACGCCATATACGAGTACGCCGCCACGGCGATCGCCCCGAGCAGATTCGGCGCCAGTTGGTTGGAAACAAAGATCGAAGTGGGGCCATCAGCCGCCCCAATGATCCCGATGCTGGCAGCTTCTTTGATATCAAAACCTGCCAATACGGCGATGATGACCACAAAGAAGATCCCGAATTGGGCTGCCGCCCCGAACAAGAGCATGAATGGATTTTGCAGCAGCGGGCCAAAGTCGATCATGGCCCCGATCCCGATAAAGATCAGCAGCGGGAATAATTCGGTGTTGATCCCGGCTTTAAACAGGACATCTAAGATCCCTTCTGCTTTAGAGCCGCCGATCACTTGCGTCAGCACCCCGGAATTGGGGAAGTTGACTAAGATCGTCCCTAACCCCATCGGCACCAGCAAGGTGGGTTCATAGTTTTTCTTGATCCCCAAGTACATCAAGACGCCGCCGATCAGCATCATCGCGATTTGCCCTGGGGTGATGGATAGAATCGTTTGTAATAATGTGTCCATAGCAGCCTCCCTACTGGA
This sequence comes from Lacticaseibacillus baoqingensis, assembly GCF_003946165.1. Taxonomy (GTDB): domain Bacteria; phylum Bacillota; class Bacilli; order Lactobacillales; family Lactobacillaceae; genus Lacticaseibacillus; species Lacticaseibacillus baoqingensis. The sequence continues at coordinate 725 of NZ_RHOI01000071.1, read as the reverse complement.
TAAAGATCAGGTTATCTCCTGAATTGACCGTATCGCCTTTGGTAACAGCGATGGCGGTGACCGTACCAGCCTTTGGCGCAACGATTTCATTTTCCATCTTCATGGCTTCCAAGATCATCACCGGTTGGTTTTCGGTGACCTGATCGCCGACTTTGACGTTGATCTTGGTGATACTGCCTGGCATCGGTGCCGTCAGCGGTTCACCGTCACCGCTGGCAGCCGGTGCTGGCGCAGCAGGTGCTGGGGCCGGTTGTGGGGCCGCAGCTGCCGGAGCAGGCGCTGCTGGGGCTGGGGCTGGCGCTGCTTGTGGTTGTGGAGCGCCAACCTCTTCCATTTCAACTAAATATTCTTTACCGTCGATCTTGATCTTAAACTTGCGTAGCATCTGCGCCACTCACCTTTCTACGAATTGATTTAACAACGAATTGTTTGCCGCTGGTGGCGGCTGCGACGGAAGCGGCGATCACCGCGACGCGTTGCGCTTCCGGATTTTGCACCGCGAGCCGCCTTAAATGCAGCTCGTGATCAGGAACAGTCGCGGCTGCGGTGGCTGCGGCGATCACGACTGCGATCGGCTCATCATGCGGGTCGATGGTGAGGTAATTCGGGACCAATTCCCATTCTTCACGCGGCGCACTCGGCTGCGGGGCCGGTTTCGGTGCCTCAACAGGCGCCGCCGGTTGCTTTTTCTTAAAAAAACGGAACATCCTATGCCTCCTTTGCGC
>NZ_RHOI01000070.1 GCF_003946165.1 Lacticaseibacillus baoqingensis | reverse complement strand
AATTAAAAGCGATGGTGCCAGCATAACCTACAACACCCTATCAACAACTAGGTAAAAGGCACACTCTCAGACTATTTGCACCAGAGCCGATATATGTGGTGAACCTATTTACATCTAGTCTTAGAAACCATATAATATGGATATTAAAGCCACAAGGAGGCAGAACATGACCAAAAAAATTGCAATTGTCGTTGATTCGGGTTCTGATGTCCCTCAAAGTGTTCTTGATGAAAATAAAAATATTGCAGTCGTACCGCTGAATATTACTATGAATGGGCATAATTACCTTGATGCAGTTGATATCACACCGGATGAATTTTATTCGGCGTTAGCAACGGCGGAAATCTTGCCGAAGACGTCCAGTCCGTCACCACAAGCTGCCAAAGAAGCGATGGATGCGCTGTTCGCGGCTGGTTATCAGCAGATCCTCGGTATCACAATTTCGAGCGCGTTGTCTGTGACGAACAACGTCTTTCAATTGGCCGCGCAAGATTTTCCCGCTGACACCGTAACCATTCTTGACACAAAAAGCATCGGCATTGGCAGTGGCATCCAAGCAGCCTATGCCGCATCATTGATCAATGCAGGGGAATCTTTTCAGGACGTGATTGCAAAAGTTCGTGCCTCAATCGTCAAAAGTCGGATTTATTTCTACGTACCAACCTTGAAGTACCTCAGTGCCGGCGGTCGAATCGGCCGAGTGGCAGGCCTTGTCGGTTCGGTTTTGCACATTAAACCGGTGATCTCATGTGATCCAGAAGGCGTCTACTACCCTCTTTTTAAGGCGCGATCTGAAGAAAAAGCGATTCAAAAGTTGGTTGAACAAGTCAAACAGGATTGTTTAAAAAGCACCCACTATCGTTTAGGAGTAGCCCACGGGCAAAACCCATCTTTAGTTAAAAAGTTGGCAGAGAAACTTCGTGAAGCGACTGGTCGGCCAGTTGATTTTATTGGTGAGGTCTCACCGTCATTGGGCGTGCATACAGGGCCAGGGCTGATTGGGGCGACAGTTCAGTCGTATTAAGGTGTTACAAAAATAAGTCACGCCTCTCAAGCTTTACCTAAAACGAAAAGCAGATCAAAATTGCCCTTTTCTCAACAAATTGAGAAAAGGGCAATTTTGATTTGATAAAACAGTCGTAAATTGCAAGAACAAGTTAGCCAGTCGTTGAGGACAATCCCAGAACAGGCCGTTATCAAATAGAAGTTGTGGCGCTAGAGAGACTACTGGGCCATGCGGCGAACGCGCCGAGCTTCGGCCTCAAAGTTTTGCTGGGGTGTGCAGTAGCCCTGTTGTTTGCGAGGCAACTGATTCAAGCGGTCTTGCGTGGCCTGCACTTGACTAGGGCTAATGTCATCTAGGGACATGCCCTTAGGTAAGTCCTGCGGATCATCCGGTTATGTGCCTCGTTGGTGCCACGGTCGCAGGACGTGTAAGGATGGGCGTAGAAGATCTCAGTTTCCGTCCCAGCAAAAGCAGTATTTAAGGCGGTGAACTCGGGTCCGTTGTCGGCTGTGATGGTCTTGATGCAAGCTCCCCATTCGCGCTTGATTCCACGCAATGCATAGCTCACAGAGTCTGCATCTCGTCCTTCGATCAAGCGGAGAAGTTGGCAACGGGTCTTGCGCTCAATCAGAGTCAAGATGACGCTCTCCTTGCCATTGCGTTTACCGACAATGGTATCCATCTCCCAGTGACCGAACTGCCTGCGTCGTTCAACGACCTTAGGCCGTTCCTCGATACTGCGGCCAGCCAGGCGCTTAGCCTTGGTGTGGCGCTGGTGAGAGGTCTTCCGCTTAGTCTTCTCCAACAGGTCGATATTTCGAATCTCTAGGCGTTGGTCGTCAATGTACTGGTACAAAGTCGAGGCACAAACAAGCTCTTCAGGAGTAAACAGCTTGTGTCGCTTGGCATAGCCGATTGAAGCATCCGGCGACCATTTGTCCTGCTTAGCCCGCTGTACGTACCAGGCTAAGAAGACCTGTACGCTGGCGAACTTGTCAGGGCTCTGGTGCAAAGTTTGCCTGGCAACTTCATTCTAGTATACTGAGTGACAAGAAACGAGGGATTGTGCGCATGAA
>NZ_RHOI01000007.1 GCF_003946165.1 Lacticaseibacillus baoqingensis | reverse complement strand
ACTTGACGTTCGTTCGGTCGCACCGTCTTATCTGCCAAAACGACTGACGCGTCATACAGCTCATTCCACGTGGCAAGGGCTTGATTGTAACAATAGCGGCGATAATCGCATGCTTGCTCCAATACGCGGCGCATCGTCGCGTTCGGGTAGCACCGGATCTTGTGCGTTCTCAACATGGTTTCACCTCCAATTTGCTTATGGATATCATAGCAAATTAAGATAAGGAGACCCTGTCGAGACATGATGAAAACCATCATCATCTGTCCATGCATCAGTCAGCGATTTTTCACGAGTTTATCATTTCGCAGCACTTGGTCATTCTGCCTTCCACTTAATTACCGCAGAACGACTAATTGCCACAAATTAACCCATTATTCTACATTATTGATTACTGTTAATAACCTCCTTTTTAAATCGTGTCAGTCGGGTCGAGCTTTTTGGTCAAAAACTCGGTATCATTCCATTTGATCAGCTTAAACGGTAAGTGCGGTCCATGGGCTTCTAAGATCGTCACACTGCTGTTGGTCAACCCGCCATCTTTGCGCAGATCTTTGACCGCAGTGCCTAACAGGCTTTGGATCAAGGCCACTAATGCGGCGCCATGACTCACAAATAAGAGATTGGCCTGGCCGGTATGATCTTGTTGCACGGCGTCTAACACCACCGGCTGCATCCGCTTGATCAATTCTGGAAAGCTTTCTCCGCCGATCGCAGTTGGGTCGTAATCGCCTGGTGCGGTGCGAAAATCATGCAGCTCTTGGGGATATTTCTTGGCGACTTCACTAAACTGCATGCCTTCCATTTTACCCAGATTAAACTCCCGCATCCCGACAGTAGTGCTGGTGGGAATATTTTGGTCCAAGTCTTGCAACAAGGTTTTGGCCGTGGTTTGGGCGCGCGGCAGCGGGCTGACATAACAATGAGCAAAATGGACCGGGCGCAAAAAGCCAGCCAATTGGTGGATCTGCGCATAGCTTTCAGGCAGTAATGGGGAGTCCCCATTCGCCCCTTGATAGCGTCCTTGTAAGTTCCATTCTGTTTTTCCATGCCGCACAAAATATAATCGAGTCACCGTGACGTCCTCCTTGAATGTTACCTTTTATTATCGCGATTTTGCCGGCTTAATTCAACCGGCCAAGCGCTATAATATAGGTAAACTGAAAAACGGAGGCGTTTTCATGGAAGACTTCATTTATCATAATCCCACCGAGATCCGCTTTGGCGATCATCTCGATAACGAGTTGACAGATACCCTCGCCCAATTTGGGCACCGCGTCTTGTTGGTCTATGGCGGACATTCGATCAAACATAATGGGCTTTATCACCGCGTGCTTGACTTGCTGGCCGATTTTGAGGTCCAAGAACTCGGCGGCGTGGCCCCTAATCCGAAAATCGACTCGGTCCGGGCGGGTCAAAAATTGGCCCAAAATGTCGACGTGGTCTTGGCGGTTGGCGGCGGGTCAGTGGTCGATTGTGCCAAAGTGATCGCCATGGCTGCCCATTATCCCGATGATCCTTGGCAGTTGGTGGTGGATCGAGACTTAGCTGCCAAGCAATCCATGTTGCCTGTCGTCGACATCTTAACACTAGCCGCCACCGGCAGCGAGATGAACATCAATGCGGTGATCTCAGATCCCAGTCAACACCTCAAAGTTGGTGCCCGTTGTCCCCATGGGCCGAATGTCTCGTTTCTTGACCCAGCGTTGACCACTACGGTGCCGGCCAGCCAAACTGCCGCCGGATCGATGGATATTTTTAGCCATCTGTGTGAGCAATATTTTGATCGCGCTTGGCCTAACGATGCCTCGCAAGGCATGATCGAAGGCTTGATGCGCACCGTGATCACTTGGGCACCAGTGGCGATCGCAGCCCCTGACAATCTAAACGCCCGCAGCAATCTGATGTGGACGGCGACCGCCGCTTTAAATGGCATGGTCGGCGCTGGTACCGTTAACCATTGGAGCTGCCACGCGATGGAACATCAGCTTTCTGCGGTGTACGATGTCACCCATGGCGTAGGTTTGGGCATTCTCACCCCGCGGTGGATGCAATACGTCTTGGATCATGATACCAGTACGGCGGCCTTGTTTGCGCGCTTTGGCCACCGCGTTTGGGATCTCCCCACCACGGGACCGCTCGTAAAACAAGCTCAAGCGGCGATCGCGGCCACTGCCACTTGGATCGCTGCGCTGGGATTTGGGATGACTTTGCCGGCAATCGGGATCCCAGACACCACTCACTTTACCGAAATGGCTCAAGTTGCCGCTGCCAATGGCCTTGATCACGCCTACTACCCTTTAGACGCCAATGCCGTTGTGAAGATCTATCAAGCTTGCATGACGCCAGGCTTGCATTGAGCGCATGCCCAAAATTTAAGACAATAAAATACCTCCCCAGCTGGGAGGTATTTTTAGCGGTTTGACTTAATCTGCAGCCAGTTTCGTCAACAACCGCCAAGACTGCCGACCACGTTGCAAAACCAAGGCTGACGCAATGAGATACAGCACACACCAAAACACAGACCCCGACACTAAGCTGCTGGTCGTACCAGTGGGCATGCCGCTGCTGCCATGGATGGCCACCGCCGCAAAATCCAGGGTCGCGTGAAACGCGATCGGTGCCCATAATGTGCCGCTGCGCAAATATAAAGCCGCCAATAAAACGCCCAAGCCAAACACTTGCACCATTTGGATACCTGTCAAAAATGCGCTTTGATGCGTCAGATTGATCAGATGCATCGCCGCAAACAATCCTGCAGAAGCGCCCAACGCCCTGCGCGGATGGCGCGGCCAACGAAAGAGCAATTGGCCAAACAAGACCCCGCGACAAAACAATTCTTCTGGCAAGGCGGCACAAGCGCCGATCACGATGCCACTGATCACCCTGAAAATACCGTGCGCTTGCAGCGTGGCCCCACCGATCAACAGCCACAAGATCAACACCCACCCAAAGGTGCCGATTGCCAGGGGCGCCCAAAAAAGACGCTGCTTGAGCAGCCATGCATTCAAGCCGATGACCACTAAGATCGTCAAGAGTTTATAGCTGATCAACGTCGGCAAAGCGGCTAAAGGCAGCGCTTGGGCCAGCCCAGCAGCGGCAAACTCGCCTAACGCCAACTCTAAACCAAACCCTAATAGCACTCGCCAACCCCATTTTAGTTGTGTCATTGCCTGCTCCTTTTAACATTCAAAAAAAGGGATCATGACAACCGTCACATAGTCGCGTTCCATCAAGCAACGCCAAGTCACACAAACGGCTCTGCACCGCGATTTAAAGTCCAATCGTGGCGCAAAGCCGCTTGCGTTATTGGTTAAAACCGCTTGATGTCGCAGCCACCCATTTTTTGAAAAGCCGACCGTGCTCTTGATTAAACGTATTGCAGCACTTTGGCGTCGTTATACGCCGCTTCGATCGTGCCGCCACCGTAACACTCATTCCCATTGTATAACACAACAGCTTGGCCTGGGGTGATTGCACGCACTGGCTCATCAAAAACGATTTTGGCGGCATCGCCATTCATCTTGACGGTCACGCCAACATCTTTTTGGCGATAACGGAACTTCGCGGTGCAGTGAAATTCAGCTGCAGGCGCTTGGCCAGTAAAGAAATTCATCCCCGAAGCATCCAAACTAGTCGCCATCAAATGCGGATTATTGAAGCCTTGCCCAACATACAATACATTCTTCGCCAGGTCTTTGCCGACAACAAACCATGGCTCGGAGTTCTCCGAGTTGCCGCCGATCCCTAAACCAGAGCGCTGGCCAATGGTGTAGTACATCAAGCCGTCATGATGGCCCATCACTGTCCCATCAGTCGTCATCATCTGCCCTGGTTGTGCTGGTAAGTAGGTGGACAAGAACTGCTTGAAGTTGCGCTCGCCGATGAAGCAGATCCCAGTCGAATCCTTCTTGGCAGCCGTTGCTAAGCCATACTCTGCGGCGATCGCGCGCACTTGCGGCTTTTGCAAATGCCCGATCGGAAACATGGCCTTCTTCAATTGGTCTTGTGACAACTGGCTCAAGAAATAAGTCTGATCCTTGTTGCCATCCGCTCCCCGCAACATGTGGACGATCCCATTTTCATCGGTCGTGGTTTGGGCATAATGCCCCATGGCGATATAATCAGCATCCAGTTCTTCGGCATAATCTAAAAATGCCTTGAACTTCACTTCTTTGTTGCACATCACATCAGGATTTGGGGTGCGCCCGGCTTTGTACTCTTTAAGGAAGTATTGGAAAACGCGATCCCAGTACTCTTTTTCAAAATTGATCGAGTAATACGGGATCCCGATCTCGCTGGCGACTTTGGCGACATCTTCATAATCTTCTGTCGCGGTACAGACCCCATATTCATCGGTGTCGTCCCAATTCTTCATAAAGACGCCCACGACATCATAGCCTTGTTGCTTCAGCAACAAGGCAGTGACGCTCGAATCGACGCCTCCTGACATCCCGACGACAACTCGTGTGTTGCTGTTGTCCATTTGTTTCACCATCATTTCATCAGATTCTGGAGTTCTCTGATTTGAAGGTCATGAATTCCAGTAACTTTCATTATACCAATCTCCGTTGCCGTTGCAACACTCGCAAAAAGTAAGCGGACGCAACTAAATTCGCTGCGTCCGCTTACTTGAAACCGTTCTAAACTGCGGCTAAAACTTGCCGCTCGATCAACTCTGCAATGATGTAGTTGTATTGCACGACATTATCCGCATTTTGCGGGTTTTTGAAGATGTTGAGCGCCTTTAAGCCATTACCAGTGGTGACATCCATTTGGAATGCCGATAGATCGGCTTTGAAGGTCACCTTGAGCTTGTTAGCGGCAGTGAATGGTGAATTTGGATCTAATGACCGTTCCAATTGGAAATTGCCATTTTTGGTTTTGATGAAGCCTAGATCCATCAAAGTATACCGCTTGACTTGCGGGCTGACTTGATACGTTTTTGGATCGCCTAGTGCCGACCCGGTTTTTGCGAGTGCCATATGATCCCCTCCACAGTGATTTAACCCTATTTTACCATGAAAATCACTTACTATGGGCATGTAAGCGCTGGGCGATCTTCACCAATGCTTGCGCAAACGCCGCGACATCATCGGCAGTGGTAAACGCACCAAAACTGATGCGGATGGACTCGCTAATGCGCGGGCTGGCTTGACCAAACATCGCGATCAGCACATGCGATGGTTCCAGCGACCCGGCGGTACAAGCAGAGCCGCCGGACACGGCAAACCCATCCAGATCAAGGTTGGTTTGCAGTGCATACGTCGATAACCCAGCCAGCCACAAATTGAAAACGTGATTCAAATTATCGGCTTGCACGCTGCCATTGACGGCATAATCAACGCCTGCGTCAGCCAACGCGGTCATAATCTGGTGTTTGAAGCCAAGATAGTCGCTTTGGTGCTGGGCCTTGACGGCTGGGGTCAACAATGAAACGGCCTTGGCAAAACCCACGATCCCGGCAATATTTTCGGTGCCGGCGCGGCGCTTTTTTTCTTGTTCGCCGCCGCGCAAAAATGGCTTGAGCATCAGCTGGTTGCGCCGGTACAAAAACCCCACGCCTTTGGGACCGTTGATTTTATGTGCAGAAGTCGACAAGAGATCCACATGCAATGCCTGCACATCAATATCCAATAACCCATATGCTTGCGTGGCGTCGGTATGAAAAATCGCCTGATGCTGGCTTAGCCGCTCACCAATGGCTTGGATCGGCATCCGGCTGCCAACTTCATTGTTGCCCATCATGATCGACACTAAAATAGTCTCGTCATCTAAAGCCGCATCAAAATCGGCGAGACTGATCTCGCCTTTTTCATCAACTGGCAGATAAGTGACGTCAAAACCTTCTTTTTCCAGCTGCTTAAGCGGCTGTAACACACTGGGGTGTTCGATCGCGGTGGTAATAATGTGCTTGCCTCGCGCCGCAAATTCATGGGCAACTTGGTTGATCGCCGTGTTGTTGCTTTCAGTCGCGCCGCTGGTAAAGATGATCTCGTCAGGCTGGGCGTTGATCGATTGGGCGATCACTTGCCGGCTCGCGTCTAATTGCATATGCGCTTGCCGCCCAAACCAATGCGTCGAGCTGGCATTGCCAAAATCTGCCTGCATCTGCTGCGTCATCGCCGCGATCACTGCTGGGGCCATCGGGGTGGTAGCGGCATTATCTAAATATACGTGTTGCATGCTATGCTGCTATATAAAATGTGGAAGAATGTCTAATGACACTAGTAAAGGATTATATTTTTCCTTTCATAGTTGTACATTCATTATTTTATTTGGTCCCGTTAACACCAGTATGCTTACGTCGGTAGTCACCTTGCAACATTGACTGGCTCTTGAACCTTTAGGGCATAGCCTGCCCTTGAGCGTATTGAATCAAATTCTGTACGGCATTCTCGTCACGCTCAAGTTGAGCACCACAGCCGTAACAATGAAACTCGTGATGTTCCGTGCCGTGAAGGACATTACCGGCTAAGGTCAGTTTATCGTCACCGGTTTTCACTAACCCACAACGACTGCATCGCTGTGTGCTAGGGTAGAACCGATCAACTATAATCAGCTGGCGGCCATACCATTGCGCCTTGTCCTTCATCAGCACTTTGAAACGTCCAAACAACGAGCGATGTAAATTCTTCGCCAGTCGCTGGTTCATCTTCATGTGCTTAACGTCCAAGTCCTCGATGGCAAGCATGCCGTTGGTTTTCACCAACATCGTCGTAAATTTCTGCAAGAGGTCGTTTTGAATCCGTGTCACTTTCTGATAGGTCCGCTGCAACTTGGTTTTCGTTGCGCAGTAGTTGTTAGAACGAAAGTGCTTAGGATTCGCTAGACGTTTGCGAGCGAGCCGCCGCTGGTACAAGGACACGCGGTGATACAAACTGACTAATTGCTCGGTCAATACGCGGACTGAAGCCATTGCCTCACCATCGTTATAGACGAATTTGCCAATGTTGGCATCAACGCCACATATTTGCTGGCTTGCCGGTAACGGCTCAGGCTGACTGACATCGATGCTTAGGCAAACATAATAGCCATCAGCTTCTTTGACGATAGCAGCGAGTTTAATAGTCCCTTGCCAACGCGGCGTTTCGGCCAATCGGATATCATACCAACGGTCAAGATAGCCCTGCGGTTTATCCAACCGCAACTTACCATTAACGATGGTTGCTCTGTCAGTCTTGAAGCTGCAGCGACTACGCTTTTTCGACTTGAACCGCGGCTTGCGATGTTCTGGCATTTCCGGGTTAAAGAAATTTGCCCAAGCCTGGGCTAAATCATGCACTGCTAATTGCAAGATCCGCGCTGAACGACTGTATTGCCAGTCTGCTTTGTTGTTTACTAACTCATTGCGGACTTGACGTTCGTTCGGTCGCACCGTCTTATCTGCCAAAACGACTGACGCGTCATACAGCTCATTCCACGTGGCAAGGGCTTGATTGTAACAATAGCGGCGATAATCGCATGCTTGAGCCAATACGCGGCGCATCGTCGCGTTCGGGTAGCACCGGATCTTGTGCGTTCTCAACATGTTTTCACCTCCAACTTGCTTATGGATATCATAACAAATTAAGATAAGGAGGCCCTGTCAAGACATGATGAAAACCGTCATCATCTGTCCATGCATCAGTCAGCGATTTTTCACGAGTTTATCATTTCGCAGCACTTGGTCATTCTGCCTTCCACTTGATTACCGCAGAACGACTAATTACTACAAATTAACACAGTATTCTACGTTATTGATTACTGTTAATAACCTCCTATTTCAAACCGTGAATGTACGCCAATAACATCTGGGCACTGCGTTTACCGGCATCGATGATAAATTCATCAAACGATTGGCCGGCGTTTTCGTCACCGACATCACTCATCGCCCGGATCACGACAAATGGCGTCTTAAATTGCGTGGCCACTTGACCGATCGCGGCACCTTCCATTTCTGCAGCTAAAGCCTTGGGGTAAATCGACAGGATCCGTTCAGTAGCGGCTTGGCTGGCGATAAATTGATCACCGCTGACGATCAAGCCTACTTGCGTTTGTAAATTGACCGCTTGCGCCGCTGCCGCAATTTGTTCAACAAGCGTTGGATCCGCCACAAATTCTTGCGGCTGCTGCGGTAATTGCCCTAATGCATACCCAAAAGCCGTCGCATCCGCATCGTGATACGCCACGGCACTGGATAACACGACATCGCCGATATGCAAGCCTTGCCCGATCCCACCAGCAGAACCAGTATTGATCACCACGTCTGGTTGAAATTTCTCCAACAAGATCGCTGCTGTCATGCCCATTTGGACTTTGCCGATCCCAGATTCGACTAAGATCACTGCGGTGCCGTCAATGGTGCCTTGATAATAAGTTTGGTTGGCCACCACGGTTTCATGTTGATTCTTAAGCTGCCCCACCAAAGTCCGCAACTCTTCTTCCATCGCACAGATCACGCCGATCGTCATCACATGTCACTCCTCAAAAAAAATTTCGTGCCTTAAGCACAGTCATTATCTAGTGTACCCTTACATATCGTAAGTCGCAATCATACCAAGAATAAAACTAATGCGACAATGATCAACAAGCCGATGACGATCCCAATGGCCCAGTTGAGCTTTTTCTTCAAGCTGTTGACCTTTTTATAGGTCACGTCATCAAACCGGCCGATCGGCGCTTTGGACTTTTTTTGCTTGCGGGCATACTCCCGCTCAACGGTTTGCCGCTTTTGATCGCGCGCTTTGTTTTGATCTTGTTGCTGGCGCCTTGCTTCGCGATACGCTTTGCGCGTCGTGGGTTGTTTATCAGCCATGCGCTGCCTCCATCAATTGCCAATGCAAGATGCCAATCATAGTTTTGGCATCACAAATCGTCCCTGCCGCTTGAGCGGCCAAAGCTTCCGGCAGCGTCAGCCACACTTTTGCCACCGCCTCGTCGGCATCTAAAGGCCGCTTGTGGTCTAACGGCGCCAAGTTGGTGGCAATAAATAATTGACAACGCGCATCGCTGAACCCTGCCGCCTGATAAAAACTGGTCAATGGCCGCCAGGTTTGCGCTGCCAAGCCGGCTTCTTCATTCAACTCGCGCTTGGCAGTGACCAATCCGGCTTCGCCAGGTTCGATCCGCCCAGCGATCAACTCTAAGGTCGCTTGTTGTAATGGGGCTCGCCATTGACGCACAAACAATGCCCGGTTTTTTTGGCGTGCCAACACCCCGGCGGAACCGCTGGTATGCACCACTTCTCTTTGCGCGGTTTGGCCAGTTGGCAACGCCACCGTTTGCTTGGCCAAGGTCACGACCCGGCCAGCAAAAAGGGTCTCTTCTGCTAGTAATCGCTCTTCACACACGCCGCTCACGTCCTTTCATGCCTCCCCATCATACCAACCTCACCGAGCCATGCAAAGGACTTAAGGATTTCTTTGAGAATCTCCACCCCAAGGCGGATATTGGGGTGCCACTTATATGGTAAACTGATGGCATACACCAAATAGGAAGTGAATTAGGTGAAAAAAACTCCAAAACGTATCCGTTGGTGGCGCATCGGCGTTTGGGCGTTAGCCGGGTTGGCGCTTGGCATGGCCACGCATCAGCTGGGCATCGCGATTTTCGTCGGGATCGTGTTCGCGTTTGCGCGCTTTATCGGCGAGCTGTCACGCCCTAAGCCTGCCCAAGACACCACGACGCCGCCATTAACGTCTAAAATGGCCATGCACTATCAAGCATCTGGCTTGGATGACAGTGAAATTTCATTGTTTCGCGAAACGATGGATGAAGTCGCTGATCAGATCCAGTCTTTTGAAGACATTACCAACCGGGTCCCGCAATTGAAGCGCATCGCCTTGAACACCGACATTGTCGACGTTTTGCACGCTTATTTTAAAGCGATCGTCGAAAATCCAAAGCAAATGGGAGCCGCCGGACATTTCATCTATGAACAACTCCCTAACTTAGTCCGCATCGCCAACAAGTATGAAGCCATTAGCCATCACGAAGTCAAAACTGCAGATACCTATGCGGTGTTGACCACTGCGGCTAACACGACCGCCGATTTAGCTAATGCGATCCGCGATGACTATGCCCATTTTGTGGAAACTGATATCGATGATCTTGAAGCGGATATCAACTTAGCTAAAAAACAACTCCCAGAATCGACCGTTGCCCCTGGGCAGCACGTGGATCTATCTGGGTTGAAGGAAAAGGAGCACGTCCAATGAGTGAACAACCTACCGAGCAAAACACCCCTGATCAGGCTTTGGTCAACGATCTTCTCGCCAACCCTTTTGATGCCAGTACCGCTTCCGTACCAAAAGCGGCAGATAGCGTCCAGGCAGCGCCGGCATCCGGCTTGACCCCGGAACAAACCGCGCAAGCCCAGCAACTCGCCGATCAAATCGACGTGAAAAGCCAAGATGCCGTCATGAGCTATGGTGCCAATGCCCAAAAGCAGTTGGGGCAATTTTCCCAAACCATGCTCAACAAAGTCCAAAGCCAAGATACTGGCGCAGTCGGCGATGCTTTGACCAGCTTAATGGCCCGCTTGAATGAAGCCAACCCCGACGAATTGCGGGCTGAAGACAGTAACATTTTCAAGAAACTCTTTGGTAAAGTCCGCCGCTCGATTTTTGAGATCACTGCCAAATATCAAAAAATCGGCGCCCAAATCGATGGCATCGCGGCGCGCTTGGAAAAAGAACAGCAAGGCTTGTTGACTGACAATAAGATGCTGGAAGAACTTTACGGTCAAAACAAGGCTTATTTTGACGCGTTGAATATCTATATCGCCGCGGCAAAGTTGAAGCTGCAAGAACTGGACACCACCATGATCCCTGAAGCAATGGCTAAAGCCCAAGCATCCGGTGATCAAATGCAGGTCCAAGAAGTCAACGACTTGAAACAATTCCAAGCCCGCTTAGAAAAGCGCGCTTATGACCTGCAATTAGCGCGCCAGATCACCTTGCAACAAGCCCCACAGATCCGCTTGATCCAAAACACCAACCAAGCCTTAGCCGAAAAGATCCAAGCGTCTGTTAATACTGCGATCCCGTTGTGGAAAAATCAAGTGGCGATCGCCTTGACCTTGTTGCGGCAAAAAGAAGCGGTCACCGCGCAGCGACAAGTGTCTGAAACCACCAACGATCTCTTGAAGAAGAATTCTGAGATGCTCAAGATCTCTGCGGTGGAAACCGCCAAGGAAAACGAGCGCGGCGTAGTCGATATCGAAACGCTGACCCAAACGCAAAACGATCTCGTCGAAACCTTGCAGCAAACCTTACAGATCCAACAAGAAGGCCGCACCAAGCGCCAAGCCGCCGAACAAGAGCTTTCCAATATGGAAAACGAATTGAAAAATCATTTGTTGGACTACACCAAAGGCAACATGGGCAAAGGCCAAGTCTAACCCCTGCTTTATAAGTGCCAAAGTGACGCTGTTTGCGCAGCTCACTTTGGCACTTTTTGTGTCCCGGAGCGGTTTTGTCCCACCAGCCGATAGCCGCTTATCCCTAATGCCACTAGGCACAATCCGCTGGCCACCACAAAAGCGCCATGCATCCCGACAATAAACCAGCCATTATGCCCCAGCGGATAAGTAGTCATCGGTTGGTGGGCCAGCTGGCTCATCGTCGCAAATAAAGTCGTCGTCGCCGCACTGATGCCCACGACCATCCCGAAGTTGCGCGCCAAGGCGTTTAACCCCCCGGCGATTCCTAAGTCGCTGGCGGCCACAGCGGACATGATCATCGTATTGTTCGGCGACTGAAAAATGCCATTGCCCAACCCGTTGATGGCGATCACCAAAGCCAGTCCCCACATCGGCGTGGCTTGTTGCCAAAGCACATACCCGATTTGGGCGATCAAAATCAGACTCAACCCGACCACTGTCAGTAAATACGGCCCGATCTTATCTGCTAATGCCCCAGCCATCGGGGCGATCACCACTTGCACAACAGGAAATACCATCAGCAAGTTTCCGGCCACTGTCGGTGCAAACCCACGCGCATTTTCCAAATAAAACGGGGTGATCACCACCGAAAAGAAATTGACGACAAAGATCAAAAAGCCGCTCAACAAGCTAAGCGTAAATTCACCATTGGCAAACAGCCGCAAAGGCACCAATGGCTGGAGGCGGTGGCGTTCAATCGTGCCAAACCCCCAAAAGCCCACTATCCCGACACCAAACAGTGCTAAGATCTGCGGTTGCAAAAAGCCTTGCTCTTGGCCAAAAGCCACGCCTAAAAATAAGGGCACGATCATCAGCACATAACTGCCAAAACCAGCCCAATCAATGTCCTGCTTAGGTGCCACCAGCTCTTTGGGCAATACCGCATGCCCGACGATCATGGTCGCGATCCCAATCGGCACATTGATCCAAAAAATATACCCCCAAGGCAGCACCCCTAAGATCAAGCCGCCGATCCCAGGGCCGGCGATCGAGCCGACCGCCACAAAAGAACCGATCAGCCCTAACGCCTGCCCGCGTTCTTGGGGCGGAAAAATCGCGGTGATGATCCCATTATTATTGGCCATCGTCATGGCTGCGCCAATCGCTTGAATGAATCGCGCACACAACAATAACGCCAAGCTGTGATTAAACCCGGCCAAAAATGACCCTAACACGAATAACCCTGTACCAAAGCGAAACACGCGGATCTTGCCGACAAGATCGCCTAGCCGCCCCATCAGCAGCAACAGCGCGCAAATCACGATCAAATACAGCAACACGACCCATTCCGCTTGATTCATGGGGATGTGTAAGGCCTTGGCCATCACTGGCAAGGCAATGTTGACGATCGAGCCGTCTAATGTGGACATGATCGTAAACATCCCCACCGCCAAAAGGATCCACCAGCGATGCTTTTGAACCGTTGGATCGCTACTATAATCGCTCACAACCAGGTCCTCACTTTCTGACATATGGCATCACGTTACCAAAAAATCACCAAAATTACGGCTTGCTTACTGGACCGTTACACAAAATCCCCAGAGACTTTACACTTGCTTGGTATGCTAAAGGCGTTAAGGAGGCGCGATATGTCGAAAAAAAAGTTATGGACCACAGGATTGATCGCCGGGTTTGTGGGGTTGGGGTTGGCGCTGAGTCGCTTGACTTTCGCTGCCCCGCCGCCGCGCATCACGATTGCCGGCTCAACGGCGATGCAGCCTTTGCTCAAAGCAGCCGCCAAAGCCGACCCCCACTTGGCAGTCTCTTTACATGGCCAAAGCAGTACCTCAGGCTTGCGGCAAGTCGCCGCTCAAAAAGTCACGCTGGCAGCCAGTGATGTTTTCGCTCAGCAAGTCAATGGCGTGCCGGCCAACAAGCTGGTCGATCACCCCATCGCCGTGGTCGGGATCGCGGTGATCACCAGCGGCGACACCGGCGTCACGAACGTGACTACCGCGCAATTGCAAGGACTTTTTAGCGGCCAGTTGACCAATTGGCGCCAAGTCGGCGGGCATGATCTGCCCGTAACGCTGATCAATCGCACGCGTGCTTCTGGGACCCGTACCGCGTTTGACCAGCTGGTGTTAGGGCCTAAAGCCCCACTGGCAGGCATTACGGTGTCTTCTGCGGCAGCACTCCGCCAACAAGTGCGCCAAACCCCTGGTGCGATCGGCTATGTCGCGTTTTCTGCCCGACAAAAAAGCGATCGACAGCTGACGCTTAACGGCCAAGCCCCGACTGCCAAAAATGTGACCAGCAATCAATGGCCGCTATGGACCTACGAACACCTGTATAGTTTAGGCGCGCCCAACGCCGCAACGGTTGCCTTGATCCAATCATTGCAATCTGCCAACCAACAAGCGGCGCTTTCATCATTGGGTTATGTGCCGCTGGCGCAAATGCAAGTGGCGCGCACCGCTGATGGGCAAATCGAAGATACACATTGAGTATAAAAAAAGTTGGCGCAAGCGCCAACTTTTTTGCTTTAACGGATCCGCAATCGTTTTCTGATCCCCGCGATGCGGCTACCTAACAGATCATCCGCCAAGCGCCAATGCAAGACCAAATAGCTGTATACGCCGGCCCCGATACCCGCGCCGATCAGCAATACCGGCACTGCCGTCAGCTTGCGCATCCCGCCTAACCATGCGGCTAAGCCCGCAACCACCAAAGCGGTGACAGCATACATCACCAAACTGGCCAAGAGCAATTGGGTCACTTCTTTGCCTATGCGCGACCAATCCAGATCATATTGCCGATCCAACGCGCCTAACATCAATCCGACAGTCACCGCCATGCCAATCATCGTAGCGATCAAGGGGCCAAACCCCACGGTCCAATACACCAACGGAAACTGCAAGCAGATCTTCACCCCAAAGCCGATCAAAAAGTACTTGATCGCTTGGCGGTTTTGATACAACCCTTGCATGACGGCGGCTAACACCGTGAACAACCCCATTAAAATCGCCACATAAGCGTTAAACCTCAACATGGACTCGCCTAAGGGATCATCCACATAAAACAGCGTATATAACGGCCGTGCCACCGCCGCCATTCCTAACGCACTGGGCCACATCACCAAGAAGAATAACCGCAAGATGTTTTCGATTTGCGCCGCGACCCCTTGGCGATCATGGCGCGTGTAGGCGGCTGCCAACAAGGGTATGGCTGTGACGGCCATGGCCGAAGCCAAAGACACCACGATCATCACCAACTTATTCGTGTTAAACGCAAACAGACCATATAAGTATTCTTGTTGCGGTTGAGACACGATAAAGAAGTGCTGCAAAAATTCCGGAAAGCTGTATTGATCAAAAAACTGGTACAAGACGGTCCCGGCATCCAAAATAATAAACGGCAATGATTGCTGCAACACTTCTTTGAGCAGGGTTTTGGTGGGCGCAGCTGGCGCCGTGGCCAACTCGACAAACTCGTCATGCCGGTGCCAATACACCACAATGAGATAAATCAACGCCATCACGGCGCCAACAAAGGCCCCAAACGTGGAATGCGCCACAGCTTGCACATAATCGCCGCTGCCGACGCGCATGATCAAATAAGTTGACCCGAGCATATAAACCACTCGGGCTAACTGTTCCAGCAGCTGCGAGATCGCACTCGGGGCCATTTCCGCAAACCCTTGGAAATACCCGCGAAAGATGCTCATCGGCGGGATCAATAACAATGGCCAAACCAACGCGTGCAGCACCGGGATCATGCGGCCATCGACATGGCCGTTTTGCATCGCCAATAATGGCGTCAACCCCCATAAAGCCGCGGCACTGATCACGCCTAAGCCGATCATCAACGCTAAGCTGCGCCGGAACAACTTTTTAGCAGACGCATAGTCATCTCCAGCCAGATAATGGGCGACTTGCTTGGACACCGCACTCGGGATGCCGGCAGTCGAAATGATCAAAAATAAACTATAAATGTTATACCCACGGGCAAACAACGCATTCCCAGCGGCGGCAGCATGCCCCATCCACAAATACCATGGGATCACGTAAATCGCCCCAAGGACGCGAGAAAAGATGCTCCCAGCCGTCATCCAAGCCGAACCAGTCACGAGCGCCTTTTGCGCTTGGTTATCTGCGATTACCACCACCCCCAATCATAGCTATCATTATACGACCTCAAGCACCTGCATGGACACAGACACTTAAACTTAGCGCTTTTTTAATGCCCCAGCGCCAAACAAGCCCAACGCGACGGTATCGCGTTGGGCTTGTTTGGCGTCATTTAGTCGAGCACTGTCACATTGGCCGCTTGTGGCCCCCGAGGGCCTTCAACGATCACAAACTTAACGGTTTGCCCAGGCGTGAGGCTTTTGTAGCCGCCGCCTTGGATCGCCGAGAAGTGGACGAAGACATCCGGCTGGTCTGGCGTTTCGATGAAACCAAAGCCTTTTTCTCCGTTAAATGTTTTAACTTTTCCTTCCATGATCAACCCTCGAATTCAAAGTCAGCCGCAGCAGTTTCTGGGAAGTTGGCCGCGACGATCGCCGCACAGCGGGCACAAAAATGCGGGTAGCGGCTGTCGGCACCGACGTCAGTGGTCGTCATCCGGCAACGGTCACAAACGTCCCCTTCAGCGCGGGCCACGACGAGCTTCACGCCATCGATGACTTGGGCATCCGCCGGCGCATCGGCTAACTTCGCAACGGTAAACCCAGAGGTGATCAACAACTGCATCACATTGGCATCCAAGCCGGTCAACAACTGTTCCAGCTGGTCATCGGCATAAACCGTAACATGCGCTTCTAAGGATTTCCCGATGACTTTCGCATCCCGAGCGACTTCTAAGGCTTTTTGGACCTTTTCTCTAAACGCCATGAAGGCCGGCCATTCTGCCAGCAGCTCATCTTGGTTGGTAAACCCAGTGGCTTCAGGAAAATCAGCCAAAGCCGCAAACTCGCGCTTTTGATGCAATAACGGCCAGATCTCTTCTGCCGTAAACGACAAGATCGGCGTCAACAATTCCACCACTGCCACTAAGGTTTTGTACATCACGGTTTGCATTTGCCGCCGTGCGAGACTCTTTTCGCCTTCGATATAAACCACATCTTTGGCAAAATCCAGGTAAAAGGCCGACATTTCTGTGGTCAAAAAGGCGGTGATCGTCTTGATGACAGTGGCAAAATCATAAGCGTCATAAGCAGCCCGTACCGTTTTGATCACTTGGCTCAAGCGCACGAGCATGTATTGATCGACCGAACCAAGCTGGGCATAAGAAACCGCTTGGGTGGCTTCGTCATAATCACTGGTGTTGGCCAACATGAAGCGCAGGGTATTGCGGATCTTACGGTAAGTTTCAGAGGTATGCGCAAAGTTGTCCATGGAGACTTTCATATCCGAGCTGGAATCGACGGATGCGACCCACAAGCGGATGATCTCGGCCCCAAACTGCTTTTCAACCGTATCAGGCACGATGGTGTTGCCCAACGACTTGGACATCTTGCGGCCTTCGCCATCTAACGTAAAGCCTTGTGACAAGATCTGCTTATAAGGCGCGACCCCGTTAGCCGCTACCGAGGTGATCAAACTGGAGTTGAACCAGCCGCGGTATTGATCAGACCCTTCCATGTACATATCAGTCGGATAAGTGAGATCTTCGCGCGCTTGGGCACACCCTGCCCAGCTGGAGCCGGAATCAAACCACACATCCATGATGTCGGTTTCTTTGGTGAACTTGCCATGTGGGGAATGTTCGTTGGTGTAACCGGCTGGCAAGAGGTCTTTGGCTTCTCGATCAAACCATACTGACGAGCCAAATTCACCGAATAGATCAGCCACAT
The DNA here is from genome assembly GCF_003946165.1 of Lacticaseibacillus baoqingensis. Lineage (GTDB taxonomy): Bacteria > Bacillota > Bacilli > Lactobacillales > Lactobacillaceae > Lacticaseibacillus > Lacticaseibacillus baoqingensis. The sequence goes on along the minus strand of NZ_RHOI01000007.1, from coordinate 101,483 downwards.
GGTCAATCGTGGCTTTTTCGATGATCGGGGTGCCATCTTCGGCATAGAAAATCGGCAGCGGCACGCCCCATGCCCGCTGACGGGAGATCACCCAATCGCCGCGGTCACGGATCATGTTGTGCAGCCGGGTCTTGCCCCAATCCGGGTAGAATTTGACTTGATCGATCGCATCTAAGATCTCTTGGCGGAATGACTGCACAGAAGCAAACCACTGCGTCGTTGCGCGATAGATCACTGGCTTTTTAGTCCGCCAATCATGCGGATAACTATGGGTGAAGAAATCCAGCTTCAACAAGGCCTTTTTTTCCGTTAAGGCTTTGGTGACCAGCTTATTGGCGTCATCGTAAAAGACCCCTTCAAAACCGGGTGCGTCTTTGGTCATGAAGCCTTTTTCATCTACGACTGAATAAACCGGCAAGCCATATTTCACGCCGACTTTGTAATCATCTTCCCCATGTCCAGGCGCGGTATGCACTAAACCAGTCCCGGCATCTAAGGTGACGTGATCGGCATTCATCAACAAGCTGGTGCGATCATACAGCGGATGTTGGGCGGTCATTTTGTCCAACGCCGTCCCTGGGAAGGTCTTCAGCACAGTATAATCTGCCCAGTCCAATTCCTTAGCCACTGTTGGCAGCATCTCCGCTGCCACCACATACTTCTTGTCGCCAACGGCCACTTGCGCGTATTCAAACCGCGGGTTCACTGCGATCCCAAGGTTAGCTGGGATCGTCCAAGGCGTCGTGGTCCAAATGATGAAGTAAGTGTCATCATCAAGCAAGTCTTTGCCATCAACGACTTTAAACGCCACATAAATCGATGGCGATTTAACGTCATGATACTCGACTTCAGCTTCTGCCAAGGTCGATTCAGAGCTCCATGACCAGTAAACCGGCTTCAAGCCATGATAGATGTAGCCTTTTTCGGCCATCTTGCCAAAAACACGGATCTCTTGGGCTTCAAATTCCGGCAGTAAGGTGATGTATGGATGGTCCCAATCGCCAAGCACCCCAAGCCGTTTGAAATCGGTGCGTTGTTTGTCGATTTCTTTCATGGCAAACTGCCGGCACATTTCGCGGTAGTCGACCATGGACATTTCCTTGCGCTTAACGCCTTTTTTGGCCAATTGTTGTTCGATCGGCAACCCATGGGTATCCCAGCCAGGGACATAAGGCGCCCGAAAGCCGCTCATGGACTTGGAGCGTACGATGATGTCTTTGGTCACTTTGTTCAACGCGTGGCCCATGTGAATGTTCCCATTGGCAAACGGAGGGCCATCGTGTAAAACGAAGGTCGGCTTGCCGGCGTTGAGCTTTTGACGGGCTTCGTAAACATGGTTTTCATACCAAGCTGCTTGCAGCTTGGGTTCTTTGTTTGGGAGCCCGGCGCGCATTTTGAATGGCGTCTTCCCTAAATTCAATGTTTCTTTGACTTTCATAGTTCCCCTTCTTCCACGTTGAACACGCTGGTGCGTTAGTTTCTGCGGCACAAAAAAATCCCGCCCTGTTAGGACGAGATCATCGTGGTACCACCTAAGTTCGAGTGTCTAAAACACTCCTCAAGAACTCATAACGGGGATCACCCGGCTGAAACTACTTCTCGCTTCAGCAACTAACGGACTGATATCAAAACCCGAACCGTCCCAGACTTGCACCACTTTCTGGGTCGCTTAAACGGCTGACGCATTTCGACGCGTGTCCATACGTTATTCTTCAGTATCATCACTAGATGCCGCCGGCGCCGCTTCATCATCTTCTTGTGGGAAGATGATCTCGGTATAACCGCTTTGGTCATCAGCAACTGCTGTTTGCTCTGATTCTACTGGCTGAACCGGCTGCTTGTCAAGGTCAGTTTGCATATTTGCCGGGTCCAAAACATCTGGCGCCGCATCGGAGCTGGACAGGAGCTCTTTCCATTCAGGGCTCTTGACCACTTCCAGTTGCGATTCCAGCATCACTTGCAAACGCTGGCGGAAGACGCGGGTCTGACGCTTGAGGTCTTCGGTTTCCACCGTGATCTTTTTGGCTTTTTCGCTTGCATCGCCAACGATCCGATTGGCTTTTTCAGTCGAAGAAGTCAACAAGTCTTGGGCATTTTTTTCCGCTTGCTGCTGGATCAAATCCGCCTCTTGTTCAGCGTTGGTCTTCACCTTGTCCGCCGCTTCTTGGGCCACGATGATGCTTTGGTTGAGGGCATCTTTGAGATCGTTAAAGTATTTGACCTTTTCTTGCGCATCGGCCAATTGTTTTTGCATCTCTTCATTGCTCTTCAATAACGCGCTGTAGTCTTTGATGATCTGGCTGAGAAAATCATTGACTTGATCTTGATCATATCCGCGCATGCGGACGTTGAATTCTTTATTATGAATATCCAGTGGGCTCAATGCCATTATGTCTGCCTCCTAAATTACCGTGTCTCGTGCCACCGCTATTTATGTATGACGTCAACGGTGACTTTGAGTTTGTCCTTTTTGGTCTTGCCCAAAAGCGATTGCAGCCGCAAACGGCCAAACCCGCGTACCGAGACGATGTCATGCGCCGCGACTTCCACATCTGGACGAGTGGTCGCGGCAAAATTCAGCCGTACTTTACCGCCTTCAACCAAGCCCTTGGCGCGCTGGCGCGACATGGTAAAGACATGCGCCACAACTGCATCCAACCGCAGAGACGGCAAGGTCGTGGCCAAAGGCTCCCAGTCATTTTGCGGGCTTAAAATGTCATCCAAAGCAACGGGCACCAGCCGCACGCCGATCTTGCCTAAGCGCGTCACGTTGGCTTGCACCCATTGACTCATACTGGCAGCGACGACCACCTGCCACGCATGCCCGTTGGTGATGATATCGCCAAAGAGATCACGCTGGATGCCGGCGTTGGCTAAAGTCCCTAAAATACTGCTGTGATGCAGCGTCGCAAATTTTTCCGGATAGTTGATTGCCAACACGCTCAGCTCATAATCTTGCGGCTGCGGCGTAAAATAATCTGGCGCTAAAATGACGCGGCAACGTTCGGCATGGGGATAACCGCCGAATGCAAAGACCTTGACGCCGTCGACACTGCCGGCTAAAACGCGCGTGATATATTGCTGACGCGGATCCAAAAAGTCGGTCAAAAGCGGGCGGTATTCCGCCGCGGCTTGCGCGATCAAGGATTGCGCCTGGTCGATAAATGCTGCTTCATCTTTACGGAAGTGTTGATAGACGTTATCCATGAGCCACGCCTAGAGCAGCTGTGCTAATAGGTTGTAGACGATCCCAGCGAATTTCTCAAACAACTCTAACACCAAAAATGCGGCGATCGGTGAGAAATCCAACCCAAACAGCGGCGGGATAAACTGCTGGAACCACCCTAAAAAAGGCTGGACCAAGCGTGCCAAAAGCCGCCCGAGTTTGCTGTCTTGTGCTCCTGGAAACCAGGATAACAAGACATATACCACTAACATTGCGCTATATAGCGACAATGCCCAAGTGACAATGCGCCAAAGCCAAAATAACATCAACTGCACTAACGGCCTCCCCCTATTCTGTCATTTGAATATCCGCATCGACGCCGAGGCTTTGGGCCAGCGACCCATCGATTTGGAAATTTGCTGGTGTCACCAAGAAGATCTGTTCGCCGATGCGTTTGATCTCGCCATGGATGGCAAAAACCAACCCGGTCAAAAAGTCGACGATCCGCGTTGCTGCATCGCCATCGATGCGGTCAAAATTGACCACGACTGCTTTGTTGTTCAACAAGTGGCTGCCGATCTCTTTGGCATCTGAATAGATCCGCGGTTCATAAACCACGATCTTCGCAGTTTTTTCAGTCGGTTGACTCATGGCGACCACCTTATTTCCTCGAAAAGCTGCCGGTTTTGGCGCTTGCGGCGCAGTTGTGCTTTCAACTGGCGCGTCTGGCTCCTCATCTGCATCCATGGCGAAAAATGAATTAAACTTGCTGCCGAGTTTTTCGAATGCCATCACGCATCCCTCCTTCAGTCATTACTGCCGGCGGCGCTTGAAAAATGGTGGCTGATCATCACCAGCGCCATCTTGATCTGCGTTGGGCTGACTCTCAAAAATATCAAACTCGGTTTTCTTCACGTTGTCAAAATTCGCCTTTTGCTCAGGCGCATGTTCGGATTGACTCGGCTCGCGGCGCAGATCCCAATCCACAAACGGATCATCATTGGCCGCTGGGGCTTTTTGACTGGTGCTTGGGTTGATCGTTGTCGCTTGCGGCTGGGTGCGGCTGGCACCGCGCTTTTGGGCTTCAGTCGCGTCAATACCAGTGGCCACCACCGTCACGACCACGGTATCGCCAAGATCTTCGTTGATCGACGTCCCAAAGATGATGTTGACATCGTTAGAAGCCGCTTGCGCCACGATCTCACTGGCATCTTGGGCTTCAAATAAACTCAAATCAGGACCGCCGGTGATGTTCAACAGCACCTGCTTGGCCCCGGCGATCGAAACTTCCAGCAATGGCGAGGAAATCGCCTTTTTGGTGGCTTCGATGGTCCGATTTTCCCCATTGGCACTGCCGATACCCATTAATGCGGAACCTTGATTGGCCATCACGGTCTTAACATCCGCGAAGTCCAAGTTCACAAATCCAGGGCTGGTGATCAAATCAGAGATCCCTTGGACCCCTTGGCGCAACACGTTATCGGCAGCATGGAAGGCTTCCATCATCGGCGTCTTCTTGTCAACGATTTCCAACAAACGGTTATTCGCGATGATCACCAAGGTATCCACATGCTCTTTAAGATTAGCGATGCCTTCAGCGGCGTTTTTTGCCCGTCTTGGGCCTTCAAAGGTAAATGGCCGGGTAACGACCCCAACGGTCAACGCCCCCATATCTTTGGCGATCTTAGCGACTACTGGCGCCGCACCAGTACCAGTGCCGCCGCCCATGCCGCAGGTGACAAAGATCATGTCCGCGCCTTTTAAGGCGGCTTGGATCTGCTCTTCGCTTTCTTCTGCGGCTTTTTGGCCGATTTCAGGCGTGGCCCCGGCGCCTAAGCCGCGGGTCAATTTGGTACCTAATTGGATCTTAGTTTCAGCGTTTGAATTAGATAAAGCTTGCACATCCGTGTTGGCCGCGATGAATTCGACGCCTTTGACGTCTTCTGCGATCATCCGGTTGACGGCATTGCCGCCAGCGCCGCCTACACCGATCACTTTGATCGCTGCGCCGGTATCATTTTGTGCATCAAGTGAGAATTCCATTGTCGTTCCTCCTAGAGAGTGATTTATTCGAAGAAGTTGCCGAAGAAGCGACGCAGTGCTGACGGCTTCTTAGGTTCTGGTTCACTTTCGGGCGCGGTGGGATCAGGTTCCGGCTCATGAGCCGCCGCTGCGGGTTTAGGCGCAATCGTCGGCGTCGTGGTGACGCTGCCGACTAACAGATCGATGTCTGTCAAGTTCGCAGCGTATTGGATCAGCCCCAACGCTTGCGTAAACGCCGGATGCCGCAGGCCCATTTCATCTGGGATGAAACGTTTGACATCGCGGCCAAAAATATCCTGCGCCAGCTCAACGATCCCAGGAATCGCCGTCGTACCGCCAGTGATCACGATCCCACCAGGCAGCTGCAGCGCATTTGCTTGCTGCAATGCCCCGTTCAAGCGCTTGAAGATCTGGCCTAAGCGCGCCTCGATGATCTCAGACAAATACTTTTCCGATACCATCACCGGCTCTGTTTTGCCGACCACGGTGACTGGGAAAGTCTCATCTTCACGAGTGGCTAAGCTGTCAGCATTGCCATAGTCGCGTTTGAGTTTTTCAGCATCTTTGAACCCGGTGTTTAACACCACTGAGATATCTTTGGTGACAAATTCGCCGCCTTCTTGATCGACAGACGTGAATTTGAGCTTGTGGTCATGGATCACAGCAGCGGTGCTTTGCCCGCCGCCAATATCGATCAACACCGTTCCAAAGTCTTGTTCACCATCGCTTAAGGCCACTTGCGCGGTCGCTAACGGTGACACCACGACGGCACGAATCGCTAAACCGGCTTTGGTCAAGGCTTTTTTTGTGTTGTGCAATACGGTCTTGGGAACGGTGAACAAGATGCCGTGCATCTCTAAGCGCACCCCGATCATGCCACGCGGATCTTTGATATCATCAAAGCCATCGACGATAAATTCGGTCGGCGTCAGCGTCAAACTTTCGCGCTCTGGCGGCAGATTGCGCACCAAAGCGGCACTGGCGACTGCTTGCACATCCGCATCTGTGATCTCTTTGCTGGCATCCCCCACCGCGATCATCCCGGTGACTTGTTCGATCTGCAACATATTCGCCGGAATTCCCACGACGACATTATCAATTTTGATACTTGCTTTTTCTTCTGCTTGACTGACGGCTTGGCGTATTGCCGAAACTGCCTTGTCGATATCGACGATCACACCACGACTGAGTCCGGCCGATCGCTGACTCCCCACACCAATAATGTTCATTTGACCTTGAATAAACTCGGCAACAATGACTTTTATTGAGGTGGTCCCGATATCAAGTCCAACATAGATGTCTTGATTACCCATGACGACGGAACCTCCTGGACTGGAATTGATCACTTATGAAAACGTAATACTGGTTTGATTTTACCACATATCTATGATGCGACTCACCTAAACAAACCAAAGATTACCGATTTTGCTGTTTTTACTCAATATGGCGTAAAAAAGGCCCCAACTTCTAGGTCGATCGTGCCTTTTTTAGTCACTTTTGCCAACAGTTTCGGGTAATACTTGATCTTTTTGGCCACCGTGCGCGAATCAGCCACTACCAAATTGCCATCGGTCATGCTGATGGTGATCTGATAAGGGTTGGCATCACCGCGGGTGGCTTTGACTTCAGAGACGGCATGCCGCACCGCCGTCGGAAAGCGCTGCACCGCTTGGGCCAGCTTGAAGACTTCAGCGCGCTTAAAACCGGTGAAGATCGGATACGTGCTTTTAGGCGTCGTGGTGGCTTGCGGCACCACTTTGCCGCTGGCTAACAAGACATGATACCCATCAGCTTGTTGCCAATAGCCTAAAGGCGCGTATTCTTTGACGTTTAAGGTCACTTGATTGAACCCATGGACCTGCACTTGCAGCGTGTGCACTTGCGGCAGGCGCTTTTTGACGCGGGTGGCGACTCTTTGCTGATGCCACAACAAGTCTAAGATCACTTGTGAACGCGTCAGTTTGCTGGCATCGATCACACTTTGGGCGGCCACCGTTTTTTCCCCAGCCACGCTGATCGTATCTACTTTGGCCAATGGGGACAACATATAACCAAAAAAAAGCGCCAAGATCACGAGCGGCGTTAAGATCAACGCTAAATTGCGCCTGCGCCGGGTTTGGCGCGTCGAGCTGAGGTGAGGTAAAGGCAAAGGTTTGCGCTTGGTGCCAGCCGCCTTTTGTTTGGCTTGGTAAGCCTCCCATGGCGTCAGTGGATCTTGTGTTTTTGACTTTTTGAACCAAGCCATCTTGTCACCTCTAATCTATCATCATGATCGCCTTAATGGGCGTTAATCGCCGCTTGCATCAATGCGATCAAGCGGTCGCTGGCGTCTGGGACCCCGAGGCTTTTGGCCGCGCGGGTCATTTCGATCAAGCGCGCGTCGTCTTGCATCAAAGCGATCACGGTATCGGCAAATGAGGCATCCAAGTCTGGTTCTGGGATCACCAAGGCAGCGCCGGCTTTGCCCAAACTTTGCGCATTGATCATTTGATGGTTATGGGTCACATTCGGGCTGGGGATCAAGATACTTGGGATCCCCAAAGCCGTCAGCTCAGCGATACTGGTCGCGCCGCTGCGTCCGATCACCAACGCAATATCCGGTAAGATCGCCGGCATGTCATCAATATAAGGGACGACTTTAACCGTCGCCGGTAAAGTCGGCAATTGCGCTTTTATGGTTTCAAAATGCCGGCGGCCGGTGACAAATAAGGTTTGAAACCCAGCTTGGCTAAATGCCGGCAAGGCGTCAACGGCGGCTTGATTGATCTTCGGCGCCCCGCGAGAGCCGCCAAAGATCAATAATGTCCGCTGTTTTGGCGCTAAGCCAAAATCTGCCAACCGGTCATTGGGCTTGAGCTGGGCCACTTGTTGCGCCCGAGGATTGCCCACCGTCGCGATTTTTTTGGCGGGAAACGCTGCGGCCACTTCAGGAAACACGATCCCGATCTTGTCCACAAACCGCGATAAGAACTTATTGGTCACGCCGGCCACTGAATTTTGTTCATGGATCACCGTGGGAATATGCATCCGGGCCGCTTCAAACAAAATCGCGCCAGAAACATATCCGCCAGTGCCTACCACGACATCCGGCTGGAATTCTTTCAAGATCTTTTTGGCTTTGCTTAAGCCGGCTAAAAAGACGGTGACCGTTTTCACATTATCCAAGCTTAATTTGCGTTTGAAGCCTTGCAGCTCAATGGTCTCAAAAGGGATCCCCGCTTTTGGCACGATACGGCTTTCTAACCCGCGCTTGGTGCCAATATATAAGACCTCATCCAAGAGCTGTCGCGCTTTAAGTTGTTCTAACAGCGCCAAAGCAGGATAAATGTGGCCGCCTGTGCCGCCGCCGCTGACGATCACGCGCATGTCACGCTTCCTCGCTTTCTGCTAAGGCTTTGACCGCATCGATGAAGACATCGCCGCGGACTTCAAAGTTCGGAAATTGATCCCAACTGGCCGCTGCTGGCGATAACAAAATCACATCGCCAGGCTTGCTGGCAGCGTATGCCAGCGGTACGGCAGTTTTGACATTGGCGGTTTGTTGATACGGGATCCCCGCTTTTTGGGCCACAGCATTCATAAGCGGCGCCGTTTCGCCAAAGGTGATCATGGCCCGCACATGCGCTTGGACCAGCGGGATCAAGTCATCCATGGATAAATGCCGATCCAATCCTCCTGCTAACAGCACTAATGGCTGTTTAAAGGCCTGGATCGCCACGCTGGCGGCTTCGACATTGGTGGCTTTGGAATCGTTATAAAACTTGCGATCATTCAGGGTTTGCACATATTGGATGCGATGCTTGACGCCGCTAAAACGGCTCAAAACTGCTTGGATCGCGGCTTTGTCGACGCCAGCCAATTTGGCTGCGGCAATCGCCGCTAAGGCATTTTCAATGTTGTGCGTGCCTGGGATCTGCAAGTCAGCGGCTAAAAAGAGCTTTTCGTCATCAAAGCACAACCACCCATCTTGCAACTGCGCACGCGCCCCTGCTGCGCCTTGACGCGAAAACGGAACGATTTGGGCGCGGCTTTGCTTGGCCAACGTGTGCATTTCCGGCAAGTCCCAGTTCATGACGAAATAATCGTCTGGCGTTTGATTCATGGTGATGCGCATCTTAGCAGCCACATAATGGCTGCGATCGCCATGCCAATCGAGGTGGGCTTCATAAATATTGGTCAACACCGCGATGTGCGGATGCAAGGTTTGGATCCCGCAAAGTTGAAAGCTGGATAATTCCGCCACGATCGTTTCGTTGGCTTTGGCCTTTTGGGCCACTTGGCTCGCTGGGATCCCGATGTTGCCGGCATCATAAGCCGTGTGGCCGGCTTCATTGAGCATCAAGCCGATCAAGGTCGTGGTCGTGGTTTTCCCATTAGAACCCGTCACGGCGATCCAGTCGCTTTCACTGACTTGATAAGCCAATTCTGGTTCTGTGATGATCGGGATCTGCAATTCTTGTGCCCGTTTGACCATGGGGTTGGAATAAGGGATCCCGGGATTTTTCACCATCAATTCAAAATGTTCATCGAGCAATTCGATGGGATGGCTGCCGGTGATCACTTTGATGCCATCGGCTAACAGCGCCTGTGCGGCTTTATTATCATCAAATTTTTGTTTATCATTGACCGTCACCAACGCGCCCAACTGATTTAACAGCCGCGCTGCGTTGACCCCGCTCATGCCTAACCCTAAAACCAAGACTTTTTTGTTTTGATACGTTTTGATATCCAACATAACCCTAACTTCTTTCTACAGAAAAATCAGCAAATAGACGACGCTGGCCAGCAAGCCTACCAGCCAAAAGGTGATGTCAACGCGCCATTCAGACCACCCTAACATCTCGAAATGATGATGGATCGGACTCATCTTAAACACCCGATGCCCAGTCGTCTTAAACACGGCCACTTGGATCATCACACTGGCGGTTTCGCCAACAAACACCAAGCCGATTAACAAAAGCGACCATTCGCGGTTCAACAAGATCGACACCGTTGCCAACATGCCGCCTAAAGCTAACGACCCAACATCGCCCATGAAGATCTGCGCAGGCTTGTGGTTGAACAGCAAAAAGCCGAGCATCGCCCCGATCGTGACCAAGCAAATCACCAACACATCGATGCGGCCATCATGCGCGGCGATCACCGCATATGTGCCAAAAGCGATCGTGCTTAACCCGCCGACCAGCCCGTCTAGACCATCAGATAAGTTCACCGCATTGGAAAACCCGACCAGCCACACAATGGCAAAAACCACAAAAAACCACACCGCGGTCACGGTGCCGATGAATGGGACAAACAACCCATGGCTGAACCCATCGTGTAAATAAGCAACGACGACCACGATTGCCCCAATGATCTGGCCGAGTAATTTTTGCCACGCTTTCAGCCCTTGGTTTTGATGATGGAACAGCTTCACGAAGTCATCGATGAATCCTAATACGCCATACAATAATAAAATGAATAAAGCGACATAAACGCTCGTATCCAAGCGGTGCTGCCAAAGCGCACTGCCGATACCGGCGATGACAATGGCGGCGATGAACACCACCCCGCCCATGGTTGGGGTCCCGCTTTTTTTCGCGTGCCATTTTGGTCCCTCTTCACGGATCATTTGACCTTCTTTTTTGAATCGCATGTAGCCGATAAATAACGGCAAGGCCATCACCGTGATCGCGAATGCCGCGACCATCGGGATCAACATTTGTGCTAACTGCATGATATGCCCCTTTATTTCTATTTTTGTTGAAACTGGATCACGACTGGGTCATCGCCAAGCAGCGCGCCTGCTTTAAGGCTTTGTTGCGTGGCGTAGCCGGATCCTTTGAGACTGAATTTTTTGCCAGTCAATTGTGCCAATTTTAACACATCACTCTTAGACCAACCAGACACGTCAGGCATGGTCATGGCGCCATTAGTCAAGATCAACACCCGTGAGCCTTTCAAAGCACTGCCGCCACTAGTTGGCAATTGCTGCACGATTTGGCTGCCGGTGCCGATCGTGGCCACGCTAAAGCCGGCGGTTTGCAATTTCTGCTGACCGGTCGCCATCGCCGTGTTCATCACGTTAGGGACACTGGCAACTTCCGCTTGATCACTAGTCGTATCACCATTGCCTTCAAGTGCCAACGCCCGGGCCATCATCGGCTTGAAGATCTCCGCCATGATCGATTCAGCCGGCGCGGTCATTTTCTGCGGCTGCTTCATGGAGATGTAAAGCACATATTTAGGGTTGCTGGCTGGTGCCATCCCCATCACACTGAAAATATAATTGCTGTCACCGGTCAAATAACCGCCGCTGCTGCCGGCAATTTGCGCCGTCCCGGTTTTGACCGCTAAATCAACGCCGTTCATCTTATAAGCCGCCCCCGTGCCATAACTCGCCGATACGACGGCGCGCATGGCATCAGTAACTTGGGTGGCGGTGCTTTTGCTGATCGGCTTGGCCACCACTTGGCGTCCGTAAGTGGTGGTTTTGCCTTTTTTATCGGTGATCTTTTCGACGAGCCGGGGTTTGACCATCGGGCCTTTATTGGCCACTGCCGAAACGGCTTGCATCAGCTGCATCGTATTCACATCGATACTTTGGCCAAAGCTGGCCATGGCCGAATCCAAGTAAGCGCCAAAATCAAACTTGCCGCTGGTTTCGCCAGGCAAAGCGATCCCGGTTTGCTGACCAAAACCAAACTTTCTTAAATATTCGCTAAATACGGTGGCTCCCATCGTTTGTTCGATCTTGACCATCCCAACGTTGCTTGAACGCGGGAAGGCTTGATTCAACGGGATCGTGCCCCAGCCGGTAGTATTCCAATCTTTGATCGTGGTATCGGCCACTTTGACCGTCCCTGAGCGATAATAGGAATTTGGATAGTATTTGCCGCTTTGGATCGCTGCGGCCAAGGTGAAGATCTTCATCACCGAACCAGGTTCATAGTTGTCTTCAACTAAAATGTCGCGCCACATATCCCCTAGCCCGTCGCCGGTGCTGGGGTCAAAAGTCGGGCGTTGGGAAGCGGCCAAGATCTCGCCGGTTTTGGGATCTTCAAGCACCGCCGACAGCGACTTCGGCTGGTATTTTGTCGCGACGCTGGTCATCAAAGTTTCCAAATAGCTTTGCAAACTCGAGTCGATCGTGGTGGTCACAGAGCCGCCATTGACTGCGGCTTGCGTTTTCACTTGCGAATCAGGCAACTGATAGCCGTAAGCATCGGTTTGCGAAGTCCGATAGCCGTTGGTGCCTTTCAAAGTCTGGTTAAATTGCTTTTCTAAGCCCATGACGCCGACAAGCTGATCTGTGCTTTTGGCATGGTCTTTCGGTTGCGCCAAGCCCACCACATGACTGGCAAAAACGCCATTGGGATACAGCCGCGAAGGCGAATCTGAAAATTTGATCCCCGAAAGATGCTCGGCTTGGATCTCTTGTTTCGTTGCCAAACTCAAACCAGTACCTGCCGTGCCAAATTCCACCTGAAAGGTATTTTTGGCTTTTGGGTGCAAGATCGCATTGATCTTGGCTTCGCTTAAAGGCAAATATTTGGCTAGCACTTTGGCGGTTTTGGCTTTATCAGTCACATACAGCTTCTTTTTGCCATCAACATAGTTTTGATCCAATACGGCGTAGATGGTATAGGTATTCGAATCTTCTGCGATCACATTGCCGCTGCGATCATAGATCGTGCCTCGCTTGGCTTTTAAAACGCTGTTGCGGGCGACGACTTTTTGGCGGTACTGGCTCAAATTAGCCGAATCGACTTTGCCGCCTAAGGCCACATAGGCAAAACGACAGGCGAACGCGACCAACCCCACCGCTGCTATGAACATCAAGATGATGCCGAAGCCTTTGCGGTTACGGGTTGGATGGGTCGCGTTCGCCTGTCTTTGTGGGGATTTTCTCTTCATTACTTCGTCACACGCTTAATATTGCCTTCGATCACCGTTAGGCCATGGGCCTTGGCGTAGTTACTGAGTCGATTGGAATTGGAAAGCTCACCAATGGTTTGCTTCAAATCGGTCACGCTTTGATTTTGCGTGGCGATTTGGGCTTGCACATCTTGGTAGGTCCGATTCGTATTTGCCAGCTGCGTCTGCCCACTGAGATACAATAAGCACACGCCGACTGCGGCGATGCCGCACACCGCGCTCAACACCCGTTCAAACGGACTGAATGCCTTAGGATTAACGGCGGGTTTTGCAGGGGCTTGCGGCTTTTTTTGCAGCTCTGGTGCCGACTGCGGCGCAGCGGGCATGGGATCTTGTAATTGTCGTGCAGTGTTATCAAGCATCTGCCGTTCCTCCTTTATCAAGTCGTTCTAATACGCGCAGTTTGGCACTATGCGCACGGTGATTTTGGGCCAGTTCTGCTGCCGTTGGTAAAATCGGCTTGCGGCCAACCAAGCGAAAATCCGGTTGGGCTTCTGGCGGCAATACCGGCAGATCCCGCGGCACATCTTTGATCGACGTCAACTCGCGAAACATGGTTTTGACCAGCCGGTCTTCTAATGATTGAAAGGTGATCACACTAATGCGCCCGCCAGGATTCAACAACTTGACGGCTTGCGTCAGGGAGTCTTCTAACGCCCCTAGTTCATCATTCACGGCGATGCGCACCGCTTGAAAGACCCGCTTAGCCGGATGGCCGCCAGTTCGTCGCGCTTTTGCCGGGATCCCGGCTTTGATCAAGTCAACTAACTCAAAGGTGGTCACGATTTCATGGTCGGCACGGGCGCGTTCGATTTGGCGGGCAATTTGCTTGGCAAAGCGCTCTTCGCCATAACGGCTGAAGATCCGCACCAAGTCATTGAATGACCACTCGTTGATCACGATCTTGGCCGTTAAGGTTTGGCTTTGATCCATGCGCATATCCAAAGGCGCATCAAAGCGATAGCTGAACCCGCGCTGAGAATCGTCAAACTGCGGGGAACTGACGCCAAGATCATAAAGCACACCATCAACACCAAACACGCCAGCTTCAGCCAGCGCCGTTTGCAAATGGCGAAAATTCGTATGTATGAGGTGCAAATTAGCCGGCAAAGGCGCCAGCGCCTTTTTAACTGCGGTGATCGCGGCTTGATCTTGATCAAAAGCGTATAACTGCCCGCTGGTCAGCTGGTGCAAAATGCGCTTGGTATGCCCGGCGCGGCCAAGCGTGGCATCGACATAAATGCCGGTAGGCGCGATGGCTAAGTTGTCAGCCGCTTCGGCTAACAATACGGTTTCGTGTTTAAATTCAGTCATAATTTACAGTCCAAAGTCGATTAGATTTTCGGAAATATCGTCAAAATCATCCTCTGCTTGTTCAGAATATGCCAACCAACGGTCGGCACTCCAAATCTCGATGCGGCTGGAAACGCCGATCAAGACACATGCTTTGTCCAACGCAGCATGTGCGATCAGATTCTTAGGGAGATTGATCCGGCCTTGCTTATCAAGTTCGCATTCCGCCGCCCCAGATAACAGCAGCCGCGAAAAAGTCCGCGCACTTTTTTTGGCTAAAGGCAAACTGGCTAACTTTTCTTGCAGTTTTTGCCATTCCGCTTGCGGATAGCCAAATAGGCAACCGTCCATGCCCCGGGTCAATACAAAGGCAGGCGCAAGCGTCTCGCGAAATTTCGCTGGCACGATCAGCCGTCCTTTGGTATCAATGCTGTGATGAAACTCGCCCATAAGCATGGGATCACCTCCCAACGTTGATTTTAGTCTACCACAATCCCCCACGTCCCACCACAACAACCCCCTAATTCCGCTTGACAAAATTCAAAACTTAACAATTGTAACAAAAAAGCCCTTGTAACCGCGTGGTTACAAGGGCTGACTAGGTGGCAAAAGGTGGGGCCTGGGCCCTAACGAGTGAGGAAAATGGCGGCTAACCACCACCAAGTGGTTGCCAACACCAACACGCGGGCCAGCCAGTGCCAATAATGCGCCATGATCAAGTCGTGCTCATTGCTGATCAATAAGCCGGCCACCAATGCCGCCACGATGACGGCACAAAAAAGCACTTCCCATAAGAAGTTGGTCGCTTGGCTTTGCGTCAACTGCCAGATCCCCAACAAGAGGCTGGCGCTGACCAAGAAGAAGTATAAATTTTTCCGATAATGACGCTTCGCGACTAAAACCAGCAAGGCCAGCCACAACAAGCATGGCAACCCGATCGCAAGTATTCGGCTCATCGTGACACCTCCATATCCATCATACCGGTTTTGAATTTTATGTGAAACCCCTGCGAAAAACGATTTGCCGCACACTACAGAAACGGGTAAACTATACAAAGATAAACGCACGAAAGGGGTGATCGAATGAAAAAAGAGCGGACTAAATTTTGGTGGATCACACATATCGCTGCTTGGGCCATGCTCGTAGTCACCATCTTGGGTGCGATCTTAGGCGCCGTTGCAGCCTTTTCATAAACCAAACGAATACGCACAAAAGGGTCAGCCGAAAACTTTCGGCTGACCCTTTTTTCAATCCAGTCTCAGGTGTCCCAAGCGCTCAATCATGCGCCAATCTGGCAGTGGTTTTGGCGAGGAATAAATGCTTGGCGATCGAGACTAATGCCGTCACCACCACAAGCGCCAACACCCCGGTAAACACCGCCGACAAGCCGTTGATCACTAGCGAATAAAGCCATGCGGGCATGCCTTTAGGGGCATACGCGCCCCAAAAGATCCAACCGGCGTAAAAGTGGCACAAATACTTGGCCAACACGCCTAAGAGCACTGCCCCCCAAGCATACGCCCAGCTGGTCAGCCGCTGATCTTTTTGTAATGCCTTTTGGAATGGTTTGAAAAAGACGCCGCCTAAGCCAGCAACCGTAAACGCCACTGGATATTCGATAAAACCTTGGGTGACATTCAAAACACTGCCTTCACCGATCCCGATCAGCAACAGATCTAAGATCCCCCAAGTAAACCCGGCAGCCATGGCTGGCCCGGCACCGCGCCTCAGCGCCAAGACACTGATCGGGATCACCCCATAACTCATTTCGACAGAACTGATCCCGGTTTTATGCGGGACATATTCCAAGGCCATGGCAAACGCGGCAATGATCGCGACTTCCAGCAAGACTTGTAACTTTTGGTGACTTTGTTGCATCAAAAAGACCTCCTCTGGTCCACCCTGACACAAAGAAGGTCGCAAAACGACGTTCACAATCCCTACGCTCGTGTTAACGAACAGGTTCTAAGGGTCTGGGTCTCCCCACTCTCAGCCAATGGCTCCCCTTTGTGACGGGCTCTTTAGTTTAAATAACAGCGATATCATACCATAAGCCAAAGGCCTTGCCAAGTTAGAGGATCGGCGCCAATAACCGCGACCACTCTTCTGCCACGCGCTTACGCCGAGGCTTTTGGGCGGCCATTTGCGCTGTATAGCGCGTGGCATGACACCGGTCTTGACGAAACTGGTCGGCGGCTTGTTGCGCCAATTGGGGATCATATAAAAACGCCGCCAATTCAAAATTCAACCGAAAACTGCGAATATCAAAGTTCGCCGTGCCAGTCGCGACGATCCGCTCATCGACGATAACCGCCTTGGCATGCAAAAACCCTTGATCATATAAATACACATGCCCGCCGCCAGCGACGATCCGGTCTAAGTAAAACATGGTCGCTTTGGCCATCAACGGCTGATTGGTCGCTTTCGGGACCATGATGCGCACGTCGATGCCGGCGTTGGCAGCGATGAGCAGCGCATCTAACAAACTATCATCAGGGACAAAATACGGCGTTTGGATCCAAATGCTGTGTTTGGCCATGGTGATCAGCCGAAAATACCCTAGTTTCAGCGTTTCTTGCGCTTGTTCAGGACCGCTGGAAACGATTTGCATGGTGGTGTGCCCAATATCTGGGGCATCTGGGAAATAGGCGCTTTGAAAATGCACCTTCTTGATCTTCGCCATCGTGTTCCAATCCATGAAAAACCGCGCCTGCAACACCGCCACGGCTTGCCCGCACAGGCGCAGTTGGGTATCGCGGTGAATGGTCAAATGCTTAGGGGAATCGCCAATATCAAAGCCGCCCATATAGCCGATCTGCCCATCGATCACCGTTAATTTGCGGTGATCGCGGAAGTTGATCCGCGGATTGGCCCGCGCCATTTTCGTCGCAAAAAACGGCTCGACTTGCCCGCCTGCTTGCCTCAGAGGCCGCCACCAGCGGGCACTTAAGCGATGCGACCCAAAGGCATCATACAACACGCGCACCCGCACCCCAGCGGCGGCTTTGGCCACTAACAGCCGGCGCAATTGCCGGCCGGTCGCATCCGGTTGGATCGTGTAGGCTTCGATGTGGATATGCTCGCTGGCTGCGGCAATGTCAGCAAACAAGGCATTGGTATAGTCATCTCGCTGGGAGATCAATTTGACGGCATTCATCGTCGTCACTAAGGCCCCGTCGCTTTGCAACAGGGTCCGTACCAGCTCAGGCACACCGGCGCCTTGCTGGTTGCCGATCAAGTCATGCCCCACGCTGATCGCTTCGCGCTGGGCAGCCACCATTTGATCGATGCCCAGCCGCTGCTGCGTCGCCAACGCGGTTAATTTGTCACTGGATAATTTGCGCCCGAAGATCCAAAACAACACCGCACCTAAGACGGGTAAGACTAATAGGACCAATAGCCACGCCCAAGTCGACGCAATATCGCGTGATTGATAAAACACCGTGATCATCGCCAATATGGCGTTGATCACAATGATCAAAGCAATCAAGCCGATCACCATCAAACCCGCCTCCTTTCTTTGCTGCGCATTGATCCGGCTTTGACACAAATAAGCGAGCGGGGCTATTGCCTCACTCGCTTTTAGTTTAGCATAATGTCGGCTTATTCTGCGCCGGTGCCAAACCACTTGTGCTTCAATTTGGCCATCGTGCCGTTTTGCTCGAGGGTTTTAAACCCTTGATTGATCTTCGCTTGTAATTGCGTATCCGACTTGCGCATCCCCACGGCAAAGGCTTCAGATTCAAAGCCTTTAGACGTCAGGATCTGATAGCTTTGCGGATCTTTTTGATGGGCGACATAATATCTGGCATACACTTCATCCATAAAGATGCCTTGGATCCGACCGGCATTCAAGTCCAAAAAGGCGTTGGTGAATGTGTCATACAAAACCGGGTCTTGGCCTTTGATATATTGCTTCAACAACTTGGGTTCGCTATCCAAAGCCGCCGCCCCGCTAGAACCGGTTTGGACCCCTAAGGTTTTGCCGCGCATATCTGCGTAAGTGTGGATGTTGTCTTTGGTCTTAGTCACCAACAGCTGATGGTTGACCAGATAATCATCGGAAAACGCCACTTGCTTTTCGCGTTCCGGGGTTTTCGAATAACCGTTCCAGATCAGATCGATCGTTTGATTTTTCAGCTCGGTTTCTTTCATCGACCATTCGATCGATTGAAAATCCGGCTTGACGCCATATAATTTGAACACCGCCTTGGCTAAGTCGATATCAAAGCCTTTCAGGTTCCCATTTTTTTCCCGAAAACCCATCGGGACAAATGAATCATCTAAGCCGATAACGACTTTTTGGGTTTGCTTGATCCGCGGCCAGGAATTTTTTTCAGCCCGGCGCGCACAGCCGCTGGCACTCACGGCGACTAAGGCAAGCAAGGCGATCAACGCCCAGCGCAACCATTTCTTCATTGCGCGTCACCACCCAGCTTGGAAACGGTGAAGGTGGTATCGGCCACTTCTTGGGCAAAGTCCATGTCATGGGTGACCACGACTTGGGTCATCCCGTCGGCTTTGAAGCGGTTGACCAGCTTGGCTACTGAGTGCCGCAAATTCGGATCCAGCGCTGACGTTGGTTCATCGTATAACAAGATCTGCGGATTCAACGCCAATGCCCTAGCAATGGCGATGCGCTGTTTTTGCCCGCCTGACAAGGAAAACGGATAAGCCTCTGCTTGATCCGGCAAGTCTAATTGGACCAGCAGATCCTGCGCGCGCTTTTGCGCTTCAGCTTCGGGCACCCCTTGCAAAGTCGGTGCTAACGTGATGTTTTTCAATACGGTCATATTCGGGAATAATTCAAACCCTTGAAACACGACGCCGATGACGCCGTCTTTGCGTAATCGCTGCGGAGTCGTCGGCTGGCCTTGCCAAATGAATTCACCACCGTCTGCAGGCGTCAGCCCGGCAATGATCCGCAACAAGGTCGTCTTCCCTGCCCCAGAAGGCCCAACGATCGCCAAAGTCTGGTGATCGGCGATGGTCACATTGATATCTTGTAAAACCGGTTGGTGATTGAATGCTTTACTAATGTTTTTCAGTTCTAACATAGCGGTCCTCCTAACGGTAATAAGAGAAGGACTTTTCGACCTTCTTTTGCGCCCAAGTCAATACGGCAGTCATCAACAAGTAAATAACCCCAACCAACACCAATGGGATCAGCGTCACGTCGCGAGAAGTGGCCACGTTGCCGGCCCGCAGCAGATCGCCTAAGCCGATGACATAAACCAAACTGGAGTCTTTGACCAAATTGATCACTTCATTGCCCATTGATGGCAAAACGATCTTCAATACCTGTGGGATCACCACATAGCGCAAGGTTTGCCAACGCGTCAAGTTCAACACCGTCGCTGCTTCAAATTGACCGACTTCAACCGCCCCAAACCCGCCGCGGAAGATCTCGGCAAAATAAGCCGCATAATTCAAGATGAATGCGAAAATCGCGGCATTGAAACGATCAAATACGATCCCGATCAATGGCAAGCCATAGAAGACAAAAATCAGCTGCAACAGCAGCGGCGTGCCGCGGAATAACCACACATAAGCGGTCAACAGCCAATTGCCTAACTTGCCCAGCCAAGACTTGGCTTGATGCATCAACCCGACTGATAACAACATGCCTAACGGAATCGAGCCGATCAAGGTCAAAAAGAAGACACTCAAGGTCATTTTCAACCCTGCCAATAATGCCGGTAAAATCTGTAATACATAATTCATGAATACTGCCTCCTTTTAGGCTGCGCTGCAATCAAAAAAGCGTCCACTCATACCTTAATGGTACGAGAGGACGCTTTTGCGTGGTGCCACCTCACTTCGCCGATGCATCACCACATCGGCCTCAGGTGGTTGAAAAACCTTAGGCCATAAAAAAAGCCTCAAACAGCTGTGCTGTTTGAGGACGGCGACTTGCCGCGGTACCACCTCATGTTCGCCATCGTGTCACCACGACAGCCTCATTGTGTTTTTCAACCACGGCGATAACGAGCCAACCGACACGACCTACTGGATTCAGTCGTGCACTCGTGGATGTGAGGGATAAAGGGGACCATCTGGCTTGCACCATTCCAGACTCGCTTCACGCCTTGCCTTTAACCAGTTCCACTCAACGCATTGCTTTATTAGTGCCTACTTTAATCAGTTTTTAATGAATTGTCAAGCGCTTTTTATTTTAGCCGCGGTGAAACAGCCGCGCCCAAAAACCCGGCTGCTTTTGTTCCAGCTTGATCAGCGGCACGGATTCACCCAGCAAGCGCCGGGCAATATTGCGATAGCCGCGGCTGGCCAAATTATCTGGATCCATCACGATCGTCTCCCCTTTGTTGGAGGTGGCGATGACATCATCATCATCAATGATGATCCCTAACAAGTCGATCCCTAAATGTTGGGTGATCTCATCGACATCCATCGACCGGCCGTCATCCATCATATGTTGACGAATGCGATTGATCACCAAACGCGGCGGATAAACCATATCCCGCTGTTCCAACAAGCCCACGACGCGATCGGCATCAGAAACCGCACTGATTTCAGGCGTGGTGACAACGATCGCCCCGTCGGCTCCGGCCACCGCATTGCGAAAACCTTGTTCGATCCCGGCAGGCGAATCTAAGATCACAAAATCAAATTCATCCCGCAGCGTGGTGACGATCGTTTGCACTTGTTCCGGCTCTAAGGCATCTTTTTCGGCGTTTTGCGCAGCCGGCAGCACATACAACAAATCATCAAAGCGCTTATCTTTGATCAAGGCTTGATGCAGCTTTGCCCGGCCAGTGGCGACATCGACAATATCATAAATGATGCGGTTGGATAAGCCTAACACCACATCCAGGTTCCGCAGGCCAATATCCAAGTCTAATAACACGACCCGCTTGCCTTGCAATGCCAATGCGGTGCCGATATTTGCACTGGTGGTCGTCTTACCGACCCCACCTTTACCTGAGGTGACAACTAATGCTGTTCCCAAATTAAAAGTCCTCCAGTTTCCGGAAAAGTTTTGGTCGCAATTGTGCCAATGCCGCCACTTGCCCATGCTCTAAAATATGTAGGTCATTGATATAAGTGAGGGTCTGCGCCGAATAGTCATTGGCTTCGATGATCTCGACGGTGTCAGCGATGCGGATCTGCCCGGCATGGCTGATATCGCCGCCAATAACGGCTTGTTGATCCCCATTCGCCCCGGCGATCAATAACCCTTCAACGCTGCCCATTACAAAAATACTGCCAGTCGCTTGCAAGGTGCCGCTGCGATGCAAGGTCCCCAAAAATAAGACATCGCCGGTGTAGGTTTGCACTTGCCCCGAGCGAATGATCCCGCCGACCAAATGCACCGAACGCGCCAAACATTGGGCCTTCAATGTCGCCGTATCCGCGACTAAGGCTTGGATCGTTTTGACCTCAAAGCGGGCAAACCGATCAAATATCCGCTGGATCTGGGTCTGTTGATCCATTGACAATAACCGATTGCCGGTCGTCAAGGTAAACTCAACATCGCCTTCAGGGGTATCTGAAGCCAACTTGTGCAACAAGGTCTCCAACCCTGCAAAGATCGCTTCCCAACTGGCGTCATCCGCCAATTGGAGTTCAAACCCGTCCTTGCGCCCTTTTAAAATCACTGCATCCACAATCTCACCTCGTATGGCACCGCGGTACCAGCCTTCATTAGCTCAAAAACACCACCGGCAAGCCGGTGGCGCTCACTAACTTCTCTTTAAGTTTATCAATATTCGACTCAAAGGCAAATAGACAATCGCAAAGCCGATCACATTCACTAATAATGCCGGGCCCAGATGCACCGAGATCAACGTCACCAAACTGCCGGTCCCATAGCCGATCAAACGATTCATCATGTCATCAAACACCGTGAACATCGTCACGGCGATCACCACTAAGGCCCCAACAAAAAGCGGCGAACGCGGGACAAACCCGCGCAATTGCACCGCAATATACACGATCAAAGGCCACAAAAGCGCTGTGATCCCAAGAATCCCGGTATACACCACATCGAATAATAACCCAAACCCAACGGCAAACAAGACCACATAAGGCTCTTCAGGCAAAAAGAGCACGATCATCAACAAGGTGATCAATGTCAGCTGCGGCACGCCGCTAAATTGCGGCGTCAACAGCCATTGGCCTAGCACCAGACTCAAAACGCCGTCTAATAACAATGCCACAAATAATATCAATGCGATCCAGCCATGCTTGGTGAAACGATGTTTGGTCTCCATGCTTGCCACCTTCTTTCACAATAATTCGCTCATTGTCCTGGGACTGACCACAAAAAAGGACGCCAATGCGTCCCTTAACTGCGCTTAGTGGCTGGCAATGGTCCGGGCAATGACCGTGACGACGCTGAGATCATCCAAGTTAGCCGCTGGTTTCAAATACACCGTATTGGCCAAACCATAATCGTCTTTATTGACCGATTCGACCGTGCCTAACAATAACCCTTTAGGGGTCGCCCCGCCTAAACCAGAGGTCACGACTTTTTGACCTTTTTTAATGTTTTTATCGGTATTGAGCTGACCTAAGATCAACTCGCCGCGTTTTTGACTGTAGCCGGTGATCACACCATTGATCGTGTCACCATTGGCCGTCGTGATCTGCGCGGCAAAATGATCCGCCGCCTTGTTATCGGTGGAAAGCATTTCGACTTTGGCATTGGTTTTATTGACCTCGACAATGCGGCCAACCACGCCAGAGCCGGACATGACCGGCATGTTTTTGGAGACGCCGGCGCCAGAGCCTTTGTTGATCACGACGATGTTGCGCCAATCATCAGGGCTGCGCAACATCACACTGGCATTGATCTGACTATAATCAGTCAAGGTGCCGTCGAGTTTCAATTGCTTTTTAAGGGCTTGGTTTTCACGCTTGAGCGTTTGCGCCTGCACCTTTGATTGCGCCAGGTCTTCGATCTGCGCTTTCAGCTGTTTGTTTTCACTGTAAGTATTGATCAGATCATCCAGGTCGTCCAAGCTACCTTTGAGCCATTGTGCCGGTGCCGTGACGATCCGTGCGCCGATGCCGACCACGTCGTTGCCGATCTGTTGGATCGCCGGTGGCGTATTGCGGTTATCGCGCACAGCCACAGAATACGACACCAAGCCCAAACTCAGCAGCAAGGCGATCATGACCACGATCAACTTTTTGTTAGAAAAGAACTTGTTCATGTCATACTCGCTCTCATTATTTTACTGATCCGTCGCTCTTGAAAAAAGCCGGCGCCTCAGTGGCCACCGGCTCACGACTTAGTGTTTCTTCAAGACGTCGATGTTCTTCAGGGACTCACCCGTCCCGATGGCAACACAATCCAGCGGATCTTGAGCGATGAAGACTGGGACTTGCGCCGCATCTGAAATGACTTCAGACAAGTGCTTTAACAACGCCCCGCCACCGGTCAAAACGATCCCATGATCGATCACATCAGCCGCGATTTCAGGCGATGTTTCTTCCAAGGTCTCTTTGACCGCATCGATGATCGCCACAACCACTTCATTGATCGCCGTGGCAATATCCACAGCAGTGATCTCAATGGTCTTAGGCAGCCCGGTCAACAGATCGCGGCCGCGAATGGTCATCCCATCGATTTCTTTGGCGCGCTCAACTGACGCGGAACCGCACTGCATCTTCACATCTTCAGCAGTCCGTTCCCCGATCAATAAATTATAGTTTTGGCGGATGTAGGTGATGACCGATTCGTCCATCTTATCGCCTGCCATGCGAATGGAGCGACTCGACACGATCCCGCCTAAGGAAATCGTCGCGACATCAGTCGTCCCGCCACCGATATCAACGACCATGCTCCCAGTCGGATCCATCACCGGCAAGCCGGCACCGATCGCAGCGGCATAAGGTTCTTCGATCACAAAGGCTTCTTTAGCCCCTGCGACCTTAGCGGCGTCGATCACGGCGCGCTTTTCGACTTCAGTCACGCCACTAGGCACGCAGATCATCACTTGCGGATGCGTCCCAGTGCCGCCTAAGGCCTTTTCCATGAAATATTTCAACATTGCGGCAGTCGTATCATAATCGGCGATCACGCCGTCTTTCATCGGCCGGATCGCGGTAACGTTAGCCGGGGTGCGGCCGATCATTGCTCGCGCCTCTTCGCCAACCGCGATGATCTCGCCGGTTTGAGTATTCTTGGCGACGACAGACGGTTCATGCAACACGATGCCCTTACCATCGACGTACACCAAGGTATTGGCGGTGCCGAGATCGATCCCGATATTCTTTGAGCCTAATCCAAACAAGATGTTCTCTCCTTCAACGCGTTTCTGTAATGTGGTCTCTCGCATTATAGCACAAAAGCCCACAGCGACTACAGATTCAAGCGGTGCAAATGCCTAATGCCAGCGATTATTTGAAAAAATTTAAGTCTTCCAGGTGATCGGCAAACGAATAATACTGATTATTGCCGATCACCAAATGATCATACACGCTGATCCCAAGCAATTGTCCTGCTTGGATGAAGCGTTTGGTCACGGCTTTATCAGCTTGACTCGGCGTGGGATCGCCGCTGGGATGATTATGCGCCAAAATCAAACAACTCGCATTTTGACGCAAGGCTTCGGCAAAAACCACGCGCGGATCAGCCGTCGCCGCATCCAGCCCGCCTAAAGCCGTGGTCGCTTCTTGGATCACCTGCAGCTTCGTATCCAAATACAGCGTCAACATCACTTCACGCGTTTGCCCGCGCAAGCGCTGCATCAAATGCGCCGCTAAAGCTTGGACAGAAACCACCGTCCCATAGCGCAAGGTGGTTTGCGTCCAAACGCGCTGGCCAAACTCGACGCCAGCCACTAACCCCACCGCCTTGCTCAACCCGATCCCAGAAAGCGCCAATAGATCAGGTACCGTGGCTTGTGCCAAGCCATTGAGCGCCGGCCATTGGGTTAAAATCGCAGCCACCGTGGCTTGGATCGGCACTTGCCCATTGCCGCTGCGCAACAACACCTGGATCAATTCAGCATCGCTTAACCCGCTGGCACCGTGTGCGGCCACGCGTTCATATAATCTCGCCATCACGTTACCTCCTGTGAGGCAAAGATTACGCTAATGGGTCATGATCCACTCACCAGCGGCCGCCAAATCATCCAAATGCGCCGTAGCCGCTTGACTGACTGGCGCGAGATCTGGCACTTGCAAGCACTGCAAGCCAGCCGCTAACGCCGATTGCACGCCGACTGGGGTATCTTCAACGGCAATCGTCGCATTCGGGGTTAATGCCGCGGTTTTTAATGCGTGCTGATATAAATCAGGCGCCGGCTTAGGCCGGCCATGGGTCAAATTGACCTGCCAATCAAACGCTTGCTGCCATCCGGTATTGGCCAGCACTTGCGCCAAATGATGCTGGCTGGAGCTGGTCACCACGCCGATCATGCGCCCGGCTTGGCGCAATCGCGCCAATAAGGCGTCAGCACCAGGCAAAGCGATCGAGCGGCCATGATCGAGCCGCTCATCGACATACTGGATCGTCGCTTGGGTAAACGCCGCAACATTGGCTGAACCGACGATTTGAGCGATCAGCGCGGTTTCCGCCTCCCCAGCCGCACCCACTAACGGCAAGAAATCTTGTTGCGTCCGCGCCAACCCCAGACTTTTGGCTGCGGCGACATTGCCAGCCAAAAACACCCGCTCTGTATCGACTAAGGTGCCATCCAAGTCAAACAAGATATTAGCGATCATGATCTTCCTCCTGGCCGCATAACGCCTGGCGTACCGCGGCGACTAAATATAGCGAGCCGGTGATCACCAGCGGTTCATCGGCATGATTTTGCAAATGTGTGGCCAAAGCTTGCTGCCATTGGTCAAAATGCCGAATGCCCGCTGGATAATCTTGCACCGCCGTGGCCCGCGGTGTATCCGGCACCGGCACCAGCCACAAGCGATGACGGCCGCGGCCTAAGGCATCCACCATGGTGGTGACATCTTTATCTTTTAACACCCCGGCGATCACGGTGACCGTTTGCGCGCCAAACAACTGGGTCATGGTGGTGATCAGCGCCTGGATACCTTGAGGATTATGCGCCCCATCTAAGATGATCAAAGGATCAGCACTGATTTTTTCCATGCGCCCAGGCCAAACACTTTTTGCCAAGCCTTTGCGGATCTCCCGCGGCGTCAAAGGCCAATCACTCAGCGTCGCATAGGCTTTGGCGGCGCGAATCGCGACCGCCATGTTACCCGGTTGAAAGGTGCCGACTAATGGCACTTCCACCGCAGGCATTTTACCATCGGCATCTTGATAATCAAAACGCTGTCCCCAATCAAACACATGCCCGGCACCGGCAGAAAAATCGCGCCCGCTTTGCCACCAAGTACTGCCAGTCGCTTGGACCCTGGCTGCCACCACCGCTTGCGCCGCTTCAGGCAGCACTCCGGTCACCACCGGCACCTGCGGTTTGATGATCCCGGCTTTATGCGTGGCGATGCTGGTCAGCGTGTTGCCTAATAACGCTTGATGGTCCATGCCGACGCTGGTGATCACCGCGACTTTAGGCATGATCACATTGGTTGAATCTTCCTTGCCGCCGATCCCGACTTCGATCACGGCAACATCGACGGCTGCTTGGCGAAACGCCCATAATGCCATGGCGGTAATGAACTCAAATTCAGTCACCACAAAATCAGCGTTTTGTGCCTGCAAATTTTCCAAAGCGTTGCGGGTGATCGTGGCCGCTTGCGCCAAGCGCGCATCTAAAAGCGGTTGATGGTCGATCATGATGCGTTCATTGAAGCGCATGATAAACGGTGAGGTGAACAAGCCCACAGACAAACCGCTGGCTTCTAAGATATGCGCGATGCCATTGGCCACCGAGCCTTTGCCATTGGTGCCAGTGACATGCACATAACGCTGACCATGTTCAGGGTGGTCAAGTGCTGCCAGCAGCGCATCGATGCGCTCCAGGCTGCCATCTTTAGCCAATCGCGGTTGCGAATGAATATAAGTCACACTTGTTTGATAATCCAACCTCACACCTCCTGTTTGGCAAGCGGCTCAAAATACCCGCTGCTTGCTATTAATCGTCATGATACCACGTTGATCACTGCGCTTGCCAATCGCATCTTGGCACAAAAAAAACAGCCCCAAAAGCAATCCACTGGCGAATTGCTTTTGGGGCTGTTTTATGCAACACCATCAAGGCTCACTAGAAAATGATCACTGGCGTTCCTAATGGCACTGCGGCAAATAACTTAGCCATAAAGCTTGGCGGATTGTTGACACAGCCGTGTGAGCCGTGTTCTTTGAACCAATCGCCGCCGTATTTCTTTTGCCAAGAGCTGTCATGCAGCCCCACGCCGGTATAATCCACCGGCATCCAGTAATCGACTGGGCTGGCGTAAGCACTGCCGTCATCATTTGACCCGCGCAAGGTCTTGTTGCGTTCTTGGCTCCAGACAAAATCGACCCCATGCGGCGTATCTTGTCCTGGTTTGCCGGTCACCACTGGCGAATCTAAGACGAGCTTGCCATCTTGGTAGAAGTACTCATGCTGATTGGTGACATCCACTTCCACATAAGTGGTGCCGATATCGATCCCATTGGCGTTATAGCCGGAACCGGTATGCGCGACTTCTTTGGTAAAATCTTGCCCTTGTTTGATCGCCGCAATCAATTGCTTAGCCGTCGTTTGCTGCGCGATCGACCAGCCATAAGTGCCGCCTGGCACCGTGACGGTCCCGCGTTTAGTCGACTTGAAGCTGCGAGCGGTGCCATACGTATTGTATTGCGCAGCCAGCTTGGCCACATACGCCCCTACCTTTTGTTCGCTGACTTGCACGCCGCCATCATAACTCAGCCAGCTTTGCAAATCGCTTTGCGGGATCGTGACCACATGATTTTCGATCTTGACTTGCGCCTTGATCCCAGCGATCTTCGATAAAGTCGTCGCGGCTTTTTGCAAGGTCGCAGAAGTGGCGGTGACGGTTGGCTGGTTGTAAGTCGCGGCCACGTCAACGCTTGGCTTGTCCGCGCTGACCGCTTTGGTCACTGCGGCAGCTAACTTATTGGCATTGATCTGGTTGCCGTTTTTTTCCTTTTGTACCACAAACTTGCCAGATTGCGCGACCACTTTGGCATTGACCGGCGCTTGGCGCGTTTGGTTCAACTGTTTGGCGGTAGTTTGCGTGTAACTGGTCAGTTGGGCATTGCCTTTAGTCAGCGCCGCTTTATCGTTGCTGCTGGCCAAAACCGTCGCTGAAAGCGCCCAAGGGTTTTGCTGTTGCAGCAATTTCTTCAGTTGGGCGGTGAAATCTTGTTTGAGCCCTAACTGTGTCCCAGTCGCTGTCGCCACGGTTTTGCCTTGGTCCGTCAACTTCAGCTTGCTGGTGGTAAAATGCGTGCGCAGAATTTGGTTGGCTTTGGTCACCGTTTGCCCGCTGACGTCAACGCCTAATACGCTGGTCTTAGGCAAAAAGCGTTCTTGATAATGGTGACTGCGCATGGCGTAGCCGCCAAGGGCGATCACGGCGACGGCCACTAAACCGCCGAGCCAAACCCGTTTGTTCTTCATTGACATGTCTTCTCCTTGATTGCGAAAGTGCCATACTGTCTTTCGCCGTTATTGTATCACAGGGTGATTCGAAAATCAGTGGGGACACACACGCAAAAAAAGCCCGTGTCAACCCCATCAGCAAAAAGCAAGCGCACAACTTAAAGGCATGACCCCTGCCTTTGTATCCCTATAATACAATTATTTCAATTTGATGACAATTATTTCACAACTAAAATTTTTCATCCCGCTGCCGCTGCGCTTTAACTTGCCGCAAGTCGATCACTTGCGCCCCGCGCGGCACTGTTGCCCCATCACTTACCGGCTGCCAATCGCGTTGGGCCCATTCATGCTGCAGCCGCGTCAAATTCGTCAACATCTGCTCTTTGCGCAGCGGCATGAACGCATACCATTGCGCCACTAAGTTGACCAAACTGCGCACACAGCCCATAAAATCATGGCGCGCAGATGCTGGCAATTGCGGCAAGATCACGGCACACGCATCACTGACTGCTGGGGCGCGCCAGTTTGACGGCAACAAATGGGCACAAATGGCGATGGTCGCCAATAAGTCTTTGGTCCAATAATGGCACGTTGCTTGCGTGATCCCTTCAGGCAAGGCATAATCTTGCCGCTGCTGCCACAAAGCCGCACTAAACGTCGCCGCTAAATTCGCCACCGCATGCGCCCCGCTGACTGAAGGCGTGGCGGCCACCAAGATCCCGGCAAAACGGCGTTCGACTTGCTGCAGCGCGGCTTTAAGCTGCCAAACCGCTGCCGGGGCAAACGTCGGCTGGGTGACGAGCCAATCCCCAATGATCCGCGCAAGCTTTTGGGGTTGCGTTTCGCCTACGATCACCATCAAGCTGAACAATTCGTCAGTGAGTGCAGCTGGCAGCCAACTGACTAAAGATTGCTGATGTTCCGCCCACATCAGCGCATGCAAAGTCGTCAGCCAAGCGGCTAAGTGAGCATCACTTAACGCATCGGCGAAGGCTTTGGGGACGATCGCGTGGGCAAATGTCGGCTGCTTAGCGTCAGTTTTGGGGAGCAAGCGGTCGCGCACCCAAGCTAAGCGGGCAGTAAGCGGCTGTTTTTCTAATGACTTCAACGCCAAGCTTAAATGGCGGTCTTGGGCCATGAGCGCACGCACGTCAGCCAGCGACAACTGCAGCTGACCGCTGGCGGCTAACATTTGCAAATAGATCCGGCCCACGGCACACGTCGCTTCCAAATGCGTCGCCAATTGCGGGAGTTGGCGGGCACAAAGCTGCCGCAACCCGACCAGCGTCAACCGCAGCGCTAAGGCATCCCATTCCATCACCGGTTTTGAGCGCAATGCACTTAATAATGTCATAAAATCTGCTAACGCGTCATCGACTTCAGATTCCGGCATCCGCTCTAAAACGCGCGGATAATCCACATACTGGCGAAATGCCAGGCGATTTTTGGCCAACAATCCAGCCAAGGCTGCTTCGGTCATCAAATCCCACCCTTCCGTTGTCGCGCGATCGACATCTTTAGAAGTCTAGTGTACCGATTTCCAAGAAAAAAACAAATCAAGTTTCACATAAATTTATTAAAAAAATTGAACTCAGCTTACTGATCAAAACTGGGCCGCAACAAAAAAACGGCCTTGCCTCAGACCTAATGCACAAAGGTCAAAGGCAAAGCCGCTTAATCGCCAGGAAACGACACGCGCTGAGCGCGTCAAGGTTACTTGGCTAATAAATATTTCGCATCAAATTCAGGATCATAACTGGTCAAGATCTTTGGCCCATCATCGGTGATCACAATGGTGTGTTCGAACTGGGCACAATCAGAACCGTCTGCGGTGACGTAATATTCCCAATCTTCATGCGGCACTTGTTTAGCTGCGATCTTCCAGGTCCCAGTGGTGATCATCGGCTCGATGGTGATCGTCATGCCGGCTTTTAACCGCAAGCCATGCCCAGCTTCGCCATAATGCGGGACATTCGGGCTTTCATGCATGGTGGGCTGGATGCCGTGGCCGATCAATTCGCGGACATCGCCAAAGCCATTTTCGTCTTCGGTAAAATGCTGGATCGCATAGCCGATATCGCCTAGCCGCTTGCCGACTTGAGCTTGGTCGATACCAAGATAAAGCGCCTGCTTGGTAACGTCCATCAGCTTTTGCCGCTGATCAGAAATATGGCCAACTGCATACGTGCGGCACGCATCTGACATATAACCTTGCCAGTTCACCACGGTATCCACCGCCACGATGTCGCCTTCTTGTAAAATCAAGCCTTTGCGAGGGATCGCATGGGCGACTTCATCGTTGATCGAAACACAAGTGGCGTAATTATAGCCTTCGACTCCTTTTTCTTCAGCAACCGCGCCGTGGGATTCGATCCATTCGTTGGCAAATTTTTCGATTTCCCAACTCGAGATCCCTGGCCGGATGATGGTTTCAAGTTTTTTCAGCATGCCGGCCAAAATCGCACCGGATTTTGCCATGCCTTCGATTTCACGTTCTGATTTCAGAGTGATCAAGTCATTGCATCTCCTATTGTTTAATCTGTATCATCCAGTGTAACACACTGGCAACAAACAAGAAAAGCCGCGGCAACCGCGGCTTTTCGGCTATAAGACTGACTGTACATACGCCTGCAAACCTGCTTTTAACGGCGTGTGGGTCATAAAACCTAACGCATTGATCTTATCCACATTGGCATAAGAATCGCGAATGTCTCCCGCCCGCGCCGCTTGATAAGTGACGTTAAGCGTCTTATGCGTGATCGCTTGTAAGGTATCGGCGACAGCTTGCAAGCTGGTTTGTTGGCCATTGGCAATGTTATACACATCGCCTTTGGCTTCAGGCGTGTGCAACAAGCCGACGATCGCCGACACCACATCGCTGACATAGGTGAAATCACGGGTTTGCCCACCATCACCAAAAAACGTAAACGGCAGATCATGCGCCAAGGCATTCAACAAGATCGACAACACGCCGCTATATGGCGAAGCGGGATTTTGCTTGGGCCCAAAAACATTGAAAAAGCGCACCGTCACAAAAGGCAGATCATATAAGCGGGCATAATTGATGATCGCGCGTTCCGTTGCATACTTATCCACCGCATATTGAGTCAACGGCTTGACTGCCATGTCTTCTTTCTTCGGCAGCGCCGGGTCATCGCCATAAACCGCCGCGGAACTGGCGAAAAACAGCTTCTTTAGCGGCAAGTGCGCTTGCCGAATGGTTTCAATAATATTCAGGTTTGCTTCTTGGTTCACGAGATGCGTCGCATATGGCCGCTCCACTGAATCCGCGACACTGGCGATCGCCGCGAGCAACACGATGTAATCGAAACGCTCGGTTTTCAACAACTCTTGCATGAACGGATGATCGGTAATGGAATGCTCGATGAACCGCACGTGATCTGATTGCGGCAAGTTGGCTACCAGCCCCATGGACAAATCGTCGACCACCACAATCTCATTATCAGCTAAAACCAATTGATCCACCAAATTCGACCCGATGAATCCAGCGCCACCGGTCACTAAGTATTTTGCCAAAAGTAATCCTCCTTGCGCAAAATGCGCCTCAGCTTTTCGTATAATCGTACCATAATCTGGTTTTGAAAGCGCAACTTCTCACGATTAGCGGCGGCAGTTTAACCTTACTGGGACATTTTCAAGCCCATCAGGGAAAGAATTGCCGCCTTTTACAATTGCGGGTACAATGATGGTGTTGGCAAAAAATTGACCCAGCCACCGTAATCCGGCCCAAGCTAAGCGCAAAGGCCTTATCCAGGAAGGAAGAGCGCCATGACCAAAGCAGCAATCGTATACGCCAGTATGACTGGCAACAACGAAGAGATCGCAGGGATCGTTGAAGAAGAATTTGAAAAATATGGCGTCAGCGTCGAAACCACCGAAGTTTCCCAAGCGGATGCAGAAGATTTTGAAGACGTCGATATTTGTGTCGTTGCCACCTACACTTACTCAGATGTTGGCGACGGGGTTTTGCCTGATGAAGCGGTCGACTTTTATGAAGACCTTGAAGAACTTGACTTGAAAGGCAAAGTTTACGGCTGTTGCGGTTCTGGGGATCGCTTCTACGACGATTTTTGCACCAGCGTAGATGACTTCGCCAAAGCCTTTGACAAAACCGGCGCGACTAAAGGCGCTGAAAATGTCAAGATCGACTTAGCCCCAGAAGATGATGATATCAAAGCGCTTGAAGCGTTCACCAAAGCCTTGGTGGATAAACAAGCCAGCTTGTAAAACCAACCCGCTCGCCGCTGCGGCTATGACCGCAGCGGCGAGTTTTTTTGCGCGATTCAGCAATATTTTGATCAATACATTGTGCACGATCGAATCATTCGCGGTATACTGACCTTAAAGGTGGTGTTTTGATGCTATATGATTACACAGCAACGCTGGAAAACGGTGAAACTTATGCCTTGTCGCGATATCGCGGCCAACCGCTGGTGATCGTCAACACGGCGACCAAGTGCGGCTTTGCGCCCCAATTTGAGCAGCTTGAAGCATTGTACCAACAGTATCATGACCAAGGCCTGATGATCTTAGGCTTCCCGTCTAATCAATTCAAACAAGAATTAGCCTCTGGCAGTGCCGCCGCAGAAGCATGCCGCGTCACTTATGGGGTGACCTTCCCGATGCACACCATGGTCAAAGTCAACGGCAGCACAGCCGATCCGCTGTTTAAATACTTGAAACATGAGGCCCCAGGCGCATTGGGTGAAGCGATCAAATGGAACTTCTGCAAATTCCTCGTCGATCGCCAAGGCCAAGTGGTGGAACGCTTTGCGCCTAAGACCAATCCAGAAAAAATGATCCCGGCCATCGAAAAATTACTTTAAGCGCAAAAATTCATTGCTGCGCCACAAAGCAGGTTTTGGCCCATGATAAAAGCGCCTTGAAGCCGCGATTCGATTTCAAATCGCGGCTTCAAGGCGCTTTTGTGTCGCCAGCCGGTGCCGACTGGCTGCTTTAGGCCCTTTTTTTGGCGGCTTACAAGCGGCGATACTGCCGCTGTTGGCCGATCACATCTGTGAGCACGAATGACCCGGCGAAATAGGCCGGATCGGCATGATAATCAGCTGCGGCATAAGGCACTTTGTCTGCAAACACTGCTTCATATTCTGCCACACTCAAGCGCCGCCGCGACGTTAAGCGTTGCTGATGAGCGGCCGGATGCAGCTGCTCGTTAAATTCCGGCTGCACTTCAGCACTGAAAAACTCACCAACTGCCCCAGAACCGTATGAAAACAATCCGATCAAAGCGCCGGCTTGCAAGTGTGGATTTGATTCTAACAGCGATAACAACCCTAAATATAACGACCCGGTATAAATATTGCCAATGCGCCGACTGTATCGGCAACTCGCTTCAAAATTCGCCATCAAGGCGGCTTGCTTAGGCTCATCGACTTCCGGCAGCACCGTCTTCAAGGCTTTGAGCCCCATTTTGGTGTAAGGCAAGTGAAAGCACAGCGCCTCAAAATCTCCCACGCCATGCCCAGTTTCGGCACTATAACGCTGCCATGTGGCTTGGAAAAAAGCGAGATACTGTTCCGTTGAATATTTGCCTTTGGCGATCGCCAAGTCGGTATACACCGGCCGCCAAAAGTCCATGATCGAGCCGCTTTTAACCACAGCATCATCATGGATGGCTAATAGCCGCGGCTGTGCGGTGATCAACATGGCAATGGCGCCAGCACCTTGCGTCACTTCCCCACCGCTGTTCAAGCCGTAACGGGCAATATCAGCAGCGATCACCAAGGCTTTTTTCGTCGGGTGCGCCGCCACATAATCACGTGCCATCATCAACGCGGCCGTCCCGCCGTAACAAGCTTCTTTGATTTCGATCGCCCGACACCACGGATTCAACCCCAACAGCGCATGAATGTATAACGCACTGGCTTTAGAGGCGTCAACGCCGGTTTCGGTGCCGACCACGATCAACCCAAGTTCGTCGCGATCTGCTTGACTTAAAAAATCTGCCGCACTGGCCCCTAAAGTGACCACATCTTGGCTGCTTGGCGCTACGGCTTGTTCATCTTGACCAATGCCGATGGTGTACTTATCTGGATCATCCCCACGCGCTTTTGCCAACTCGACTAAGTCAAGATAAAAAGCTGGCGTGGCCAAACCGATTTGATCTATTCCAATTTTCACGTGCATTCACCCTTTTTTTCTAATCTCTGCCAATATGGCTTGCGCCGTGGCCAGATCCTTGCGCCTCGTTTGCAAAGCGGTTGCGACAGCGGCGATTTCAGCGCCTTTTGCCCCAGCAGCCATCGCTAAGGCATTGGCTTGCAGCGCCATGTGCCCCGCTTGGATCCCAGGGCCCGCCAAGGCCCTCAGCGCCGCCAGGTTTTGCACCAAGCCTAAACTTGCCAAAACCGTTTGCAATACCGCCACTGAGGTATAGTGGCCTAATTGCTTCACCGCTTGAGCGCGCGGCAAAGCGGAAATCGCCCCGCCGACCACCCCAACAGTCAGCGGCAGCGTCAACTCGCCAACTAACTGCCCTTGGACCATTTTCCAAGTGCTTAACGGCTGATACTGCCCGCTTTGGGCCGCATATGCGCCAATGCTGGCCGCCACGGCGCGGGTATCATTGCCGCTGGCTAACACCGCCGCAACGATTCCGTTTAAGATCCCCTTATTATGCGTAACGGCCCGATCACCATCGACTTGGGCCAACTCGCTTAACAACACGATCCGCGCCGCGATTTGTTCGCCGCTGATCGTTTTGGTGGCCAAGCTGGCCGGGGTCAAATGCACCGTCGCCGTGGTCAATTGCTTGCTGGCATTGCTTAAGATCGCCACTAATGCCGGCTGTTGCAGCCAGGTTTGCAACACCGCGGCTAAATGCTCACAAATCGTGTTGACGATGTTGGCCCCCATGGCGGCTTGGGTATCGATCACCACCGCGATTTTCAAAAACCGCCCGATGATCGTCGTGGTGATGGCTTTGACCCCGCCGCCGCGCTGGACGATCGAAGGATGCGCCGCTTGGGCTTGGGTCAACAATTCCCCTTGGCGCTTAGCGATCAATGCTTGGGCTTGAGCTGGTGCGGCCAAATCGGCAAAAACGATTTCGCCAGTTACCAAATGCGCTTCAGTGGTCGCTTTGACCCCGCCATTGAGCCCAGCCAAGCGCGCTCCATTAGACGCCGCGGCTACCACTGACGGTTCTTCAGTAGCCATCGGCACTTGATACAATTTGCCGTTGACCACGAGATCGCGGGCAATGCCTAAGGGCAAGGCGAATTCGCCGATGATATTTTCGCTTAAGGCTTCAGCGACACTGCTGGGTAAAGCGGGTTGTGCCCAAGCAGCCGCTTCTTCAGGCGTTAAATACCCTTCTGCTGTTAGGCGCTTGCGGCGGGTTGCAGCATCAAGTTGATAAAATTTCATCCCCTAGCCTCCACTTGCATTGCCACGCTCATGCCGCCGCCAATGCATAACGCCGCGACACCGATACGTTGTTGATGGTGTTTGAGTTGATGCACTAAGGTGACCAACAAGCGCGCCCCAGAAGCGCCCAGGGGATGCCCTAGCGCGATCGCCCCGCCTAAAGGATTGACTTTGGCTGAATCCAGGTGCAAATCGCGGATCACGGCGACACTTTGCGCCGCAAAGGCTTCATTGAGTTCAAAAATATCGATCGCCGCTAGCGGCGTCTGCGTTTTTTGCAGCAATCGTTCGACCACCGCCTTGGGGGCATACCCCATGATCCGCGGGGCGATGCCGCCTTCTGCAAACCCGGCGATCTTGGCCAGCCAATCAACACCAAGCGCTTGTGCTTTGCTGCGCGACATTAAGATCATAGCCGCCGCCCCATCGTTGATCCCACTGGCATTGCCTGCGGTCACCGTGCCATTAGCTTGAAAAGACGGCCGCAAATGGGCGAGCTTTTCCGCACTGGTATCTGCCCGCGGGCCTTCGTCATGGCGCACCACCACTTGACCGCGGCGCGATTGCACCGTCAATGGCGCGATTTCAGCGTCAAAATCCCCGCGCTGCATCGCCGCAACTGCTTTTTGATGCGAGGCCAAGGCAAAGGCATCTTGGTCTTGGCGCGACACTTGATATTCAGTCGCAACATTTTCGGCGGTAATGCCCATCGGTTCGTTGGTAAACGCATCCGCTAAGCCGTCGCGCATCATGCCATCCACAAACGCCACATCGCCTAATTTTTTGCCAAAGCGCATGTTAGGGGCATAAAACGGCGCCTGGCTCATGTTTTCCGTGCCGCCGACTAAGACGATGTCAGCATCCCCCATGGCGATGGCGCTTTGGCCCAGCCGCACGGCTTTCAAGCCGCTGCCGCAGACCTCATTGATCGTCATGGCGGTGCTTTCCGGCCGCATGCCGACGCCTAAGGCAATTTGCCGCGCCACATTTTGCCCGGAATTGGCTTGCAGCACATTGCCAAAAATGGCTTGATCGATTTGTTCTGGGGCAATGCCGGCGGCTTGAATCGCCGCTTGAGCCGCATGCTGCCCTAAAGCCACGGCATTGACGCTGCTCAAAGCGCCGCCAAATTTTCCCATTGGTGTTCGTTGGGCGCTGACGATCACGATCTCTTCCATATTAACCCCCAGATTATCTATTGTATTAGTCACAGCTGCAGATAAATTGTCTGCAATCATTATACGCTATCCTTGAGATACTGGGAAATCCTATAACCAATTCTTAACCTGCGCCTATTAAAATAGCTTTGCCGGCGCATGAGTCAGCGACTGCGGCAAAGCCATGATCCTTATTGTTGTAAGTTGACGCCGTCGGCTTGGACATGGCCGTCTTGATACACGAACACCGCCCCAAAGATCCCAGGCGTTTTGGTCCAGCCAGCGATGGGTTGTCCAGCAAAAAACAGCCGCTTGGCCTCAGTTTCAGCCACCACTGATTGCTCAGCAAAAACCGTTACCCCAGAAAGCTTCGTCTGCAGCGGCTTGCCGGTGCGCGAATCTAACAGGTGATGGTATTGCTGTCCATCCACGATCAAAAAGCGTTCATAGATCCCGCTGGTCACCGCCGTACAAGCCGGCAAAATGACCCGCCCGACTTCTTCATGGCGCGGGCGTTGCGGGTCTTGCACCCCAATCACCCATTGGCCGTCTAAACGATGCGGCGAGGTGCCGACAAACACTAAATTGCCGCCAAGATCAATGATCCCGCTGGCCACCCCATAAGCTCGCCACAAATCAGCCACGCGATCGGCGATTTCGCCTTTGGCGATGCCGCCTAAGTCTAATTCCATGCCTGGCTGCAATAAAAATACCGTTTGCGCCGCTGCATCCAATTGCACTTGCATGGGGTCGATCAGTTTTTGGCGCGCCGCGATGGCTTGATCTGCTGGGACATGCGCATCGGCAAAACCAATCGCCCAAAGTTTAACTAAAGGCCCGATCAAGGCGTTGAAGCCAAAATTTTCCCGGCTGGCTAAAACCGCGCGCTGCACCAATTGGAACGTGGCGTGCGACACCGCCACCGGGTGTTGACCAGCGGCATGGTTGATCGCCATCACCTCAGACACCTGGCGATTGACGGTCAAGCGGTCTTCATATTCTGCGATCAACGCAAAGGCCGCATCTAATGCTGCAGCCGTCATTTCGCCATATGCGGTCAAGGTGATCGTTGTGCCTAAGCCGTGGCCAACTTTTGTTTGCTTCATGGTTTGCCTCATCATTAATGTTGTGACGCACCGCTGGTGGCATCACTATCCGTATCCGTAGCGGCTTTAGGCGTCGCATCTGCTGGTGCCTCTGCGGCTGGCGCATCATGAGCAGATGCGCCGCTGGTGCTGTCTGTTTGCGACGCGCCGCTGGCAGCATCTGACCAAGCACCTTGTTCGTAGAAGTTCAAAATATGCTCCACGCTGCCGGTAAATTCGATCGTGCCTAAATAGGCCCCATCGACATCCCGCAAGGCAAAATATTGGATCAAGACCCGGTGCCCATGCATGATCAGCGGCCGGCTGACTGAATCTTGGCTGCCGTCTTTGAAAGAATCGATGATCTTCATCACGATCGGCAAAGCCTTTGGCGGGTGACATTCCGCCACCGTTTCACCGATTTCGCGCACCGAGCGGACATGCTCGCGATCAGGTTTGTTAGAAAACCACGAGAATTTGTCATTATGATCAATCAAGTCGATTTCAAATGGAATGGTACTAAAGATCTGTTGCACTTCCCGAAAGCTCAAGCGCCCAGTTGGAAATGTGATATACGCGTCATCTAAATATGGTTGGTGCATCGACATGCCGTCTTCCCCCTCTGCAATTGAATCCACAAATTTTACAAAATTGCCAAAATACGCTTCTAGTTCCGTTTGGACCTGCCGATCAGTGACATTGCCATCGACAAAAACTTTCGCGGCATTGCCGATCAAGATCTCATTGCCTGAAAGCGTATAAGCGTCACAATCTGGTGAAGCCAAGATCTGCCGCAAGTGTTCTTGCGCCCGTGAAGACGCTTGCGGCCCATAACTGGTGCCCACGACCATGGCCGGCTTGTGCTTTAAGACATCTGAGCGGTAAGACAACCATTCGATCGCGCTTTTAAGCGCTGCTGGGATCGAGTGATCATATTCTGGGGTGGAAAAAATCACCCCATCTGATAACTGGATCGCTTTTTTGAACCGCCACACCGCCATATCTGCCGGCGTGTCTTCACTAAACGCCGGTAATTGTGAGATTTCTAAGATGCGAATTGCGGCCAGTCCCTTAAAGTGCTTTTGCATATATTGAAGTAATAAGCGGTTGTATGAAAAGTCGGCATTCGTGCCGACGATCGCAGTGAGTAACATTAGGCGTCCCCCTTCGAAAATTGCTGGTGCATCAACACGAAGTCCAAGAAGCCGGTAAAGCATTGGGTCAAAAAGTCGATCGTCCCTTGGTCTTGCAGCCGGCCGGCTTGATCAAACGCCTGATTGGCCTGGCCCAGTAAGAATTCATTGCCGGGAAAAACTTGGGCATTCACGCCAGGCGAATCTAAGATCTGCCGCAAGTGCAGCTGCGCTCGTGATGACCCTTGCGGATAAATGGAAGCCCCAACGATCATCACCGGCTTTTCTGCCAAGGGATGCACGCGATAAGACAGCCATTCGATCACGCTTTTTAATGGGGAAGGCACGCTGTGATTGTACTCTGGGCAGCCAATGATCACGCCGTCAGCCGCCGTGATCGCGTCGGCTAATTGCCCCACCGGTTCAGGGTCAGTTTCGGGATGATTTTCGTTAAACATCGGAATATTTTGGATATCGACCACCTCGATTTGCGCTTGGTCAAACCGCGCTTGCATCTCGTGTAAAAGCATTCGATTATACGAATGCTTGGCATTAGTGCCTACGATTGCGATAAATTTCACATTAATCACTCCTATCGGTCAGGCTCGGCCATTTAAGCTACTACTGAAATTGTAACTGATTTAACAAAGAATGCAATTGCTTCACCCCTGCCTTGCCTTTGCCAATCAATCTCATTCATTGGTCAATTCTGCGCTTTTGCCGGTGCAACTGACACACAATTGTAATGGTTTAATCCATTAATATTCTCTAGAATAAAATGGTGAGATTTTTATCACGTTTACATCAACTATTTTGGAGGGAAACATCTAACATGCGTAAAACTAAAATCGTGTCGACGCTGGGCCCAGCGTCCAACGACTTGCAAACTATCAAGGCGTTGATCAACGCGGGTGCCAATATCTTCCGGTTCAACTTCTCCCATGGCGATCATGCGGAACAACTCGGCCGGATGAACTTGGTCAAGCAAGCGATGCAAGAAACCGGCGTCAAAGTCGGCTTGATGCTCGACACCAAAGGCGCTGAGATTCGCACCACAGCCACCACCGATGGCGGCAAGGTCGAATATGCCACTGGCGATAAGATCACCTTGTCGATGAACACCGGCAAACTCAGCGAAAAAGGCGCCATTGACATCACTTATGGCGGCTTGTATGACGATGTGGAAATCGGCCATCATGTGTTGTTTGATGACGGCTTGTTGGACACTGAGATCATCGCCAAAAACCCTGCCACCCGCGAATTGACCCTGGAAGTCCAAAACCCAGCAGAATTAGGGTCGAAAAAAGGTGTCAACTCCCCTGGTGTTTCTCTCCAACTCAAAGGGATCACAGATAAAGACAAAGATGACATTCGCTTCGGGGTCAGCCAAGGCATCAGCTTCATTGCGGCGTCTTTTGTCCGCAAAGTCTCTGATGTCCAAGAAATCAAAGACGTGCTGGCAGAAGTTGGCGGCGAAGATGTCTTGATCATTCCCAAGATCGAATCTCAAGAAGGCATCAACAACAGCGATGCCATCTTAGCCGCTGCCGACGGCTTAATGGTCGCTCGCGGCGACATGGGCATCGAGATCCCTTATGAAGAAGTCCCTGCCGTTGAAAAAGAATTGATCCACAAATGCCTGCTGGCTGGCAAGCCGGTGATCACCGCCACGCAAATGCTTGATTCCATGCAAGAAAACCCGCGGCCGACC
Source organism: Lacticaseibacillus baoqingensis (assembly GCF_003946165.1). Taxonomy (GTDB): domain Bacteria; phylum Bacillota; class Bacilli; order Lactobacillales; family Lactobacillaceae; genus Lacticaseibacillus; species Lacticaseibacillus baoqingensis. The sequence goes on along the minus strand of NZ_RHOI01000007.1, from coordinate 60,061 downwards.
CGCGCGGAAGTTACCGATGTGGCGTTTGCCGTCTTGCAAGGCACCGACGCTACCATGTTATCCGGCGAATCAGCCAATGGGGATTACCCGGTCCAATCTGTCCACACCATGGCCGTGATCGACGAACGCACCGACAAGATGCTGCCAAAGCATTCCCCAGTGCTTGAAGAACTCAAGAGTTCCGGTTCGATCACCACCACCACTGCGATCGCCGCGGTGACCGCCGCCGATCGGGTCAACGCCAAAGCCATCATCACGTTGACTTCCAGCGGCTATACCGCCCGCCAGATCTCGCGGCTCAAGCCGCAAGCGCCGATCGTAGCCGTCACTTATGACCAACGCACCGCTTCCAGCCTGTTGCTTTCTTGGGGCGTGACGCCGTTAGTCTTTGAAAAAGGCAACGATTTTGAATCTTTAGTCGCCGAAGCCGAAGCCAAACTGGTGGCTGCCGGTGAGATCAAAGGCGGCGATGTCGTCGTGATCGTGGCCGGTTTGCCGCTTTACGAACCAGGCTCCACCAACAACGTGATGCTTCGCCGCGTTGCCGATTAACAAAAAATAGGATCAGCCAAAATTTGGCTGATCCTATTTATTTGTCTTGGCTGATGCGCACATTTTTAACGAAATCATGCACTTTCCCGCGCGAGTGATGCAGCCTGCCGGTGTAGTATTCTGCCACTAAGGCATTGATCACGGCACCGATCAGCATCAATAAGGCACTAAAATTCAGCCACAACAGCAAGACCATAAAGGTGCCAATGGTCCCATATGTGCTGAAACGCGAGCCAAAATAGCGCATGTAGATCGAAAAGAACTGGGCTAACGCCAACCAGCCAATGATCGTAAAAATACCGCCGGGCAAAATCGTCCAAAAGCGGATCCGGACATTAGGCAAGAAATAATCAATGGCAAAGATCACCACGACTAATGCGGCTACCGTCACCGGCCAGCGCAGCGTGTTAAACGTCTTGAGCCAATTATCCGATAAGCCCAGCAACGGCACCAGCCACTCCAAGAATTGCCGGCCAAAGGTAAAGGCGATCATCACCAGGCCTAACGCAAAGATCAGCGTGAAGATCATCACCATTGAAATCAACCGCTGCACGAGAAAGTTCGCCGGGCTGGCCACCCCATACGCCTTGTTAAAGCCGGTTTTCAAGCCGCTAACCGCTAAGCTGGCAGCCCACAAAGTCGCCACCGCCCCGATCGACAGTGCCGAGCCTGAAGTCGAATTCAACAAGTTGTGGATCACCGGGTTGATCCAAGTCATGATCGACATCGGGATCACTTGGCTGAGGTAATCTGTGACCGAGTCATATTTAAACCCAAACAAAGGCAGCAAATTCCCTAATAAAATCAACATGGGAAACATGGACAGCAGCGAATAAAAGGCCAAAGACGCTGAAGTCGCACCTAATTCAGCTTCCCCGATGCGCCGCATGGCGAGTTTGATGAATTCCCGTAATTTGACCCGCTTGGGCAGCGCCATGTCAGCCAACGGAATGCGTCCGTCTTTGATGGCTTGGCGCTGCGCCGGCGTCAGCGCCACTGGCTGCACGCGTGGTGGCCGCTTCAAGACCATTTTACGGCGATTGCCGCGCATACGTTTTTCCCCCTATCAATAAAATTGGGCGTGCAGCATTGGCCACACCCCCAATCACGTTAATATGCTTTCGCTGTTTGCCCATTGGCATAAACAAAATACATGTGGATCGCCACACTGGACCCGTCCCCTTGGGTTTGATACAACCCCACATGATAAGCCGGGATCCCATTATAATCGGTGCTATATTCGATCACCCCAACGTTGTCGACGCGATCTGCCGCCGCAGCCGGGTGCTGAACAAGATATTGCTGGACCGCGGCCACTGCCTTGGCTTTTGGCGACGGTTGGTTCGCTTGAGCTTGACTGGCGGCTTTGGCGCTGGCTTGGCTGGCTGCGGTTTGGCTGGCTTGGCTTTTAGCCGCCGCTTGTGCGCTGGCTTGTTTGGCTGAAGCGCTGGCTGCCGCTTGGGCACTGGCTTGTTTGGCGCTGGCGGCTTTAGCGCTGGCGGCTTGTGTTAGCCGGCTTTTGGCTTGCTGACTCGCCGCTTTTGACTGCACCGCCTTTTTGGCAGCGGGCTGATGGCTGCTGGAAGCCACTTTAACCGACTGTGTCGCCGCTTGTGAGGCGCCTAAACCCCAATGCGGCAAGACCCGATCATAGACCAATACCGCTACTAACAAAAGCAGCACGACCACAAGCTGCCGCCGTGCCGAGCGGACGACCATCGCCATGCGCCGCTCACGCGTGCGTTCATACCGGCGATGCGACGCCTTGGCGTAGCGAATATAAAAACTGACCAAGACAATGATCAATAATAAGCCCACTGCCAGCTCCCGCACGAGCAAATTATTGCGAATAAATGCGCCCATAATTAATCCTCCACTGTGACATATGCTAATTATAACAGTGTCACAGGCAACCGGCCAATCGCATTAAAAAAGACAACCTGAGGCTGCCTTACTTTGATCATTGGATCGCATGTACCTTGAATGGCAGCGGTTCGATCGCGGCGTTTTGCCAGCGCGCCAACAAGGTGTGAGCATCGACCGTGGCATCCACCAAGGCGATCCCGCAATCACCGCCGCCGGCACCGCTGCTTTTAGCGGCCCCGCCAGCCCCTTCAGCCAAATCACACATTTGTTTGAGGACCGGCGTTTCGATTTCGACACCAGACAAGCTGGCCAATTGATTCAATAACTGCCGATTGGCCCGGATCCCGGCTTGGATCGCCGCCAGCGAATGTTGGCGAAAACCTTCGATCAAACCTTCCAGCGTATTGCGGCTGGCATCCAAAAAATGCTGATATGCGGCATGCTTTTTGGCTTGTGCAATGGCGATTTTATCGACCAATCGCGACGTGGAAGCCGGTGAGCCGGTCCAGCCGATCAATAATTGCAGCTCAGCCGGCGCTTGTAACAACTCAATGGACAACTGCGGCCATGGCATCGTCAATAAGTCGCTTAAACTGTGCATGCGCCGCTGCGCCGCCAACCAGTCTTTATCAAACGAGCGATACGCGATCCATCCGCCGTAAACAGAAGCCGCAATATCGCCTAAACTGCCGTTGCCTTGAATGTCCAAATGCGCGATCGCCGCCAGTTTGAAGATCTGATCATTGGACATCTCTAATTGATAAAACTGATTCAACGCCTTCACTGTGGCCACCGTCACGGCCGCCGAACTGCCAAGACCATATTTTTTGCCATCCGTTGAGTCGAGATCCGAATCAATATCCATTGTGTATAGCGACAATGGCTTGCCTTGCTCGCGGGCATAGATCTCGGTACAGCGGATCGCACTGAGGATATAATGAAACGGATTATCCCGATTATCGAACACCATCTCATCGCCATTACGCTGCCAGGTCAACGAATTCTCCTGATATTGCTTTGAGTTGATGCACCCATACGTTTGTGCAACTTCGACAGTTACAGTCACGAATTGATTCAAAGCCACGATCACCGCGGGGTACCCAGTTTCCACCACCGCGTATTCACCAGCAATATAAAGCTTGCCTGGCGCCTGCGCTGTTACCAATCCATCAGAACCCTTCACCAAAAATTTGTGCCAAAATGGCCGAGTGTTTATCGTCATGATTATACGTTACGTTGACAGCTCGCGCACAATTAGCGCACAACCGTAACCTTTTCTGAAGAAACGCACCTAGACTATTTTAGGCATTGTGGCGGTTAAACACAACCACGAAATTCTGGTTCAATAAGTCAAAGGGTAAACCGCCCCGATCAAGCGAGCGTCATGGGCAAACCGCGTGCTGACGATTTCTGGCGTGGTTAAAATTTGCGGAGCTTGAGTCGCTTCCACGCGCAACTGGGTGAATTCCGTTCCTAACTGGGCGGCTAATAACGGCTGGGTGCTCAACGGGCCGCCAACGACGATCCGCTGCAGATCCAAGACGCTTTGCAAATTGTACAACACGACCGCGATGGCTTTGGTGAACGCCCGAAACGCATGTACGGCAGCCGGCTCTTGGGCCATCAAGGCATGAAAAACTTGCGCCGCCAGCTGACCGGTAGGCAATTGCAGCTTGGTGGCAACAGAAGCCAAAAAACCATCTGCAGACAAGCCCAATGCACTTTGCCCGCTGGCATCAGGATTGGTCGCATCGATCACCATTAAATTTGCCAAGCCGCCTAATGCATGCGCGCCGCGATACAAATGGTCATCGATAAACACCGCCACTTCTACTTGACTGCCGATCACCACCAAAGCGCCATCGGCGATGTTGGTCAAGCGGCCTTGCCATTTTTCTGCTAACGCCGCGGCATGGACGCGGCTTGCCAGCGCTACTGGCACCGCGACACTCAAATTGCGCTGCAAAGCGGCAACCAGTGGTTGGCCTTCTAAAAAAGGCAGTGCTGAGCATTGTAAGACCATGCCTTTTTCAGGATCCACGACTCCTGGCAGCGCCAAGCCCACGCCTGCAATATCGGCAGCATGGCGATCGATCAACTCGATTAAATTAGTCATAAATACCGCCCAATCGGCGCGTTGCGTCAATTGATTGCCTTTGACTACGATTGCGCCGCTGGCGGTGACCAGCGCGTAGGTCATCAAGCGCTCACCAATATCGATCGCCAAATAGTTCATAGCCATCACCCCTTTTTCTGTCTAGTCACAGGCTACATTAAAGTTTGATGAATGACAACGTTTTTTGTGAGAAAAGTTCTCATCGTATTATAATGGCAAAAAAAAAGAGCCGCGCTGCGACTCTGATCCAAACATTACCCCACTAAGGCTTGCGTCAAGCTGATCATCTTAGCATCGGCTGAAAAGCGCTTATTGACGATGAAGTCATGCACCACTGCCTGCAAAATATCGATCATTTGCTCACGCGTGATATCAATGAACCCAGCAGCCATCAAGTTGCAGATCCCAGTTGCCACGATCCATAACCCGCTTAAGGTATTGCGTTGTTGTTCGCTGGATAACTTGGCTGCCGGCGCATAATCATTGAAGCGGACTAATGCCGTGTTCACCGCGTATTCCCGCATTTCTTCTACACCAAAATGATCTTCAACAAACACCGCCCGGTATAAGGTGCGATTTTCTAAGGCAAAATTAATGTAGGCCAACCCTAGATCCACGATCGGGTCTTGCGTGAATCGGCGAGACATTTTTTGGTGCAGCGTTTCTTTGATCATTTTCATGACCTCGGCTTTCAACTCCCCCATTGAGTTGAATTCCAAGTAGATCGGCTGGGTCGAACAACTCAAATGGCGCGCAATGTTGCGTGCGGTAAAGCTGTGAAAACCTTCCTCGACCACCAACTCATAAGCCGTTTCCAGTATCTGTTGTTTTGAGATCATCTTTCTGCGTGCCAAAGTGTTCCCCCGCTTTCGTTCACTACCCAAATTATAAATATAGCTATTGTTATTTTACCAAAACTTATGGAAAACGCAATCATTTCTCCGCATAAAACCGAAAAGTCTGTATTTGCGGCAATTTCGTCCTGCTGATCGTTCAGCCGAAAGCGATTGCTTTGACCAAATCAAGTCTGGGTAAATCCGGATTGGTGTTTTTCTTTGTGAATTTGTTTTTGCAAGGGAGCGACGGTGCAGCGGGTTGAGTCGAGTCGAGCTGCACAATGCAACGGGGCTATTGGTAAGCGGTCTCGGTCACGCCGCGTACCGCGACGCACCCAAGCCCCCTTACCAACACCCCTAAATGCGCATTGCTGCGCTCTGTGGGTTTTAGTCGAGCTGCACAATGCAACGGGGTCGCGGTTAAGTCATCTCGTCCGTGGCGGCGCGTTGCGCCACCGCGTCCAAGCTGCCTTAACCACACCCCTAAATGCGCATTGCTGCGCTCTGTGGTTTTAGTCGAGCTGCACAATGCAACGGGGCTATTGGTAAGCGGTCTCGGTCACGCCGCGTACCGCGACGCACCCAAGCCCCCTTACCAACACCCCTAAATGCGCATTGCTGCGCTCTGTTTTTAGTCGAGCTGCGTGGCGCAACGCGCTAGGGCTTGGGGCACTGCCGTCTATCTGGCTTTGCCAGATCGCCGCCAGTACACCCAAGCCTACGCGCTAAAACCGCGCCACTCCGCTCTGTTTATTTTTTGACACGCCAAAGACACGAGCGGTTGCCTGCTCGTGTCCCTGGTGGCTTGCTGATGGCTGTTTGGCAGTTGCCTGCCGTACAAGAACGCCAGTTCGCGGTTTTTAGTGGTGCGTCATGCTTTGGTGCATCCCGTTTTTGGCCCCCCAAAAGCGGGTGGTGCTGTACAGTTGCCTGTACATTGGAGCGTCCGCCAATCATTTTGTTGCATCCACGCCCGTAGTACGCAGATGCTTCATCGCTAAAGCCACCTAACACGGTGGGGCCATGTCAGGGCTGTGCGCCGCTTTTGATTGCTGGGGTGACGCCGAAGCGACCAGATATCCCCAGGGAGCAGTGAGGGTCACATCCCATGCGGCCGCATGGGATCCTACTACTTACACGATACCGTGACGCTAAGATACCACCCGGCAATACCCCCGTCAACAATTTTGTATGCGTTTACAAAAGTTTTACAAAAAAACCGGCTCACCTTACTGGTAAGTCGGTTAAAGCACTGATTATTCTGCGCGCAATGCGATCGCGGCGTCTTTTTTCGCTGCCATGCGGGCAGGGACGTGGCCCCCTAAGATCGTCAAGATCGTGGAGATGATCACTAAGACGATCGCATGCACCGGATTCAGCTGAGCCACCCCGCTCAAGCCGGTCACGCCGGCTAAGACGCTATTGATCGGGAAGGTCAACGCCCAAGCCACAATGATTCCAAAGAGCCCAGCGCCAAATCCTAAGATAAAGGTTTCTGCGTCAAACACCCGGGTAATATCTTTCTTCCGCGCCCCTAGTGCCTTGAGCACCCCGATTTCTTTAGTCCGCTCAAGGACTGAAGTGTAAGTGATGATCGCGATCATGATCATCGAAGTGACCAATGAGATCGCGGCAAATGCGACTAAGACATAGGTGATCGCATCCATCAAACCGCCAGTCATATCACTGACGGTACCGGCAAGGTCGGTATAGATCACTTGATCTGCTTTGGCTTTGCCTTGGTTATACCGGTCAAGATAAGCTAAGACCTTGTCTTTGAGCTTAAAGCTCGTCGGATAGATCTGGATGCTGGTTGGCGTGCTGACGCCGCCTAGAGAGGTTAACACACTGTTTTTCGTCGTCACATTCATCGCTTGGCCAGTGATCACATTGGCCGCACTGGCCTTTTGGGCAGACACGATCGCAGAATCGCGGTTAGCGGCTAATACGGATTTAGTCAATGCGGCGCTATATGCCACCCCAGAAGCCAACAGCCCGTCGGAATTCTTCGACTTCACCCGCAAGATCCCTGTGATCGTCAAGGTTTTGGTCTTAGGCGCCGTCGCTAAGGCATCCAGTTGTTGCTTTGGCATAAACGTCCCAGTCGGTAATTTCGCGTAATAGTCATCGTTGGCAACTAATTGAACCTTGGTCCCAACGAGATCATTAAACTTCAACTGCTGGCCTTCCTTGGTGGTAAAGCCCAGATTCTTCAACGCATTGATATCTAAGCTGTTGTCTTTGTTGACCACCAGCACCACATCTGTCGTGGTTTTAGGGTAAGCACCAGCGATCACTTTGTAGTAAGTTTTCAAAAAGCTTTGCCCGCCGTTGCGATCGATCGGATACACAGAACCGCCGACCCCAGTGGAAGCCGACATCATCGCGCTGTAATTCATGGTGCTGCTGTCAGGATCAGCCGTTGAAAAGCTGACGGTCTTGTAGCTGGCGCCGACTTTGCGGATCAAGTTCATCCCGGTGCCGTATGTGACGGCAATATTTTTGGCGTCTTTTTTCGGCATTTGATCGATATAATCCAAATAGCTTGCCGACAGCTTGTTGGTGTGTTGGGCTTTTTCGGCATCAGACTTTTCTGCGGTGATGTGTTGTGCTTTGGAGAAAGTCTTGGTTTTGGTGCCGGTCATCATGGAACTGGTGTCAGTGCCGGTTTGAGAAATCGTCACCGGCATTGACGCCATGGCTTCCGATTGCGTTTTATCGATTTGCTTTTGGAAGCCATTAGACAAGGCCAACACCACCGCGATCGAAATGATCCCGATACTTGAAGCAAAAACCGTTAAGAAGGTGCGGCCTTTTTTGGTCCGGATATTGTTATAACTGAGCTTCAACGCGGTCCAATAGCTCATTTTGGTGTGGTTGAGCTTAAATTGATCGGCTTGTGGTGCTTCTGCATACGGGTCAGAATCGCGTTGGATCTGCCCATCGGCAAACTCGATCACCCGATCGGCATATTTCTTGGCGAGATCCGGATTATGGGTGACCATGATGACCAAGCGTTCTTTGGCCAGATCACGGATCAGCTTCATGATCTCTTCAGACGTTTCGGAATCCAGTGCCCCAGTAGGTTCATCTGCCAACAAGATCTCCGGGTCATTGGCGATCGCCCGCGCGATGGCCACCCGCTGCATTTGCCCGCCAGACAATTGTTGCGGGCTTTTGTGCATGTGTTCTTTCAAGCCAACGCGGATCAGTGCATCTTCAGCGCGCCGTTTCTTTTCTGCCGCAGAAACGCCTGATAACGTCATCCCCATCTCGACATTATCCATGATCGAAAGATGGGAGATCAGGTTATAAGATTGGAAGATGAAGCCCACACTATTGTTGCGGTAAGCATCCCAATCAGCGTCTTTAAAATCTTTCGTCGATTTGCCTTTGATCAGCAAGTCCCCGGAATCATACCGGTCCAAGCCGCCGATGATGTTTAGCATCGTGGTTTTCCCAGAGCCGGACGGCCCGAGGATCGCGACGAATTCTTGTTCCCGAAAGGCCACGGAAACATCGTCTTGGGCCTTAGTGGTCGTGGCGCCGACGGTATAGTATTTCTTGATATGTTTAAGCTCGAGCACTGGCATAACCTCATTTTCAATCGAATTCGTGATGCTTGACAATCGTTAAGTATGGCGACATACTTAACGATTGTCAACTGTTGGCCACCAAATTAGGACTTAAGGAGTATGGCATGGGATTGATTTCAAAAGAGCCGAATAACACCGCTTTGTTCAGTGAACTATTTGCCGTGCTCGCCCAGGCGGTCATGCAAAACCTCACCATCGAAGCTTTGGAGTTGACCCCATTACAGCTGCTCACCGTGATCGTGGTTTACAACCATCCTAAGCAATCCATGTCGGCACTGGCCGCAGAGCTGGGCACCACCGGGCCGCAATTATCACGCACGATCAAAGCCTTGGAACAAAAAGCCTTAGTGCATCGGCAGCCCAACCCCAATAACCGCCGCCAGATCAATGTGATGCCGACTGCAGAAGGCCGGTTAGTGGCCGAAAAACACAGCCAATCTGTGCAAGCAAAAATCACCAAGCGCTTGACGGCATTATCGCCAGCCGACCGCACCCAACTTGATCGCGACTTGGCAGATGCCATCAAGTTGTTTGCCAAAGCCGGCATCGTACCGCCGACCCCAATGCCTTAACTTCCTCATTTCCAACCACTTAACCTTCGTTGGCTAAAGCCTGTTGCACTTGTGCTTGCGTTGGGATCGACGGCTGTGCGCCTAATCGCTGCACGGCCAAAGCAGACGCCATGCTGGCATAGCGCACCGCCGATTTTAGCTGCCCGCCATCAGGTGTTAATGCGGCGACTAACGCGCCAATGAAGGTATCTCCGGCTGCAGTGGTATCCACGGCAGGCACGGCAAACGCCGGCACTAAAAATGCCGTTTGCGCCGTTGCCACATACGCCCCATGAGCGCCTAGCGTGATGATCACTGTGGCCGCTTGGCGCTGGAGAAACCATTGGGCATTAGCCGCTAAGCTGGCTTGATCCACGATTTTGATCCCACTAAGCGCGGCGCTTTCAGTTTCGTTAGGCACCACCACATCGACCAACTGCAGCAGTTCAGCCGTTAGCGGTGCGGCTGGCGCTGGATTCAATAGCGTCTGCTTGCCTGCGGCCTTGGCGATTTGAAAGGCTTGAACGATCGCTGGTTGGGCGATCTCGCATTGCGCCACGACAAAATCGGCCCCTTGCAAGCTGGCTGCATTGGCAGCAACAGCAGCCGGGGTGAGCAATGCATTGGCACCAGGATGCACTAAGATCGAATTTTCACCATTAGCTTGTAATAAGATGAAGGCTTGGCCGGTTGATGTTGACCTGGTGGCCAAGCCTTTGGTTTGCACCCCGGCGGCAGTCAATTGCTCACGCATCCAGGTGCCGTTAGCATCATTGCCGACCGCCCCGACAAAAGCGACCGCAGCCCCACTGCGGGCGGCGGCTACCGCTTGGTTGGCACCTTTGCCGCCTGCAGCTTGGGAAAAGCCTTGCATCTTCAGGCTTTCTCCGGCTTGCGGCAAGCGCGGGATCTGCAGGATCTGATCGACATTGGCACTGCCGACGACAACAACTTGGTTTGGCATTCTTATCGCTCCTTAATCAACTTATCGTTAGGATACCACAATGGCTGTGTTACAATATTTTTTATGCCATTTTGAAGGGAGCCAAATCATGTCCGCCAAGGTAAAACGCACGATCGCGATCTTGATCTTCAGCGAATTTCTGATCTGTTTAGGAATGAGCTTGATCTTTCCAGTAATGCCCTTTATCAAAAATAGTTTGCACTTGTCTGCCACTGACTTGGGGATCATGTCCTCGCTTTATGCTTTGACGCAATTTGTGGCCTCCCCGATCATCGGGCGCTTATCCGATCGCTTAGGCCGCAAGCCGATCTTACTAGGCGGACTGGCGTTATTTGCCGTTGGCGAAGTTTTGTTTGCCTTGACCAATCATTTGTATATGTTTGATCTGTCGCGGGTCATTGGCGGCTTGGCTGCCGGGATGTTTGTCCCGACGGCGCAAGCTTTGGCAGCCGATGTCACAGACTATCATCAGCGGGCAAAGGTGATTGGCTGGTTATCGGCGGCTTTTTCCGGCGGGTTGATCTTAGGCCCAGGCCTTGGGGGGATGTTGGCCAATTACGGCTACAAAGTGCCGTTTTGGGTCGCCGCAGTGTTTGGGGTATTGGGCTTGATCGCCACTTGGTTATGGCTGCCGGATGATCGGCAATTTACGGCCAATCCCCATCCCGCCCATCTTGCCACCCCGGACACCCGCCAAGCAGACTGGCGCGGCGTCTTAGGCGGGCCAATGTTGATGCTGTTTGTGATGATCTTGGTATCAAGTTTTGGTTTACAGGGATTTGAAAGTATCTACAGCATTTTCGTCAATGAAGTCTTTAAGTTCACCTTAGGCGATATTGCCCTTGTGCTGACGCTTAACGGGATTATTTCGCTGATCATTCAAGTGCTTTTCTTTGACCGGTTGATCCGCTGGCTCACTGAGATCCGCTTGACGCGCTTGGCCTTTTTATTTAGTGCCTTAGCGGTAGTTTGGATCATGTTGACGCACAACAAGCTAAGCGTGATGATCGCGACTTTGATCGCGTTTACGGCCTTTGACCTGCTGCGCCCGGCGATCACGACGTTATTGACTAAGCAAAGTTCCTCTAATCAAGGGGTGATCAATGGCTTGAACATGTCTTTGACGTCGATCGGCAACATCGCGGGTCCCTTGATCTCAAGCGCATTGCTCGATTGGAACTACCATATTCCTTATGCGGTAGTCGTCGTCTTTTTAGCGGCTTCTTTTGCCTTGACCTTTACGGTGCATCTCAAACATCACGCCTGATCACGCACAAAAAGCGGGTAAGCCGGACTAGGCTTACCCGCTTTTTGTTATCATGCCCGTCGACGACTAGCGCCGATCAACAGCGATACGAGGAACACGACGATCATCGCACCAATAATCGCTGGTAAAATCGCCATCCCGGCGACTTGTGGTCCCCAGCCTCCGAGTAAGTTGCCACCTACCCAAGCGCCGACTAAACCACCGACGATGTTGCCGATCCAGCCGCCTGGTAAGTCGCGACCGACGATCAAAGAGCCGATCGCACCGATCACGGCCCCCACGATCAATACCCAGATCAGATGCAGCATCGTAAACACCTCCTGATTTTAGATTAGGCTTTCGCCTTATCTTAATCATAACGAAATGCTTACCTGAAATGCAATTCAAAGCCTGGTCAAGCTGCTGACGATCAAAAAAACGCCTCCAGCGATCCCAGCCATCACCAACAACACCAGCGCTAACAAGGTGTTAAGTTTGGTCCAGCTGATCAGCCACAGCGGCGCCAGCCACCACAGCAAACCAAAAGCACCGCTCAATAGCAGCGCCAGCAGGGGCAAGCCGACCCAAAAATTCCGCCGGTCTTGCCGCGACAAACTCGCGCCAAAAGTCAACAAAACCGTCATCAGCAGCCACCCCAACACCCATGGCCAATCTGGCTGCAAGGCTGCCGGTGCCAGCGCCGTCCAACTCACCTGCGCAAACCATGCCCGCTTGCCGATGATCAACTCGATGGCTCCGATCCCCCAAAGCGGTGCTCCAGCAGCAAACAACACCCCCAAGCGCTGCCGCCAAGATCGCCGATCATAGGCAAACCCCACATGGGCCGCTGACTGTTGGCGCACATCCGGACGCAAGGAAAAGCTGGTCACCTTCAGGCCAAATAACCACCCCACCAGCGCATGCAGCCCTTCATGAACAAAAATTCCCGGTTTCATCAACCACAAGTCGCTATTGGCCTTGCCGGTGCGCGCCACCACCCTGCGCACCGTGGCGTCATTCAACCAAGATAACCCGCTGCTGCCAAGCAGCAGAATGGTTAACGTGGCCCCGACCGTCGTTAAAAATACTGTCATGTCAGGCTCCTTTTTTGAATCAAAATTGCAACGATTTTTCTTTTTTTATTGAATTAATTGGTTTAATTGCACCAAGTTTATGCTATAACAGAGGTAAATCAAGCAGGGGGAAACTAGACATGAATGTGATCTTCCATATCGACGCGTCAGCCAGCTGGCCGACATTACTGAGCAACGTGCAACACTTCAACGACTGGCTCCAAGCCCAAAGCGACAACAGCACTTTGGAAGTCTTGATCAACGGCGCGGCCGTGAAAGATGCGACTGTCGACTCCGAAATCGACTTGTCGCTGCTTGCCCGTACGGTCAATATTGCCGTTTGTGCCAACTCCATGCGCCAACACCAGATCGAAAAAAGCCAACTACAAGACGGCATCACCATCGTTCCTTCTGGCGTCGTGGAACTTGCGCAACGCCAACACCACGGTTTCGCCTACATCAAACCGTGAGCGTCTGATTTCACCTCACCGCAAAGCCTTGACATCGTAACCTGATGGCAAGGCTTTTTTGACGCGATCACCCGCCAAAAGGCATGCCCTAATGCCAGTATAACCAGCGCCGCTTGCCGGCAGCAGGGTTTGTTGCAAAATTAAATAAGCCTTCACTTTTGGCTAAACGCAAACACCCGCAACTGCTTGCTCAGCATTGCGGGTGTTGATTAGGGCTTGATGCAACGGGAGAGACTCGAACTCTCTACCTATGGTTTAGGAAACCATTGCTCTATCCAGGTGAGCTACCATTGCAGACCCATTTATTATACGTAATCTTCAAGCCGGACGCAACGCTTCAAGTAGTGGTATAGCCTTTTTCGATCGCATCTAACATGCCGATCAGCTGCCGCTTGCGGCCATGCCCCAATAACAGCATCATGAGCTTTTGATTCCATTCTCGCAAAGTCGAGTTGAAGTGACTGTCTTCGGTATAGGTCACCACGACCCCGCCATCTTGCGTCTCTTGCAGCTCATAGTTGATGCGGTAAGTACCGCCGCTTGATTCAGTTTGGAAGCCATATTGGCGATTGATCACATTCGCCGTGATCTTCACCCGCGCGCGCAATTTCCCGTTCGCCATTGGTTTTTGGTACTCATACCCTAATAACTGGCCGGGCTTGAGCTGCTCGCCGGTATTTTGTTTGATATCATACAATGCTGAATCGACGACTTTAGTGTATAAATACGCCGCCGGTACGTGCAGTGTGTGTGTGACCTTCATCGTTGTTCCCCCTTTGCGCGATTACCCCCGCGGTTTGCGCTTGCCTTTGTTCTTTTGGTCGCGCAGCCGCTTTTTCTTATGCTTTGGTTTATCAGGTGCCACGGCGGTGGCCGCTTTGGCCTTTGGTTTTGGCCTTGCCGAAGTCGTTGGCGTTTTCGCCGGTGCCGGTGCCGCAGACGCTGCTGGTACAGCTGGCGCAGCTTCGGCCTTTGGCGCGACTGTGGTGAGCTGCCCGTCAACCAAATAACCGCGCTGGATGGCGTATTGCGGCACCAGCTTCTTCAAATCGCGCCGATCGTGGTCATCGCCTAGCGTAATCACATAGCCGCTTGCGCCCATGCGCCCTGTCCGCCCTGCGCGGTGAATGTAGGCTTCCGCGCGCTTAGGCGCCGCATAATTGATCACCGCCGGCAGTTTTTTGAGGTCCAGTCCCCGCCCGGCCAGATCAGTCACCAATAACAAGGTGACCTTGTGCTTGCGAAAAGCCGCCAACGCATTGGCGCGCGTCGTCGAGCGGTCATTGCGGGATAACACCGCAAATTTGACGGCTTGATGATGTAAGATCCCTGCCACTTTTTCCAGCGTGCCATTATTGTTGAAAAATACCAGCGCTTGAAAATGATCTAAATGCGCCAAACTCCGCAGCCACTCCACGCGATGGGCGTTGTCGGTTTGCACAAACAAATGCTGCACGGCCCCTTGCGTGTGGTCTAATGCGCGCACATCAATGCGCGTCGCGTCGATACCAAACCATTGATCCAATTGATCAAACATGGGACTGGCAGTCGCAGAAAAAAAGCCCATTTGCACATCAGCCGGCGCTGCCATCGTCAACGCCCGCACTTGATCTAAACCAGGATCGCGCAACAATTCATCCGCTTCATCCACGATGATCGTTTGCAGCGTGTGCAGCTTCAACGTCCCGGCATTGGCCAATTCCACCAAACGCCCAGCGGTGCCGACGATCACTTCTGGATGTTGTTTCAGCTGTTCTTTTTGCCGTTTGACATTGGCATTGCCCGTCACCCCGGTCACCCGCATATTCACGGCTTTAGCATACGGCTGCAGCACATTGCGGGTTTGGATCGCCAATTCTTGGGAAGGGGATAAGATCAATAACTGGATCCCATCTCCTGGCACCAGCTTTTCCAACAGCGGCAGCCCAAATGCCAAGGTCTTGCCGGAGCCTGTTGGCGCCAAGCCGATCACGTTTTGGTCAGTTTTCAGTGGTTGGTACACCGCTTCTTGGATCAAAGTCTGCGCGGTAAACCCCGCAGCGGTCCATAAAGCTTGAAAAGGTTCTGCAATCAAATTTTAATCTCCTATTCTGGATCATCGTCAAAATGAATCCCAGCGCTTTGGCGCAATTCACCCATGAGCGCATGCACGTTTTGTGCCAGCGCCCATTGCTGGCTGAAAGCCGCCCGATTGTTGTGGCGCAAAGCCTGGGCAAAATACGCGGCTTCTTCTGCCATCGGGTTGGCCGCATGGTACTGCCATAAATCAGTGGATTGCTTGGGCGTTTGCAAGCGCAGCGCGGTAAATTCGCCTGGGGAGTCAAATGCGATGGTGTCTGGGCCAAAATACACTTCAGATTGCGCCGTTGAATTACTGGTTTTACCCATGCGCAACACCACGTCAAACGCGCCATAATCAAGCTGGGCCACGCCATCGCCATCGACGCCGCTGGCTAACATTTGAGGCAAATACACCGCTTTTTGCGGCATCCCAAACCAAGCCACCGCCGCATAAACCAAGTAGATCCCCAGATCCATCAACGCCCCGCCAGCAAACTGCGGCGAAAAAATATTCGGCTGCTTGCCTGCCAAATAAGCATCATAGCGTGAGGAATACTTCATATACCCTAAGCTCGCCCCAGTCACTTGATGCGTTTTTAAGTAGTCGGCAACGACTTGAAAATTGGGATCATACAAATGCCGTGCCGCTTCAAAAACCATCACCTGCGGATGTTTTGCCAATGCATCGTTGAGCACCTGCAATTGTTGGGGATGGGTCACCAACGGTTTTTCAACGAGCACATGCTTGTCTGCTTGGATCGCCGCTGCGGCTTGTTGGGCATGCAAGCTGTTGGGGCTGGCGATATAAACGACCTCACAATCACTCGCCAAAAATGCGGCCATGCTGGTATACGCAGCAGCCGGCTGGGTCTTGGCAATAAACGCTTGGGCGGTGGCTTCACGGCGCGAATAAACTGCTGTCAGTTGATATTGGCCGCTTGCTGCTGCCGCTTCAACGAATTGTCGCGAGATCCAATTGGTGCCAATGATACCAAGTTTCAACATAATGTCGCATCCTCCTCACATTCGTCATCGCTTTGTCTCAATCATAACAATTATGTTAGCAAAAAGCAGTAGGCAACTGGTTCACCCCTTTGGCCGTTCGTGCTATGATTGGCATAAAGCATGAGGAGGCAAGCAGATGGCGACACGTTTTCACGATTTCATGCGGGTGCTGACACAAATGGTCGAACATCATCCCCGTCAACCCCAACACGACCCGGTCCTTGACTTGGCCCAAACTTACACGGGTCAATACGGGTTTCTTGACGAACAAACCAATAAAAGCCATCAGCTCAGTATCAGCCCCGAGTTGACGATCAAGATCGATGGGCGCACGCTGCCTGGACAAGTCACTGGGATCACGACTGAGAAACTGACTTTCCTCGACCACTATGGCTATCAGCTGATCGTCACTTGCGGTCCTAATGGGCCTGAGTCTGTTTACGATGAAGCTGAAGATGCGATTTATCGGATCTTAACGCCTGAAACTGACCAACCCCTTTCCACCAGCGACGAGTAGCCTGGCTTGCTTGAGCGGCCAACCCCTCTAGGCGCAAAAACGCGCAGCGGGGTTGGCCGTTTAAGGCTGGGCCGCTAGTTTCGTCAGTGCTTTTTTAGGGACATCTGTGGCGCTTACCGCTTCCCAGCTGGTAACGCCTTTTTTGTCGTTATACGTTAATTTGAGATACGCCTGTTGCCGCAAGGGACGCGCCTTGTTGGCATTAAAAGTCAATGATTGGGCCCGGCCATTTTCATCATAGCCCGTTTGTTCATAACGGTAATCGAGATGCACGTTGCCATTGGCATCATGCGGGGCGATTTTAGTCCCGGTAGTGGTGATCTTAGTGTAGTAAGTGGTGCCGCCATAATTGGTGATGGCATATAATTTCAAACCGCCAAAGATCAACACTAATAAGACGACCAAGCCGATCAAGAATCGTTTCACTATTATTCACCTCATCTTCTGGTCACGGCAGCCGGGCAAAAGCCTGGCGAGAACCGAGAAATACGGCACTGGCAAATTGCTGCTGGCGGCGGCCAGCAGGCAGCGGCGCGGTTGCATATTGCCAAAATGCCCCGTGCTTGGGCCGTTTTGGCGAGATCACCCAGCGGGGGCTTTGCGGCGCGACGGGTTTGACCGTGGCCAATGCTTGCGGAGTCCCCATTAACACCACCCCTTGATGATACTTGGCGTTAAAGGCGGTGATCAATTGGCGCAGGCGCGCTTGCACGATTTGCGCTTGCGGCGGGTGTTTGGCATATTGATCGTAATACACCAGCTCAATGCCGATCGGCAGCGACCCGCTATTGTCGCCGACAGTGGTGTTGAAATTCGCCGCTTGTTGCGCCGGGGTGGAATCAAAGCTGAAATAATGATAGACGCCGACTTTCAAGCCTTCTGTGCGCTGATAGTTGGTGGCAAAATGGTCATCACTAAAGCTGGCCCCTTGGGTCGCTTTGAGATAGACAAACTTGGCCCCGCCGCTTTGTAATTGCGTTGCGTCTAAGTAATCACTGGATTGGTCCAAGCGCACCCCCATCACCGGATAGCGCCGAGGACTGGGCCGCGGATTGCGCTGCCAAAAATACCACCCGCCGCCTAAAGCAGCCAATAGTACCACCAGCGCGGCGATGACCAAAGCGCGCTGGCGGCGCGCATATGTTTCTGCATAGATCGGCCGTTTTTTCCGCATGTCCTCACCTCCACTGCTTATCTATTCTATCAAATCTTGCTAGGCTTGCGGCGCAGGTGTCAAAATTGTCACTTCCCCCGCGGCGATGGTTCCGGTTACAATCAAGGCGGTGATGATTGTTTCAAGGCGCGCGAACGTATAGAATGAGCATGAAGCTGTTATTGATATCACATGCTTTTGTCAGGAGGTGCCTGTTTGTTAGATGATCGGTTGATCGGCACATGCTTCACGCTGACGACGGTTCCTACCGGCATGATCACGCTGTATGGGATCCATTATCACTATCGCGTTTTAGATCACAGTCAACCTGGCGCCGTCGTCTGCATCGTCGCAGCGGATGCCTTAGGGCTGAAGGTGCAAGCACCAAAAGCGCCCTTGCAGTATTAAGCGTGCGTTTGGGCTTGAAGGAGGAAAAATCATGTTTGGGATCATTATCGGCATCATCGTTGTCTTGGTGATTTTGGCACTATTGGTCATGTTGTTGACCAGTGTCGCGATCATCCATACTGGGGAAGTGGGGATCGTGGAACGGTTGGGGAAATATGTTCAAACTCTAGAACCCGGCTTTCACGTGGTGCCGCCCCTGATTTATCGCATCACCGAAATCGTCAACATGAAACAGATCCCGTTAAAAGTAGATGAACAAGAAGTGATCACCAAAGACAACGTGGTCGTGCGTATTTCAGAAACGCTGAAGTATCATATCACCAATGTGAATGCCTATGTTTATCAAAATAAAGATTCCGTGCTGTCGATGGTGCAAGACACCCGGGCCAACTTACGGGGGATCATTGGCAACATGGATCTCAATGACGTGTTGAACGGCACCGAAACCATTAATCAAACGCTGTTTACCCAAATCGCCGAAACCACCGCGGGGTATGGGCTGAATGTGGACCGCGTCAACATCGACTCTATCCAAGTCGATACCACGATCCAAGATTCGATGAACAAGCTATTACGCGCCAGCCGGGAAAAAGAAGCCAATATCATGGAGGCTGAAGGCCACAAACAAGCGGCCATCGCCAAAGCTGAAGGGGAAAAACAAGCCGCCATTTTGGAAGCTGAAGCCAACAAACAAACGCAGATCCTCCAAGCCCAAGGGCGGGCCGAATCGCAACGGCTGTTTGCCGATGCGGTCAAAGACCAGATCAACTCGATCAATGCCGGCTTGCAAAACAATGGCGACTTATACCTGCAATATAAGAACATTGAAGCTTTAGAAGAGCTGGCCAAAGGCGACAGCAACACGGTGGTCTTGCCAAGTACTGCCGTGGATTCACTGGGCCAACTACCAGCCGTCGGCCAAGTATTGGCCCACACGCAAGCGACCAAACCAGCGCCGCATGCTTGACTTTTGATCACGATTCGCCGAATGCGGCTGTTTCGGCTAGTGTCACCACCCGTGGGCGACGATTTTTCCCTGAAATCGCCGCCCACGGGTGTTTTGTTGTGCGCTTAGCCTCCGACGTTTTTGCGCCTACACCGATAAATTTCATAATTTCTTCATAATTTGGGCGCATATTGAAAGCGTGTGCGGTCACGAGAAAGGATGATGACAGTGGACGAAAACCAGCGCAACGCGAGCCCTTGGCGGCGTAATCTCCATGTCCTATGGGGATGTACCTTCATTGCCGGGGTCGCTTTTTCTGAGATCATGCCCTTCATGTCGTTATATGTTGGCGAGCTGGGCGATTTTACCAAAGCCCAGGTTTCGTTTTATAGCGGCATCGTTTATGCAGCCACCTTCTTGGTCACCGCGATCGTCTCCCCGCTATGGGGCGCACTCGCCGACCGCAAGGGCCGTAAGATCATGTTGATCCGGGCGGCTTTTGGGATGGCGTTTGCCATGTTTTTAATGGGCTTGGCGACCAATGTTTGGGAACTGATCGGCTTGCGCATGCTGCAAGGCTTGTTTTCCGGCTACATTTCTAATGCCCAAGCGCTGATCGCATCACAAACCCCGCGCAAATACAGCGGCCAAGCACTGGGCACATTAGTCACCGGCTCGACTTCTGGGATGTTGATGGGGCCGATTTTAGGCGGGATCTTAGCGGAAGTGTTCACCATCCGCGTCACCTTTTTCATCACTGCCAGCCTTTTGGCGCTAGCAGGGATCGCTTCAGCCGTTTTGGTCAAAGAAGACTTCGTGCCAATCCCCAAGCAGCCGCGCGCCGAACATGGCGGGATGCTGGGAGGATTGCTCAGCCAATTCAAAGACCCCCGGCTGATCATCGTGTTGCTGTTTTCGACCTTATTTGTCCAATTAGGCAACACTTCCATCGCCCCGATCATCAGCTTATATGTGAAGGAACTGATGCACAACCACGGCGCAGTGGCCTTAGTGGCAGGCATCATTGCCGCTTTGCCAGGGATCTCCAACATCATTGCCGCCCCGCGGTTAGGCGCTTACGGGGATCATCACGGTTCCGGCAAGGTGTTGATCGGCGGTTACTTATTCGCAGTGCTGGTCTACTTCCCGCAAGGCTTTATCACCAGCGTCTGGGCGCTAGGGGCCTTGCGCTTGTTGGTGGGGATCTCAGACGGGGCATTATTCCCCACGATCCAAACCTTATTGACCAAAAACTCCCCTGCGACTGCCACCAGCTTGATTTTTTCTTGGAACCAAAGTTTTCAAGCCCTAGGCAACATGTTCGGGTCGCTGCTAGGCGGCACGCTAGCCGGCTTGTTTGACTATAACGTGGTATTCATTTCAACCGCTTGTCTGCTGTTGATCAACTTCTTGATGTTGTGGATCGCCAAACCAGACTTGCGCACCAGCAGCGATTGATCCATTAAGCCTGGGGCAAAAAGCATTGCCGTCACCGCAATGTTTTTTGCCCCAGGCTATTTTTCGCCACAGCCAACGTTGACCGCAAAAGATCCGCTCAGCTGCACAGCTGAGCGGATCTCGTCTAATTCGTGGTTAACTTTATTTTGGGCGCTGATAATCAGCCGTAAAGAATTTTCCGGCGCGGATATCATCAGGCATGCCAGCATATGGCGCTTCGTTGATCACCGCTTCATTGTTTTGCCCTGCATCGCCAATATACGTGATGGTGGCAAATTCTGGGACGACCAGTTTCGGATAAGTGGCATATTTTTCCCGCGCGGCGATCATCTCATCCAGGTGCTCATTTTGGTAGCACACCGTGATTTCTGGATGTTCTTGGACCCACTTGGGAAAGAAAATCGTGCCGTTGAGCTTATGCTCATTGGGCACAAAGTCCAAAGCCACATCAGTCCCGGTCGGTTCGGTCCAAGCGATCTTATAGATCCCTGGAGTCAACATCGTGATGTGCGCGGCTTGATCGGTCACCCAACGGCCAGCCACCATCCCGCCATGGATCCGATAATCGACGGTATGGTCGTTTTTCGCATACCATTCATATTCCCAGCCATTATCGTAGGTATAAATAAAATGCGTGCCTAAAAAATCGGCTAAAGTGTCAAAATGCTTGTCCATATGATTCAATTCTGCCATGTATGTCGCCTCCGTATTTTTATACATGTTATTAATTACATGTTTTAATCAACTTGATCAGTGTATACTGAAGTGAGCAACTCGTCAAGGAGGAACATTATGGCGCAACGCAATATTTTACAATTTATCATCCTCGGCTTAGTCACCGATCAGCCGCGCACCGGCTATGAGCTGACCAAAGCGTTCGATAATGATATCGGCGAATTTTGGTCAGCGCAACACAGCCAGATCTACCCGCAGCTCAAGACGCTAGAAGCCAAGGGCTGGTTGACCCATACCGAAGAAATCACGGGCGAAAAGCTCAACCGCAAGCGCTATGCGGCGACAAAAAGCGGCAAAGCCGCTTTGAACGACTGGTTGACCGCCGCCAGCGAACCAGTGTCAGGGGCCAAAGATGAATTCGTCTTAAAACTGTATTTCATCCATGACCAAACCGATGCCCGCCTTAAGCCCATGTTAACGACCCAACTGATTTGGCACGAACAACGGCGCGATCATTTGCGCAAACAGCTCGCCACCAAGTTTCCCAATGGGGCCGATGCGTTGGATTTTGGCCATTTTTTGATCCTTGAACACGCCTTGCACCGCGAAGAAGAATACTGCCAATGGCTGCAAGCCGCCTTGGCACAGTTACCAGGAGGAATGACAAATTGACACCAGATCCAGAATATGCCCGCATGCTCGCCGGCAAACTCTATGTCACTGACCGCATTCGCGCCGCCAACCGCGAGCTGCCAGGCCAATTGATCGTGCAACAAATCAATCAATTGCCCCTTGATCAAGTCGATCAAATCATCGCCCTAGAACGACAGCTCTTCCGCGGGCAGCCAGAAACCTTCTTCGTCCAGCCGCCGTTTGCAGTGGATTACGGGCGCCACATTACCATCGGTGAAAACTTCTACTGCAATGTCGACGCCGTCTTTCTTGACACCAGCTGGATCACCATCGGCAATAATGTGAAGATCGGCCCGCGCGTCAACTTACTGACCGCCGGCCACCCCATCGACGCGCCGACGCGCACCCGTTTGCTGGAATTTGCACAGCCGATCACCATCGGCGACAACGTGTGGCTCGGCGGTAATGTGACGGTCTTGCCTGGCGTCACCATCGGCGCCAATTCAGTCGTTGGCGCCGGTGCAGTCGTCACCAAAGACATCCCGGAAAATGTCGTTGCAGTCGGCAATCCGGCGCGTGTCTTGCGCCCGATCACCGCCAAAGACCATGACGATTGGCAAGCCCAAGCTGACGCTTACGACCGTGAGCGCAAATAAAGACCCTGCGGCAACGCCACCATCAGTGGGCGTTAACGCAAGGTCTTTTTGGTGCAAGCGGCAGCCACCCCGCTTATGCTTGATCCAATAATTCGGCGCGGCCGCGGCTGGGGATCCAATAAGTCGACTTAGACACGGTCCCTTGCATCTCACCGGTGGCAAAATTCACCACCACGGAGACGGTGCTGCCGTTGTCTTCAAACCAACTAAAGTAAAAGACATCGTCTGCCACCTTGCGGATCGTACTTTGCGCGGCCGGGGTGATCAATTCCTTGCCCCCTTCTTCGCCATCAAGCCCTTTCCACCAAACTGATCCGTCTGCATTGACGCGGTTATCATAGGTACTGTTGGCAAAGCGGCCTTCCAGCCAAGTCCAGCGGATCGTTTTGCCAATTAAGTCATTCGCCGTTTTGATCATAAATAGTGACTCCTTTTTTATAGTAGCGGGGTCAGCGTTGCGCCCCATTGCGACAAGTCAGGTTGCGTGCGGTAGACATCATAGATGATATGGGCGGCCACTTGCGGCGCTGGGGTCACCCCGCAAAACGCCAAGCTGGCATTCAACGGACTTAACAGCTGCGCGATTCCTGGCCCCCATGCCAAGTCTTGTTGCGTGGCCGCCAAGGTGG
Organism: Lacticaseibacillus baoqingensis; assembly: GCF_003946165.1. GTDB lineage: Bacteria > Bacillota > Bacilli > Lactobacillales > Lactobacillaceae > Lacticaseibacillus > Lacticaseibacillus baoqingensis. Next base: position 36,650 of record NZ_RHOI01000007.1, on the reverse strand, counting down.
TGACATAAGTAAAGTGCTTGTGGGTCATCAAAGGCGTCGATCGCCCCAGCGCATCGGTGGCATAAAACCGATCACGCGCTAAGACGTCATCAAGATAGCGTTTCAACCCCCAAGGCAAGGCGTACCAATAAACCGGAAAGTGCAAGATGATCAGCTCTGCCCACTGCCATTTTTCGGTTTCTTGGGCCACGTCATAGCCGGTCATGGTAGTGGTTTTCAACTGATGGCGCGCACCTAACACCTGCTGGCTGGTGGCGACTAAAGCGTGGGTCAATTGGCCTTTGGCTTCCGGATGCGGCGTGTAGCCATCGATCAACAAGATCTTCATGCGGCCACCGCCTTTTGGGCATGCCCCTTAGCCAGCTGCCGCCAATTCAAATAGCCATACACGGCATTGACCAGCCGGCAGCTCCACAATGCGATTTGACCAGGATCACCGGCGCGGACCCATAAGATCACTTCAAGCACATCGACAATGATCCAAAAGAGCCATTGCTCAGACATCCGGCAAACAAACAACAAGTTGGCACTCAACGAAAACGTTGTCGTTAAGCTGTCCATGAAAGGCTGATGACTGCCCACTAATTGCAAGGCCCCGCCTAAACTCAACCAAATCACCAGCACTGCCACCGGCACTATCGCCCATTGCCACCAGCGCAATCGCCGCGCAAACACCAACGGCGTGCTGGCATCAGCATCCATGTGGCGCTGCCAAGCGACGAACCCGATCCCTTGCGTCGTCAAGAAAAAGCCATTGAGCAACACCTCGCCATACAGCACATGATGGATGCTCAAAGACAAGTAACTCACGACTTGCAGCGTCCCCCAAAAATAACTGCTTAATTTGCCTTTGGCCACTTCCACGGCGCAGATCACGCCGCATACCCCACCGGTACTGCTCAACCAGACCCAGCCATCGCTGAGCTGTGTTGGATCAGCCATGAACTGACCGGCCAGCACGATGAGCTGCACCGCAAGCAGCCCGGCCAAAAAAATCGCTTCATTGCGCGTCCACCCTGACCACAATTCGTCGAAGATCCGCTTACCCATGATTTTTAACATGTCTTCCCTCCCGTGGCCATTGCGGCATCGATATACCGAACCGCTTGATTGAACCGGGCATAATACCCATCAAGATCATGATGAGCCGCGTTGGGCAATGCATCTAACGTGACGATTTGCGCCGGCGCATAATACTGATGCAGCAGCGCTTGCAGCGTGTCATAATACGTCTGGCGCCAATTTGCCTCCCCCATCGCCGCACCGCGATACCCATCTTCAACAAATGGTGCTTGCGGCGGCAACACCAACAACAATGTCCATTGACTGCGTGCCACTAAGTCTGCGATCAGCGGCTTGAGGCGCGTATATTCAGCCGCCAGCATCAGTTTCAAATAAGTCGCCGACGTGATCGTTTCGGTATCGGCGATAAATAATCCCGGTGCGTAAGGGTCTTCGATCACGGCACGATTGCGATCATATTGGCCTTCCAAAATCGCGCGGAAATCCCGCCCATCTAATTCTGTGTCCATCACGTTGCGCGCCGGTTGATAAGCTCTTGCATACTCGTCGCTGACCGGTACGGCGTAATAATTGCTTAAGTCTTGGGCCAGTTGCGTCTTGCCGGTGCTCGCCCCACCCACTAGCGCAACATTCACTTTATAATGCCGGCGAAACTGCGGGGCGATCTGGGCCCAATTGGCCAACGGTTGGGCCTCGATTTGCTGCCGCACCTGATCATGGGCCATGATCACTGAACGATCAAGTTGGCAATTCGTTGACCCAAAGCGCTTTTGGGCCTGTGCTAACAAGGTTTTAGCAGCGGCATCCAAGTCCGTGTCGGCCGGCCAAGGTCCTGGCGTGAAGCTCAGGCTGGTCGGGGCTTGGGTAAAATATTGGCCCAGCTGCGCCAATACGCCTTCACGAATCTGCGCAACAGTCGCGGCGGCGCCTTGCATTGGGACTCCCAGCACGCCGGACTGGTCGCCAAAGGTCGAACGAAACAGTTTCACTTGCGTCGCTGGCGTCAAGCGCCCCCCTGCCAGCGGCAGCAAAAAAACCAACACCGCTGAATAGGTGCGTTTTAACCGAATGATGGTATCGATATCGCGATGACACAACGGGCTGGCCCGGCACCAGGTGACGGCGGTGATCCCAGCGCCTGATAATAAAGGCGTCATTTGCATGAATAAGCCTCCGCAAAATTATTTATTTTATAATCAAAAGATAGTTCAAGGTTATTTAAGTACTGGTTATCACTCTTTTTGATTACTTTTTAAGACTTTACGCTGAGAACAGCAGATAGTCAAGACACGGTCAAAACTTTTCGCCGCAACGCAATTTGGCATGGTACACTGACTTGAGGAGGCTATTATGACTGTTAATCGACTTGAACATCCTATGATCACGATCACTAATTTGATCTGGAGCTTCGATCACGCTGCCCAACAAGTCAACTTGCTCTTGGTGCGCCGCGCAGACGCCCCTTATCAAGGGTTTTGGGCCTTACCAGAAACCGCGATGCGCGTCCAAGAAAGTGCGCATGCCGCAGCCTTGCGCTTGGTCCGGGAAAAAATCGGTTTAGCCTTAGCCAGTTCGCACTCCGAACAGCTGGCCACCTTCACTGAACCCGACCGTGCTCCTGGCGAGCGGGCATTGTCTTTGGCCTACATGATATTTTTGCCGCGGCGCCCGGAATTACATGCCGGACCGGGCACCACCGACGCCAAGTGGTTTGCGCTGACCAGTGAAAATGATTGGCAATTTGCCCTCACCGGTTTTGGGGCCAAATTTCAAACGTTAGCGGCCAGTGAATACCTGGTCCAACGCGATCCGGCCACGACGTTAGCCTATGATCATAACTGGATCGTGACCGTGGCTTGCAGCCGTATCGCCAATAAACTCGACTATCAACCCAGCATTTTATTGACCTTAGGCCGGGATTTCACCTTGCGGCAAGCCCGCACGATTTTCGCGCTGTTTCGCCATGTCACCTTGGCTCAAATCGATAACTCCAACTTCTTGCGGGAACACCACCGCTTGTTGATCGCCACCGGCGAAGAAACCCGCAAGCATCCCGGCCGCCCAGGCAAAGTCTACCGGCTGGCTGACTTGAATTAGCCTATAAACGCGTTGCCGGTAAGCATGCACTGCCCCGGTTAATGGCTTGGTCCCGTTTTTTGAACACGCCAAAGACTCCCAACGCCTGCACGTTGCGAGTCTTTTGGCGCTTGAACTGTGTAGACCTTGGCGCCAAATCGCCAAGGGTGAAACCCACAGGCACAGGGACGACGGCCAGATGCCGGGCCTAGTTGCGGAGGCGGGCAGACCAGTAGCGCAAGACCCAGATTGGCGGCATGCGCACAGAAGCTAATTTTGCTTGTGCGTTGACGCTAGCGGGAATTTAGCTAGTGATGTGGCTGCCGCCACAAACTAGACGCGGCGGTGATGCAAGTGGGCCGCCACGATTTTGGCGCGCGGCCTCAGCGGGAGTGCCTGTGGCGATGCGGCAGACAACGACCTGATCAACTGAGGCGATAAAATAAGCTTGCAGCTTATCGGCACAATCATCAGGTGAACCGTGCGGGCCCACACGGCGGCGAGTGTACGTGCCCCGCGCTGGCTTTTGTGGGGCAAAAACCAGCGACTCACGCAGTCGCCAACAGGCAGTGATCAATTGCCTGTCTATATACAAATAAGGCAATTTTGCCCGATTTTTGCTAGACAGATACGCACAATAAATTAGGCTAATCGTGCGGAACTGGGCATTGGTGTAAGGCTTTCATGTAAGAAAATTTATTTTTTTGTATTAAAATTTGCTGAGACCCCTCTACTTTTTCGGCCTAAATTGCCTCTTTGTATATAGAGGGACTGCACCGTTTCCCCTTGCAGGCAAAAAAAGCAAGTTCAGGGTCGATCACCGCAAACTTGCCTGATATGTCGCTGTCATGCCCCAGTTAATCTGGCAGCTGCACGATTTGCTGACCGCTGCTGGTCGCCACTAATTCAGAATTGATTGCAAAATACGTTTTGAGGTTAGCCGGCGTCACCACCGCTTGCGGTGCGCCTTGTGCCGCCAGCTTGCCATTTGCGAGCAGCAAGGTGTGATCGCTGAACGCCAAGGCTTGATTCAAGTCATGTAAAATGATCAAGATCGTGAGGTGTTTTTGCTGGTTGAGTTGTTTCAACAGTTGCAAAAAGCGGAATTGAAAATGCAGATCCAAATACGTCGTCGGCTCGTCCAACAACAGATACTCTGGCTGCTGCGCCAAAGCCAAAGCCAGCCACACGCGCTGCTGCTGGCCGCCAGATAAGGCTTGCATGGACCGCTTTTTTAACCCCGTTAATTGCAAAAACGCCATGATCTCGTCGATAACCGCTTCGTCTGCAGCTTCACTCAAGGGAAAATGATAAGCGCTTTGGCCAAAACGGATCAACTCTTGGACGGAAAGATCATCATACAAGGGATTGTGCTGCTGCACCGCGGCGACTTTTTGCGCATAAGCGCGCGCAGAAAAGTCAGCGATGGCTTGCCCATCAATACTAACGGTGCCTGCGGTCGGCACTAATTGTCGCGTCAACACATTGAACAGCGTGGACTTACCCGAGCCATTAGGGCCGATCAAACTGGTCAATTGCCCAGGCTTCAAGGTAAACGAGACATCGTCTAATTGTGGCGTGGTGGTTTTTGGATAGGCAAAGCTGAGATGCTCAATTTCCATTATAGATCCCCTTCTTGGCCAAAATCAGGATCAAAGCCGGCCCGCCGATCACCGCCAAAAGCGTCGCCGCAGCGATTTCATTGGGCATGATCAGCGTGCGGCCAAGCGTATCGATCACCAACAGCAACAACGCCCCTAACAGCGTCGCAAATGGCACCAGCTCACGATAATCATGGCCGACCCACCAGCGGCTCAAATGCGGCACGATGATCCCGATAAACGGGATCACCCCGGCATAGGCGGTCACGGTACTGGTCAAATAAACCGCTACTAATAACAAACTGCCTTGCAGCTGGCGCACCGGCAAGCCGATGGTCGCCAACTGGCGGTCACCGATCTTCAAGTAATTCGCCCAAGGTGCAATCACCAGCGCGGCCACTAACCCTAACACCCCGCTGACCAACAACACCAGCGTTTGTGCCCAAGTGATCGTGGCAAAACTTTGCCCCGCCACCACCGTTGCCGGCTTGATGAACAGCGTCTTCAGCCCAACAAACATTGTATTTAACGCCACGCCGATCAAAATCAGCTTGTAAGGATTGCTTTGCCCGCGAAACCCCATGAGCAACCCTAAGCTGATCACCCCGCCAACCACCGCCGCCAGCAGATTGGTCAATACCATTTTCGGCAACAAAAACCCGCCGATCAAAATGGCCAAATCGGCGCCAGCAGAGATCCCCAAGATGCTGGGATCGGCGATCGAGTTGCGCAATGCGGCTTGAAAAAACGTCCCGGCAACCGATAACGCTGCGCCACTGACCAAAGCCGCCACGATCCGCGGCAGGCGGATCGTCATCAAGGTTTGATAATACACACTGTGGTGATCATGAAGCACGGTTTGCCAAGTGCCCAATAAGCTGTGTTGATCGACCCCAGCACTAAAGGCCCAGCCGATTGCGATGATCAAGCCTAAGATGACCACAAAATAGGCGCGACTTTCAGTTTGTTTCATCTTCGCCATCCTCACTACTCATACAGCCAGTGGCTGACGCGCTTGAGCGCCACTGCCGCTTGGATCGTCGCGGTGGCGTTAAAATCAGGCTGTTGCAAATCGTAAACGCGCTGATTTTTGACCGCCGGCATTTGTGCCCACAACGGATTAGTCTTGAACTCTTGATCAAATTGCGGCTTGACCATGTTTGGCAGCGCATGTTCCAAGCGCAAGATCACATCCGGGCGCTTAGTCGCCAACGACTCATTGCTGGGCGACAAATATTCGCCGGCAGCACTGGCATAAACATTTTCACCACCGGCTTTTTTGACCAGATCCCCTACGTAAGAATGATCCGTGGCGATCATATACCCGGCACCTGGCATCCCCATCAAGATCAACACTTTAGTCTTAGGCCCATGAATGCGTTTTTTGGCTTGGGCTTGCGCCGCATCGATCAAGGCGATTTGGTGTTGGGCTTGCTTTTGCCGGTCAAACTTTTGACCCAAGGTCGTCAGGGTGTGCTTGAGGTCAGCAATCGTGTTGAGTGATAAAAACTTTGGGTGGAATTTTTGCGCTTTGAAAGCGTCACTATACTGATCTTTTAACACACTCACCGCATAGACATCCGTTGGCTTAAGCGCAGCGATTTTTTCAATGTTTGGGGCCATTGGGCTGCCGATCTTGGCCACATGTCGATATCTTTTCGGGAGCTGGTTGGCGGTTTTGGGCACGCCGACTAACTTCAGATCCAACTTGGCGGCGATCGCCACCAAAGCATCGGTAGTGGCCACGATGCGCGGCTGTTTTTGGACTTGGCGCTGGCCTTGCCATTTCGTCACCCCGACTACTGCCAAAACCGCGATCAAAAAGAATACCAAACTGCCAACTAATATCCGTCGTGAACGATTCATTTTGTGCCTCCTACTTGCGTTTCACAAAGAAAAACGCAGCGGCACCCAAGATGATCACGGCAACGATCCCGCCAAAAATAATGGCTTGTTGCGTTTGCTGGTTTTTCCGATTAAGGGCTTTGATCTGGGCAGCTTGTTGTTGCGTTTTGCGACTAGCTTGTCTGGCCGCTTGTTTGGCCTTTTGCGCCTGCTTTTGGCTGCTGGCTTTGGCGGCGCTAGCGGCTGCGGCTGCGGATTGGCTGCTGGCGCTGGCCGCTTGACTTGGCGCTTGCGCCTTGGAAGCACTGTTTGCCGCTGGTGCTTTTGCCGTCGCAGCTGGTGCTGCTGAGGCTGTTGGCAATGCGGGCAAGTGGCTGGTATCAAACTTGAAGCTGATATCGTGTTTGGCCACATACACATGCGGCACATTGATATCAATGGCACTATTGATCGTTTGGCTCAGGTCTTTTGTTTCAAAAGCATAACTATAATCATAGCCGCTGGCGCTTTGAGTCTTGGTCACATTGGCCGGACCGCTGCCATTGATACTCAAAACCGTGACTGGCCACTGGCCCAGATCAACCCCGGTGTGGATCGTCATGGTGACCAAATACTGATCCCCATTGACCGTGATCGTGGCCGGTTTGACATAATAGCCAGACGCCAGCGATTCACTATTGGTCCCATACTTTAGCGCTTGATAATTGATCGTATCTGCATGGACCACATTCGGCGCCAGACTCAACAAGAATGCGAACACAGGAAATAAGCAGATGAATAAGTGTCGTTTTACCATGGTGGTCGTCCTTTTCTTAACGGAATTTAGTGTTGCCGCTTATAAATCGCCAACCCGATGATGACCAAGCTGACTGCCGCAAACCCGCCGATCTCAGCTAAAAATGGATAGCTTTTGACTTTCGGTAAGGCTTTTTGGTCGGCGGCTTGAGTGGCAAAGCGATGCGTGGCGGGTAATTTTGTCACCGTTGCTTGCGGCTTAGCCGCCGGCTGATGCGGCAAAGTCGCGCCGGCTTGACTGGCCGGCCCGATAACAGACGCTGCTGGGGACAAGTTGTTGCCGGCGGCTACCAGCGGGATCGTCGTGGCAGGTAAAGCCGCACTGCCAGCGGCTGCTTGTTCGTAATTGGCCCCGCCGACTTGGGTATGATTGAATTCCAACCAAATCGAAAACGTCATCCCGTTGATCCCAGCAATCGGGACACTCATCAAGATCGTGGCCGGGAGCATGTGCGTCAAAGTTGCCGCTTGCGCAATGTGAAAGGCATAAGTCCAAATATCTTGCCCATTGGCTTGCACCTTTTGGTAGCCGAAGATCCCCGCGTGATTCACAGTCAGCGGTTTAAAGGCGACCATGCCGGCGGTTTCTTGGACTGTCAAATACACATCATAACCGTTGGCAACTTTAACCACCTTAGCCGTATGGGTGAAATAATTGTTCGCCGTGGATAAGGTCTTTTGCGACTGGTCCCAAACGGTATAAGGCACATACTGAACGGTTTTGGCCGCGTCCAGCACCGGTTGGGCCTGATGATGGGTCACCGCCGTCACGGTTTGCTTGGGCGTTGCGGCAGGAGCAGCTGGATAAGGACGCGCATTCGCGATCCCCAGATCGATCAACACAAAGGCCGCTTGCGTCATTTGCACCCCACCAGGGATCGTTAACTGGAAAGTCGCTGGTAACGCATACTGCAAGGCGCTAGTCGGAATGGTGAAGATCAGATCAGCTTCATTGCCATTTCGGTTGCGTTCTTGGCCAACCTGCCCGCATAAGCGCATTTGATCAATAAATTCCGCTCCAGTCGTGTGAATCGTCACCTGGGTCGTGGCGCCGTTGGTTTGCAGCTGCCCAAGATCTGCAAGAAAGGCTTGGGCCGCTGATGGTTGCGGTGACAGCTGGCCGGCAATGGCTTGATAGACTTTGATGGTGGCCTGTTGGCCTTGCGCCGGCACTGGGGTTGACGTTTGGTGGTCAGCGGTTTTCGTCGCGGTATCATCAGGCTGTGCCGGCTTTTGGTCAGGCTTTGCGGTGGTGTCATCCGTGGCCGGTGCAGGTTGTCCTTGATCCGGCTGATCGCTTGGCGTCGTGTCAGTTGCTGGAAGGCTTGTGTATAAGGCTTGCGAAAACACGATGTCCGCTTTTTGGGTCATATTCAAAACGTTCATGGACGCAGAGACTTTTGGTTGGGCAAAACTCGCATCAATGGTGAACGTGAGATCCGCCGTATTGGCCGTCGCATTTGTGATCTTGGCCGCTTGGGTCCCGATGCTAAACGACTTGACCATCGAGGCAAACTTTTGCAAGTGCAGCGTCACGGTTTGGGCGCGGCCAGTACCAGTGACAGTGGCACTGCCGGTAAAGAAGCTATTGGATAACGATAATTGGTCACTGCCGGCTTTTTTGATCGTATAAGCCACTTCATGACTCGCTGCCGGTGGCGTTTGGACGGTCTGATTGGGATCAGTGGTTGGCGGCGTTTGAGCAGCCTGGTTTGCATCCGGGGTGGCAGGCGTTTTAGTGCTGTCCGTGGTGGCAGACGTTTTGGTGCTGTCCGTGGTTACCGGCGTTTTGGTGCTATCCGTGGTCACTGCAGGCTGCTTGCTGATGTCCGTGGTGCCGGTTGGCTTGCTCGTGTCTTTGGTCGTGGCTTGATCCGTACCCGTAGTGGCTTGCGCGATCAAATACGGTTGGGCGTGAGCGATCGGCAAACCGATCAAGACAAAGGCCGATTGGGTCATTTTCATCCCGCCTAAGATCGTTAAGTCAAATGTGGCAGGCAACGCATACTTCAGCGCACTGGTAGGCAGCTCAAACACGATATCTGCCTCATTGCCATTGTGGTTGACCACTCGGCCGACTTGATCTAACAGCTTCATCTGATCGATATACTGGGCGCCGGTCGTGTGCAAGGTCACTTGTGTGGTTTGGCCATTTGCGGCTAACACCGTCGTGGCTGACTTGGCAAGAAATGCTTGGGCGGCTGATGTTTGGGTGGTCAACTGCCCGTCATCGGCTTGATACACCGCTGCAGTTTGGGTTTGCGCTGCTGCGGGCGTTTGGGTCGTGGTTGGTTTGGTCACCGTGGTTGGCTCAGCACCAGTTGCTGGCGTTGTTGGCGTCGTCGAAGGGTCAAGCTGGTCACTTGGTGTGGTGGTTGGGGCTTGATAAAGCGCATGGGCAAACACGATGTCGGCTTTTTGATTCATGTTCAACACATTCATCGCCGCAGTGACCGTCGCTTGAGCAAAGTCAGCATTCAACGTAAAGGTCAGATCTGCCGTTGCGTTAGTCGCATTGGTCACTTTAGCAGTTTGGTTGCCGATCTTGAAGGACTTGATCATGCTCGCATATTTTTGAATATGTAACGTGACCGTGTTTTGTTTCGGATCGACTGTCGCTTGGCCGGTAAAGAAGCTATTCGACAAAGACGGCGTCGTGGTGCCGACTTTATTGACCTTGTAAGCCACGGTTTGCGTGTCCGCTGCGGCATTGGCAGCAGGAGCCGGCGTGGTGGCTGGAGTGGTCGGCGCAGCCGGTTGAGCTGGTGTGGCTGGGGTCTCATTGGCGGCATACAAGGCGGTGGCAAACACGATATCGGCATTTTGATTCATATTCAACACATTCATCGTCGCCGTCACTGTGGGTTGGGCAAAATGTTCATCCACTGCAAAGGTGAGATCTGCAGTGGCATCTGTCGCGTTGGTCACCTTGGCTTCTTGATCCCCGATCTTAAAGGACTTGATCATGTTGGCATACTTTTGCAGATGCAACGTCACCGTGGTTTTTTGCCCGGCGTCTTTAACGACCACCGTGGCTTTGCCAGTGAAAAACTGATTCGACAATGATGGCTGGGTGGTGCCAGATTTATTGACTTGGTAGGCGACCGTATACGTCCCATCACGGTGATCACTGGCGACATAGCCGGTTTGCTCACTGGCTTGCGTCAATTGACTGGGAGTGATGACGGCTAACCCTGGGGCAGCAACGCCTAAGGTTAAAATCAGCGCCGCCCCGAATTTAATCATTTTATTCACCATCATAACGTTTTCCTCCAAGAATATTATTCAATCGTTATTGAAAAATTATTGCAAATAAATGTTGTAATCCCTTAAATTCTAGCACACCCGGTTGCTGTGGCAACACTTCCAAACTGCCTATATTCTTGTGCATTAATGCATAAGTAGGTCCGTTTCGAAGTTCTTTCACCCACCAGCATGCGCCTGATCAGCATTCATCAAAATGCAACCCTTGATCAACCCCCAACGATCTAAATTCAGTTTATCACGCACATGATCAGCATATTTTTCATATTTCTTAAAAATCCTGCCTAATTACGCTTATGGCAACAAAAAAGCGCCTCAACCAGGCCCAAAATCACTGGTTGAAGCGTTTTTCCATGCTATCGTTGCAGTACGGTCACTGACTCGATACTGGTCGTTTGCGGGAACATATCCACCGGCTGCGTTTGCACGGCGTGATAGCCAAATTCCTGCAAGGCGCTGATATCGCGGGCCAAAGTGGCTGGATTACAAGACACATAAACCACTTTCGGCGGCAGCATCTTGCCCACTGCAGCCACGAATTCTGGCGCCAAGCCTTTACGCGGCGGGTCGACCATCACCACGTCAGCTTGGCGGCCTTGTGCCGCCCATTGTTCCATGACGGTTTCGGCTTGACCCACGACAAAATCGGCATTTTTGATGCCATTGAGGCGCGCGTTTTCTTGGGCATCATGGACGGCTTCAGGGACGATTTCCACGCCATGCACTTCCTTGGCATGTTTGGCCATGGTCAGCGAAATCGTGCCGATCCCAGAATAAGCATCGATCACCACTTCTTTACCGGTCAATTCAGCGCGCTCAATGGCTTGTTGATACAAGACTTCAGTTTGTTGCGGGTTGACTTGATAAAAACTCAACGGACTGATCCGGAAAGTGCTGCCAAGCAGCTGATCTTCCAAATAATCATGGCCAAACAAGTTGCGCGTCTTTTTGCCCAAGATCACGTTGGTCTTGCGATTATTCAAATTCAACATGATACTGGCAGTTTCCGGCAAGGCCTTGGAAATTCCGGTCACGATCTCGTCTAAATGCGGGATCGCCCAAGTCGTGCTGACCAATACGATCATCATTTGCTGAGAATAATAGCCGCGGCGCACCATGATATGCCGGATCACACCGGTATTGGTGCGTTCATCATAAGCACTCACCCCATACTGCCGCAACAAATCGCGGACGACAAGAATGGCCTGGTCGATCTTGGGGTCTTGGATATAAAAATCTTCCAGCGGCAGCAAGTCATGACTGCGGCGTTTATAAAAACCCGTGGTCAATTGCCCGTCAACCATGCGCACCGGCACTTGGGCTTTATTCCGATACCCATAAGGTTGGGCCATCCCCAAAGTCGGCAAAACCGTAATGTCTAAGTGGGCTTTTTTATAGAGTTGGACGATTTGATTTTGCTTAAACCGCAACTGGGCAGGATAAGCCAAGTGCTGCAGCGGCGCGATCCCTGTTTGCGCGTATGCTTTTGCCTTGGGGGCGACGCGATCTGGTGACGTGGTGACCAACTTGGCCAAACGCGCAAAGGCAAACTTCTTTTCCGCTTTCACCACATGGGCGACCACTTCTTCTCCTGGCAAGGCGCCTTCAATAAACAGCGGATAGCCATCCACTTTGGCGACCCCCATCCCTTCATACGTCAGATCCGAAACGGTGACGGTCAATTCTTGATTCTTAGCTACCGGTGTTTTAGCCACGATATTCCTCCTGTTGAGTGATTCCTAACGCTTAACCTTACCAGATGCCTCGCTGAAACACAAGCCGGCGCTTAAGCCATAAAAACGCCCTTGGACCGTGTGTGATCCAAGAGCGTCTTCATCTTAGGCTGAAGCTGGCGCTCAGCCGATTTTGCCGTCACCATCGATATCTCGCTTGGAAATGGTTTCGACTTCTGCCATGTACCCATCTTCGGCATGACTGTCGGTCCCGAGATTTTCTCCTGGGATCTCAGCCACATTGGCGAACATTTCAATATGCTGCTTCAGGTTCAAGAATGTCATCGGGGCAGAACCGCCATAATCCCCATCCAAATTGACCTTCAACTCTTCACCATCAGCTCGCGTAGCAACTAGTTTTTGCGTCTTGGTGTAGATAATATTCGGATCGTCCACATGCCGGCCGCCGTTTAAGACCTTGCCCATCAACACCAAATATTCTGGCAGTTTGGCGGTTTTCACCACGATCAACGAGAACTTGCCATCGCCTAACGCCGAATCAGGCACGATTTGTTCAAAGCCGCCGATACTATTCGTCATCGCCAGCAAAAACATGCTGGCCGGGCCATCATAGACGCCATCATCATATTCCAAATGGATCGGGAACTGTTTGATAGCTGGCAGCATTTCTGCGCCTTTCATCACATAGGCAAAATAGCCGAAGATCGATTTAAATTCAGATGGGACGGCATATGTCAGCTCAGTCAATAAACCGCCTGCCGCAATGTTCATGAAGTAATGATTATTGGCCTTGCCAATATCCATGCGCAAGGTTTGTCCGTTCAAGATCACCTTAGCCGCAGCCACTGGGTCTTCTCGGGGGATCCGCAATGCCCGCGCATAGTCATTGGTCGTGCCGGCTGGGATGATGCCCATCTTCGGGCGATGATGATGCGGGGCGATCCCATTAACGACCTCGTTGATCGTCCCATCCCCACCAGCGGCAACGATCAGGTCAAAACCATCAAGCGTTGCCCGCGACGCTTCTTTTTTAGCAGAAAAAGGCGTTGCAGTGGTTTGATACGCACTGGCTTCATAGCCGGCTTGCTCCAAAACGTCTAAAATATCCGCGACGTAACGCTTCATGCCTTCGTTTCCTGACGTGGGATTATAGATCAATCGTGCGCGTTGGGTCATCATGCACATCCTTTCTTTTGATGCTGATTTTCGCACAGAACAAGCCTAAGCCGCAAAGCTCAGGCTGGTCAAAAACATGACGCTCAGCGTTTCTTGATCTCGGTCATCAAGATCTGGTTGACCACCTTCGGATTCGCCTTGCCGCGCGTTTGCTTCATGATGTTGCCGACTAAAAAGCCGATCGCGCGATCCTTGCCGGCTTTGAAATCATCGATACTTTGTTGGTTATTGTCCAAGATCTCAGTGATGATCGGCGTCAGCTTAGCCGGATCAGACAATTGGACCAACCCTTTTTGTTCGACCCAGGCTTTGGGATCGGTATCATTTTTGATGATTTCTTGGAAGACTTTCTTAGCGATCTTGCTGGAGATCGTTCCGTCTTGGATCAAGTTGATCATAGCGGCCAAATGCGCCGGGGTCAATGCGACATCTTTGAGTTCCAAGTGTTCGGCATTCAAATACCCAGACACTTCCCCCATTAGCCAGTTAGACGCCTGCTTGGCATCTGCGCCAGCGGCAACGGCTGCTTCAAAGAAATTCGCCATTTCCAAGGTTTGCGTCAAGACCCCGGCATCATATTCCGGGATCCCCCATTCGTTGACATAACGCGCCCGACGTTGTGCCGGTGCTTCTGGAAGACTGGCTTGCACATCTTTGATCCATTCTTGGGTGACATGGACCGGCGGCAAGTCTGGTTCTGGAAAGTAGCGATAATCATCCGCGCCTTCTTTGACCCGCATCAAAATGGTCTCTTTCTTATCCACATCCCAACGGCGGGTTTCTTGACGGATCAACCCGCCAGCACGCAACACCGCTTGTTGGCGCTTTTGCTCATAGGCCAAGCCATCGCGCACATGATTGAAGGAGTTGAGGTTCTTGATTTCCGTCTTGGTGCCCCACTTGTCGCTGCCGATCGGCGAAACCGACAAATTAGTATCGACTCGCATCGACCCTTCTTCCATCTTCACATCAGAAGCCCCGGTGAACTGCACGATCTGGCGCAACTGTTCCAGGTATTGATAAGCTTCTTCAGGACTGGCAATATCCGGCTTGGAGACGATTTCGACTAGCGGTGTGCCTTGCCGGTTCAAATCGACATAAGAGTAGCCATCCGCTTCATGCTGGTTTTTGCCGGCATCTTCTTCGACGTGCAGCTCGGCGATGCCGATTTTTTTCTTTTTGCCGTCAACTTCGATTTCGACCCAGCCATCTGTTGCTAAAGGCTGTTCCGCTTGAGTGATCTGATAAGCTTTGGGGTTATCCGGATAGAAGTAATTTTTCCGATCAAAATGCGTGAACTCAGCAATCTTGGCATGTAAGGCCAAAGCGACCATGATGCCATAGCTATAAGCGCCTTTATTGATGCTTGGCAAGACCCCTGGGAACCCCCAATCGATCACATTCGTCATCGTATTCGGCGCAGCCCCATAAGACACTGGTGATGGGGAAAACATCTTGGATTGCGTTTTTAATTCAACGTGGACTTCCAGCCCGATCGTGGTTTCAAAATTCATTAATGCGCACCTCCCGGGATCTGGTCCAAATAATCATTTTGCGCTTCGAAGGCATCTGCGGCTTGATAGATCGTCGCTTCATCGAAGTGCTTACCGATCAATTGCAAGCCCACCGGCATCCCGTCAACAAAGCCTGCAGGGATCGATGCGGCAGGCAAGCCTGCCAAGTTCACTGGGATCGTCAAAATATCGTTCATATACATCGTCAACGGATCGGTCACTTTTTCGCCGATCTTAAAGGCGACTGTTGGCGTGGTTGGCCCCATGATCAAGTCATAATCGGCAAAGATCTGATTAAAGTCATCGGTGATCAAAGTCCGCACTTGCGCGGCTTTTTTGAAGTAAGCATCATAAAAGCCCGCACTGAGACTGAAGGTCCCTAACATGATCCGCCGCTTCACTTCTGGACCAAAGCCTTCAGAACGCGAGCGCACATACACATCAGATAAGTTCTTCACGTCTTTGGCGCGGAAGCCATAACGGATCCCGTCAAAGCGTTGTAAATTGGAGCTGGCTTCGGAACTGGCGATAATATAATACGCCGGAACCGCATATTTGGTATGCGGGAGGCTAACGGTTGCGACCGTCGCGCCAAGGGCTTTGAATTGTTCAGCCGCTGCTTTGATTTGATCAGCGACTTGCGGATCGACCCCGTCGCCAAGATATTCTTTTGGCAAGGCGATCTTCATCCCTTGCAAGCTTTGGCCGATCTTAGCGGTAAAATCAGGCACCGGAGTGTCTGCGGTCGTGGCGTCTTTTTCATCATGGCCGGCGATCACGTTCATGACATACGCAGAATCTTTGACCGAACGGCTCAAAGTCCCAATGGCATCCAAACTGGAGCCAAAGGCGATCAAGCCCCAGCGCGATACCCGACCATAAGTCGGTTTAAAGCCAACGATCCCGTTGAATGCGGCCGGCTGGCGGATGGAGCCGCCAGTATCAGTCCCTAATGCGACCAACACTTGGCCAGTCGCCACTGCTGCCGCCGAGCCGCCTGAAGAACCGCCTGGCACCCGGGTGTGGTCCCAAGCGTTTTTGGTGACTTTAAACGCCGAGTTTTCCGTCGAAGAGCCCATGGCAAATTCATCCATGTTCACTTTGCCGACGTTGATCGCACCGGCTTGAGCCAATTTTTCGACCACCGTCGCGTCATAAATCGGCACGAAGTTTTCCAGCATCTTAGATGCCGCTGTCGTGGTCAAGTCTTTGGTCACAATGTTGTCTTTGATGGCCACTGGGATCCCCGCCAGCGGCTTTGCGCGATCGACCCCAGCAGCATCGACGGCTTTGGCTTGCGCTTGGGCGTTAGGATTCAAAGTCAAAAAGGCGTCGATTTGCGGATCGATCGCGCGGATCCCCTCTAAGGTTTGGGCAGTGAGGTCCGCAGCCGTCAATTCCCCGTTGACCAGCGCTTGATGCAGTTGGTCGATATCTAATTTAAAATAATCCACGCTAGTCCTCCTCTTTGTCAATGATCGCAGGTACTTGGATCAAGGTCCCTTTGTAAGTCGGCACATTCTTGAACAAGTCTTCTGTCTTCGTTTCGTTGACCGCTTCATCGGCGCGCATCACGTTTTGCAGGTGAATGCTTTGGGTCGTTGGCGCCACGTTCGTCGTGTCAACGGCTTCCAGCTGCTCGAACATGTTCAAGATGTCGTCCATTTGTGCGGTATATTGTTGCAGCTCCGCTTCAGAAAAAGATAACCGCGCCAATTCTGCGACATGCGCGACGCTTTCTTTTGAAATCATCGTATCCCTGCTTTCTGTGTTTAAACTATTTTTTAGTTTACCATTCAATAACTGCCAAATACATGGGTGTAGAACGATTTCTCGCCGCTTTCTCGGGCAACGAATGCTTGGATTCCGCTGGTCGATTGGATCGTGATCTCGATCTTGCTGCCGCTGGGCAGATACTTTTGCGCCGAACTGGCCACATATTGGGTAAAGCTTTCGATCTCGGTTTGGCCATAAAATTGGGTATTGACCGTGATGTTCATCCCGGTCAGCTGGCCGCTTTCATAATGCGTTTGGGCCGTCACCCCGGCTAAAGTTGGGAAGAAGTTTTCGATTTGATCAGAGAAATTGGAAAAATCATTAGCCACTGTAGTGTTCAAAGCCTTTTCGTTTTCCACCACTGGCAAGACCTGATTTTGCTCGTTGATGGTCTTCCAATCCCCAAGCTGGGTCCCAGACTTAGAGGTGACTGAAGAAAAGAAGGTGCCGCCGACTAACGCATCTTGATCGGCGTTTTTATACAATGCCACCACGATCGGCGTGTCATTGCTGACGCCTTTCATTTTTCGCAAGCGGGCGACGACTTTGGCCGCCATGGCGCGCCCGGCTTTATTCAGCGTCGGCGTATCGATGTGCGTCGAATAAGTCGCGCCATAAGCCTTTTTTTGGTAGTAATAATATTCATTCATGCCTAAAGCGATCGAAATGCCGCCTAGTTTCAAAGAATTCCCATTAGCCACCATGTAATCTTGTTCCAACAAGGTCGCTAAGTATTCCGGCCGCTTCGTTTGATAATCTGCCCCCGACCCTTTGGCCGGATTCAAACCATCAGGGTTGCTGCTGGATTGCCGCGCCAGCCAATTTTCGGCGGTGGCCGTGGAGATCAGCTGGCCTTCTTCCAAATCGTATTTGCTGGTGGAAAAATGCGTCATGGAAATCGACTTTAAGCCGCTTTCCATTGATTTGATGTTGTAAGTGTTGCTGCCTTGCGTGTTGGTCGTAATGGTCAGCCCGCGCGCAGAACTGGTTTGATAGCGGCCGTTTTTGATCACACCTTGGTACATGCTGCTATCTACGGTCCCGGTGGTTTGATACTTGCTGGTTGCAGTGCCGGAACTCGAGTCGGTGGCATCAGAGCTGAAACTCAGCTTCCCACACCCTGCTAAAGTCACGACCAACGCCAGCATCACGCCGGCTGCCAATAGTTTCTTCATCCTATTTTTCCTCACTTTGTATCGTTTCGAGGAGTTGCGCCTCGTTCATCACTGGGATCGCCAGCGCCTGGGCTTTCGCCAACTTGCTGCCGGCTGCTTCACCAGCAGCAAGCAGATCCGTTTTTTTCGACACCGAGCCGGTGACTTTCGCCCCTAAAGCTTCGAGTTGCCGCGCCAATTCCGGCCGCGAAAAAGCCGTGAACTTACCGGTGATCACCACGGTTTTGCCGGCAAATGCGCCGCTGGTAGCCGTTGGCTGCGCACTGGTATACGCCAGATTGACCCCCGCTTGCGTCAATTCCGCCAGCAGCTGCTTGGCGCCAGGCGTGGCAAACCAAGCGACTGCAGAATCGGCAATGATCGGCCCGATCCCAGGCACAGCGGCGATCGCTTCGGCACTGGCTTGACTCAAAGTCGGCACATCACCAAAATGCGCCAATAGCAGCTTGGCGGCTTTGCCGCCGACATGCCGGATCCCTAACCCAAATAGTAGGCGTTCTGCAGAGTTTTGCCGACTCTTATCAATGGCATTTAACAGATTATTAATCGACTTTTCTTTGAACTTATCCAACTCTGCCAGTTGGGCTGCCGTCAGCTGATAAAGATCAGCCACGTCTTGGACCAAGTCTTTGGCCAATAATTGGGCGATGATCTTGGGACCTAACCCATCGATATTCATGGCATTGCGCGAGGCAAAATGCGTCAACTGTGACGCCACTTGCGCCGGGCAGCGCGGGTTGATACAGCGCAAGGCCACTTCCTCATCCAAATGCACCAAAGCTTCCCCACATGACGGACAGTTGGTCGGGATCGTCACCGGCAATGAATCTGCCGGCCGTTTTGCTAACACTACCCGGGAGACTTCTGGGATGATATCGCCTGCTTTGTGCAACATCACGGTATCTCCAATGCGGATGTCTTTGGCCTTGATTTGGTCTTCATTGTGCAATGTGGCCCGAGCCACCGTCGTACCGGCTAAAGACACCGGGGTCATCACCGCAGTGGGCGTCACGACGCCGGTGCGGCCAACCGTCCATTCGATGGCTTGGATCACGGTTTGCGCTTCTTCCGGCGGAAATTTATACGCGATCTCCCACCGCGGCACTTTCACCGTGTTGCCCAGTTGCGCTTGTAAGGCCAAGTCATTGACTTTCACCACGATGCCATCGATCCCATAAGCTAAGGCATCCCGATCTGCCGTTTGGGCGGTAATGTAGGCGTCGATAGTGGCTAAATCTGCCGCGACTACACTGGTGGGATTCGTTGCAAATCCCAGCCGCTGCAAAAATGCTAACGCTTCATGCTGCGTGGTGATGCCATATTGATCCGGGGCGATCACGGTATACATGAATGTGGCTAGCTGCCGCTGTTTGGTGACTTGCGCATCTAGTTGGCGCAAGCTGCCAGCCGCAGCATTGCGCGGGTTGGCGAAAATGCTTTGACCTTGCGCTTCTCGTTGAGCATTTAATTTGGCAAACGCCGCTTTGGGCATGTAGCATTCCCCGCGCACCTCAAGGTCTAATGGTTCCGGTAAGGTTTGCGGGATGTCTGGGATCGTGCGGACGTTTTTGGTCACATCCTCGCCAATATTGCCATCCCCACGCGTCGAGCCTTGCACCAAACGGCCTTTTTCATACACCAGTGCCAAGGATAACCCGTCGATCTTTAATTCAACATTGTAAGCCACCGCTTGTTCCACGCCGGCTTCAAGCCGGCTCGCCCAGTCTTGCAACTCAGCCAGCGAAAACACATCCCCCATCGACAGCATCGGAATCGGATGTGGGACTTTCGGCAAGTCTTCAGCTAAGGCCCCACCGACTTGCTGCGTGGGTGAGTCGCTGGCAACTAGCGCAGGAAATGCCGCTTCAAACTCTTGGAGGCGGCGGTAGTTGGCATCATACACATGATCTTCAACACTGGGGGCATCATTGGTGTAGTATTCTTGCCGCCAAGTATTCAGCTGGTTCACCAAAGCGGCCACCGCCGCGGCGGCTTCTGCTTGAGAACATTGGGCAACTGGCTTATCTGCCATGGGCTTCCTCCTTGAAATCGAATTAATCTTGTTGCTTAACGATCGGGGCAAAAGCCGCTAATAAGCGTTTGACCCCTTGTGATGGAAAGGCAATGTCTAATTCTTGGTCATCGCCTTTGCCATTGACCTTCACCACCGTGCCCACGCCCCACTTGCGGTGCTGGACTTTATCACCGGCTTGCCAAATGGTGCGCCCGGCTTTAGTTGTCGGTGCGCTGGTATGGTTGGCCACCACTTTGGCTTTAGTGCCCATTGGGTGTTTAGCGTAAGTCGGCGTAACGGCACGATTGGTGCGATTGATGAAGGGAATATCTGATTTAGGCTGCGTGGCGCCAGCAGTCTCTAACAGTTCCGGATCGATTTCTTCAATAAAGCGACTGGCCGGATTATTTTGCCGCTGCCCATAAAGCATGCGTCCATAAGCATTAGACAAATAGAGCTGTTTTTGGGCCCGGGTGATGCCGACATACGCCAAGCGCCGTTCTTCTTCTAACTGCGTTTCATCCATCGCCGCGCGGCTCAGCGGGAAGAGGCCTTCTTCCATCCCGACCAAAAAGACCACCGGAAATTCCAACCCTTTAGCCGCATGCAAGGTCATCAACGTGACTTCTTGCGCTTCTTCATCCACATCATCTTGATCCGACAACAAAGCCAGATCGGCTAAGAAGTCGACAAAAATATCACTATTTTCATCTTCTGGTTCATACCGGGCATCAAATTGTTGGGTCACTGACAGCAATTCATTCAAGTTGTCGATGCGCGTTTCCGCTTCGACGGAATCAGAGGCTTTCAATGCCGGCAAATAGCCTGTGTCGTCTAAGAGGTGTTCCATTAGTTGCGTGATCGACCAATCTTTGCGCTGCACGGCCAACTTTTGCATGGTCATGCCAAATTCAGCCAGGCTTTTGCGGGCTTTGCCAGATACCGGTGATAATTCAGCATTGGCTGCCGCTTCTAACAATGACCAGCCGTTTTGGGCGGCAAAGGCCACTAACTTCTCCACTGACGTCGCGCCAATGCCGCGTTTGGGTTCATTGACGATGCGGTTGAAGCTCATATCGTCATCTGGATTGACGACCAGGCGGAAATACGCCAAGGCGTCTCTGATTTCTTTGCGGTCATAAAACTTATGCCCACCGATCATCTTATAAGGAATGTTGGACTTCACGAAGGCTTCTTCGATCGCCCGTGATTGGGCATTGGTCCGATATAAGATCGCAAAATCACCATATTGATGCGCATGCTTGGCGATTTGCGCTTCGATGGTCCTGATCACAAAATACGCTTCATCCGTTTCGCTTTGCGCGCGATAATACACGATTTTGTCGCCGGTTTGATTTTCCGTCCACAGCGTCTTGACCTGGCGGGTCTTGTTGTTTTTGATCACGGCATTGGCTGCCGCTAGGATATTTTTAGTCGAACGGTAATTTTGCTCCAATAAGATCACTTGCGCGTCTGGGTAATCATCTTTAAAATCCAAGATGTTTTGCATATTCGCGCCGCGCCAGCCGTAAATACTTTGATCCGCATCCCCGACGACACACAAGTTGCGATACCCTTGCGCCAATAAGCTGACCAATTGGTATTGGGCTTCATTGGTATCCTGGTATTCATCAACATGGATATATTGAAACTTGCGCTGATAAAATGCCAAGGTTTCCTGGTCTTGTTGGAATAGTTGGATGGTCAACATGATCAAGTCATCAAAATCCAGCGCTTGATCACCGCGCAGGCGTTTTTGATACTCGCCGTACACTTCGACCACGATTTTTTCAAAAGGACTGTTGGCTTGCGCCGCATAGTCTTTAGGCGTCAAAAGCTCGTTTTTGGCATTCGAGATCGTACTTAAAATGGCCTTGGGATCATAGCGTTTAGGGTCTAAATTCAAATCCGCCACAATATGCTTGACCAAAGTCAACTGCTCTGCCGGATCGGCAATGGTGAACGCACGGTGATAGCCAAGCTTTTCGATATCACGCCGCAAGATCCGCACACACAAGGCGTGAAACGTTGAGACCCAAACATCCCGCGCCACTTCGGCATCCAACAGCTTGCCGACCCGTTCTTTCATTTCCTTAGCCGCTTTGTTCGTGAACGTGATCGCTAAGATCCGCCATGGATTGATATTTTTTTCTTCGATCAAATAGGCAATCCGATGCGTTAACACCCGCGTTTTACCTGAGCCGGCCCCGGCCATGATCAATACCGGGCCTTCTGTCGCTAATACCGCTTCAGTTTGTTTGTCGTTCATGCCAGTCAATAAGGCAGTCGCCATAAGGTTATTCGTCCTTTCATGAGGTACAGTCAGTCGATAACATTGTAACAAAAATGCGAAGTGGTTTACAGCCGCCAGCGCATCGAGTTTCAGTAAATCTCCCTTTGTGTTTTGAAAGCGGACAAGCCGGCAGCCGCCACAAAATAAAGGCGCTTGACCCACAACTATCGATTCAGTCGTGCGCCAAGCGCCGTTTAAGCCACCAAACAGGTGGTGTTTTCATCTTGCCTTGACCAGCAGCTAGTGAAGCTTGCCGGCATCGATCAGCGCCCGCAACTTGGTTTGAATGGCCAACATTGTCGCATGTGGGGCCTCTTTAAACCGCACGGTCCATGCCGACGTGATGCCAGGTTCAACCAACAGCGGCTGTCCATTGATATCTGCAATGTGCAGGCCATCCGCCTGCAGCTTGGCGGTCAAGTAGCCGCCTTCAAACCCTTCATCCAGTAATTGTTGCGCCCAATTTTGTAAGCCTTGGGTGATCACTTGATCAACTGGCCACTGCAGCTTAACCGCCAGCGCTTCTGCTTGCGCTAATGTTTCAGGGATCTCATGCATGCAAAACACCTCTTTTGCACTCAATGTACCGCGAAGCTGGCCGAAAGTCACGCAAAAGCCGTATCGTCGATTTGCGGTAGGGAAAAGACTAATACGCACAATTTTTCTAACGAATCGCTGCATTGCCGATGGTATAATACAGATAATTTAAGAAGGAAGGGCTTACGATGACAACAATCGCTTTAAATACGCCAGTGCGTGACTTAGTCGCAAAACATCCTGATCTCATCAAGATCATGGTCGCCATGGGCTTGGACGGTGTCACCAATCCCAATTTGCTCAATACTGTCGGCCGCTTTATGACCCTGGAAAAAGGCGCCAAAATGAAACACATTGCCCAAGCGGACTTGCTTGCCAAGCTCCAGCAAGCCGGATATGAGGTGGCTGACCATGACTGAATCACACGCGATCGATCGCCAGAAAAAAATCGTGCAGATCTTATCGATGCTCCATGAAGGGGGCAATTTTGAAACCGCCAAGCAGATCTTTGATGAGACGTTTGACGGCGTTGATGTCTCTGAAATCACCAACGCCGAGCGTGAATTGATCGCCACCGGGCTCAACCCAATGGAGATCCAGACGCTTTGTAACGTTCATGCTGCGGTGTTTCGCGGCAAGATCAACAACAATACCAAAACGCCCACAGAAGCGATCCCCGGGCACCCGGTCCAGGTATTGAAATTGGAAAACACGGTGTTGATGAGTCTGTTGAATGATGAGCTCTTGCCCACTTTGAAAAAATGGCAACAATCAGGCAGCGACCCGACCTTGTTGACCCGGATGCAAAACGCCTTAGCCGACTTAGCGAAGATCGATCATCACTATCTGCGCAAAGAAAACTTGATCTTTCCACTGATGACCAAGTATGGCATCACTGCACCGCCAAAAGTGATGTGGGGCGTGGATGATGAGATCCGCGGCTGGATCAAAGCGGCCCAACAATTAGTCAACGCCGATCCGCTGCCGGATAAATACGCCATCGAAAAAGCGATCGAAAAAGCGGCTAAAGAAGTCGATGAGATGGTCTTCAAAGAAGAAGAGATCATGCTGCCAATGAACCTAGAAGTCTTCACCCCTAGTGATTGGGCCATGATCCAACGCGAATCCGATCCCATCGGATACACTTTGATCGCCCAACCGCTGCCTTGGCAGCCGACTGCAGAAGAACTGGCAACCAAGCCGAAACCATCCAAACTCGCCAAAGAACTCAACGCAATGGCTGAACAATTGGCGCAAAGCCAAGAATTAGCCTCTCAGCGGCCGCAAGCCCCTACTGATCGCGATGTCCTCGCCGAGATCCACAATGGCACGCCCATGCCGGTGGCGCCGGCTGCGACAGTCGCCAAACTCCAAAAGGCCCAAACCGCAGACGGTGACAACGAAAAACATGTCCCCAGCATTTCTGTCCAAAAACCCAAGCAATCCCACAACACCCATCGCGGTCCAGCGGTATTTGGTGCCGCCACCAGCGAATCTGATTCCGGCCGCATCGAAATCGATGGGATCCATCCCGCCCGAGTCTTGTTGCCAACCGGTTCAATGGATCTGGGTGAGCTGACCAATGTCTTGCGGCTGCTGCCGTTAGACTTGACCTTTGTGGATGCCACCGACACCGTGCGCTGGTTTTCCGATTCTGGTGAGCGGGTCTTTCCGCGTACCACAGCCGTGATCGGGCGCTTAGTCAAAGACTGCCATCCGCCTAAGTCAGTCGACAAAGTGGAGAAGATCTTACACGATTTCCATGCTGGCAAACAAGACCATGCGGATTTTTGGATCAACCTGCACCATGAAAAAATGGTCTACATTCGCTATTTTGCCATCCGCAACCCGGCAGGCGCTTATCTCGGCTGTTTGGAAGTAACACAAGACATCTCCAAGATCCAGCAACTCGAAGGTGAAAAACGCCTCGGCGACTAACGAAGCACCGACGCTCACCAAAAAACCCCATGACGCCACGATTTTGTCCAAATCGTCGCCATGGGGTTTTTGGTATGCGCAATTGCCTGCTTATTTAAAGCTGGTTGCGGCAAACACTTGATTGAATTTGGTCATCAATTCTTCTGGCAGCAGCGGTTGACCTTGCAAATACGCATATAAAGCATAAGTCGTCACAGCATCGTAAATGGCCCCATGGGCTAAAATATCCAGTCCTAAATACCGCCGATATTTGGCCAAACCAACATCGGGCAGCCCTGGCATCGGCCCGCTGGCCTTCGCTAAATCGGCAACATCTAAGATCCGCCCAGGGGTCGCATACAACCCAAACTGGCGTTGCATGACTAATAAATCGCCGCCTTTCACCGCAAATCCCAGCAAGGGGTCTTGACCGATGAAGTTTTGAAATTCCGTGAGCGCCGTCGCTGGCGGCCGCCCATACCGCATCAACAAACCGGTATGGATCCCAGTCAAGGCTTGTGAGCGGCGATTCAGCCGCTTGCCATGCGGGATCTGCACGAAGGCATCAAAAACGTCAACGATTTCACCGGCGCGCACTTTCACCGCACCGATTTCCGTTGCAAATTGGCCTTCTTGTTGATTGCCGCTGGAAAATTCCAGATCAAACACCGTATACGCAGCCGGGCGGCCGCTAAGTTGCCGCAGTTGTGGCGGCTGCACCGAAAACGCCGGCGCTGCCGTTTGGTGCCAGTGGCGTTTTTTCAATCCGCGCGCCCGCACAAGCACATCATTTTGTAAGCCGGCTTCGGCATGCCCCATGCGCGGTTTGGCGGCAGCAATTTCCAAGTCTTCCATATGCGTTTGGGCACTAAACGCCCGCTGCCACGGCGGGGTCATGGTTTGCGGATGCCAGACCACTGGCGTTTGGGCCAATAAGGCCTTGGTCTCGGCGGCTACCGGTCCAAACAAGGTCAACGTCACAGGCGCCTGCTCGGCATCAAGGTGTTGTTGATGATTGATCGCCGCGTACGCTTGCAAATGGTTATATAACGCCCGCACCGCCGCCCATTGCGGGAAAATGGCTTGCGGCAGCTGTTCCGGGTCGCGCAACGCCGTCGTATACTGACGCAGCAGCTTGCGCACCAGCCAATCTACCGGCTTGGCAACAGGCGGCTGGCTGGCAAGCGTCGCCGTGGCCGTGATGCGCGGCCACAATGTCTCACTGACAAGCACTTGGTCTGCTATGGTGAGGGTTTGCGGCCATAACCCGCGCAGATCCAGCGTCAATCCTGTCAGCCCGATCGCAGCTGGATCGCCACCGCCTACGCGCGCCAACGTTTTTAAGGCCGTGAGCAGCTGCGGCTGCCACTCCGGTGTAAAAAGCGTTTGCAGCGCCTCTTTCAAGTCGTCCATCATACTCCCCCTGTGCGTTTTTCCTAATCCATCTTACCACATCCGTGACACTAAAAAAGACCGGTCACCCGGCCTTGCTTGAGACTGTACTGGCGTTAAAGCCCGATGCGTGCGAAGATCTCATCGACATGTTTGAGATGATAATGATAGTCAAACGCATCATCGATCGCGGCTTGATCCAACCGCTTTGTCACTGCTGGATCTGCTTCTAGCAGTTGCCGGAAATCGCGGTGTTCATCCCAGGCTTGCGCCGTTTTGGGCTGGACCAGATCATAAGCGGCTTCACGTGACAACCCCGATTCGATCAGCTTAAGCATCACCCGTTGGCTAAAGATCAAGCCATGCGTCTTGTTCATGTTTTCGATCATGGTTTCTGGGAAAACATCCAAATTGGTGATGATCGCGGTGAAGCGGTGCAAGATGTAATCCAACAACCCAGTCGCATCCGGCAGCATCATCCGTTCCGCTGAAGAATGCGAAATGTCGCGTTCATGCCATAAGTTCACATCTTCTAAGGCCGGAACACTATAACCGCGAATGATCCGGGCTAATCCGGAGACATTTTCAGAACCGATCGGGTTGCGCTTATGCGGCATGGCGCTAGAGCCTTTTTGTCCAGGGTTGAAGTGTTCTTCGACTTCATGGACTTCAGTGCGCTGCA
Organism: Lacticaseibacillus baoqingensis; assembly: GCF_003946165.1. GTDB lineage: Bacteria > Bacillota > Bacilli > Lactobacillales > Lactobacillaceae > Lacticaseibacillus > Lacticaseibacillus baoqingensis. Next base: position 9,876 of record NZ_RHOI01000007.1, on the reverse strand, counting down.
TATGCCGCACTTGCGTCGCAAACCGTTCAACGGACGTGGCGATCAAGCCCAGCGTTTGGATATAACGAGCATGCAAATCGCGCGGTAAGACTTGCGTGGATATCTCTTGGGCGCGAATGCCTAAGTGGTCGCAAACATAAGCTTCCACTGCTGGCGGCGTATTGGCAAACGTCCCCACTGCCCCAGAGATCTTGCCAGCTTCAACTTCTGCAGCCGCTTCGTCAAAACGCGCCAAGTTGCGTTTCATCTCTGAATACCAAGTGGCAACGACTAACCCAAAAGTCGTCGGTTCGGCATGGACACCATGGGTGCGGCCCATCATCACGGTATGCTGATAGGTTTTTGCCAGCTTCGCCAATGCATCCGTCAACGCTTGCAGATCTGCGCGTAAAATCGCGTTGGCTTGTTTTAAGACATAGCCTTGGGCAGTATCCACAACATCAGTAGACGTTAAGCCAAAATGGACCCATTTTTTCTCTGCCCCCAGCGACTCTGACACCGTACGGGTAAAGGCGACCACGTCATGGCGCGTCACCGCTTCGATCTCATGGATCCGCGCCACGCTAAAGCGTGCATTTTGGCGCATCGCTTTGACGTCTTCAGCCGGGATCTCGCCTAAACTCGACCACGCCTCTGCGGCCAGGATCTCCACTTCAAGCCAAGCCTTGTAACGATTCTCTTCGGTCCAAACTGCCGCCATCTGTGGACGGCTGTAACGGTCGATCATGAAAGCAATTCCTCCTTGAGTGATGGGACTAGGTTTTTAAAGTTGGCACACAAAAGTTAAAATGAAAACGATTTGCCCAAAACGCCTTGGCTTAAAGCTGAAAATAATCGGTGGCGTTGATCGTGTTTTTGATCGCATCGCGATCACCTAATACTGCGATTTGGCCGATCAAGGGATCCCCTTCTGGATAAAAATCAAACTGCCATGCGGGTTTGATCTGGATCTGCGTCATCGCCGCAGCCCGATCAGCTTTGCGCAACGGCAATAACGCGCCACCGCGCAACAGTGTCACGTCTGGCAGCGGCCAGCCTAACAATGCCCGCAAATGCATGGTATATTCTGAAATGCCGGTGGTGGCGGCCAGAATATGGCCATTCATCTGCGGACCCGGAAAGATCCGCTTCACATACAAGGTCAATGAAGCCGTCATGAACAGCTCAATGCCAAAAACCCCGTTGTAATCGATCTTTTCTGCTAATACCCGCGCGATCCGCTGGATCTCTTGCATCACCGCTGCACCCCCGGCAGCAGGTACCACCGATGAGCGTAATTCATGGTTGCTGAACTGATTTTCCACCACTGGCATGACTTTGATCGTCTCACCAGATTTGGCCACCAGCACCGAATATTCGGTTGGCTCATCCAACCATGCTTCTAAGACATATGGACGCTGTTGCAATAGTTGTTCTGCGCGCTTGACATCTTCTGGTTCCAGCAAGCGCAGCTGTTGATCGACGCCGATCCCTTTTTGGATCGGCTTGAGGATCGCAGGAAACCCGACAGTTTCCACCGCCGCGGCAATATCATTAGGCGTTACCACTTGGGCATAAGGCAAAATATTCATGTTCAAATCGTCTAAGAAGACTTTTTCCAAATACCGGTCTTGCGTAACGCTAAAAATATCGATTCCAGACGGCAGCTGTTCTGGCCGTGCAACGGCAGCCAACGCAGTCCCATCGACGTTTTCATCGACAAAGGTGATCACCTGCGCCAATGCCACCAACCGCTGCAGCGCCGCCGTATCTGTGGGTCCGCCAAGCAAACGCATATCGGCCACTTCAAAAGCAATATCACCATCTGCCGGTGCCATCACGATCGCATGCATTCCCAGTTTGCGCGCCGCTAATACCAGGTGGTATGCGCGCACACCACCGCCAATAATGCCGATGACAGCACCTGGCTTAATAAAGTGAGGCATAATCAAGTCCTCTTTCAGTTGACACTATTCTTTTTCGTTCAGGCCATCTTCTGTCGCGAGTTCCGGTTGCGGCGTCGATGCATTAAACAGCCAATTCAATAAGACAGCAGACACCGAAGCCATTAAGATCCCGGAACCAAATAATAATTGGGCGGTTTTTGGCAAACCTTGAACGATCTGCGGCTGGACAGTCACGCCTAAGCCTAAGCCGATCGAAATCGCTGCGACCAAGAGGTTTTTGTCATTATGGAAGTCCACTTGCTGCAACATCCGCACACCTTGTACCGCGACCATCCCAAACATCACCAGCATTGCGCCGCCTAACACCGGCGACGGAATGATCGTGGCCAATGCCCCGATTTTCGGCAACAGGCCTAATAAAACTAAAAATAAAGCCGAAAACATCACCGGCTTGCGCGTCTTGATTCCAGACAATTGCACTAAACCGACGTTTTGCGAAAACGTGGTGTATGGAAAGGTGTTGAAGATCCCGCCTAAAAACACAGCGATCCCTTCCGCCCGATAACCGCGCTTGAGGTCATCTTCTTCGATCTTGCGCCCAACGACATCGCCTAAAGCAAAGAAGACCCCGGTGGATTCGACCATTGACACTAACGAAATCAAGATCATGGTCACGATCGAGCTCCATTCAAAATGCGGCACCCCAAAGTAAAATGGCGTCGGCACATGAAACCAGCTGGCTTCAGCGACTGGGGCAAAGGAAACCATCCCCAAAAAGCCTGCCAAAACCGTTCCGCCGATCAAGCCGATCAAAATCGCGATCGAGCGCACGAACCCGCGCCCCCACACATTAAAAGCCAAGATCAGCAACACGGTAAACGTGCCCACGGCAAGATTGGTCATGCTCCCGAAGTCTTTAGCACTCGTCGAGCCGCCGCCTAAGTTTTGAAAGGCGACAGGGATCAAGGATAACCCGATCACGGTGATCAGCGTCCCAGTGACCAAAGGCGGAAACAGCCGCCGCAATTTGGCAAAAACGCCGCCGATCACAAACACAAACAACCCGGCCGCAATGATCGCCCCATACATGGTTTGAAAATCATATTTTTGACCGATCATGATCAACGGGCTGACCGCTTGCACCGCACACCCTAACACGACCGGCAAGCCGATCCCAAAGACTTTGTTGGCAAAGATCTGTAACGCCGTTGCGACCCCACACATAAAGATGTCGATCGAAACCAGGTAGGTCATCTGCTCACTGCTAAAATGCAACGATGCCCCGATCAAAATCGGCACTAACACTGAACCAGAATACATCGCTAATAAATGCTGGATCCCTAAAACAGCAGCTTTAGGCGCAGAAATATCCTTGCTTGCCATTAGTCCTCCTCTTCAAACTCGATTTGACCATCAACAAACGCCTTGATCCGCGCCAGCGAAACCGTTTTGATCTGCCGCTCATCAAGCAGCTTGCGTCCTTTTTGGAAACTCTTTTCGATCACGATTCCCACACCAGCCAGTGTCGCATTGGCTTGCCCAATGATATCGATCAGCCCTTCGACGGCTTGACCATTGGCCAAAAAGTCATCGATGATCAGCACCGTATCATCAGCTTGCAAAAACTTCTGGGCGATCGCGATTTGGTTAGACGTTTTCTTGGTGAAAGAATACACCTCGGCTGTATATAAGTCGTCTTTTAGCGTTAATGACTTATGTTTGCGCGCAAACACGACTGGTACATGAAAAGCCATGCCAGTGGCCAATGCCGGTGCGATCCCGGAACTTTCGACCGTTAAGATCTTGGTGATCTTGGCGTCAGCGAATTGCTGATAAAACTCCTGCCCCAAAGCTGTCATCAAATCAGGATCGATCTGGTGGTTCAAAAAATTATCCACCTTCAATACCTCTGCGCCAAGTACTTGACCATCTTTTTTGATCCGGTCTTCCAGTAATTTCACCAGTATGCACATCCTTTACCAATTCGTTAAATTTTACAAAGTTTACCACAAATTGCGCGGCTAAACAACCGAACATCCGGATTTCGTGTTCCTTTTAATGCTCCATATATATCCTTGACCATCTGACCAAAAGGCTTATATGATAGGTTATCTCTAGGCTTATCCGAAACCGGAATAAGGTAAAATAAAAAACCCGATTATTCGGGTTTTACTATGATCAGCTTAATTTTCATCTGCGCCATATCCAACTGATCATGCATCTTACCGCCGCGGCTCGGCTTAACCAGCAGTTCTGCCAAAACGCCTAAAAATCGCGCCTGGGAAATTCCCGAACGATTCGTCATCAGTCATATTGGTCTAGCTGCCACTGCTTGATCAAATTGATCAGCTTGTTGGGGTAATCAGGATCTGTCGCATAGCCGTCAGTTTTCAGGGCCTGAGCCGCCGCTTGATATGTCGTGGCTTTTAGCACCGTTTGATACTGGGCCGGATTCCAGTTGGTGCCATTGACGAACAACAACGCATGTGCTTTCATCGACGCTTGGTCAGACGGATACACCGCAAAGCGGGCTTTGATCGTCACCCATTGATCATTCACATATTCTTGAGTTGTAAGCACTTGGCTATTGGCCGGATCATTGCTTTTGATCCCAAAAAGATTGTGATAATCCTTGGCCAGCGTACTTTGCCCCCAATCTGACTCTAAAATGGCCTGCGCCAAAGTAATGCTGGCATACACCCCATAGGTTTGGTGGAGTTGTTGGGCATACGGTGCCAGCCGTTTGATAAATGCCGCTTTAGTCTCTTCACCATTGGTTTGAGTCGTGATGTCTTCGGCGGTTTGCCGATTTTGCCACGCTTGACAACCAACGACGCTCACGCCTATCCCTAACATGACGATCATCGTCACGATCAAAGGCGGTAATTTTTGCTTACGCCGGCGACGCGCCATTGGCTTCCCCTCACTTCACCGAATCTTCTAGATGCGCATCTGCCCAAGTCAGCAGATCTAATTGCTTGGTTTGCAACTGCTTGGCCACTTGCGTCGGGACCACGAAGTCTAAGATATCGACTAATCCGTGGACGCCATAATCTTGACGTAATTGCAGATGCACACTCACACGCCCCGTGCTGCGCGGCTCTTTGACATAACTTGTCGTCAAGCTCGGTGAGCGCAGCCAAGCTTTTGCAATCACCGTCTTCGCCAGCTGATAGCGTTGTGCTAAGGTGCCTGCAGCCGGTGCCGTACTTTGCAGCACCGCTAATTTTTGCGCTAACATCCATTCATAATCGCTGAACAAAAAGCGCAACTGTTCCCGCTGTTGCGGCAACAGCGCTGCTTCATTGGCTTGGATCGCAGCCACCGGAATATGCAAGGCGGTCTCTAATGCCGTGGCATTGCCGTCGCGTTGTTGCAAGGTCAACGCCGCCAACTCAATCAAATCTTGATCATTCACAGTTATCACCTCAATATCAGTGTAACATGTTTCAGCCTCGGTGCCGGAATGTGATATATTAAGGTCGCGTTAAATTCAATCCAGAGGTGAGCACTTATGCCAAACTACAAATGGGGCATCATTGGCCTTGGGCGGATCGCCCGCAGCTTTGCCACGTATTTTGCCCCCAGTCAAACCCTTTACGGCGTGGCCGCACATGATCGCCAGCGCGCTGAAGCATTCGCCCAAGAATTCAATGTGCCCCATGCGTATGACAGCTATGCCGATTTATTCGCCGATCCGGCGATCGACATCGTTTATGTGGCCACCACGCATAATTTTCACTATGAAAACATCTTGCAAGCCTTGAATGCAGGCAAGCATGTGCTTGCGGAAAAAGCGATCACGTTAAGTGCGACTCAGCTAGAAGCGCTTGTCGCCGTCGCCGCATCCAAGCACTTGATCTTGATGGAAGCCCAAACCATCTATCATATGCCGTTATATCCTGCCATCGAAGCCGCCGTCAAAGAGCAAGCTTTAGGCCGGCTCAAAACCATTCAGGTGACTTTTGGCTCGCATGTGCCCTACGCCCCTAAAGATCGGCTATTGAACCCGGCACTGGCCGGCGGGGCTTTATTAGATATTGGTATTTACGCATTGAGTTTTGCGCGCCGCTTTATGACCGCCCCGCCAAAACTGGTCGCGACTCAAATGGTCAAAACGGACACCGGCGTTGATGGCCAAAGCAGTTTCTTATTGACCAATGCCAATAATGAACAAGTCACTGTTGCGTTGAACCTCCAAGCCAAGATGCCGAAAATGGGCATGGTTGCTTATGAAGAAGGTTATTTCACCGTCGACCAATATCCCCGCAGCCAAGAAGCCAGCCTCACTCATCCGGATGGGTTGACTGAACATCTCACGGCTGGAGACGAATCCAAAGCGATGGCCTATGAAATCGACGACATGGCCCAAGCCGTGGCAACGGGTGAAAATCCCACTTTGCAGTGGACGCGCGAAGTCATGACCATCATGAGCCAAGCGCGTGAGGCTTGGGGCTTTTACTACCCAGGAGAACAAGGTCCGCTCGTCTAAAACCGACTCATAAATCGTCGGCAATACTATGATTGCAGGACAAAAATCAGGCTGAAGCACAAAACGGTTTTAGCCCATGACAAAAGCGCCTTGGGGCCACGATTCGGTGAATCGCGGTTCCAAGGCGCTTTTGTCATGGGCGTTGCTTAGTAAAACGCGACTAGACGATGAGGTCTTGGTCACATTTGCTGCCGCTGGTGCTGCGGCACCATTACAATTGCTGACGAATTAGGTTTATTCTTTGGTGACGTTGACCGCTTGTGGGCCGCGGTCGCTTTGTTCAACATCAAAGGTCACTTTTTGCTCTTCTTCAAGTGTCTTGTAGCCGTCGCCTTGAATCGCAGAAAAATGTACAAAGACGTCAGAGCCGTCTTCGCGAGTGATAAAGCCGTAACCTTTTTCAGCGTTAAACCATTTTACAGTACCATGTTCCATGAGAACATTCCTCCTTGCGCATATTGCGCGAATAATAAGATTGCATTTTCTGTTTGGTGCGGATGGAGGATATTCTTGGAACCCCATAACCACGCCCATTCGGAAAGTACATTTTTAGTGTAGCACGTGGTTTAGACCCGTTCAAGTTTGACGACTCAACATAAAATAATAAATAATATTGCCTTTTCCAATTATCTGTGCAATTACCGTTTCCACTAGTATTTAGGCGCCTTTTACGCTACGATTAAGGTTAAAAAGGGGCGGTTATATGAAAAAGCGATGGATCCTCGCGATCGGCTTGCTCGCTTTGCTGGCAGGGTGCACTGGGCCGGCATTTGACCAAAAAGCACAGCTCAAACAAGACAGCCGCACGGTGACGACCAGTGTCGCCAAACAAACCCAAGCGATCACCCGCGTCAACGATGCCGTCGGTGATTTTCCCGCGACATTCCAATCTGCGTATGCCGCCGATCCAAATGCTGATTTTCAAAACGCTGGCCCGATCAATAAGCTGCTGGCCAAGCGCAAGGCCGCTTACCAAGCACTTGAAAGTGCGCAAACGCAAATCGACACCTTGACCACCCGCTTGACAAAACTGCACAATCAAAATAGCCCAACGCTGCCGCAAGACGAACTGCGCGACTTGCTGACTGACTTGCGCCTGGCCAAACTCGATCACCGGACTTTTGATTCTTACTATAAAGAACTGCAAACAGCCGAAAAGGACTTCTTCGACACGGTTGCCGCCGATCCAACTGACAAAGCCGCGATCGACACGGCGTTATCACAGCTCAATCAATACGACAGTGCCTTGGGCCAACAAGCAGACATCGCCACTGCCAATTTGCAAAGTGTCACCACTGCCGCTAAAGCCTTACAAGCGGCGACCAAAAAAATGCAATAACCCCTCACTAAAAAAGTCCCGCCTTCCTTGAGATCAAAGAAGGTGGGACTTTTTGTTAGCTAGCATTCATTTTTTTGTTTACCTGCCTCGACCCGTTCAAGGATCGGTTCGAGGTATTCTTTTTCAGCTTCATGTCGGGCCTTGACAGCATCTTCAAAATTCACGAACTGCTTGTTTAACACCAGTTTGCCTTTGAGATACAAGCGAGAATTCCACTTGGCTGACTGCTTGTCAAACGAGACTCCGATCACGCCAGAACGGTTACTCGAGCGCAACTTTGTCACAGCAGCCAAGTTGACCCCTTCGCTGTTGACAAATTGACTCTTTTGGCCCATTTGCGCCACCGTCTTAGGGTTTTCCATGATCGCTTTACGCATGTATTCACGCCGATAACAGCCGCAGCTGATCGTCGTCCCTTTGCGCAAGCGGTAGCCATCGACAACAGTTTCGTTGCCGCAATCACATTTACACAACCAACGCGCGTTACCATTTTTGGCCGCGCCAACATAGCGGACCACTGTTAAGCGGCCAAACTTCTGCCCGGTTAAGTCCTTACGTCTCATAAGCTTACACTTCCTAATTCATATTTTCCCCACTTATATAATGCATAGCAGGATCGGAAATGTCAAGCCCAGAAAAGCCTTTAAAGCACCCCAAAAAAGCCGCCGCCATCCCAAACTGCCAAGACGGCAACGGCTTGCTTTAATCACGCAAAGTCGTTAAGACCTCTAATAACTTGCCACGATAGGTTTTTGTGCTCAAGGCATCTTCGAACCACTGGAATTCCTTTGGTCCAGTATCTGCGTGACGCACCGGTCGGTATCGCTCGCTAACGATACGCAGATCCGGCTGGTTGGGACTGATTTCGATCCATGGCAACGCACTTAAAAACGCCTTTAACTGCCGATAGCCGAATTCTTCTGGTGCCACTTGCAACTCGATTTTAATATCGTGCTTGCCTTGATCGACCATCGCCGTCTCCCCCAGCACGGCAATGACCAACACCGAAAGCTCCTGGCAATGTTTTCGAAAAGCGGCATATATTCCCCCTTCTGGCAGCGTCAACAACGCTGCGGCAATTGCCGCGGCCACATCCGGATGAATCGGCTTTGCCAGCTGGAGCAGGTGATCATAAGGCAAGCAATCACCGAAAATCGCTACCCCAGAAGCCAAGCGCAACAAGTTGTGGCGCTGTTGCCTGTTGATTTGTGGATACCATTGTTGGATCGCCACTTGAATCACGCGGCTGACACATTGCGTGACCGGATTGGTCAACACCGCCAAATCCACAGTCATTGCAGCGTCTGTCGTTGTCATTTCGGGGGCAAAACTGATTTGTGCCGCCCGGTAACTTTCCATAAAAGCAGCCTCTGTGAGGCTTACCGCATTCGTATTGCCTGACCATGGAAGTTGGGCTTTTTCCAATATATCCGTGATCAACTCCAAATAGGCACTTTCATCCAAGCGATTGCGCAAGCCCACGCGCACACTGCAGATCCCAATAAATAAACAATCTTTCAATCGTGCAATTGGATTAGGATCACGTTTTTTCAAACCGTACATTTGGACTAACTTTTCCGGAATAACTGCTTCAAATGGCCAAAAAGTCCCATGATGCGCTTGCCAATACATCGCTTGTAACATCAAGCGAATGTGCATTTCATCCCCTTGCAGACTTAACGGCCGCAAGCGCAGTTTAACGTGATAATGATCCAAAAAGTCCTCGATCCGCTTGGCGCGCCGAGAAACTGTCGAAGCACTGATAAAATTCACGGCGCAAAAATGTGTGATGTTTGGCCGCGGCGCAGACACCGCATAATCGATCAACGTGTAGCCGATTGCGCGTTTCAATAGGTAGGAACGGTATTCATCAACTGAAATCGGTAATGGTGCTTTCCCTCGCAAGGCCTTACGCACTGTCACTCGCGGCGCATCGGTGAGCTTACGCAACTCTTCCAGCAATTCTTGAAAAACATTATATGCCGCTTGATATTCGACATGCAAAATACTGCTCAGATCTTTGATCGTCAAATCGCGATGCAACCGCGAAATTTGGTTGAACATCTGAAACTTTAAAAGATCCCCGCGTTTTACAATCAAGTTAGCCACTATCATTAGCACTCAGACAAAATAAAAAACACCAAGTCGATACGACCTGT
>NZ_RHOI01000069.1 GCF_003946165.1 Lacticaseibacillus baoqingensis | reverse complement strand
ACAGGTCGTATCGACTTGGTGTTTTTTATTTTGTCTGAGTGCTAATGATAGTGGCTAACTTGATTGTAAAACGCGGGGATGTTATTATTGCTGATCATTATGCGCTTATTTTGGCGCTGGCCGCGATTTGGCCAGCGTCAGCGCGCATTGGCCGCAGTCGGCTTGACTGCGGCGGTCGGGTTAGGCGCCTTGTTAAAACCTAACTTGATCGTGTTGCTCCCGGCTTTAGTCATCGTCGCCTTATGGCTGTGGCGGCAAAAACACTTCAAAGCCCAACATTGGGCATTGCCGATTTTACTCGTCGTCTTGGGTTTTGGCTTGAGCCGCCCAGCAAGCCAAGGCCTGCAGTCGCTTAGCCACTACACGCCCAACTCAGCTGAAGTCTTGCCAATGACGAATTGGCTGCGCATGGGGCTCAACCCCCAAACCACCGGCAGATATTCTGCCCAAGACGTGCAACAAGCCAATCAAGCGCCGACACCGGCAGCCAAACAACAACAAGACCTCACTGTCATCAGCCAACGGCTCAACCAACTAGGCCCGCTGGGATTGTTGCGCTTGTGGCTGGGCAAACTCGGTTATTTGCTGCGCGTCGGCGGGATCCAAACTTGGTATAATGGCGGCTTGCGCGCTTCGCCAAGCTGGTATCAAAAACACGCCGCTTTCTTCCAAGCCCTCACCAAGATCAGCTATGCGGCAGCCACCGTCAGCTTATGGCTGGTATTCAGCTGGCGCTTAGTGCACTGGCGGCCTGAACTAAACCAAACCACGACTACTGCGATCATGTTGGCAGTGGTGACGGCACTGGGGTATTTGGCCTTTCATACTTTGTTATGGGAAGTGTCCGGGCGCTATGGGCAAGTCCTTTTGCCGCTGATCATGATCGGCTTGGCCGGCATCCCTGCCCCTGCGCCGGTGCCTAAGGCCAAAACGGCTCGGCTGCCAGTCCTCATGAGTACCGCAACTGCGATCATTTGGCTGCTTTCAGGCATGATTGTGAGCCACTTGCGCCCGCAAAAAATCATCGTCGCCGCTCAGCGCAGTCAACTCTCAGCCCAATATCACGCCCAACCTGAGCAATTACAACCGCAAACCGTCATGCAAGAAGCGGTGCGCTTGAATGGCCCGGCCGATTATTTCTCGGTACAGGTACATGCCCAGTCTCAGGTACAAGTTGTCTTGCAAAATTTGCACACAAAAAAAGCCTACCCCTTAACCGCTGCTGGCGCCGTTTACCGCTTGCACCAACACCTGCCAGCGGGCCGTTATCAAATCACATTGCTCAACGCCAGCACGGCCAGCCAAGCCGTGGATGTGGTGACGACGAGTGCTTATCAGCTTAATGCTTTTCCATTGGTGATCAACGGCGACGCCCACAAAACCGCGTCGTTGATCTACACCAGCATCGACCACGAATTTGGAGGCGGTTCTCATGGATAAATATGCGTCGCTTTACACGAAATACGGTTTGGCCGTGCGTTACTTGGTGGTCGGCGGCTTGACCACCGGCATCAATATTGGCTTATTTTTTGGCCTCACCTATCTTCAAGTTCCTTGGTTTTGGGCCAATCTCTGCGCCTGGGTGCTCAGTGTATTGTTTGCGTTTATCGCCAATAAAGTCGTGGTGTTTGCCTCTGCAGACACCACGCTGACTACGGTAGTCAAAGAAGCCGTCAGTTTTTTTGCCTTGCGCGCCGCGTCGCTGTTAGCCGATACGGCGATCTTATTTGTCGGGTTGACGCTGCTGCATGGGGCGCCGCTGCTGGTCAAGCTCATCGATCAGGTGGTCGTGATTGGCTTGAACTATGTCTTTAGCAAACAGATCTTTGCCTAATGTTGGGAGGTCAAAAATGACCGCGTCGATTAAAATGCTGCATGCTGCGCAAGCGTTGATGGTGCTTTTATTGGTGATCAGTGCGGTCATTTTGGTGCACAGCGGCAATTTAGCCACCATCTCGCAGCTGCAAGGATTAGTTCAAAGCGCCGGCGTTTGGGCGCCGTTAGCCTTTATTGGTTTGCAGATCATCCAAGTGACCTTGCCGATCGTTCCCGGCGGCCTTTCTACGGTAGCGGCGGTGGCGATTTTTGGACCGGTTTGGGGCTTTGTCTACAACTACATCGGCATTAGCCTAGGGTCAGTCGCAGCGTTTTTGTTGGTGCGGCATTTCGGCAAGCCGCTCGTCGCAGCGGTGATCTCACCCAAACGCGTCGCCAAATACGCGCACTATCTTAACGATGGGCCCAGATTTGCGCGCATTTTCACCATTGCGATCTTGTTGCCGGTGGCCCCAGACGACTTGCTGTGTTTACTGGCAGGCCTGACGACAATGCCGCTGAAACAGTTTGTTTGGATCATTAGTTTGTGCAAACCGTGGACGATCATCGCCTATAGCCTGGGGATGCATTCCTTGTTGCAACTGTTGGGGTCCTTTTAAGGATGCTTAAAAAGCGGCTGAGTCATTTGTGAAGTGCCCTACAATTGTTAGACAAGAAGTCTAATGATTGTGGGGCTTTTCTTATGACCAAATATAGTCCCGCGTTTTACAATCAAGTTAGCCACTATCATTAGCACTCAGACAAAATAAAAAACACCAAGTCGATACGACCTGT
>NZ_RHOI01000068.1 GCF_003946165.1 Lacticaseibacillus baoqingensis | reverse complement strand
TAAGGAGGCCCTGTAAAGACATGATGAAAACCGTCATCATCTGTCCATGCATCAGTCAGCGATTTTTCACGAGTTTATCATTTCGCAGCACTTGGTCATTCTGCCTTCCACTTGATTACCGCAGAACGACTAATTGTCACAAGTTAACCCATTATTCTACGTTATTGATTACTGTTAATAACCTCCTTTTCACTAATCTGTCTTCATCATACCGCACTCTGGGCATGGGCCCCTCCGTCTTGAGGCGGGTCTTCACCACTGCTCATGGTCCCAAGCACGCCCGTCTAACTCGCCTTCTGCTTGTTCTAGCCGCATGGCTTGGGCTTGAATGAAGTCGGCCAACGCCAAAAATTGGGCGCGCTTGGGATAGTCACTGGCCGCGTCTGCGAGCTGTTTGGCTTGGTCAAGCAGCCATTGCGTTTCATTCATCGTCTTTGACCTCCTTTAACGCCGCGCGCAAGCTGGCTAAGCGCGCTTGCCGCTGGGCTAGGGTGTCTGCCAACAAGCCCGCTTCAGGCGATTGTGCCAGCTGGGTCTGCCACCATGCGGCTTGTTGTTGAAAACTTTCTGGCGCCGCTAAGCTGAGATATTGTTGATACCGCACCAGCAAGCGGGCTTTTTGGGCTTCAGTTTGATAGGCAAATTGGGGGATCGCCAAGGGCGGTAATAAAGCCATCCCTGCAGTCTGCGCCAATGCCGCAAAAGGCGACAACAAGGCGTCTAAGCTCACGCCAACCGCCGCTCCGGGATGAAAATCGCGCAACGGCCGTCCAAGCGACACCACCACCCCGAAGCTTTTGCCGGCGAGCTGGCGGGCAAACGGCAGCGTCCACACCGCCGCCAGCCAGGCTTGCAGCAATGCCGGTGCCGCGTACCAATACAGCGGAAACTGCACCACGATGCGCTCGGCGGCGAGCAGTGCTTGGCGTTCTGCTGCCACTGACATGGTCACCGGGTGCCACGTTGCAGCGGTGACGCCTGCTGCGCTGGCTTTTAAAAACGCCTGCGTGCTGGAGCCATCAAGGTCTGGATGCGCGACAATGATCAAGGTTTTCATACTGGCAGTCCTTTCAACAATTTCTTTTGCACCGTCGGGATCGCGATAGCGGCCAAGTCATCAAGCTGGACCCAGCGCCCCGGCACGTAATCGAGTGCAAACGCCGGCGCTTCAGCCACTAGCAGCGTCATTTGCCACTGTTGGTGGGTAAACGTATGCTTGACCAAAGGCAAGCCTGGATCTTGCAAAGCCACTTCAGTCCCGACTCGCGCCTGCAATGCCAAAGCGGCTTGCGCCACGGTGTCAGGTTCCAGCTGCGAGCGCGCAACTAAAGGAAACATCCATAAGTTGGCCAACATCCCGGTGCTGGGCCGCTGCACAAACAAATACCCGGCCGGGCTGTGCACGGCAATGGCATAATATGGCACCGGTTTAGGCCGCTTTTTCTTGGTTTTCACCGGAAAATCCAAGACCCGCCCAGTTTGCCATGAGGCATCAAAAGCCGCCACTGGTGAGTGCTTTGGATCAGGGTCTTTGGCGGACATGTAACTGGCGCCTAAGTCCATGATCGCTTGATTAAAATCCCCTGGACGCTTGGGATCGATGACTTGGCGGATCAAGCGGTCAAACACCGCGCGGGTCTTTGGCTGGGCGATATCATCAGGAATGCAAAACAGCCGCGCAAACACGCGAAAGGCGTTGCCGTCGATCGCCGGCTCCACTTGATCAAAGGCGATGCTGGCGATCGCCCCAGCAGTATACGGGCCGATCCCAGCCAGCTGTTGCAATTCTTGGACGGTATGCGGCCAAACGCCGCCGTAATCACGGATCAGTTGTTTGGCGGCTTTTTGCAAATTGCGTGCGCGCGAATAATACCCCAACCCTTCCCACGCTTTCATGACTTGGGCTTCAGGCGCATCGGCCAAGGCTTGGACCGTCGGCATTTGCGTGATGAACCGTTGATAATACGGGATCACAGTTTGCACTTGGGTTTGCTGCAGCATCAATTCGCTGACCAGCACATGATACGCGTTTCGATCAACACGCCAAGGCAAGTCGCGCTTGTTGGCGTCATACCAAGCTAATAAGGTGCGGCGAAACGCTTTGATTTTTTCTTCTTTCCACATGTCCTTATCCTACTGAAAAGTTGTGGTAAAATGCAACTATCTTAGGTATTTGCAGGCGATACCTATTCCAACATTGCCGTTGATGGAAAGGGGCTTCATGCGAATTTCAGTGATCCAACACACGCCTAGCGAAGGACCAGGCGCAATCGCGTTATGGAGTCACGCCGGCGGCCATGCGCTGACGTGCTATCATCCTTACCAATTTGGCCGCTTGCCCACCGCTGAAAACACCGACTTGTTGGTCCTGCTGGGCGGCCCGATGAGTCCTAACGATGACACCGCATGGATCAAACAAGAACGCGCGCTGATCCAAGCCATGCTGACCGCTGACAAGCCGATGTTTGGAGCTTGTTTTGGCGCGCAGCAGATCACCAAGACTTTAGGCTATCCGGTGACTGCCGCTGAAGCCAAAGAAGTCGGCTGGGCGAAGATCTACCGCCAAACCACGATCATCCCTGGCCTGCCTGCAACCTTGACGGCATTGCATTGGCATCAAGAAAAATTTGCGCTGCCGCAATCGGCCCACTGGCTGTTTTCCAGCGATCTCGTCTCGAATCAAGGCTTCGTGCTCGACCACAAGATCGTGGGCTTGCAATGCCATCTTGAACCTTTGGCTGATGATGTGCGCACCATGGTCGCCAATGACGGCAGCTACATCAAAGGCTCGGCACTGCACCAATCACCAGCAGAGATCTTAGCTCAGCTGGTGCCTGCAGAAAACCAAGCCGCGATTTTTGCGATCTTGGATTATATCACCGCTTAAACCGCCTATTTACCCCTAAAAGCGCCGCTGACCCGGCGTTTTTTTGCGGGACGGATTTACACTGTAAGTGCAACAAATTAGCCAAATAGAAAAGACTCGTAGCCTGAGTCCTTGTAAAATGAAATC
>NZ_RHOI01000067.1 GCF_003946165.1 Lacticaseibacillus baoqingensis | reverse complement strand
AAAGATCTTTATAGCTAATACCGCCTTTGAGATACCGAGAAACAAATTTAACTTTAAGTTCGCTACTATATTTGGTCATAAGAAAAGCCCCACAATCATTAGACTTCTTGTCTAACAATTGTAGGGCACTTCAAGACCGCCTAAAGCCGTTTTTTTGTGCGCTGATCCTTGGTTTTACCGTCTTAGGGTCAAGGGCGCAACACTTTTAACAAGGTCTCCACGATTTCAGCCGTCGCTTGCTCGACGTCAAATGCGGTATTTGCCGGCGGCAGCATCACCACTGGCAAGGCATAGCTGAGCACAGTACCGGCAACGGTGCGAAAGAGGCGCAGCATTGGCCAGTCGACCAGCTGTTTGGCTTGGATCAATTGGTGTAACCGCGGCGCAAAGCCTTGCTCAAATTGTTTGGTCAATTGCTGCGCGGTATTTTGCACCAGCGCCGGCTGCATCAAGGCTTCTTGCACAAAGACCCGGATCACCGCGCGATTATCGCTGGCAAACTGCAGCCGGTCGGCCACAACAAACTGCAATAAAGCTTCCAAGCTGGTCAAAGCTTGCGGATCGATCTCAGCGACAAATTCAGATGCCGCTGCTGGGACCACGAGGTTGCCCATGGAACTTAAGATCGCCGAGCGGATCTCCGCTTTAGTCTTAAAATGCTTATACACGGTACCTTCAGAGACCTGTGCGCGCTTGGCGATGTCAGCGGTACTGGTGCGGTCAAAACCTTGCTCGGAAAACAAGGTCAAACTGGCACGCAGCACCGCCTTTTGTTTATCTGATAGCGCTGAATCTTCTAAACTATTGGCAAACAGCGTTTCAACCTTGTGAACTCCCATACGGTTGCCTCCATTTTTATGGTTCAGTGTATCACACCTTGCGATACCGCCGCATTCCGCGAACATTCAAAGCCGTCAAAACGATCAAGAACAACAGCAACACCCCAATGTCCAAGCCTAACGCTGACAATCTGGTACCATACATGATGATCTGCGTCATCGCGTGGCCGGCATACGTCAGCGGCAACACATACGAAATGTCCTTGACCCAAGCCGCCAAGGAATCCAGCGGCACGATCCCGGAAAAGAACACTTGCGGGATCACCAAGATCGGAATGAATTGCATCATCTGAAATTCTGACTGCGCCAAGGTGGACAACAAGATCCCAAACGCTAACGCGACTAAGGCTAACAAGAAATTGATCACCATGACTGCAGCCAAAGTCCCGGTGATCTCAACACCCATAAAGCCAACGGTGCACAAAACGATGATCACGGTTTGGATCAAGGCTAAGATGCCATAACTCAACATGTAGCCCATCACGATCTCGCCGCGACGCACCGGCGTGGCCAAAAGCCGATCCAAAGTGCCTGTTGTGCGCTCCTTCAACAACGCCATGCCAGAGATCAAAAAGACAAAGAAGAAGACGAAAAAGCCCATCAAGATCGGCACGATCTTATTAAAGAAGCCGGTATCCTTGTCCCCATATTGATACCGGTCCGTGATCTTCGTTGCCGCAGCCGGCTCGGTTTGCGGCACTTTCAGCGACCCAGCCGCTTGCGGGGCAACTTTGGCGATCGTGGTCGCCATTTGACTCACAGTCTGACTGAGTTTAAGCGTGGTTTGCTTTAACGTTTTGATGCCATTAGCCGTTAACGCCGCGTTAAAACCGGCTTTAACTAAGTTTGTCTTGGTGGCATCGGTATTGGCATAAGTCACCGTATAATGCGCCGGCTTGGTTTGGCGGATCACCGCATCGACTTTTTGCGTCTTTAAAGCATGTTGGGCGGCAGCGTTACTGGCTTTGTTGGTGACGGCAACGTGTTTGACCGCATTCAAGGCACTGCGGACATTACCGTCAACGCCGACAGTGGCCACAGTCACGCTTGTGGTGGTGCTTTGGGTGAAGATCAGCTTCATCAAAAACATGATCAACACCGGCGCGACAAACATCAAGGCCATGGTGCGCTTGTCGCGGATCAATTCGTGGATCACGCGCTGCGCAATATAGATCGCTCGCATTTAAGCCACCCCTTCCGCTTTTAAAAAGACCGCTTCGATCGAATCAACGGCGTATTGCGTCTCCAAAGCCGCCGGCGTCCCATAAGCCATCAGCTTGCCGCCGAGCAACAATGCCACATGATCGACCAGCTCGGCTTCGTCCATCACATGGGTGGTGATCAAAATGCCGCGCCCTTCGTCACGTAATTGGTGCAATTCTGACCAGATCTTGCGGCGCAAGGCCGGATCGATCCCGACTGTTGGTTCATCCAAGATCAACAACTCCGGTGCGCCCAACAAGGCGATCGCCAAAGACAACCGGCGCTTCATCCCGCCTGAGTACCCTGCAACCGGCTTTTCAAGGTCTGCAGTTAAATCGACGACTGCCGCCACATGGGCGATATCTGCCGCTAATACAGCCTTTTTGACGCCCTTCATCCGCCCAAAAAAACGGAGATTTTCCGCTCCCGTTAAAGCTTCGTATAAAGCGTCTTCTTGCGCCATATAGCCGATCCGGCCAAGCAGCTGGCGATTCGGCATGTGCGTTTGCAATACCCGTGCTTCCCCACCATCAGCCACTTCCATGCCTAACGCGGTTTTGATCACCGTTGACTTGCCGGCGCCGCTAGGGCCGATCAAGCCTAAAATCTCCCCTGGCGCAATTTGTAAGGTGACATCGGCCAATACCGTTTGTTGGCCGAATGTTTTTTGCAGATGCTTGAGGTCGATCACTGGTTCTGTCATATAGAGGCCACCTTTCAGTTGTAGTGAGTCATCACTCACTGATGGGCTCAGTATACGGCCAACGTCAGTGAGTGTCAACTCACTTTAACCAAAAACCCACACCCGATTAACGAAACCTTTGGACTTTAGGCACACTTTCACCATTTCTTGCCGCGATAATCAAGGTATCGCTAAACGAAAGGAAGTCCTTTAATGCATACCCTCCAACCCCTCGTTGTGATCGCCATTTCTTGCAGCTTGATCGCTGCTTCAGCAGTGGTGGCCACCCAAAACAAGCGCCGCCAATTGATCCGGATCAAATCAACCCGTTAAATAAAAGCGGCCACGACTGGAAATTTCCAATCGTGGCCGCTTTATTTGCTCGTCAACACGTCGGTTACATGATACCCCAAACGTGGAACAAGATCCCCACAATGAACAAACCAAAGATAATGATGATCGGCGATACTTTCTTCTTTAACAA
>NZ_RHOI01000066.1 GCF_003946165.1 Lacticaseibacillus baoqingensis | reverse complement strand
TGATCTTATCTTGAACAGAAAACTGCATAGTAAAACCCCCTGAGTTAGATTTCCTCCAACTCAGAGGGTTCAGTTCACGATCACGAATGATCGCCTTTTTGCGCGTGTAATTCGGCTTAGCGCCGCTTTTGTCCTTTAGTCGACTTGCTGGCTGGATTGCCTTCAGGCTGATCTTTTAAGGACTTTTGCTGATGCTCCGGCTTGGCGAAGATCATGCGCCCAGCGGCGGTTTGAATGGCGCTGGTGACAATGACATTCAACGGCTGGTTCATGTAAAACTGCCCGTCTTCGACCACGACCATCGTGCCGTCTTCCAAGTAAGCCACCCCTTGTTGACGCTCGGTCCCGGCTTTGATCACGTTGACGGTCATGCCTTCGCCTGGCAGGACTTCCGGCTTTAAAGCATTGGCTAACGCATTGATGTTCAACACCGGGACGTTTTGAAACTGCGCGACTTTATTCAAGTTATAGTCATTGGTCATGACGATGCCATCCAGCATCTTGGCGAGTTTCAATAACTTGGAATCAACTTCAGTCATGTCTTCAAAATCGCCATCATACATTTCCACATGCAGCTCCGGGTCTTCTTTCATCCGGTTGAGGATATCCAACCCGCGGCGGCCGCGGCCGCGCTTTAGTGCATCGGCGGAATCTGAGATCAGCTGCAATTCATGCACGACAAACGTGGGCACTAACAAGGTTCCTTCGATGAAGCCGGTTTTGGCAATGGCTTCAACGCGCCCATCGATGATCACGCTGGTATCCAGCAACTTGTATTTGCGGAAGTTATCGCCGGCTTTGCGCTCGAGGATATCGCCGCTTTCCGCGTTGTCTTTAGGTTTGTTGCGGATGCTGAGCAGCTTGCGCCATTCATCGCGGCGCGTGGTCCCCATCCGAAACCCGAGATAACCTAACAACAGCATCAAGATGATCGGGATCAACGCACCAAACGGCCCAGGAAAATTATAAAATGGAATCGAAATAATGGCTGCTAACACTAGGCCGATGATGGTCCCCAAACTCCCAAACAACAGATAACTCGGGGATTGTTTCTCTAAAAATGTTTCTGCTCGCTCCAAACGCCGAATGATGAATCCTGCACTTAATTCGGACAAGACCCAAAAAATGATCAAGCCGATCAAGGCGTCAGTGATCCCATTGTTGACCCAAGTACCATCGGCAATGCCGATCACCGTCCATAACGCCGGCAAAAAAGCCAACCCGACGCCGATCCCGACTAAACCAAAGAGGATCGTGATCACGCGTTTTTTCATAAAGCAAGCCTCCTTTCATTCAGTTAAAATACCTTCTTCAATGCCTCAGCGATGCTGGTGACACCGATTACCTCAATCTTATCACGCGCCGTCCATCCTTGCAGGTTATTCTTAGGCACAAAGATGCGCTTAAAGCCAAGTTTGGCGGCTTCTTTGATCCGCGATTCGATCCGATTCACGCGCCGGATCTCGCCAGTCAAACCTAATTCCCCGACAAAACAATCTGTCGGCGAGATCTCTTTATCCCGATAAGAACTCGCCAATGCCATCGCCACGGCCAAATCGATCGCCGGTTCATCCAACCGCACCCCGCCGGTGGCTTTCAAGTAAGCATCTTGATTTTGCAGCATCAAGTTGGCCCGTTTTTCCAATACCGCGATGATCAGCGACACCTTGTTGTGATCGATCCCGGTGCTGGTGCGCTTGGCATTGCCGTATTGCGTCGGCGTCATCAATGCTTGGATCTCAACTAAGATCGGCCGAGTGCCTTCCATAGACACCACCACCGCTGACCCAGTCGCTCCGGCCAAGCGCTCATCCAAGAAGATCTCACTAGGGTTGGCGACTTCTTTGAGGCCGGATTCATGCATTTCAAAGATCCCGATCTCGTTCGTCGAGCCAAACCGATTTTTGACTGAGCGCAGCATCCGGTAAGTGTGATGCATGTCCCCTTCAAAATACAACACGGTATCGACCATGTGCTCTAAGATCTTCGGGCCGGCGATCGCACCTTCTTTGGTCACATGGCCGACGATGAAGATGGTGATCTGGTTGGTTTTGGCGATCTTCATCAACTCCGCAGTGACTTCGCGGATCTGCGCCACGGAGCCGACGGCAGAATTCATCTCCGGCACATTCATGGTTTGCACCGAATCGATCACCACATAATCCGGATGCATGTCATCGATGGCTTGTTGGATACTCGGCATGTCGGTTTCAGGATACAAATACATCCCGGAACCGCCGACGCCCAGCCGCCCAGCGCGCATCTTGATCTGGCTGGCACTTTCTTCCCCAGACACATACAACACCTTGGCATCGGTATTGGCTAATTCGCCAGACACTTGCAGCAGCAGTGTCGATTTGCCGATCCCAGGATCGCCGCCGATCAAGATCAAGCTGCCAGGCACGATCCCGCCGCCTAACACGCGGTTGAGCTCGCCTAAGCCGGTTTTGACGCGCGTTTCTTTTTGGATGGTGACGTCATTGAGCCGTTGCGGGCGCACTTGCTTGCCGGCGCTAGTGGTGCGCGGCGCGGCGGCTTTGCTGGTGACTGTCGGCGTGGTGGTTTCTTCAACTAATGTGTTCCAGCCGCCGCAATTAGGACAGCGGCCGAGATAGGTGGCTGACACATAGCCACAATTTTGACAAACATAGCGCGTCTTGGCTTTTGCCATGATAGCCTCCTTTTAGACTCTGCTAAGGCATAGATTTCGACTAGTGGCGGCTATTTTACCCCAGTGGACCCAAAACCGCTGGTGCGTGCATTGGCATTGCCTTGATCGCCATCGGCCAGCAAGTAAGGCATGAATAGGCCTTGGCCGATCCGCTCGCCTTTAGCGATCACCACATCCCGCGGGCCAAAGTTGACCATTTGAATGAAGATCTCGCCTTCATTATCCGGGTTGTTGTAATAGTCCGCATCGATCACCCCGATGCCATTTGGGATCACCAAGCCGCGCTTTAACGGATTAGAACTGCGGTTGGCCAAGATCAGCACTTCGTTAGGCTGCATGTATGCTTTGACCCCGGTAGGCACCAACAGCGGCTTTAAAATTGCCCCGGCACGGCGCATATCTTCAGCCGTCAAGGGGTGTTCGTTTTTGATCAAGCGGAATAAGCGAATAAAGTCATAGCGCCAAATACTTTTTAAGACAAAATCTTCCCGCGCAAAAAAGTCGTAGCCAGCGGCGTTTTGAGTCTGCCGCTGAGGCAATTGCAAGCCGGCATCGGCGTAAGCTGAAACGATCTCGAATCCTCGTGTAGACATGATTTCCTCCAATAATAATTACTATCAGCTATCATACCACGAGCGGTGATTGCATTTAGGCCCAGTCCTTGTTAAATTTAGGTTATAACTCATTGCTTACTTTATGGAGGTAAAGCTGATGGAATTTCAATCTGAACCAAACCGTTTCTTCCAAACCGATGACGACGGTAAGTTATTGGCAGAAGTCACTTTTCCTGACATCGATAATGGTGACGCTTACGTGATCGACCACACCTTCGTCGACCCTAGCCTGCGCGGCCAAGGAATCGCCGCCCAGTTGGTCAAAGCCGTCGTTGATCTGGCCCGGCAAGAACACAAACTGATCGAGCCGCTGTGCCCATATGCCAAGCACGCCTTTGAAGTGACGCCAGAATACGCCGACGTCTTGCGGCCAACGCCTGAAGGCTGATACTAGTTGTGCTACACTAAATAGGTATCAAAGAAATTTTAGGGGAGGTTATTAACAGTAATCAATAACGTAGAATACTGTGCTAATTTGTGGTAATTAGTCGTTCTGCGGTAATCAAGTGGAAGGCAGAATGACCAAGTGCTGCGAAATGATAAACTCGTGAAAAATCGCTGACTGATGCATGGACAGATGATGACGGTTTTCATCATGTCTTGACAGGGCCTCCTTATCTTAATTTGCTATGATATCCATAAGCAAGTTGGAGGTGAAAACATGTTGAGAACGCACAAG
>NZ_RHOI01000065.1 GCF_003946165.1 Lacticaseibacillus baoqingensis | reverse complement strand
AATTAAAAGCGATGGTGCCAGCATAACCTACAACACCCTATCAACAACTAGGTAAAAGGCACACTCTCAGACTATTTGCACCAGAGCCCTAAGCGGGCCTTTGCTGATTTGATTGCACTAGCTACCGAGACGATCGTTGATGCGACCAGCCTAACCGTCGTCACCAGTGACCCACTCAGTGTCGACCGTCAACAGCGACTCACCCATTTTGAAGCCCGGCCCTTACTCGCGCCGGTAGATTTGTCCAACACCACGTCAATTCCGGTTACAACCATTCAGGCAACGACCCAGGCTAAACTTGCCGAGCTCCCACGAACAACCCAGCGGCTCGTCAACCCAGATCTTTACCCGGTCTACATGACGACCACACTCAGCCAGTTACAAACTAGTTTGTTGAATAAAATGACGATACTAGCAGATTAACAAACGAACACGCGTAGCAACGACCAAAGCCACTTCTGTACTTAGCGTTCAAATGACCGCTAAGTACAGAAGTGGCTTTAGTTTATATCAAGTAACAGTTAGCTCACTGACCAGTAATTTGATCATGTTCACCCGGGGTCAATATTTTGGTCATCACCGTAATCAAATACGCTTGTTCGCGCTCAATTTCAGTTCCCGGCAATTCCAGCATTAACTGCGCTAGGTAACCGAATAGCTGCGATAACAAACTTTGCAGTATCAAATCATTCGGCCAATCCACAATCAAATGATCTGCTTTTAGTTGATTTATGACACTTCCCATCTGCTTGACCATCTTAGGCGCAATCTGGCTAAGAATCTGTTCGCGTCGTTCGGTGTCAAAAGCTGCCATTTCAAAAATGACCTTTAACTCTTTCACGTTAGCTTTAGCAAATGCAACTCGGTCCGTAAAAATTGCTGTGACGAATGCCTGTAGACTGGGATAACGCTGCCGTAATTCATCCTCTGAAAAATCACTCGCTAAGATTGGCACAATGTGCGCGGTAATTGGTGCTAAGATGGCATCCCGTAAGGCAGCCTTAGTCTTATACCGCCGATAGACCGTCCCCTCCGCAACGCCGGCCCGTTGTGCAATATCACTAGTACTGGTCTGGTCAAAACCCTTTTCAGCAAACAAATCGAGACTTGCCTGGAGGATGGCCCGTTGCTTAGGTGTAATCGTTTCATTCTGACTTAGATCCTGTTGAAAATAATCCCGTATCCGTGGTCGTTCCATATCCTCACACCTTCCGATAACGTTTCATTCCAACAATATTCAACATTGTTAGTACGACCATAAACCCTACTAATATTAACAAATTGACACCAATATCGCCAAGCCCAGCACCCTTTGTCACAACAGCCGTCATCGCATTAGCACCATAGTATAACGGCATGATGTGGGCAATTGCTTGCAACCAACTGGCCATGCCATCGACTGGAACCAACCCAGCAAAAAAGATTTGTGGTACAACAATCAGTGGAATAAACTGAATCATTTGAAATTCTGAGTTAGCAAAGGTGGAAATAAAGATACCCAAGGTCAAAGCCACTAACGCTAATAATAAGTTAGTCAGAAAGACCAGCCAAATACTACCAACTAAGTGAATCTTGAAGACCGTAATTGTGAAAACAACGGTCAGGACAGTCTGAATGATGGCAAAGCCCCCATAACCAATTAGATAGCCCATAATAATTTCACTCCGTCGAATTGGGGTTGCAAGTAGCCGGCTTAGGGTTCCAGTAGTGCGTTCATTCAAAAGTGAAACGCCAGAAATCAAGAACACAAAGAAGAAGACAAAGAAACCGAGAAAGGCTGGCAAAAAGCTTTCAAAGAACGTTGAATCACTACTACCATAAATATAATGAGACTTAGTCGTATAACTGGTTGCTTTAGCTGACTGAGTCGAACTAGACGTCGTGGCTGTGGCTTGCTTGAGTTGCTTTTGTAATTTCTCAGCAGTTGCCTGGTCACCGCGGGCCTGGGCTTGTGCAATGGCAGTCTTCAGCTTGGTCACCGTTGCTTGTGTCTGGGCTGCTGTCAGCTTCTTCAAAGCGGCTTGTTGCGATTCAAGGGCCGCGCGCTGTTTCTTAGTAACGGTCACCAGCGTCTTCATTTTCAACTTGACTAATCCTGATTGTAAACTCGCCTTAATTAAAGACGTGTTGGTTGGATTGCTATTTGAATAAGTAATCGTCAATTGACCATTTTTCTGAGTCAAATAGCCATCTAGATCATGCTGCTTAATCATTTTCCGTGCCTGTGAACTATCATAATGATGAATCGTCACGTTTTTGGTATCGATCACGTTAACCACGGATTGGTCTACATGATGAACACCCAAGCTTGCTACTTGCGTCGTGTTGTTTTGAAATAAGAAATACATCAGCGTCATAATCAGCAATGGTGCCAAAAACATCAGCGCCAAGGTACGCTTATCACGTAACATTTGCTTAAAAACTCGTCTAACGATTGCCATCGTTCGCATCTTGCATCCGCCCCGCTTTCAAAAAGACCTGTTCGATCGTATCTACTGCATACTGTTGTTTCAGTGCCGCGGGTGTCCCCTCAGCAAGCGCAATCCCGTGCCGAATCAACATGAGATAATCACACCGTTCTGCTTCGTCCATGACATGCGTTGTCACGAGCATCGACTTACCGGTATCCTTGAGCTTATTTAGTTCGGTCCAAATTTGTTGCCGTAATTCTGGATCAATCCCAACGGTCGGTTCATCTAAAATCAATAATTGGGGATCCTGAATCAGGGCAATTGCCAACGACAAGCGCCGTTTCATCCCACCCGAATAGCCACTGACCCGCTTGTCTAATTGGGACGTTAAATCAACTAATCCGGCTGCATAATCAATCATCTGTGCTAACTTTATTTTTGGAACGCTCATCAATTGCCCAAACAAGGTCAGGTTTTCACGGGCCGTTAGTGTCTCATACAAAGCGTCACTTTGGGCCATATACCCTACTTGTGCCATTACCGCCCTATTGGGCATCACCGTATCCATGACTTTAACAGTGCCACTATCCACAGCTTCCATCCCTAAAATACTCTTGATCAAGGTGGTCTTCCCAGCTCCTGATGGCCCAATCAAGCCATAAATCATTCCAGCCGGCAGTGTCAAATCAATCTGATTGAGCACTTGCTGATGACCAAAGTGCTTGCTGACCTGCTTGGCGATGACATAATCCGTTACCATTTTAATAACCCTCTTTCTCAAAGCGAGTGTATACTCACTCACTTAGTGGCCTTAGTATAATCAGTACATCTCGGTTTGTCAACATTAAAATGAGTTATCACTCACTTATTTTGTTTCCGGCCTATTTGTCACCGCATTGCAAACAAAAATGCGCCACCCCGTTGTTGGGATGTCGCATTTTAATTAAATAGCAGCACTGATATAAGCGTTAGCAATGTTTAAGCCTACCGATTTTTTAATATTATTTTATTCATCAATTTCCGGCGCCGACCCAAGCTCTGCCTGAATCATCCAGATTTTCTTCTCAATTGCGGTTTTGAGACCAATGAAAATATCTTGGGTACTGAAGTCTTTTTCAACATCGGATACTTCAATGCCGTGTTTGTAAAGGTCTTCCAAGTAACGATAGCCATCAACTAAGTGTGCGAGGCGTTCTGGGGTTGTTTTGTCCCATTCACCAGGCCAGTCTTGAATCTTAGTGTTTTCGGCCATTTCTTTTAAGGTCGAGTAAGGACTGCCATCAAGCGCAATCAGCCGTTCAGAAATGACATCGAGTTGGCTGTCAATTTCTTCCATGAACTCATCCATCAAGGGGTGCAACTTCAAAAAGTTGGGTCCACGCATGTACCAATGCGTCTGATGGATAATCATTGACATCTGGCTCAAATCGGCAACGAGTTGATTTAATACTGCTTTGGTTTTCGTATATTTCATTAGATTGATCTCCTTTCGATATGGTCATTATAACATAGTGGTAGCTTAGGCTCTGGTGCAAAGTTTGCCTGGCAACTTCATTCTAGTATACTGAGTGACAAGAAACGAGGGATTGTGCGCATGAA
>NZ_RHOI01000064.1 GCF_003946165.1 Lacticaseibacillus baoqingensis | reverse complement strand
ATAACAAAAAATCCACTCCGAAGAGTGGACCTTTCAAAAGATAAAAACTATTAATCAACACCATTTGACACAGAGCCCGATAAACACCGCATGCAAAGCCGCTAACAACACACTTTGCGTTTGCGGTGCAGCCGCATGGCCTGCCACCGCGCGGTTCAACGCCGCCATGCTGACTGGGCCGCGCCAGGCATTCAACACCATATTCAAGATCGCGCCATAGATGCCTGTCATCACCGTTTGCCCCAGTGACCGGCCGAGCGTCAACAGCGCCGTCGCCGAACCGACTAAGGCATCTGGGGCAAGATGTTGGCTCAACACCGTATTCATGCTGATCACAATCCCCATCCCCGCCCCATTGACGGCAGCGATCACATAAAACCCCCAAGCCGGAAAGCCGCGTCCAGAAAACACCAGCACCGCATAAAATACCCATTGCACACTGGTCACGATCAAGGTGAGCTTGCGCGGCACCATATGCCGCAATAGCCAAGCCACAGCAAAAGACGCCGCCAGCCACATCACTGAACTGGATGACACCACCAATCCCGCTTGGGTGGCGCCTGAGTGATACAAGGCTTGCAGCCAAATCGGGAAATACACTTGATAAGCGATCAACACCCCGCTCAAGATTGCCGCAGTTAAGATCTGGATGCTAAACGTCCGGCTGGTGAACAACGCTGGCGCGATCAGCGGCTCTGGCGCCTTTTGTTCTTGGCGGCATAACCCGATGGCGGCGGCCACGGCCACGACCAACAAGCCTAGGGCGACGACCCAGTGCGTCGCTAAGACTTGTACCGCCAGCAGCAAGCTCACCAGCGCCACACTCAGCCATGCGATCCCCAAACCATCCAGGTGCAATGGCTTAGGCGTGACGGTTTCATGATAGCCAAATGCCACTAACCCAAGCACAACGACCCCCAGCGGCACATTCACGAAAAAGACCCAATGCCAGCTGAGCCGGTCGACTAAAAAACCGCCTAATAACGGTCCGATCAAAGCCGACAAGCCCCAAGCCGTGTTGTTCAAAGCCAACACCTGTGCGCGATGGGCGTAATCAAAGAAATCGGCAATAATGGTAAACGTCAATGGCATCACCGCGCCGGCACCGATCCCTTGCACGGCGCGCGCAGCGATCAGCCATAAGATGCTTGGCGCCAACCCGCTGCCTAAAGACCCCAAGGTAAACACCGCCACGCCCCAAGTAAACAGCGGCTTGCGCCCATAAGCATCGGCGAGTTTGCCATAAATCGGCGTGGTCACCGCAGTAGTCAATAAGTAAGCGGCCATGATCCAGCTTTGCCAAGCCAGTCCATGCAGCGCCGCAATGATGGCCGGCAGCGCCGTCGTCACGATCGTCACTTCGACCGAGGTCATAAATGTTGCAATAAAAACAGCGAGCATCACCAGCCCGCGATTGCCTTTCGCCATGATCTGCCTCCTTCGTTTCTAGGTCATGCTAACGCAATTTTTGCGTGCTGACAAAAGCCCATCCGATGCCTTTAATTGTGTCAAAGTGGGTTAAGCGCTTTTATTCGTGTCGACAACTATACTTCTGCCGCGTTTTCCCGGATAATAAGAAGATACTTACGGAGGAGTGAAAGACATGTCAATTGTTACCCGGCCGCGGCGCCGGATCGGCACGATCCTGGCTGCCTTAGCGGTCACCATCAGCTTGATCGGCTGCAGCAGCCAAACCACTTTATCTAAAGACCAAGCTGCCGCGAAGATCACCGCCGCGCAAACCACCCACGCTGACTTGGCCAAACGCGCCAGTGCAGCGGATGCCTTAGCGGCCAAGCTCGCCAAACAAGCGACCTTGCTGGAAGCGGAAGTGGCTAAGGGCCAAGCTGCCCAAGCCAAAGCGGAAAGTACCCGCGACGCCGCCAAGAGCTCACTGGCCGCCGCCCAGTCTGCCGCTAGCGCCAGTGCTGCCAGCGCTCAAGCAGCCGCCGCCAGCCAAGCGCAAGCGGCCAGTACCGCGGCAGCACAAGCCCACCAACCACAAGCGCAAACCCCAGCCGGCGGCCATGCCCCGGTGAATCACGGCGACATGAACACCGCTGCCACTGGCCGCATCGTCGGGAACGCAAACTCTAAGATCTATCACGTCCCTGGCCAAGCCGGCTACCGGATGAATTCAGCCAATGCGGTATATTTTAACTCTGAAGCCGAAGCCCAAGCGGCCGGCTACCGCAAGTCGCTGCGCTAGGAGGATACAATGAAAAAAATAGCTACCTGGCTGGTTGCCGCTGCGATCATGCTCACCGCCACCGGCTGCGGCCAACAAGCCGATCAAGCCACCACCAAGCAACAAAGCCAACTCAGCAGTTTGACCAAGGCCAATCACCAGACCAAACAGCAAGTCGCCAGTCAAGAAAGTGCCAACAGCCAAACTGCCAGCACTATCGCCAGCTTAAAAACCACGCTGAACCGCCAAAGCCAAGCCGCCAGTGCTGCCAACAGCGAGGCCGCCAAGCAAGCTGCGGCTGCCAAAAACAGCCCGGCACCAAAAGCTCAACCGACTGCTGTCGACACCAGCGCGACTTTAGCCGCCAAAAACTATGCCGGACAACAAGAGCTCACCATTAATAGCGACAAACCAGGCTTTTCTGCCGCCGAATTGAACACCGCCGGCGGCGCTTGGGAAAAATATAGCGATTTAGACCAACTCAACCGCGCCACCGATGCCAATGCGCTGTTGAACCAGTCATTGATGCCCAGCACCAAGCGCGAACCGCTGACTTGGGACCCGACTGGCTGGCACAACCGCCGCACCGCCCATGGCTGGCTGTATAACCGCAGCCACTTGATCGGGTTTCAACTGTCTGGGGAAAACAACAACCCCAAAAACCTCATGACTGGCACCCAATCGTTGAACAACCCGTTGATGCTAGCCCATGAAATGGACATTGCCACTTATCTGAAAGCTGACGCCAAACGCTATGTCCGTTATGAAGTGCGGCCGATTTTTCGCGGCAATGAATTAGTGGCCCGCGGTGTGCAAATGCGCGCGCAAAGCATCGGCGACAATACGATCAGCTTCAACGTCTATATTTTCAACATCGAAGCCGGCTACACGATCGATTACGCCACCGGTACGAGTACCAACAGCTGAACATCACCAAGAGCTGAGACCTCAAGCGGTTTTAGCCCACGACAAAAGCGCCTTGGGACCACATTCGCGGTTAGGTCCCAAGGCGTTTTTGTCGCTGGACGCGGCTTGGTAAAACGCGCTTAACCGCTGATATCCTGGCCACGTTTGCCAGCAGCCACATAGTCGCTGGCATCAAACTCGTCAAAAGCAAACTGGCCAGTTTGATACACCGCATGGGTAACACTGGCGTTATGCAGCGTTTTTTGCCCATACAGCGGGTAGCCCAGCGCCTCTAGCCACAATAAGATCACCGTGCCATGGGCGACGACCATCACGCGGCCTGAGGCACTCGCCATGATCTGGCGGATCGCGTGATCAAAGCGCTGTTGCACCGCTTGATGCGTTTCCGCGGCTGGATCCAGCTGATGGACCCCATCGGCGACTTGCGCTAAGGTCGCCGCTTCTGGATGCGGCATCAGCGTCTTTAATGCCGTGGTGCGCTCACTTTGCAAACGCCCTTCAAAGCTTGCGTAATCTTCTTCGCGCAAGCCCACGTCAGCTTGCACCGGCAAATCACTTTGGCCATTGGCCGCCAAAGCGAGTTTGGCGGTATCTTGAGCGCGCACCAAATCACTGGCATACGCGGCGTCAAATTGGATCCCCGCTTTGGCAAACCCGCGGCCTAACGCCTGCGCATCGGCGCGGCCGACTGGCGTCAATGCCGAATCTGCCAAGCCTTGCACGCGCTTTTGCACGTTATAAACGGTTTGCCCATGGCGGATCAAATATAATTCTGTCATTTTTGCCCTCCTGATCACAATGTGCTTATTCTACCATACGGATACAGCAAAAAAACGACCCTAGACGAAGATGAAGTGCAATAGAAAAGTTAGACAATTTAGATTTTGAATTATGCAACTATGGCTTGTTCCCGGTATTCTACTGGG
>NZ_RHOI01000063.1 GCF_003946165.1 Lacticaseibacillus baoqingensis | reverse complement strand
TTCTGCGGATCTGTTCTCTGTTTTCATTTGGCACAATATCAATATGACGAAGGTTAACGGCTACGCCGGCTATATGACGCCTTTTGTCTGGATGTTCATCAAGAGTTATGAAAAATTGCGTACAGCACTCCTATCCAATGTGAAAATCGACAGCCTAATTCAGCTTGAATATTCGGCTTTTGAAGAAGCAACGGTACCCATCAACACTTTTGTCTTGAAGAACACTAAGAACGATGAAACTGGCACGTATTTACGCTTGTCTGATTTCAAGGGTGGCATGATGATTCAAGCGGAGAAAGTACAAGAGGCCATTGCCGACCCGGGGGTGAAATATCTCTATCGAACTAACCAAACGAACTTTAAAAAGCTTCCCGGAACACCAATTGCATACTGGGCAAGTGCCAAACTGATACATGTTTTCACGGTATCGACTCCTATCGGGGAACTGTGGCCTGCACAACGTGGGTTAACAACTGGAAATAACGCCATATTTCTCCGGTATTGGTGGGAACCATCTTTTGACAACATTGGACGAGACAAGGCCCCAGAGAATGCGCAACTCACAAATTGTAAATGGTTTCCCTACAACAAAGGCGGGACATTCAGAAGATGGTATGGCAATCGAGAGCTGGTTGTGAACTATTGGAAAAATGGCGAATGCATATCTCAATACGGCGAAAAGAGCGGAAGAACGTTTGGCTTTCAAGGATCTGCGTATTATTTCCAGGCGGGTATCACTTGGACCGCGCTTACCAGCTCAAAAAATTCCTTCAGATATTCACCAGAAGGTTCGATCTTTGACTCGAATAAAGGGCCAATGATGTTCCCCGATAAAGAACGACTATATTATGTGCTCGGATTGTTGTCGTCAAAAGTTTCTGGATTGGTTTTTTCAATACTGAATCCGACAATCTCTCTACAGAATGGAGACGTAAATTCATTTCCATACATTTTCCAAGAGGATTCCCGTATTATTCCATATGTGAAAACGGCAATTAAACTGGTAAAGCTAGATTGGGATGCAACGGAACGTTCATGGGACTTTAGCTTCCACCCTCTTTTCATCGCTGAGCATAATCCATTGACCATTTGGCTGATCCTGTTGTTCACCTGCCTAATCCGCATAACATCCAGTCCTCCTAGCCAAACAATGGCCACGTAAGAGGATAAAATACAGAATGTGCCAAAAAAGTGCCAAACATTTGGATTAGGAGGACATTAACATGGTCAGTTACCGAAAAAGAGGAAAAGTGTGGCAGTACGAAATCTCATACAAAGATTTGGATGGTGCTTACAAGAAATTACGTAAGTCCGGCTTTCGGCTCAAGTCTGACGCGGAGTTAGCGGCTAGTCAGGTGAAGTCCCTCTATGCGGACATACGCCAGTTTAAGGCTGGCGAAATCCCATTGAGTGTCTATTTTGAACGCTGGATCAATCTTTATAAGCGTAATTCTGTGACCAACGTCACTTTTATCAAGTACGAAAACACGCTGAACCACATCCGCAAGATCTTCGGTAAAATGCCACTAAAGGATATTACCCGAACGGTGTACCAAGAACGGTTGAACGTCTTTGCCCGTAATCACGCGCCTCGTACTGTATCTGCATTCCATAAGCAGATCAGAGCGGCACTGCTTGATGCCCTGGATGAGCACATCATTTCCAACGATCCAACACGTAAGGCCGTCGTCACAGGAGTGGTAGTACACCGGCCAAAAAAAGCGCTGGATTACGGTGAATGGCAAAAGCTGATTCACCATCTAGACCCGGATCAAATTCCCGAGATGATGATTTATTTGGCTGCTGTTACCGGCATGCGATATGCGGAGATTTTGGGAGTGACTACTAGCGACATCAATTGGCAAGAAGGTACCGTGGATGTTAATAAAACCTGGGACTACAAATACCACGCCGGCTTTAAGAAGACGAAAAACAAGGCGTCAATGCGTAAATTGCCGCTTGATTCAATTTTCTTACACCACCTGCACGTTTTCGTAGAAAACCACCTCACATCACCGAATGCCCCGCTCTTCTTGGTCAACGGGCATGCCATGGTCAGCGCTGAAATCAACCAAGTATTGACTAATAAATTGCATGCACTGGGATTGCCTCGGGTGACATTCCACGGACTTCGCCACACCCATGCCTCAGTTCTCCTTTACCAAGGTGTGAGTGTTCTTTCTGTCTCTAAGCGCC
Source organism: Lacticaseibacillus baoqingensis (assembly GCF_003946165.1). GTDB lineage: Bacteria > Bacillota > Bacilli > Lactobacillales > Lactobacillaceae > Lacticaseibacillus > Lacticaseibacillus baoqingensis. The sequence goes on along the minus strand of NZ_RHOI01000063.1, from coordinate 2,190 downwards.
TCGGCCACAGCAGCATTACGACTACCCAATCTACATACCTGCACATTATCAAGGAATTGGAGGCAAAAGATACCGATAAAATCCTGGCAATTCTCAAGAATGCATAGTTGGCACATCTGTTGGCACAAAAATCCCCTCCAGATCAATTCTAGAGGGGGAAATATCTATTTTATGGGCGTCAATAGCTTGACGTCTGCTTGTACTTTCTGGTGGTTCACCACGACGCCGTCATCCAGATCAATCGCAATATGCATGTTGGCGACGTGTTGGAGTTGAGCGTCATACTTCACCAATTCTTCTAACTGTTTGCGGGTGTGGTCCCGCTGTTTAATCAACTGGTTCTTCTGGCGCGTGTTGGTCTCTGAGGCGATGAAGGTGTCCAACGTGGTCACCCGCTTTTCATAAGCAGCCTGCAGGGTGTGTAAATACGACGTGCGAATCATCGCCATCGTGTCGCCGTCGTACCGATGCAGGTACATCAATGCTTTGAAGCCACCTTGCCGACCGGAGTCCAGTTGCCAATAGATCGGTCGTTTCTGATAGATAGTCAGATGGTTCTTGTAGAAGTCGTTGAACAGATAACTCCGAATTTGATCTTCTGCTGTGTCGCCCGCTTTACCCAGTGCCTTGGCAATAAACGTGAGATTCTCTTCCAAGTGTTCTTTGCCAAAAGTAACCGTCAAAAACTCCCGGAAGCGGTGCATGATATCTCGGTCATCGCCAAAATAATCAGAGTCAGTCAGCACAATCACATCATCCGCATTGGGTTGATAGCTCGTGTACTTCGAAGCATCCCAATCGCCACCAGCAAATGCCAATCCTGGCGTATCTAGCGAGTACCGGCCAAATGTGACTCCGATAAAGTAGGACATGAAGGCGCGGATGTCCCGTCCTAAGTCTGCTTTACGGTCTGCTTTACGTACGGAAACCTCTTTGTCGGACTCTTCTGGTGACAATTCGTCCTGCAAACCGTACAGATCAATAAAGATCTTGTTCAGTTCTTCTTCGTTCTTCTTCAGTTGATCAAAACGATCTTGGGCCTCCTGTTTCCACTGATTGAAAGCTGCTTCCACAGTCCAATTTCGATTATGCTCAGCGATGTGGACGAGAACTGGTAACGTCCAGAATCCCCAACGCTGCTCTTCACTATTCCAGTCTTGCTTTGTTAGTTTGACTGAGTTTTGAATAAGTGAGTCCCAAGTTGGAGCCTCGATTGCGCTATGCAAGACCGGGAATACTGTAACATTGCCAACCTGCAAATTGATTGTAGGGTTTAGCATCTTGAAGCAATGTTCTCCAACTGGCGAGTTTAATAGTGCCATAACACGCATCAGTTGATTGTGATCGTTAGAGAATGCTGACATCCCTGATACATCATGGATACTGCCAGGTTCTCGATATCTGATACTGAATCCTCCGCTTGTTATGAGCGACCAAGTAATCGCTTCACGGAAGAAATATTGCTCATTTGCAACGCCCGAATGAACTTTCCCATCAGCCCGCTTGTACGTCTTTAACTCATATCCATCGTTTAACCAGTTTACCAAATAATCGTAATTACCGTACCATTTTCGGTATGCACCGCCTTTATTGTATGGGAACCATTTTTTGCCTGATCTTAGCGCATCTGCTGCGTTGTTCTCGTTAAGACTGCACTTCGGCAGACTTACTTCATACCAAAGCCTGATGAACATATTATTGTCGCCCGTAAACATTCCATGTCGTGCATCGACCAGGTCTCCAAGCGGTGCCCCAATCTCAAAATCATGGATTAAATTTTTACTGGCCCAATAGGCAATCGGACTCCCAGGAATCTTTCCAAAGTTCGTTTGGTTAGTTCGATAAAGGTAGTTTACAGACGGATCTACGATTGCCGCCGTGACCTTTTGACGTTGTACCTCCATACCACCCGTGAAATCGACAAGACGCAAATACGTACCGGCTTTATCGGTTTTATCGGTTGCTTTCTTCAATACAAATGTATTGATAGTGACGTACGCCTCATCGAAGTAGGCGTGTGTCTCCATCTGGATTAAACTAGCGATACTCGTCAGCTGAAGCACAGAATCCCGTAGCTTTTCGAACGATTTCAAAAACATCCAAGAAACCGGTGTCATATAGCTGGCGTAGCCGTTAGCCTTCGTCATATTGATGTTGTGCCAAATGAAAACAGAGAACAGATCCGCAGAG
>NZ_RHOI01000062.1 GCF_003946165.1 Lacticaseibacillus baoqingensis | reverse complement strand
TGGGCGGCGACTTCTTCGTCCTCTTCGTGATCTACGTCGTCTCAAAACTATTATTGAAGTTATTACCACCTGAAAAGGAGTAAGGCAATGGCGGAATTGCGGCGCATCTGGTTAACGATCAACCGCGAAGAAGCGACGGCTTGGGCGGCTTTATTGACCAAGTCACAGCTAGCCGTTGATCACCAAGTTGACGTGACTTTTGGCATGTTTGAAGGTGAAACCTTGCTGGCAACGGCTTCACTTTATGGCCAGATCATCAAGTGTGTCGCCGTTGACCCGGCGGCGCAATCAGAAAACCTGTTAGCCCCATTGATCCAAGCAGCCTTTGATCAATTGCGGGCAGACGGGGTCGAGCATGCCTTCATTTATACGAAACCGAGTACGCAAACCTTTTTTTCCAGCTTAGGCTTCACGCCACTGGCTGCCAGCCAAGACGTGGTTTTGTTGGAGCGCGGGTATCCAGACCTTGACGATTACTTGCAGTTTTTACGCCAAAAAAAGCGTCCTGGAACTGCGGCTGCCATCGTCATGAACGCCAATCCATTTACCCGCGGCCACCATTATCTGGTGACGCAAGCGGCCAGCCAATTTGATACCGTTTATGTTTTCGTTTTATCGGCGGAACATTCGCAGTTCTCCGCGGCAGATCGCCTGGCCATGGTCAAACTGGGCACGCAAGACTTGCCAAACGTGGTCGTGTTGCCAACGCGAGACTATATGGTTTCCAGCGCCACGTTTCCCAGCTACTTCTTAAAAGACCGCGCCGATTTGGCCGTGGCCAAGCAACAAGCGCAAGTGGACGCCGCTTTATTCGTCCAAAAAATCGCCCCAACTTTGGCGATCACCACCCGCTTTGTCGGCGAAGAACCCCTGTCACCGGTGACGGCGGTGTACAATGACGCTTTAGCCGCCGCTTTTGCCGGCAGCTTGCAGCTGCAAGTGATCCCGCGCCTGCAAAGCGATGGCGCGCCGATCAGTGCCACAGCGGTGCGCCAAGCATTAGCAAATTCAGATCAAGGCACCTTAGAAAAACTATTGTTACCACAAATTAATCGTTATATAAAGGAGCATTCAAGTCATGCAAATTAAACATGCTGCCAGCGCCGGAACGCTGGAATCTAGTGACATCACGATCACCTTGAAGCCCGCTGATAGCGGGGTCACCATCGCCCTTGATTCAAGCGTCCAAAAGCAATTCGGGCGCCAGATCAAAGCGCAGATCGAAGCGGCCTTAAAAGCTTTAGATATTACCGCGGTCAACGTGGTGGCGACGGACAAAGGGGCCTTGGATTGCACCATCAAAGCCCGGACCATCGCAGCCGCTTACCGTGCCGCTGATGTACAAGATTACAACTGGGAGGAGATCAACTCATGGATCAATTAAGAAGAACAATGATGTTCGTCCCCGGCGCCAACGCCGCTATGTTGCGTGACTGCACGTTGTATGGTGCCGACGCGATCATGTTTGACCTGGAAGACGCAGTGTCGATGAGCGAAAAAGATACCGCGCGGGTATTGGTTTATTCCGCTTTGAAGACGTTTGACTACAGCAGTGTCGAAACCGTTGTGCGGATCAATGCCTTGGATGCCGGCGGGGCCCAAGATGTTGAAGCAGTCGTATTAGGCGGCGTCAACGTGGTCCGGCTGCCAAAAACCGAAACGGCGCAAGATATCAAAGATGTTGATGCGGTGATCACCAAGGTAGAAGCCAAATACGGCATCACCCCAGGCCGTACCCACATGATGGCAGCAATCGAAAGTGCTGAAGGGGTATTGAATGCCCGTGAGATCGCGCAAGCTTCTGATCGCATGATCGGCATCGCCTTAGGGGCCGAAGATTACTTGACCTCCCAAAAGACCTATCGGCATGAAGATGGGGCAGAATTGTCCTTTGCCCGCAACTACATCTTACACGCGGCGCGTGAAGCCGGAATTTCGGCGATCGACACGGTTTACACCGATATCAACAATGAAGAAGGGTTGATCCGTGAAACCAGTTTGATCAAGCAGCTTGGTTTTGATGGCAAGTCTGTCATCAACCCACGTCAGATCCCAGTGATCCACAAGATCTTTGCCCCAACGCAAAAGCAGATCACCAAAGCGCGCGAAATCGTGGCTGGGCTCAAAGAAGCCGAAGCTAAAGGCGCCGGCGTGGTCGCAGTTAAGGGACAAATGGTGGATAAGCCGGTCGTTGAACGTGCCCAATATACACTGGCACTGGCGAAGGCTTCTGGACTGGAGGTAGACTAATGGCTAAGACAGAATTAGGACGGGAGATCCCGGACAAGTTTGCCAAGCAATATGGCACGTATGCAGGTGAATTTGCCAACATCAAAGATTATCAACGGGCAGCGGCCAATGTGCATCCGGTCAAGCCTGGCGACTCCAAGTTATTGCCATCGATCCATGATGCGATCGTGGCCACTGGCTTGAAAGACGGCATGACGATTTCATTCCACCATCATTTCCGTGAAGGGGACTATGTGATGAACATGGTCATGGCTGAAATCGCGAAGATGGGCATTAAGAATTTGTCCATCGCACCAAGTTCGATCTCTAATGTCCACGCACCATTGATCGACTATATCAAACAAGGTGTCATCACTAACATCACCTCCAGCGGCTTGCGGGACAAGTTAGGCGCTGCGATCTCTTCTGGGATCATGGACAATCCGGTGATCATTCGCAGCCATGGCGGCCGTGCGCGCGCCATTGCCAGCGGCGATATTCACATCGATGTGGCCTTTTTAGGCGCCCCATCTTCTGATGAGTATGGCAACATTAACGGCACCAATGGGAAAGCAACTTGTGGGTCATTAGGCTATGCCAAGATCGATGCCAAGTATGCAGACAAAGTCGTGGCCATCACTGACAGCTTGATGCCATACCCGAACACGCCGATTTCCATTCCGCAAACGGATGTGGATTATGTCGTGCAAGTCGATGCCATTGGGGATCCTAATGGCATCGCTAAAGGGGCCACCCGTTTCACCAAAGACCCGAAGGAATTATTGATCGCGCAATATGCATCTAAAGTCATCACCGCTTCCAAGTACTTCAAGCCGGGCTTTTCATTCCAAACTGGGACTGGCGGTGCCAGCCTAGCCGTATCGCGTTACTTGCGGCAAGCGATGTTGGATCAAGATGTGCATGCCAGCTTTGCGTTAGGCGGGATCACCAATGCGATGGTCGAATTGCTTGAAGAAGGCTTAGTTGACAAGTTAGTCGACGTGCAAGACTTCGACCATCCAAGCGCCGTTTCCTTGGCCAACAACGCCCAACATTACGAAATCGATGCGGAAATGTATGCCAGCCCATTGTCCAAAGGCAGCATGATCAACCAATTGGATATCGCGATCTTGTCCGCCTTAGAAGTCGATACGCACTTTAACGTTAACGTGCTCACCGGTTCTGACGGGGTCATTCGCGGGGCTTCTGGCGGCCACTCCGATACCGCAGCGGCTTGCAAGATGAGCATGATCATCGCACCGTTGGTTCGCGGCCGCATCCCAACGATCGTTAGCGACGTCAACACTATCGTCACCCCAGGGGCGTCGGTTGATGTGGTCGTCACTGAGTTAGGGATCGCAGTTAACCCGAAGCGCCAAGACTTGATCGAGATGTTTAAAGACTTGAACGTCCCTCAATTTACCATCGAAGAACTGCGCGATAAGGCGTATGCTATCACCGGCACGCCTGATAAGATCGAATATGGCGATAAAGTCGTCGCATTGGTCGAATATCGTGATGGGACGATCATCGACGCGGTGCACAATGTCTAGCGTTTTAGACGGACCAGCCGTCACTTTAGGGCAAATGCTGGCGGCCAAAGAAGCCCGTTCAGCGGCGCAACAAGCGTTGTTGACGGCGCATCCTTTAGCCAGCGTGCTCAGTGTGACGTTACGCATCCCCGGACCGGTGAAAACGGGGCATGTGTTGACCACGCGCTTCGCTGAACTCATCACTCAATTGCGCCAAGATTATGGCCATTTGTTGTTAGATGAGCGCCAAAATCATGACGCTAGTGGGGATTGTGCGATGTTGGCGCTGGCGATCGATCCTTGGTCGCTGAAGCAAGCCATGTTGGCTTACGAAAGTGCCCAGCCATTTTGCCAGCTGGCAGATCTGGATGTCTGCTACCTGGATGGCGGCCAGCTCACGCAGCTGAGCCGCTCGCGGATGCATGTGGCGCCGCGGCCGTGCCTGGTGTGCGGCGGCGATGCCAAAGCCTGCAGCCGCAGCCGTAAACACGGATTAGAGGCGGTGTATACCGTCATCAATGAAATTGCACTGGAAGGAGTGGCGATATGAGCGGCAAAGTAGAAATTATGGAAACGGTGTTGCGCGATGGCCAACAAAGCCAGATCGCAACGCGGATGCCGATCGCAGATAT
>NZ_RHOI01000061.1 GCF_003946165.1 Lacticaseibacillus baoqingensis | reverse complement strand
CTTTTTCCCCTCTTGCTTCCAAAGTTACATTATTTCATTAACCTCCGATTTTGAATTACAGTATGAGCGATGAACAGATTTCATCAAATAAATATTTCGGAGGCGATAAAATGGAAACTACCATCACACAGAGTTCACTTTTCTACCGCTACTTCAGAGAATGGTACGAGCTTTACAAGGTTGGTGCTGTTCGTACGGTCACTTTGCAGAAATACGTTATGACTTATCATCACCTTGTCGCACTTGCACCGACACTTACGCTAAACCAGATCGACCGTAAAACTTACCAGCAATTACTGAACCTTTTTGCCGAAAACCATGAACGGCAAACAGTGCTCGCTTTTCATCACCATCTTCGCAGCGCGCTGCTGGATGCCTTCGATGAGGGGTTAATAAAGATCGATCCCACACGGAAAATCGTTGTTAAAGGAATGCCTCCGGTACCGAAGAAGGCTAAATACCTTAATCAGTTTGAATTACACGCGGTCCTTTCAGATCTGAAGCTCAGTGATACCCCGAACTGGGACTGGTTCCTACTATTAGTTGCCAAAACTGGGTTGCGTTTCGCCGAAGCGTTAGCCGTGACGCCAAAAGATTTTGACTTCACGCACCAATCACTGACTGTCAAACAAACCTGGAACTATAAATCAGTCAACGGTGGCTTTCAGCCTACCAAGAACTTCAGCTCAAAACGCAGAATCCAAATCGATTGGCAGACCATTACGCAGTTCTCCCAGTTAGTGAAAAATCTGCCAGAAGACGAGCCGATATTCGTTGACGGCAGGGTCTTCAACTCTACAGTTAACAACCAGCTGCGCAAGCACTGTGAGAATGTTGGCGTACCAGTGATCTCCATTCATGGTCTTCGCCATACCCATGCGTCCCTACTACTATTCGCGGGGGTGACGATAGCAAGCGTGGCACGTCGACTCGGCCATTCCAACATGACCACAACGCAGCAAACTTATCTCCACATCATCCAAGAACTAGAAAGCCAAGATACCGACAAAGCGATGCGTTTCCTATCCGGACTGTTCTAGACTGTCGTTCATGTACAACTTGAGTGCAAAGTGACCAATTTTCGTCAAACAAATCCCCGACCGTTACCGCTGCCATGCGCGGATGAACTGTCGGGGATTTTGATAAAATTCTAGATATTATACAAAGCGTACAAGATTGATTGCGCTATCTCGCACACGCTCACTTCAACTCGGCAAAAAACGCCAGTAATCCGTCTTCAAAGTCGGCAGTTTCGAAAAAGCCTAAGTTCTCTGAATCTTCAATCTTACTAATATGATCCTTCAATTTCGGATTGTCATTCAGACTGACACCAGGTAAGTAGCAATCATATGCCTCCACGATTGCATTACCATTATAATCATGATCAGCAGACCAGCGCCTGATCTTTAATTCCTTCTTCTCTGTGCGAATCGTACGCCGCGCGTGTTGCAGTGAATCCGTATCAAAATGTTCGGTATAGTCACCCTTTTCGATGCCATCAAGAATGTCTTCAATCTCCGAACGGTTATCATCATCCATTGGTGTGATATGTTCTTCAACCGCATCGCGGTTAGCCGGAATCGTATCATCAATATAGAGATTCAACAGCTCGACGAGTTTGTCGTAATCTATGATTTCATGATTGTACAAATCAATCGCAACTTTGATATTGGTCAAATCGATCTTCTTATTGTCAGGAAGCAGTTCGTTAACATCATTGAGCCGTGCTTGTAGTGCGCTAAGGTGATTCTTATCCCGGATATCCAAGCTCACCTTCTGGCCGGTTGGCTTGCCTTGATCATCCAAGTCATCAACTGCAGTACCGAAAGCGTAGCCTTGCTGTACTAATCGTTGAACCTTCTCATTCACTTCGGCGGCGGTTACAGCAAATTCAAGTTGCACTTTTTCAGAGCGCGGCGTCTGGCTAAAGTCATCACCTGCGATGGCCTTCAAACGCGCAATTTTCGGTTCCAACTCATTAATCTGCGTGGCCATCTTAGGTGCCAGAATATCATCATCGAATAAGCTTCTTTGTTCAGAGTCATCAGGCTTTTTCTTGGCGTCTTCGATTGTGTCGTTGCCACCTTTGGTATAAATAATCAACGCGTTGCGAACGTTCTCCTCCATCAGCTCACCTTTGCGGAAAAAGCGCACCTTCCCGTATGGCTTGGCACTCTTGCCGATGGTGCGATTAGTCCGCGACATCGCCTGAATCAGTGGGCCTTCCTTCAACAGCTTGTCAAAGTAGATCACGTTCACGTACTTCGCATCAAACCCTGTCAGTAATTGATCAGAAACAATCACCAAATCCAACCGTTGCGGAGTCGTGGCTTCTTCCGCGGCAGTTAGCCGATGATTGTATGGCCTCTTATGCGCCAACCGCTTTGTGATATCGCCCAAGTAGTCACGCTCAGGATCTTTATTGTTGATAAAATTGGGTGTATCAAATAAGGTCGTATAATCTGCCATCGCTTGCTTCAATGAAGCCTGTAAGTCTGAACTACCAACACCATTAGCCTCATTACGCGAATAAGTCATCGCCACTCGCAGTTGTGGTGCCATCTGGCGGAACAGATTGTAATATGCGACCACTGCCTGCTTGCCAGAGACTGCCAGGATGCCGTGGAACTGATTGGGCTGGCGAACCCCCATCTCAATCGGGCCAGAATGATCGTCGTCCCACTGGTCAAGAATGTCTTGAACCACTTCTTGCCGATAAGGCAGCGATGTATAAACTTCACGCTCAAGCTGTTCTTCCGTCCAACCAGTGTTCGCATCAGCTTCTACATCCACGGTACTATATGTCACATCAAAACCCAGCACGTTACCGTCACCGATTGCGTCCTTAATGGTGTACCGGTGCAGACGTTTGCCGAATACGTCATAAGTAGAAATTGCGCGAGATGTGGTTACATCGTTGACTTCATCGCTATAAAAGTTGGGCGTGCCGGTGAAGCCAAACCAAGTCGTCTTAGGAAAGGCTGTTTTGATTCGCTTCACGGTATCACCACTTGCCGAACGATGGGCCTCATCCATCAGAATGACATTACGCTCATCAGATTTCAGACCAGATTTCACCGCTTTATCCAACCCTTGCACAGTAATCAAGAAAATCTGCGAGGCCGCTTTTTTATTTTTCAGCGTTTTCTTGAGATCGTGTCCATTCACAATTTGAATACGATCTTCAAATGTCTTGTATGCGTATGACTTGAAATTATCATGAGTTTGCTTAATCAAATCAACTCGATCGACAATAAATAAGACGTTCCGCACCCGCGGCATCCCCGCCAATAACTGCGCAACTTTGAAAGAAGTGACTGTTTTACCCGAACCAGTCGTATGCCAAACATACCCGCCTTCTTTTTCAATCAAGCCATTGGCATCCATCATACGCATCCGATCCAGAATTGCACGCGTCGCCTGAATTTGATAAGAACGCATCACCATTACGTTATCATTGGCTGCATCTGGAATCATATTGACGGTGACCAGTCGATGTAGAGCGGGAATACCCATCACCTGATGAATGAAGGTCATGGTATCCGTAACATCCTTACCATTGTCATCACGCCAGCCAAACACAAAGTCTTTATTATAATCTGCAGCACTCCGCGGTCGTGCTAAGTAGTGAGCCGAATGTTGTGACAAGATGAACTGCACCTGCACGAACGAAAACAAGCCCGTGTACATCCCATCCCCATCATACTTCTGCAATTGTTCGAAAGCATTCCACTGATTCTGAAGGGATTCATCCTTTTCCTCAATATGCGCTACAGGCAGCCCATTAATCAGTAGCATCACGTCAATACGCCGTTTCTTGCTAAGGGTATACGGCAAGTCGGTGAAGGTGATCTGATTGACGACCTCATAACGTGAATGGCCACCGGCAACTTCATCCCCGTAGAAAATTTCAATCTCTAGATTGGTACCATCTTCGCGTAACAGCGGCACTGTTCCAACCCCGCCGGAACCCACTATCATCAACTGAGCGTCGTAAGGCGTCTTGTTCTTGGCAACTTCTTGCTTAATAAGGGCAAATTCGCCGTCTGTTAGTTCCTTGCCATCCAGTTTCTGGGCATTGTTCTGATTCAGAATTTCCCGCCAATGATCATACAGATGCGACGCTGTCACTCCAGAAAGATCTTTGCGATACGTCCATCCCTCGCTCTTGAGTTTCTCAATCACTGCTTCTTCAAACTTATTTTCTGCCATATATGTCCGCCTTTCTATCCTGTTAGGTTCTGCCAGCCGTACTGAAAAAACGAACTATACAAATAGTTTCTGCAGGAAGACCTTCTTCAGTTGTTTGAGATCTTCGAGCTTACGTTGATGAAGAGCGATAGTGTGATCCAGTGTAGAAAGAAAGTCCTCAATTACTCTTTGTTCATTAATTGAGGAAAGTTTAATCGGAGTAGCTCGAACTTGCTCAATTGTGTAATGAGCGATAGTCCCAATATGGCTAACTTGGCTGAGATAACGCCTGTATCCCGGAGACTGTAGGAAAAAATACATAAATTTGGATCTGAAGCTCTTTGACTGTTTCATCCAGATTGAGTCGGCATCTTTAAAGTATACTGGGTATGGTTGACTGATAATATATGGAACACCAATCGATCCACCACCAGTAATCAAAATATCGCCCTGTAGTGGTCGTCCCGATTTTTTAATCAGCTTCGAGTACAGGTCACTGGATATAAATGCTGGTGTATTGCTAACATCATTAAACGAGCTAACAATATCGCTGGAGCGTAAAAATCGAACGCCTGTGGAAGTCCATTCGTTTTTGTGAACCCGTGATGCTGAAGTGATTTCAGCAAGATCTCCAAGCTTACGCTGTTCCCAATCGTCAGTGAAACCTTTAAAGCGAAAATCAGGAACTGGATTCTTGTCAGAAGCGAACATTCTTTTCAGTAATTCTTTTTTCACTGCCTGTAAGTTTTCATA
>NZ_RHOI01000060.1 GCF_003946165.1 Lacticaseibacillus baoqingensis | reverse complement strand
CGAGCTATTCAAATAACTCATTATATGAGAGTTTGATCCTGGCTCAGGATGAACGCTGGCGGCGTGCCTAATACATGCAAGTCGAACGAGGTATTGGTAATTGAAGTCTTCGGACTGATTTTACCGCTTACCGAGTGGCGGACGGGTGAGTAACACGTGGGTAACCTGCCCTTAAGTGGGGGATAACATTTGGAAACAGATGCTAATACCGCATAAACCTCAGAAACACATGTTTCTGAGTTGAAAGGCGGCTTTCGAGCTGTCGCTTTTGGATGGACCCGCGGCGTATTAGCTAGTTGGTGAGGTAAAGGCTCACCAAGGCAGTGATACGTAGCCGACCTGAGAGGGTGATCGGCCACATTGGGACTGAGACACGGCCCAAACTCCTACGGGAGGCAGCAGTAGGGAATCTTCCACAATGGACGCAAGTCTGATGGAGCAACGCCGCGTGAGTGAAGAAGGCTTTCGGGTCGTAAAACTCTGTTGTTGGAGAAGAACACGTTTGAGAGTAACTGTTCAGACGTTGACGGTATCCAACCAGAAAGCCACGGCTAACTACGTGCCAGCAGCCGCGGTAATACGTAGGTGGCAAGCGTTATCCGGATTTATTGGGCGTAAAGCGAGCGCAGGCGGTTTTTTAAGTCTGATGTGAAAGCCTTCGGCTTAACCGAAGAAGTGCATCGGAAACTGGGAAACTTGAGTGCAGAAGAGGACAGTGGAACTCCATGTGTAGCGGTGAAATGCGTAGATATATGGAAGAACACCAGTGGCGAAGGCGGCTGTCTGGTCTGTAACTGACGCTGAGGCTCGAAAGCATGGGTAGCGAACAGGATTAGATACCCTGGTAGTCCATGCCGTAAACGATGAATGCTAGGTGTTGGAGGGTTTCCGCCCTTCAGTGCCGCAGCTAACGCATTAAGCATTCCGCCTGGGGAGTACGACCGCAAGGTTGAAACTCAAAGGAATTGACGGGGGCCCGCACAAGCGGTGGAGCATGTGGTTTAATTCGAAGCAACGCGAAGAACCTTACCAGGTCTTGACATCCTATGCCAATCTGAGAGATCAGACGTTCCCTTCGGGGACATAGTGACAGGTGGTGCATGGTTGTCGTCAGCTCGTGTCGTGAGATGTTGGGTTAAGTCCCGCAACGAGCGCAACCCTTATGACTAGTTGCCAGCATTAAGTTGGGCACTCTAGTAAGACTGCCGGTGACAAACCGGAGGAAGGTGGGGACGACGTCAAATCATCATGCCCCTTATGACCTGGGCTACACACGTGCTACAATGGATGGTACAACGAGTTGCGAACCCGCGAGGGCAAGCTAATCTCTTAAAGCCATTCTCAGTCCGGACTGTAGGCTGCAACTCGCCTACACGAAGTCGGAATCGCTAGTAATCGCGGATCAGCATGCCGCGGTGAATACGTTCCCGGGCCTTGTACACACCGCCCGTCACACCATGAGAGTTTGTAACACCCGAAGCCGGTGGGGTAACCTTTTAGGAGCTAGCCGTCTAAGGTGGGACAGATGATTAGGGTGAAGTCGTAACAAGGTAGCCGTAGGAGAACCTGCGGCTGGATCACCTCCTTTCTAAGGAATAGATCAACAGCTTCGGCTGGCGATCACGGAAACCTATCACGAAACTTTGTTTAGTTTTGAGAAGATTACCTTCTCAA
>NZ_RHOI01000006.1 GCF_003946165.1 Lacticaseibacillus baoqingensis | reverse complement strand
AGAATACCGAAAACTTGCCCTCCAAGAAGCTGCTTAACTAAATTTTTTTGATTGTCCAACCTCTTGGGTTCACATCAAGCGGTCAGCTTTTTGTGGATCAATTAATCATCATCATCGGTATCGTCATCAGTGGCGACGCCGAAATCATCATCGGTATCATCATCGTCGTCATCATCACTGAATTCGGCAAGCTGTCCTTCGATGCCGTCTGGCAAGGCGTCTTCTTCGTCATCGCCATCATCATCTGCATCGGCGGCGTCATCAAAGTCTGCTTCTGCGACTTCGTCATCATCGTCTTCGGCAAAATCGTCATCTTCAGGATCGTCATCGTTGTAATCGATCACATCGTCATCATCGGCGACATCAGCCAAGAAGGCGTTGACCTTCTTGCGCTTCTTGCGGCGCGGCGTGTCGTCTTCTTCATCAGGATGGTTCACTTCTTCATCCACGGATTCGTATGGGTACCAAGCGCGCAGGCCCCAAACGTTGTCTCCCAAAGAGATGAACGAGCCATCTTCATTGAGGTCCGTGTAAAATTGCGGGAGTCGATTACGAATCTCTTCATCACTCTTGCCCAGATACGTCTGGATCTCGTTTGCAATGTCCACAAAGGCCATCGTTTCACCTTTTTGTTCGAGAATGGCGTGCGCCACCTCGATCATGGACAGTTCAGATTTAATCGCATCGGCAAATACTTCGTCTAGTTTCAACCGGTACACGCCCTTTCCACAGTCTATTTCAAATCATACGCCCTCAGGCAGTGAATTGCAATCGCATCCGATAATTTCCCAAATGATCCCCATTGGCAAAGAGTTGATACTCCACATAGATCTCACCAGCCAAAGGCGCTTCTGTCAATCGCACGTCCAATCGCGGCGTGACGGTTTCTACGGGAATGATGCCATAGGGGGTGCGGTAACGCGTCAAGATCCGCCGTTCATTGGCAAAATGCAGCTTCAACTGCATATCATCTTCACTGCCGCCGCGAGTCAGCTGAATATCGCCATCCCCGCGCAGTTTTAAGGTAACCGGATAATCGGTGCCTTCTGCTTCGTTGAGCTCACGGTAGCGGATGTACAGTGTATCATTAAGCTCAACCAAGCTGCCAGTCTCGTCGAAAACGTGCTCTTCTGATTGGTCGTCTTGGGTCACGTACGTTTCCAAGTGGATCGTTACTGGGATCCCACGGGATAAGTCCATTGTGCTACGCCCCTTTTTATAGTTTCTCAACTATTATAACGCATTGTCCAAAACCAGGTGGCGACACTGCCCTTTTCTTATATAATAGAGGTAATACTCTTTGAAGAAGGCGGCCCATTATGCAACTCTCTGATCTTACCAAAGCCCCGATCGGCTTGCTCAGCCAACACTTTACCCCTAAAGACGGCGTGGCCAGCTTTGCGCATACCAATGCGTTATTACGCCGGCCAGTCGCGTTGCCAGAGGTGTTTGCCCATTTTTGGACGCTTGATCATACCGTGATCTTAGGGATGCAAGACTTGCACTTGCCACGCTTGAGCCAAGCATTAAAGGCGCTTGGGGATTGGCATTATTTTGTCCGCAACTCAGGCGGCTTGGGCGTGGTCAGCGATGAAGCAGTCTTGAACTTCTCGCTGTTTTTGCCGCAGCGTCCAGAGCTGACCATTGCCACGGCATATGGCCTGATGGCCGCTACCATCCAAGCGGCACTGCCGGAAGTGACGATCACTGCCGCTGAGATCACGCGTTCTTATTGCCCTGGCAGCTTTGACTTGAGCATCGGCGGGCAAAAATTTGCCGGCTTGGCGCAGCGGCGTACCAGTGCCGGCATTGCAGTGATGGCCTACATCTCAGTATGCGGTGATCAGCACGCTCGCGGCGAATTGATGCAGACCTTTTATCAAGCTGGCGATGGCCAAAAAGCGGCGCACTTTCACTTTCCTGACATCGACCCGGCTGTCATGGCCAGCTTAGATGCGTTATTACGCCAGCCGCTGACGGTCGGCTTGATGCAATCGCGCTTGGTCCATGCCCTGATCGCCCAAGGCATGCAAGTCGATCCCTTGCTTTTGCCCACAGCGTTGACCCAACCGGCTTATCAACAAGCACTCGCTGTTGCTAACGCAGATATGCACGAGCGGCAACACTTCGCTACCAAGGAGACGTTATGAGCACACCCTTATTACCGCGCGAAAAAGTCTTTCGCGACCCCGTCCACAATTATATCCACGTGCGCTACCGCGTGATCTTAGACTTGATCAACACCCCAGAATTCCAGCGCTTGCGCCGCATCAAACAACTGGGCGTCGCAAGTTTAGTCTTTCAAGGGGCGGAGCATTCCCGCTTCACCCACAGCTTGGGGGTGTATGAGATCACCCGCGAGATCTGTGATAACTTTGCCGCCAATTATCCCCATGAATGGGATGATTCTCAGCGGCTCGTGGCCTTATGCGCCGCATTGCTGCATGACATTGGCCATGGGCCATACTCGCACACCTTTGAGCATATTTTTGCCACTGACCATGAAGCCATCACCCGCCGGATCTTGTTAGACGAAAGCACAGCTGTCAACCGGATCTTACGCGCAGTGGCGCCGGACTTCCCGGCTAAAGTGGCCAGTGTGATCGACCACACCTACCCTAACCCGCAAGTGGTCCAGATGATCTCAAGTCAAATCGACGCCGACCGCATGGATTACCTTTTGCGTGATGCCTATAACACCGGGACAAATTACGGGTTGTTCGACCTCACCCGCATCTTGCGCGTGATGCGCCCGTATCGCGACGGCATCGCATTTGACGCCAACGGGATGCACGCAGTCGAAGACTATATCGTCAGCCGCTTTCAGATGTATCAACAGATCTATTTTCACCCCGTGTCACGCGGCATGGAAGTGATCTTAGGCCATTTATTGCGCCGCGCAAAGGTGCTTTATGAAGCTGGCCGCTTTGACAGCGGGTTCAATCCGCGCTTATTGATCCCTTTTTTTGAGCATCGCTTCGACTTGCAAGATTACTTGCGCTTAGATGATGGGGTGCTCAACACCTACTTCACCTATTGGTTAGACTACCCGGATGTGATCTTACGCGATTTTGCCGACCGCTTCTTGAGCCGCCGGCCACTGAAGTCGGTGACGTTCACTGACCAAACGGCACACTTGTTGCCGCGTCTGCGCGAACTGGTCGCTCAAGCCGGCTTTGACCCGACGTATTATACCGCTGAAAATGACAGCTTCGATCTGCCTTATGACGCCTATGACCCTTCCAGTGCCAACCCGAAGACGCAAATCGAGATCATGCAGCTAGATGGCTCGCTGGAAGAGCTTTCGACTCAATCGCAATTGGTCCATGCCTTGCGCGGCAAAATGACTGGGGACAAGCGGTTTTATTTTCCTAAGGTCATGTTGAGCCAACAAGGCGACTTATTTGCACCAGTTTATCAACAATTCCAACACTATCTCCTCAACGGTGCCTTGATCGCACCACAGTAGAAAGGACTGCATATGCACATCAAACTGATCGCCATCGATATGGATGGCACCCTATTAAATGAACACAACACGCTGACCCCTGCCACCATTGCTGCGGTCAAAGCCGCCAAACAACAAGGCATCAAAGTCGTTTTATGTTCCGGACGGCCGCTGACGGGCTTGCAGCAATTTTTTGCCCCGCTGGGTTTGATCGACGCTGGGGATTATGCGATCACCTTCAACGGCGCGATGGTCCAAGAAGCCGACACCGGCCAGGTTTTGCTCGAACACACCTTAACTTACCCCGATTTTCGTCAATTGATGCAATTGGCCCAAGATATCGGTGTGCATGTGCATGCCGAAGACGCGGCTAAGATGTATACGCCTAATGCCGACATTTCCAAATACACCGTGCGTGAAGCCTATCTCGTCGACATGCCGTTGTTCTATCGTCAACCTGAGACTTTCGCAGTCGACAAGCAATTCGCCAAGGTCATGTTGATCGACGAACCTGATTTGTTGACCCAGGCACAAAAGCAGATCCCGCAGCATTTTTTTGACGACTATTACTTTGTCCACTCAGAACCTTACTTCTTAGAAGCCTTAAACAAAAACGCCAACAAAGGCAATGCCGTCATGGACTTGGCCAAGCGGCTCGGCTATGACGCCAGCCAAGTGATGGCCATTGGCGATCAAGCCAATGACTTACCGATGATCAAAGCCGCCGGGTTAGGGGTCGCCATGGGCAATGCCATTCCTGCCGTCAAAGCCGCAGCACAAGTCCAAACCGCCACCAACGCCCAAGATGGGGTCGCCAAAGCCATCCGGCAATGGGCCTTGAGCGACTAAAAAAGAGCCGCCCAGCGGCTCTTGCTCAACTCAGCGGCGCGCCAGCCACTGAGCGACCCCCCAGCGATGAGTCGGGCGCTTCAGTTGGGCACTGGCTTCTGCGATCGGCATCAACATCAAGGTGTTAAAGTCTTCTAATGGTTGCGCGACTTGCTTTAAGTCAGTGCAAGCATAAAATGTTGCCGGATGATAATAGGCCGTTTGGCGGTGGTGGGAGTAGAAGTATTCAGATGCCCGCCCCAGCTGCTCGCCAATCGTCACGGTTACGCCAAATTCTTCCAACAGTTCCCGCCGCAGGGTTTCGGCGTCGCTTTCTCCAGGTTCCACCTCACCACCAGGTAAAAACAGCGCATGGTTGGGGGCCCCTAGGATCAACAGCCGCTTCCCACTAGGGTCGGGGATCACCCCATAAACGCCTACTCGCCGATGATAGTCGAGCTTGGGATCTTTAGTACCAAAAACTGGATCATGTGCCATGAGTACGCCTCCAAATAATTTCCCTAATTATACACTCATCAAAGTCTAATTCCCATAAGGAAGTGAGCTTATGCCCGCCAACATTTTAATCGTTTTGATCCCGCTAGCGGTCATGACGGTGCTTTTCCTCGCTAGTTTTCTCACCGAACCGCGGCGGTTGGTCAACGGTTGGCTGTTTAACTTGTGGCTGCTGAGCTTTTTAGCCACTGCCGCATTTTTGATCTTGAATTCCCAAAACCGGCTATTGATCGCCGTCAGCGCCACGTTATTCATCATTGCTGTCTTGTTGATCTTGGCGATTTTTGCCTTGCACCTGTTATGGTTGGCGTGGAATGCACTGATCGTTTGGCGGCGTGAATCCCATTCGTTAGGGAACATGCTGACGCTGTTGATCGCATTGGGGTTGCTTTTGCTGGAAATCGGCGCCAGCTTTGGCCGCCAGTTTTTGCCTGCGCCATTATATGCCGCGTTAGCCGTGTTTTTCACCTTGACCATTGGGTACGTCTTGGTGTCTTTATACAACTTCTTGACGGTCTTGGTGTTGTACAATCTGCGCTGGGTGCGGCACAACAAGGATTACTTGATCGTTTTAGGCGCCGGATTGATCGACGGCCACCGTGTCAGCCCCTTGCTGGCGGCACGGATCAATGCCGGGATCCGCTTTTATCAGCGTCAAAAAAAGCTTGGCAAGCCCGCCAAGTTACTGTTTTCCGGCGGCAAAGGCAGCGATGAACAGCTCGCCGAAAGTGTCGCGATGCAACGTTTTGCCATCGCCCAAGGCGTCCCTGAAGCCGACACCTTGATCGAAGACCGCTCGACGACCACTTTAGAAAACATGCGCTTTTGCGCCGCGATCATTCGTGCCGCTGGCGGCGGTAAGGCGGCGTTTTTCACGAATAACTACCATCTTTTCCGGGCTGGTCTTTATGCCAAACAAGCCGGCTTAAATGCAAATGGTGTCGGCGCGGCCACGAGTTTTTACTTTCTGCCGAATGCGGTGATCCGCGAATATTTAGCCTTGGTCGTGTTACATAAGCGCCGCCATTTGATCGCGTTTGCGCTGATCTTATTGCTGAGTATCAGCGTCCTGGGGATCCAATGGGTGACGCAGTAACACTCGCGTCTGGCAAGGGATTTAGGTATACTGAATAGTAAAGGGGGTTTTGCATTTTGTTCAAAGAATTCCGGCAATTCATCATGCGCGGCAACGTGTTAGACCTAGCCGTCGGCGTGATTATCGGCAGTGCCTTCACTGGGGTGGTCACCAGCTTGACGAAGAACTTGATCAATCCGATCTTAGCTTTGTTCACGCGCAGTACGAACCTGGAAGGGCTGAGTTTTACCCTCCTTGGAGCCAAGTTTACGTATGGCGCGTTTATCAACGACGTGATCAACTTCATCATCGTGGCGTTTGTTGTGTTCTTGTTGGTCAAATCCGCCAACAAGATCTTGCCACAAAAACAAGCCGCCACCCCGGGTCCGACCAAAGAAGAGGTCTTGTTGACCGAGATTCGCGACTTATTAGCTAAAAAATAATCTGCCATTATCTCTAGATTGAAACAGCAAGCAGAGTTAGTTTACAACATCGGCGTCTTGGGCCCACGATTCGTTTTTGAATCGCGGTTTCAAGACGTTTTGTGTTACTACCCGCTAGCTCTTTTATGTCCTCAATGCTGTGCTAACAAGGTGCTTAAATGCGCTTCGACTGCGGCAGTCGGCATATTCGCCCCAGTCCACAGCTTAAACGATGCAGCGCCTTGGGCCACTAAAAGCGCCAAACCGTTGAGCCGATCATGCACCCCGGCTGCGGCAGCTTGTTGCAAAAAACGCGTATTCAGCGGTGCATACACCATATCCAACACCACCTGTTGCGCATTCAATGCCCCAGCGTCTGCTAAGGGACTGGTATTTTGCTGTGTCCCCATGCCTAAGCTCGTGGCATTGATCACCAGCTGGCTGGCGGCAACCAAAGCGCCCACTTGCGGTGTATCTGCTAATGCGCACACGGTGACATTGACCCCAGTCGCTTGGTTGACTTGCGCCGCTAAAGTTTCTGCAGCTGCTTGATGGCGATTGATGATGACCAATTCTGCCACTCCCGCTTGTCCTAACGCCAACGCTGCAGAACGGGCCGCACCGCCGGCGCCAAACAAGACTGCGCGACTGGTCTTTAATGACAAGCGCTGCGGCAAAGCCGCCACCACCCCGACGCCATCGGTGGTGTAGCCATACAAGCGGCCGCCTTGATTGACGATCGTGTTGACCGAACCGGCTAATTTTGCCAGCGGATCAAGCTCGTCTAACAAAGGCAACACCGCTTCTTTAAGCGGCATCGACAAGTTGACGCCGCCAATCCCAAAAGCCCGTAAACCAGCGATCGCCTCTGCCAAAGTGGCCGGAGTCACGTCAAAGGCTAAGTATCGCGCATTGATCTTGAGCTGCTCAAAAGCAAAGTTGTGCATCGCTGGTGACAGCGAATGCTGACTCGGGTGAGCGATCAGCCCATATAATTTTGTCTTCGCATCGATCATCTACTTACCCCTCCTGGATCCCTACGATTGCTTGGACACTGAGTTGTCCTGGCGCAGACGCGGCCCCTAATGTGGCAAACGTCAAAGCCGACGCAAATGCTCCCGTCGCCACTCGGGTCAGCTGTCCCAAAGCGCCCATGCCGATCACGATCGCCGGACACGGCAAAGCCTTTTTGGCCCATGCGCTTAGCGCTAACAAGGTCAAGGTATCTGCTGGCGTTTGCGGCATGGTCGCTAACTTCACCACATCCGCCCAAGCAGCTTGTGCGGTTAACTGCTGCTGCCCCGCCGCCAGTGTCGGGGTGGCCGTAAAATCATGGGCACTGGCAACTACTGCAGCCCCTGCTTCATGGACTAAAGCCACCAGCGCCTTGCGCGCGGCCACGGGCCAGTGGGCTTCGATATCCACCGCATCCGGGCTGATCGCTAACAAGCGGCGATAAAGCGCGCCATAGTCACTGACTGCACCCACAAATGCCCCGCCTTGGGCCTGGGTGCGACAAGTCAGCAATAATTGCTTGTTGGCAGCATGCAAAGCGGCGGCCACGGTTTGCCCCACTGCAAGCGGTACGTCAGGCCATGCGTCGACGCGCCATTCTGCGATCGCCGCTGGACTGGCACACACGGCTTTTGCTTGCGCGATCAACTCAGGCGCCGTTTTGGCCGTCAATGGGACGGCGATGGCTGGCATCGTGCCACTGATCTGTTGCACAAATCCCATCTTATCCCTCCAAAAATGCTGGCAGCTCCGCTAGCGGTACCGGATGCAAGCGCGGTTCGCCCAGCTTTGCTAAGGTCACCAAAACCACCGTTTGGCCTTTGACTTTCTTGTCCATGCGGATCTGCTCGACTAATTGCGCCGTAGTCAACTGCGGAAAATGAGTCGGCAACCCGACAGCCGTCAACCGGGCGGCAATTTGATCTGCCGTTTGCGGTGCCGTCAGCCCTTGGCGCTCACATAAGCGCGTGATCGCCATCATCCCCATGCTGACCGCTTCGCCATGCAAGGTGTCAGGAACTAACAACTCGGCCGCATGCCCCAGCGTATGGCCAAAGTTCAATAGCCGCCGCGTGCCGGTATCGCGTTCATCTGCGACCACTAAAGCCGCCTTAGCTGCGATCGCATAGGCACTGCATTCACCGGCGTGTGCTAATAGCGCCGCTGGTGAATCGATCGTCTCCAGCAATTGCCAAAAGCTGGCGTCGCTGGACAGCGCCCCCATTTTGACCACTTCCCCATAACCTTCAACGAGATTGCGCTGGCTCAAGGTCTGCAGCTGGTCAGGATCGATCACGACCAGATCCGGCTGGAAAAAACTGCCGATGACATTTTTGCCCGTACCGAAATCTACCGCCGTCTTGCCGCCGACGCTTGAATCCACTTGCGCCAACAAGCTGGTAGGCACTTGGATATAACTCAACCCGCGCATGAAAGTGGACGCCACAAAGCCGGCGAGATCACCTACCACGCCGCCGCCTAAGGCCAACACCCCATCACTGCGAGAAAACCCGTTGGCGATCAAATCGCCATAGATTTGTTGCGCTCCGGCTAGCGTCTTAGACGCTTCGCCGGCAGGGATCACGCTGATTGCGGTCGTAAACCCGGCGGCGGTCAGCCGCTGTTGGGTGGCTTCCAGATACAACGGTGCCACATGCGTGTCTGACACGATCATCACCCGCCGCGGCGACCAAACGTTGGCCACTAGTGTGCCTAAACGAGCCGCCGCTCCTGATTCGATGATGATCTGATACGGATGTTGCGGTAGTGCAACGGTCAATGTACTCATGCTAACGCCGCCCGCACTAAATTGACACGCCGGGTCATGTCCTTGTATAAGTCTGGGGTCAAGGCTTGCGGCCCATCAGAAAAGGCATGGGCTGGATCATCATGGATCTCAACGATCTCACCATCGGCACCGGCCGCAGCCGCGGCCACTGCCATTGGCGTCACCAAGTCGCGCACGCCGACAGCATGGCTGGGGTCGGCGATGATCGGGTAGTGGGTCAGTTTTTTCAACACCGGAATCGCAGCTAAATCAAAGGTGTTGCGGGTGTATTTATTATCGAAAGTCCGGATCCCGCGTTCGATCAAAAAGACGTTAGGATTACCGTTAGCCCGGATGTATTCCGCCGCATTCAAGAGATCATCGATGGTTGCTGACATCCCGCGCTTTAAGCCGACTGCGATTTGAGTTTTGCCGACGGCTTTGAGCAAGGAGAAGTTTTGCATGTTGCGCGCCCCGATCTGGAAAACATCTGTGTACTTGCCGACCATCTCCACATGCGGCACATCCATAACTTCAGTGATCACATCCATGTCAAATTCATCTGCGGCTTGGCGCAAGAACCGCAAGCCATCTTCTTCTAAGCCTTGGAAGGAGTATGGTACAGTCCGCGGTTTGAAGGCGCCGCCGCGCAAGACAGTCGCACCGCCTGCTTTGGCTAACTTGGCCATTTTACGCACATGCGCTTGTGATTCAACTGAACAAGGTCCTGCCATCATGACAAAATTGTCTCCGCCAATGGTAGTATGCGGCAAGGTGATCACGGTATCTTCCGGCTGAAATTGGCGGCTGCCTAAGACAAATGACGGATCGTCAAAGCTGATGCTGGCGATCACCGCGGCTTCTTCTGCCGTAGGGGTGAAATCTTTGACGCCGATGGCGGCTAAGTGTGTGCCGACCACTTCGACTTGAGCCGGACGTTGTTCTAATTTGGCCTTGATGCTTTGGATCAGTGGGGTCGTTTGCTTGAATTGAATGATCATGAGTTTTTTTCTCCTTTTGATTAACGACGTGACATCGTGCGCAAGACTGCTGCAGAATCCAGGGCTAAGTACCGATCGGCAACATTTTGCGGGGTGAAGCCAAAGTGGGCCAACACCCGCTCAGGTGTGCCGCTGGCACCGAAACTTTCCATGCCTAAAACGGCACCGTCTAACCCGACAAAACGTTCCCAACCTAGCGGACTGCCCATTTCGATCGCTAAGCGGCGCGTGACATTAGCAGGCAATACCATTTGTTGGTACGCAGCGGATTGCTGGGCGAACAGCTCGAAGCTGGCCATGGACACAACGCTGACAAAGCGTCCGCTTTTGGCGAGTTCTTGTTGCGCTTGCATCGCCAAGTGGACTTCAGAACCGCTGGCTAACAAGATCCCATCTTGGCGCTTGCCAGCAGGGACGCCGCGCACGATGTACGCACCGCGTTCAACATCAGGCACTTGTACAGAAAGCTGCGGCAAAGCTTGGCGCGATAAGACCAAGACCGTTGGGCCGTTGCTGCGCGTCAACGCGACGCGCCAAGCAGCAGCGACTTCCGGCCCATCTGCCGGCCGCAACACGACGGTATTGGGGATCGTCCGCAGCATCATCAGCTGTTCGATCGGTTCATGTGTCGGGCCATCTTCGCCAACAGCAATGGAATCATGCGTGAACACGAAGGTCACCGGTAAATGCTGCATGGCTGCCAAACGGATCGCCGGCTTGAGGTAATCGGAAAAAACTAAGAAGGTACTGCCAAAAACCCGCGACCCGCCATGTAAAGCCATCCCATTCAACGCAGCGCCCATGGCAAATTCCCTGACGCCAAAGGCGACATTGCGGCCTTCTGGATGCGTTTGACTAAACAATGGCGAGTCATTGATCACCGTTTTAGTCGAACTGGCCAAATCAGCAGCTCCACCCCAAAGGTCAGGAAGCTCTTGGGCAAAGGCATTCATTACCAGCTGCCCGGCATCGCGCCCGGAAACTTTTTCCGGCAGCAAGTCGGCTGGCAAAGGCGCCAAGTGCGGCTGCAAGCCGCCGATCGCTCGCGCAAATGCCGCTGACGCTGCTGGTGTCAATTGTGCCACCCGTTTTTGCCAGGCGTGATGATGCGCTTCCCCCCGGGCGATCAAGGTCTCGGCAAAGCGCTCGTGCACCGCCTTAGGGACCGAAAAATCAGGCAGCTCCCAGTGGAAAGTCTGCTTGAGCTGAGCAAAAGCCGCCTCACTTAAAGGCTTGCCATGCACCGCATTGGTCCCTTGACCTTGGGCGCCAAAGCCTAAAACCGTGCGCACTTCGATCAGCGAAGGCCGATCAGTGACGGCTTTGGCGGCAGTCAGCGCAGCATCGATGGCTGCCAATTCATTACCGTCTGCGACGCGGGTGTAATCCCAACCGCACCCGGCGCACCGTGCCGCCACGTCACCACCGAAGGCACGGTCTTTGTTTCCATCTAAGGACACATCATTAGAATCATATAAAACGATCAGCTTGCCTAATTGCTGATGCCCGGCCAACCCCATGGCTTCATGCGAAATGCCTTCCATGAGATCCCCGTCGCCTGCAAGCACAAAGGTGTAATGATCGACTAACCCTGGAAAGCGGGCCGCCAAATGCCGCTGCGCCATCGCCATGCCGACGGCCATCCCTAAACCTTGGCCTAATGGGCCGGTGGTGGCTTCCACGCCATCGACTAACCCATATTCGGGATGACCAGGGGTGCGGCTGCCAAATTGGCGAAAATGCCGCAGATCATCTTGGCTCACGGCAAAGCCGGCCAAGTGCTGCAACGCGTATAACATCGCCGAGCCATGCCCCGCTGACAAAATAAAGCGGTCGCGATTGAACCAGTGGCTGGCTTTAGGCGTTACGTTCAAGTGGTTGCGGTATAAGACATAAGCCATGGGTGCGGCCCCTAGCGGCAACCCTGGATGGCCGGAATTGGCGGCTTGGATCTGGGCGACGCTTAACATTCTAATTGCTGTAACCGCTTGTTCGTCGATCGTATCAAACATAATTTTCCTCCTAATCAATGTCCGCCAGCCACGAAAAAACGCTATCGACTTCAGCCGATAGCGTTTTTTTGTCATCAATCGATTTGATGAGGTAAAAAAAGCACCCGGCTGAATTTCATTCATCCGTGTGCTGACCGTGTGGTTCGATGATCCGGTATGCAGACGAATGTGATCCCTATCTCGCAGGATCACATTCATGTGAACCTACGTGCTAGCGATAAAACGCATACCAGGCATAATAAACTTTAGTCGTTGTCGTCATCATCAAAACCCCTTTGAAATGTTGCAATGAGCATACCGCCTCCCTGCCGTCTTGTCAATGAAAAAATTTATTTTTGGTGAGTAAAAATTAAATTGGCGTGGCATTTAGCTAACAAAACGTCGACCGGGCAAGGATAACAAAGGCGTTCACCGCAAATTACCATCAAAAATTAATTTTACACCGGGAGCGTTTCTCATCAACGCGCGAGCGCAATCAACCAGATCAATAAGTGTGTGCATCGAAGCGATTATAATACCAAAGATAATAGCGGCCGGCAGTCAGCGTCAGTTTCGTGACGCTGGTGTTGTCTGGTTCTGGCAAGGTCATGGCCGAACGTGGTGCCAACGCGGCTAAAGCAGCCGCTTTGACGGTGAAGCCATGCGTCACACACGCCACTGCCGCATCAGGCAATTGCGCCGCGACAGCTTGCATAAACTCGGCGACGCGAGTTTGCACTTGGGTAAAACTTTCGCCGCCTTGTGCCACTTCGACATAACTTGGCAACACATCATGCAAAAGCGGATCAAAGACTCTCGGATGGGCCGCTTCTAACTCGGCGTTCACCTGACCATCCCAGCTGCCATAGGAGATCTCTAATAAACGCGGATCTAATTGCGGCGGCAATTTGGCCTGCTGGTTTAAGATCGCCGCAGTTTCTTGGGTGCGAGCTAACGGGCTGACATATAAGGCGTCTAACGTGCGCAAATCGAATTGGCCCGCGAGTCGTGCGGCTTGTTGGCGGCCTTTTGCGGTGAGATGCGTGCGTTCATCATTGATCGTGCCTTGCTTTAAGCCCATGGCATTAGCAGTCGTTTGGCCGTGGCGGATGAAATAGAATGTGGTCATAGGTGCCTCCATTTTTATCATACAATACTCATTCTTTTATAATCGTATTGACGGGTTATTGCCAGTGTGCTATCTTAATAAACAACGAAGCGGAGGTTTTTGCAATGACAAATTTTTATATTAACAACCTCAAGTCATCATCATGGTCTACTATCGTATCTGTGTAGACCAATGTTTGCGCTTCTGCCAAATGGTCTCGCAGGTATTGCTCCTGTGAGACCGCGATGGATCATCTTCAACGCGTTTTCACAGGACTGCTGTGAAGACGCGTTTTTTGTTATTTATGAGGAGGAAATTTATGGTCGTCTATAATTTTGCTGCCGGGCCTGCAATGATGCCCCAGCCCGTTGTCACTCAGATCCAAGCTGAGTTGCCGTCGCTTGGCGGCAGCGGCATGAGCATCATGGAAGTCTCCCATCGCGCCGCGGCGTTTGGGGTCATCATCAACCAAGCTGAGACCCGCTTGCGGACACTCATGGCGATCCCAGATGATTATGCCGTCTTATTCATGCAAGGCGGCGGGACCGGCCAATTTGCCGCTGCCCCATTGAATCTGGCAACCAACCATCGGCGTATCGCCGTCTTGGACAGTGGGCAATGGGCCAGCCGGGCAGCCGGGGAAGCGGCCCGGCTGGGCGTGGCCGCCGATGTCTTAGCCACGACCAAAAACGCGCATTACCGCCACTTGCCACCATTGCCGCCGATAGCTGCCGCAACTTATGACTACCTCCACCTTTGTATCAATAATACCGTTGAAGGCACCACTTATCACCATTTACCCGATGCTGGGAGCACGCCGATCGTTGGGGACATGTCGTCCAACATCTTAGCGGAACAATATCACGTACGCGATTTTGGCTTGATCTTTGCCGGCGCCCAAAAAAACCTCGGCCCGGCTGGCGTGACGGTGGTGATCGTACGCCGCGAGTGGTTACACGCCGTGACCGCTGTGCCCAGCATGCTCGACTATCGCTTATTCGACCAAAAAAAATCGCTGTATAACACCCCGCCAGTGTTTGCCATCTACGCGCTCAATTTGGTCTTACAGTGGGTCCAAGAACAAGGCGGCGTGGCGGAAATGCAGCGCCGCAACGAAATCAAAGCCAAAAAGCTTTATGCCTTTTTGGATGAATCGCCCGTGTTTGCCAACTTGGTCGCCAAAGCCGACCGCAGCTTGACTAACGTGGTCTTCAACACTGGCTCTGAAGCGCTCGATCAAGCCGTGGTGGCCCAAGCTGCTGCGCATGGCTTAATGAATCTCAAAGGCCACCGCAGCGTCGGCGGCTTGCGAGCCAGCTTATACAACGCCATGCCGCTGGCTGGGGTTGACGCCTTGATCGATTTTCTGCACGACTTTGAAAAACATCTTTGATCCCATCCTATTATTGCGACTATCTCAGGAGGCTTATTATGTATCAGATCAAAACATTCAATGCCATCGCCCAAGCAGGCCTGGACCATTTCAAACCCAACTACGCCCTCAATCAAACCGACAACGCCGATGCGCTGTTGATCCGCAGCGTCGACTTGCACCCGTATCATTTTCCCCAAGCACTCAAGGCGATCGTGCGTTGCGGCGCAGGGTTCAATAACATTCCGCTAGACGTCGCCACTGCCAACGGGACTGCCGTATTCAACACCCCAGGCTCGAACGCCAACGCCGTCAAAGAACTGGTGATCGCGATGTTGATCACCGCCAGCCGCAACCTGTTTTCCGCGGCCAAATATGCGGCAGCCAACAATGGCGCGGACATCTCGACGCGCACCGAACGGGAGAAGACGCAATTCAACGGGACCGAACTGGCCGGCAAGACCCTGGCGGTGATCGGCGTGGGTCACGTTGGCGCCCGCGTCGCCCATGCCGCTGGTGACTTGGGGATGCATGTGGTCGGCTATGATCCTTATCTCAGCGCTAATGATGCTTGGCATATCCCGACGACGACTGTGCGCGCCGCCACCTTAGAAGACGCGATCGCGCATGCTGATTATGTCAGTGTCCATGTGCCCAAGAACACCGAGACCACCCATATGATCAACGCCGAGCTGATCGCCAAAATGCCTCAAGGCGTCGTGATCTTAAACTTCGCCCGCGGCGGTATCGTTGATAACCATGCGGTTTGTGAGGCGTTAGACGCCGGCCGCGTCAAACGCTACATGACTGATTTTGGTGATCCTGAGATCCTCGATCGCCGTGATGTCTTAGTCACCCCGCACATCGGCGGCTCCACCGAACAAGCTGAAGCCAATGGGGCGGTGCAAGGCGCTGAGACGATCATGAACTTCTTAGAAACCGGCAACGTCGTTCACAGTGTCAACTTGCCGACCTTAGAAGTGCCTTTCATGAGCCAATATCGCCTCACCATCATGCACCAAAACATCCCGAATATGGTCGGCCAAATCGCCACCTTGCTCGCTAAAAATGACATCAATATTGAATCGATGAGTAATGCTGCCCGCGATAATGTCGCCTATTCGATCATCGACACCAACAACTTACAAGCCCAAGCCGACTTGCTCCATCAATTACGCCAAATCAACGCCGTCTACCGCGTCCGCTTATTGACCCGTCAAGCCAGCTGACTCAAAAACGACGAGCCTGAGACACAAAGCGGTTTTAGCCCAAGACAAAAGCGCCTTGGACCACCGATTCAGTTTTAGAATCGCGATTCCAAAGCGCTTTTGTCGCTGGGCGTGGCTTGGAAGAACGCCACTAGCCGACGATGTCTTAGTCACGTCGAGGGAAAATAGCCGGCTATTCCATGATCTTGCTTTTTTTGGTGATGGCATGCATTTTATCGATCCATGGCCGGATCGGGCCTTTCAAGAACAAACCGCCACAGAAGAACACCAGTCCAAAGGCGAGCAAATGCCAAACATCTTGCCACAGATTCGGCCAGTAAATGCCGCCGACCGTTTCCCGCAAGAGGTTGACCGCATAGGTGAATGGCAGCCAAGGGTTGATTATTTGGAAGAATTTCCCGGATAAAACCACCGGGAAGTTACCGCCGGCACCAGAAATCGACAGCACTAAGATGATGATGCCAATGCCTTTGCCAATGTTGCCAAACAAGGCGATCAAGCTGTATAAGATCGACACGAAAATAACCGATAGTCCCATAGCAAAGAGCACGTACAACGGCTTATTCACAACATAAGTGCCGATCAAGAAAATATTGCCTAATGCCGCGATCAAGCCTTGGCCCATCCCCAGCCCGACAAACGTTAACCAGCGGGCCACATAACGTTGCTTGATGGTCGCATGCGCTAAGTCTTGTGGCAGCGCTTCGAATTCGGTGATCAAGATCGCGCCTAGCAGCAATGCCCCGACCCAGATACATAATGCTAAGTAAAAGGGGGCGCTTTGCGAGCCGTAAGTGGGGATCGGATAAAGATCGTTTTCTTTTAATTGCACTGGGTTGGCTAAGAAGTCGGCTTCTTGTCCGGCATCTCGGCGCAAGAGTTTCAACAAGGCGGATAAGTCAATGGACTGTTCGCCTTTTTGGATCGCACTGGCGCCTTTTTGGATCGCTTCTTTAAGCGTCGGCCAGTCAGTTTGGATCAAGCCATGCGCTTGATCTAGCCCACTTTCCAGCACCGGCAGCTTCTGATTGGCCAATGCCAACGACGTGGTCAATTCCGTTTCGATCCCTGGCAGATCATTATTGACAAAAGCCGTCGCCTGCGCCAGTTTCATCTTCAATGTTGGAAAATCATTGCGATACAATTCAGCCACGGTGTTGATGCCGCTCGTGATTTGATCCATGTGGCCATTGAGCAAGGTATTGGCATCAGCAATTTCTTGCTTCACCGCCGGCAATTGGGTCTGGACTTTAACCAACACCCCTTGGGCTTGTTGCAACAGCACTTTGGTGTTTTGCAGCAGGCTTGGCAGTTGCGGCACAACGTTTTGGTTGATGTCAGCCAAGGTCGTATCAGCATCTGCTAAAGCCGCCTTGAACTGCGCGATCAAGGTTTGCACGCTAGTCGACAGCCCTAGGTTTTGCAGGCTCTGCGCCGCATTGGCAAATTGATCAGCGGTTTGCTGCAGCGCCGCGATGCGCGTCTGCAACTCAGCTGTACTCAAGCTGGGCGCGGCTTGCGCCAAAGCTGCCGCTTGCGTGCTCACATTAGTCGCGACCGTGTTGACTGCTTTGAGCTGAGCGATCGCCGAGTCAAGATCACTGCGCGTCGTGTGGTGTAGCTGATTATAGCTGGCTTGCACTTGCGTCAACGTCGCGGCGAGTTTGGTTGCGACACTGGCGGTATTGGCCTGCCGCGTAGCCATACCGTTGAGCAAAGTGGCCATCGCTTGTTTATCTGCGGCAGCATTGCTGCTTTGATCAAGACTGGCTAATTGCGCATTGAGATTCGTCAGATCCTGGCTTAGTTTGGTATTGCCGGTTTGGATCAAGGCCAACCCGGCATCGGTGGCATTTTGCACCACGGTCAAACCCGTTTCAACTTGCGGCAGCACTTGGTCTTTAGTGGTCGCAATGGCACCTTGTGCTTGTTGGCCAAAGGCAGTCAAACTCGGCAGCGTGCCATCGACGCCGGCAATCACATTCAAGCCTTGCTTCGTGACGGTGATCGCTTGGCTGACGCCAGTTTCCAGTTGCGAAAAATTGGCATTGACCGTACTAAGCTGCTGGCCCGCTTGTTGGACTTCTGGCAGCTTGCCTTGCACTTGTTCAGCCAGCTGGCCTGCTGAAGCGACCATTGGCAAGTAATCATTGGCCTTGACCAGCTTTTGTGCCATCGTGTTCACTGTCGGCAGATACGCCGCCATTTGGTTGGCGGCTGCCAGTTTTTGCTTGATGCTTGGCAGTTGGCTGCGCACGGTTTCAACTTCAGTCAAATAGGATTCGATGGTCGGCAGCTGATCATTGGTTTTCGTCACTAAGCTGGCAAACCGCCGGATCATCGGCAGATTGTCATCGAGTTTAACTCCCGCTTTATTGAACTCGGTCATCAGCGTCTTGGCTACCGTATCGACAAATTGATCAGAAATGGTGCTTTGCAAGGTAGATGCCCCAGAACTGGTGATCTTTGGGGCAATCGCATTGATCTTTTCATTAACATAATAGTCGAGCTTGGGCTTTTTCACTTTTCCATCGACAATGGTCATCAAGTCCTGAGAAAAATCCTTCGGCACCACGATCCCGGCGTAATATTTACCAGACTGCACCCCTTGGGTGACGGCTTTTTTGGAATTGACAAAGCGCCACCCAAGCTTTTTATTATCGTGCAGCTGGGTGATCAGCTCCGAGCCGATCGCGATTTTTTGATGATTGAACGTCGTGGGCTCATCTGCAGAATATACCGCCACGGTTAGATCTTGGGTATTGCTGTAGGGATCCCATAACGCCCAGACGTTAAACCAGCAATAAAGCGATGGGATCACGACTAAGGCTAAGACCAGCAAAAAAGCAGGCGGGCTCTTAATGAGTCGCCGCCAGTCAAGGACGAACAGTTTGCCGATATTTTTCATTATTATTCTCCAAAATAATCCTGATAATTATCCATAGTGTAGCATATGGCATCCACCCAAAAAAGGGCTGCCATCACCCTTTGCCCCATTACAACAAGTGAAAATGTGCTAAGGCCTGCATAATCCCGCCATGCTGATAATCAGCGGTTTGATAATCCGCCACTGCAGCCACTTGCGGCAAGGCGTTCCCCATCGCGATGCCGACTGTCGCTTGCTGAATGATCTCCATATCGTTATTACCATCCCCAAATGCATAAGTTGGCAATCCATGCAATTGCGGCTGCGCCATTAACGCCTCAAGTCCAGTGGCCTTATTGACCTGTGCCGAAACCACATCCAATCCTGCCGGAGCATTGCGGTAGATCGCCAGTTGCGGAAACTGTTGGCGATAACGGGCTACTACCGCCGCATTGGCCGGGGTATCCGGAATATACAACACGATCATCAACACTGGCTGATGCACATAAAAATCCGGCACCACCGCCGGTTGCGGTTTGTGAATAAAATCGCGGTAATGGGCTTGCGTGGCTGGGGTTTGGCGCGTCAGGGCCGCTTGCGTTTCATTGTGAAACGCGATCGCAAAGCCGTCTTGTTCCGTTTGCGCGACTAAAGCGGCCACTTGCGCTGGCGGCAAGGGATGTTGCAGCACCTGCTGACCGGCGAAAAATACGGCCGCGCCATTGGCTTCGATGGCCGAATCCAGCCCGCCGGCAGCCATGATCGCCCCGAGTTCATAATGGTTGCGCCCCGTTGCTAATGCTGGCAACACCCCATTGGCCCGCAACGCATGCAATGCCGCGACGTTTTCTGGCGGGATCACCTTGTCGTCATTTAAAAGCGTCTTATCAAGATCAAATAATGCCACTGCCTTCACCATGTTGATAAATTCCTTGCTTTCTTGGTTTGATGTACTTATCTTACCGATAAGATGGGCTGAACGCAAAGACAAGAAAAACAGTGGTCAACCAAGCATAAAAAAAACCAGCACCCGCCTTCGCGATCCCAACTCGGATCGCGAAGCAGACGTGCTGGTGTTTGGGCAATGCCCATCATTTGAAGCCAAACTTCTTATTGTATAAAAGTCTTGATCCGCTGACCGTCGTATTGGTTCACAGGAATGCCAATATTGATCGAGTCGGCAGCTGCGATGCCTGCCGCCTCGCCAAGGCGCATGCATGTGGCCATTACTCTTGCACAAGCATGTGCTTCGTATTCAGTTGAAAGACAACGTCCAGCTAATACCAGATTAGCTATCTTTGTTTGCAAACAGCGAAATGGAATATGAAACTGCCCTCCCGCAGGTTTTTTAAGCACACTTGAAAGCCCATTGGCATCGTGCACATCGATCGGATAGTCACTCGAGGCCACTGTATCCGGGAAGGTCTGGCTAGTGAGCACATCTTGGTTTGTTAAAGTATATAACCCCACAATCCGTCGTGAATCTCTTAAACCTAATTGGTCTGCAGTATCAGTGACTATCGCATTTTCAAATCCAGGAACACTTTGTTTGAAATACTGGCTGATCAGCGAGATTTGTTTTCGTCCTGTGATTTCTGCCTGCGAATACGCCTCTTGATCTAACGGATCGACTTTGACCCGACTCATATTGGTGTAAAAAGTCCCGTCAGGCAAACTGCGCGAAAGCAAGTTGCCAACGTTCAACGCACCAGCAGCGACTCCTTGATTGGCGAGCTGCTTTTTTTCAGATCTTGGGACATCATGATACTCAGCGGCATCGACATGATCGCTGCGATACATCATGGTCCCAGGCTGCAAGACGCCATCATCATCACCTAATTTGTAATCGCATCCTGCTGCCACCGCTAGTGACCCATGGAAAGAAGCATCAATAAAGACATCGGCTTCTACCCGCTGGATACCGCTTAGATTGTGGATGATCACTGATTTGATTTTTTCATCTTCAGTAATTGCCGTGATCATTCTAGTGTGGAATAACACTTCAACCCCAGCAGCTGTGACCATTTCATCCAAAATTAATTTCAGCGCGTCTGGATTATACGTCGCTGCACCGACGCCCATTTCTTTAATGCCAGATAAATAAATCGTCTGTACGCCACTAGTCGCATGATAAGCAGTGAGTCGTTTAAGTAAATCGTCAAGAATACCCACTTGTGACTCGGTAGTTTCACCCTTATTGAAACCCAAGAATTGACAAACCATACCAGCAGTAGCCGTGCCGCCAAGATAAGCATGATCTTCGATGATCAACACCTGCTTGTTTAATTTTGCGGCAGCGATCGCCGCGGCAAAACCGGCAGTCCCGCCACCGATCACAACGACATCAACATGCTTGTAAAGTGGTACACTTTCATCAAACATAATATTAATTCTCCCTTCTCTAACTTGGAGGTTCAAATGACTTTACTCGATGCGGTTACGATCCAACAAATACGATGCTTTTTAGCGGTTGCGAAAACGTTACGTTTCTCAGATGCTGCGGAATCACTGAATCTATCACAGTCAGCGATAACCAAGAAAATCGTAAACTTGGAACGCCAACTCAATGTGCAACTGTTTGATCGCACAACGCGCCGCGTGTCTTTGACCCCAGCAGGCGAGCAATTACGCGCGACAGCCAATCAACTGAACAACGTTGCAATCAGCATTGAAAATCAAATGACTGTCTTTCAACAGACGCAAACAGACTACCTGCGCGTTGGAATGATTGCCTTTAGCTCACATCAGCCAGTGTTTGATCGCATTGCCACCTTTGCAACTGAACATCCACACATTACTTTGGAAACGATCCAGCGAACCACACAACCATTAGTAGAACAAGTGCTGACTGGCGAATTAGACGCCGCTTTTGTCTCTAGCATGTACACAGATGACGAATCAGCCACCACTTTTGCCGATGATCAACGGTTCTTAGCAAAGTCGGTGGCAAAAGATTCTTACTACTTAGTCTGTGCGCAGCACAATGCTTTTTCTGGATTACATCAAGTGTCGTATTCAGACTTAGGTGAAGCAAAATTCATCTTTCCCGAAAGCGGGATGGATGTCTATCATAAAGCGCTACTAAAAACGTTTGCTGATCACAACATCACACCACATGTATTGATGCGCTGTGGCACGATTGCTGAAGTTCTCAGTCTGGTTAAGCAAAACTTGGGCGTTGCGATCCTATCTGCTCAAGTTATCGATGATTCAAATGATCTGTCGCTCATCCCATTTGCTAAACCATTGGTTCGGAATACACAGTTGATCGTACGCGCTAGCAGACATACCCGTCGCGTGGTATCCGCTTTTTATCAATATTTCTGATTACTATAACAAAGCTGCTGCAATGGGATAGCCGATCCAAGAAATCAATAACGCTGCAACAAAACAAATCAAGGTCCCGTATCGCAGCAAAAGGTCGGTATGCAGCCACTCGGTCCCGACAGCAATCGCTGCCGTTGCAGTAGAAGGCGGCGTTGCCATCCCAATGCACCCGCCCGCCGCAATACAGCAGGTCAGTGCCGCGGCATTAACGCCAGAAATGGCGCCACTAGCAACGATTGGCATGACAACGCTATACATCAAAGTGATCGTGACCGTATTTGACGCAAAAATATGCACGACTGTCAGCACTAACATCACAATGGTGACAAAAATCAATGGTGTAAAGCCTGATAATAATGGCGACAATGCTTTGACTAATAGTGTCGTGATTCCTGCCTTAGGGTTGGTCAAGGCGCTGCCTAAAACCATTGTGCTGGCGACCATAAAAATCGCCCCCCACGGCACCCCGTGCGCAACTGCATCTTTAAAGTCCATCAATGGCTTCCCGTCCACTTTCACCAAAGCCAGCACCACGATCCCCAACATTGGCGGTATCGGCGTGCCCATTGCCGTGATGGCAGCGGCAACTTTGGGTAGAAATGGTTCGATCAGTCCTGGTGCCAGCCATAAAATGACCACGCCAGCAAATACGGCGACAATAATGCGTTCCCGCGTTGATACGGCAGGTAGCTCTTTTACCATAGCGTCGGTTTTAACATTTGCTAATTTGGATAAGTCTGGTTTGAAAACAAATCGGAAAATCAACATGGTGATTATGAAGATGAATATTGCCGTCACGATCCCAAAGATACTGTAGGGGACAAACCCTATGGCGCGATTAAAATCTTTCTGGTAAAGTGACAAGCCTAAAATAGTCACAGAGTGCGCAATTGGAGTAGTCAGTGTTGATACCGACGAAAACCCAAGTAATCCAAGTACGATCATCTGTGGTAAGCGATCACCTTTAACATAACCAAGTTCCTTAAAAATCGATTCAGCGATCGGCACTGTCACCATAAACGCGGTAATTGGTGACATAAATGCGCCAATCACCAGCGGCACCAAGAAGAAATAACCCAAAAACAGCCACGGATTCTTCTTAGTAGCCGGCCTAGTGATAAACCACACGGAAATCCGTTTGAGAAATCCCGATTGACCCAATACATACGAAAGCATGGCAGAAAATAATACAAATGATGTGATCCAAGCACCCATCGACCCCGCTAACACCGTTTGATAATCGAAAAATGGTGTAAAGGTCAAGGCGACAATGCTTAAAATACTTGGCCAGTTGGTTGAGACAAACAGCCACAAACCAATAGTGGCAACGAATATCCCCAGCACTTGCATCCCAGTATCAGATAACCCAAACATGCTTGGCAGCCATTTACCGCCAAACATCAATATAATCAAAACAATTGCCAATATGTTCTTAGCAGATATCAGCGACACGCCTTGCTTCTGACCGGAAGAGCTTGTTGCTTGCATGTGAAAACCTCCCTCATAAAATCGCTTTCAAGTTCATCTCAAGTATATTTATTCTCAATTGTGAAGCAATTCTCAATCATGCTTATTTATTCCAATATGGAAATAATCGAGTTAGAATTTCCAAATATGGATAAGTCACGCTGCACTAGCCTAAAAAAACCAGCACGTCTGCTTCGCGATCCCAACTCGGATCGCGAAGCAGACGTGCTGGTATTTGGGTAATGCCCATCATTTTATTATCAATTTACCCTTGATGATCTGCGATTGCCTGGGCAGCAAGCTCTGCCGATAAGCCAGCTTGATAATCACGGATATATGCGTCATACCCAGCCACTCCGGCTGGCGTTGGCGCGATCGTGGTACTTTCGCCGCTGGCAAAGACTTGCTGGTCGAGATAATCGGCAAGCTCGTTGGTACCGCGAGCGTCTTGGACATATGCAGCTAGTACCGCCATCCCCCAAGGACCGCCTTCGCCTGCATTGGCAGTGACGGTGATCGGGGTGTTCAACGCGTCTGCTAAGACTTGTTGCGCGATTTTAGGCGTGCGGAAGATGCCGCCTTGGGCGATCATCTTGTCAGTTGGAATGTGCTCTTTTTTAGCCAAAATGTCATTACCGATCTTTAATGGCGCAAACGCAGAATATAGCTGACTCTTGATGAAATTCGCCAAGGTAAAGTGACTATTCGGAGTACGGACGAACAGCGGCCGGCCGGCTTCGACTTGGGTCAGGTTTTCCCCGGACAAATACGCATAGTTCAATAAGCCGCCAGCATCGGCATCACTGTTAGCACTGGCATTGAATAGCTGCGCATATAATTCATCCGGTTTCAAGTCAGCCCCGATCAACTCGGCGAATTGCTTGAATAAGCCGACCCAAGCATTGAT
This sequence comes from Lacticaseibacillus baoqingensis, assembly GCF_003946165.1. Lineage (GTDB taxonomy): Bacteria > Bacillota > Bacilli > Lactobacillales > Lactobacillaceae > Lacticaseibacillus > Lacticaseibacillus baoqingensis. The sequence continues at coordinate 98,161 of NZ_RHOI01000006.1, read as the reverse complement.
GTCTGACGTACAATTATTCGCATGCACCATCGCCACCGCTGCCCCTTCAGGCGTGGTGACTAAGTCAATATCGCGATACACCGCCTTTAACGGCTGCTCCAAAACCACCATCGAAAACGCTGAGGTACCAGCCGAAATATTGCCGGTACGCGGCCGAACTGCATTAGTGCCCGTCATGCCAGTGCCGGCATCTCCTTCAGGCGGTGCCATTACCGCACCGGCTGCCAGGGTCCCGCTGACATCTAACAACTTAGCCCCAGCAGCGGTCAAATGCCCGGCAGCCGACCCGGCCACTAGCGGTTGCGGCATCAATACCGCCACATGTGCTTGCGGCAAACCGTGTTGTTGCATGAGATTATCGAAAGTTGCCAACATTTGGGTGTCGAATTGTTTGGTTTGCGAATCGATCGGGAACATTCCTGACGCGTCGCCAATGCCGATGACCTTTTCCCCAGATAATTGCCAATGCACATATCCCGCCAGCGTCGTGAAGTAATCAACAGCAGGCACGTGTGGTTCTTGATTCAAGATTGCTTGATAAAAATGGGCGATACTCCAGCGTTGCGGAATATTGAATCCAAACGCTGCTGTCAAAGCGTCTGCTGCTGGTGCGGTCGTATTGTTGCGCCACGTGCGAAAAGAGACGAGTTGCTTGCCCGCTTGATCAAACGCTAAATACCCATGCATCATCGCGCTGATCCCAATGGCACCGACTTGGGTCAGCGCCACGCCATAACGGCTTTGCACCTGCTGTTTCAACGCCGTATAGCTGCTTTGGATCCCAGTCCAGACTTGCTCTAGTGCGTATGTCCAATTGCCGTCGATGAACTGATTTTCCCAGCCGAAACTGCCGCTGGCCAATGTTGAAAAATCGCTGCCGATCAAAACCGCCTTGATGTTAGTCGAGCCCAGCTCGATGCCTAACGTCGCTTTTCCGGCTTGGATCTCTTGGGTTGGATCGATCGTCATAATCTTCGCTCCTTTATCTCAATCATATTCTGACACCAAAAACGACCCGGCCAGACCCTACGGAGTCTTTACCAGGTCGCCTTTTATCATTCGATGTCGATGTACTTCAGCTCAAACATGGTTGCCAGATCGCGCAACTGTTGCGGCGTTACTTTGGCGGAAAAGACCGTATGATGTCCGCCGCCATTTTGGATCCATTGGGTCGCGCCAGCCTTCAAGCCGGCTTTAGGGGTCCACAATTGCCGAGCAACTGGCAGCTTGGGCGCAGGTGCTTCGGCCGCTTTGGCGTCAACAGGATAGCCGATCATACGATATTCATCCCCAAAATCAGAAATCGTCACGTCGACCGCATCGCCAACTTGGCCATCAAAGACCAAACGGGCAGGGTCTTCACGATCCCCGATCCCCAAAGGATGCACTTCAACCCGAGGCTTAGTCGTCGCTAAGGTCGGATCAACTTCCAGCATATGCGACCCTAAGATCACTTCATGCCCAGGACGCAGATCCAAGGTGTAATCTTCCATAAACCCAGTTTTTTCATTATGGGCGACGATCTTCAACAAGCGGTCAAGCGCGGCGGTCTTCCAATCGCCTTCCCCAGCAAAGCCATAGCCTTCCCGGTTGAGCAGTTGAACCGCCAAGCCTTGCAGCTGCTTGATGCCCCAAAGGTCTTCAAAGTTCGTGGTGAAAGCCGAGTAGCCGCCGCGCTCAAAGAAGCGCTCCATGGCGATTTTTTCCTTCAGCTGGTAGCGCACGTGTTCTTCAAAGAAGTCTGGGTCATTGTCACCTACAACTAAGTCATAACGCTTTTGCAAGTCCGCATATTCTTCGTCGATATCCGCTTCAGAGACATGCGTCATTTCTTCAACGAGATCGCCAATGCCGAAGTAATCGACTGTCCAGCCAAACTGGATCTGAGCTTCCACTTTGTCGCCTTCAGTCACAGCCACATTGCGCATGTTGTCGCCAAAACGGGCCACTTTGATATTGAAGCTTTCGTTGTAGCCAACGGCCACATCCATCCAATCGGCGATTTCTTGTTGCACCGCTTGATCGCCCCAAAAGCCGTAAACGACCTTGTTGTGCTTACGCAACCGCGCGTTGATAAAGCCATATTCCCGGTCGCCATGCGCACTTTGGTTCAAGTTCATATAGTCCATGTCGATGGTGTCCCAAGGAATGTCTTGGCGGAATTGCGTGGCCAAATGCAATAATGGCTTTTGCAAAAGCTTAGTCCCACGGATCCAGTTCTTGGCTGGTGAGAAGGTATGCATCCAAGTGATGACCCCAGCGACTTCATCATTGAAGTTAGCGTCTTTCATCCCTTGAGTGATGGTTTGCGCATCGATGGCCACTTCTTTGAATTCGACCGGATATGGCAACGTCTTGGCTTCATTTAAGGCGGTGACCATTTGCTTGGCGTCTTTTTCAACGGCCTTGAGATCATCTTCCCCATATAATGCTTGGCTCCCGACGATAAACCAGAATTTATACTTTGGCACTGCTAACATCATTCACTCACTCCTTAACTAAATTACATTCAATAATTAAACGTGACGACGTTCCAAGAATATCCAGGCAAGCTGACTTGCTGAGCAACGGCCCCTGTTGCAACAATTAACGGCTTCGTTTGTGGGGTCAAAGTATGCGGATGCTCACGGGTATTTTGCGCGTCCAAAGCACCGCATAAAACTTGATGCTGCCCGCTGACTGCTGGCTGTGGCAGGGTAATCGCCAGTGTTTGCGTTTCCTCACCACGATTGACCGCAAACAAGACATAACTAGTGCCTGTGTCGATCAAAACTTGATCAATCATTGGCACCGCTAGAAATTCCGCGGTATCATAAGTCACTGCTCCGATCAAATCAGTTTTCAAGACCCGCGACTCATCTGATAGTTGGGCTAACAACGCCTGCAAAACGTAGTATGTTGGGTTAGCCCAAGCGGCACCAGCTTCATCTGTCAAAATCAATGGGATCGTATTGACTAATAACGCTTGGCAAGACAGTTTCACGCGATCACCATGGCGCAGAATCGCCAGTGCCATCGACCCAAACAATAAGGTGTCTGCAAGATCGAAGTAACACCAATCGACTGGATTATGCTCTCCCCAAGGGGTGGGTTGTTTTTGCGAGAAATGATGGACATTCCACTCGTCAAACGAGATTTTCATCGTCTTGTCGCTGTGCTTCAGTGCTTTGACAGCATCCGCAATCGTCGCCACTTCATCGATTTGGCGATCAAACGATAATGACTTGGCCAGATACGTCGGCAAGTCATCTGCAGCACGTACAGCCTCTTGATCGAGATTTTCGGATTGTGCCCGGTCGATATAGTTATGCATGGCGATGAAATCGACGTTATCGTATGCTGCCATCAGCACCTTGAAATCCCACTCTGGATAACTATCCAAGTTCGGCGTAGAACTGCCTACCAAGATTGTTTCAATCTGCGGGTCCATCAGCTTCATCGCTTTGGCAGTTTCATTGGCCAATAAACCATACGCTTCCGGCGTCTGCCGCGCCACCTGCCATGGCCCGTCTAATTCATTGCCCAAGCACCAATACTTGACCCCGAATGGTTCAGGATGCCCATTTTGGCGGCGCTTATTCGCCCAGTAGGTGTCAAAACGCCCATTGACATATTCCAATTCATTCAACGCATCATCAATACCGCGCGTGCCTAAATTGACGGTTAATATCGGGTTATCGATCCCTGCTTGTGCCGCCCAAGAAAAGAACTCATGCAAACCGAATTGATTGGTTTCAAGCGATTGCCAAGCGATGTTCATTCTCTTAGGACGCTGGTCTTTAGGCCCGACAGTGTCTTCCCAGTGGTAGCTGGATGTAAAATTTCCACCAGGATAGCGCAAGGTCTTGATCCCCAGCGCTTGTACCAGTTGCAGCACATCTCCGCGAAAGCCTTCCGCAGTCGCAGTAGGATGCGTCGGTTCATAGACGCCGGTATAGATCACAGTGCCCATATGCTCGAGAAATGAGCCAAAAAGTTGTGGCCCGACGGTAAAATTCTGTTCAGGATAAACGTTCAATTGCACCATACATCAAAACCTCGACAATTTAGACTTTAACCGCTTGTGATACACTGCGGCCATGATCAGATTCATAAACGTCAAACTGAAAAATACTGTTAATGGGAAAAGCGACGCTGCAACTAAAACGACTAACATCATAGCCGCAAAGAAAAGCGTGAACGGAAAATCCAAGACCAGATCTAACACCGCATTGCGAAAAAAACGGGAAAAATGGTAGTGGCTGCCTAACGCGACTTCTTCTAAGATCAAGTAAAATACTAAGGCTAAAAACAAGACTAATGACACTAACAAACTGACGCGCAATGGCAACACCAAATGGACAAATAGATCAGTGAACACGAAGTAAAACAATAGCGCAAAGGTGCTCACAATCAAGCCGATGAACAGCTTGGTCCAAAAATGGCGCTTAAGTTCCAACCACAACTTTTTAGTCAATGTTTCATTGCCTTTGCCATAGATCTGGATCGCCACGCCGATGCATGCGGCGATCACCGGATAAGCGAAAAACACTGTCGCCACACCAGCCGTCGCGATCACGCCTAAGATCAGATAATTGGTCACCGGGATCAATCCTTGATACAACCGGCTATTGATGATCCGCATCATGATGTTACACGTCCTTTTCTCATGAGTTAAAAAACTATTCCTTCATCCCAGACATTGCGGTTCCTTGAACGAAGTACTTTTGCGCGAAGATATAGATCACAAACAGCGGCAACATGGAAATGACCGCCCCAGCCATAACTGGTCCATAGAAAGAAATGTGCTGGCCAGTAAAGAGTGCTAAGCCCGCTGGCAACGTCCGCATGTCCGAAGTACTGGTCAAGATCAATGGATACAACAGATCATTCCAGTTATTGGTCAAAGTAAACACCGCCAAAGCCATTAATGATGGCTTGGCCAATGGCATCATGATCTTGGTGAAGATCCCAAACTCATTGAGGCCATCGATACGCGCCGCTTCTTCAAGATCACGAGGCAACCCCACGAAATAAGAGCGCATCATGAAGATCCCAAACGCAGTCGTTGCCCGCGGGATGATCAACCCGGCATAAGTATCAAGCATGTTCAACTTATTGATTTCGATGAACAGCGGGATCATGTAAACCATGAATGGAATCATCATGGTGGTCATGACGAAGTAATAGAAGAATGTCTTGCCTCTAAATTGCATCCGGGCTAAGGCATAACCAGTCATGGAGTCCAGGACAACGGAGATGATCATGGTTGCGCCTGCGAAAATGACGGTGTTTTTGATATATTGCATCAACGGGATCGTATCCCACACCTTGATGTAATTTTCGAAGGTGTACTTCGAAGAGAAGATGTGCGGTGGATAGGTAATGATGTCTTTTTCAAACTTGAAAGATGAGATGAGCAACCAGATAAATGGGAACAACACGATCACGATCACGATCAGCATCAGCACTTTGAAGAGGATCGACCGCACGAGCTGCGCCTTATGGTAGCCGTTTTTCTTAGTCGTTGTTGCTTGAGCTTCCATAGTGAATCGCCTCCTACTTCATTTGCTTTTCTTTGTGACTCATGTACATGTTGGATGACACTGCCAACACCGCGATGATGATAAATAAAATCGTCGCTACCGATGAGGCATAACCTAGTTCATATGGAGCTGAGAACCCGCGAGAATAGATATATTGCACGGCAGATTCTGTCTTGAACTCTGGGCCCCCAGCAGTGGTGACATAGATCTGGTCGAAGACTTGCATCGAGCCGATCAAGTTGGTCATCACACAAAAGCCTAAGGAAGGGATGATCTGAGGAATGGTGATATGGAAGAATTGTTGCCGCTTCGTGGCACCATCCATCTCAGCAGATTCATACAAGCTTGGGGAAATTGCTTGAATCGCTGTCAGCATGATCGTCATGGTTACACCGAAGTTCTTCCACACCGTCATGAAGGCAATCGATGGCATCGCTAAATGCGCATCCCGGAAGAATTGCGGCGTACTCATCCCAAATTGATGCAGGAAGTACGGAATCCAGCCGATATTAGGATCCAGCAGCATCGAGAAGATGATCCCAATGGAAGTCAAAGAACAAATCACTGGTACATAAAAGACAGAACGGGTAAAACGATTGAATAGCGACCCTTGTGATAATGCAGCCGCAGCTACCGTCCCTAAAATGACCTGAGTCGGCGTTTCCAGCAATGTGAAGTATAAGGTATGCCACATTGAGTTGATCGCTCGTTGGTCAGAGAAGAACCGGACAAAATTGTCCCAACCAACGAATTTAGTATTAGTGAAAAAAATATTGATGTTAAAGAAACTAAGTCCTAATGTTCCCAGTAATGGAATAACCATGAACAACAACAACACAATGATCGATGGCGCCATGAACAGATATGCGGCATGCTTCGGTTGATTCCAAAATTGGAAAAAGGAACGCTTTTTACTGGTTGAGGTATCTAGAGTTTCCATTTCCGTTCAACTCCTTAAAACAGATGTGGCCTCCACACGTACTGAAGGCCACATCCACATTTATCAAATTACATCCAGTAATTAATTACCTTTCAGCACACCATCGATGTCTTTAGATGCAGACTTCATCGCTGTGTTGGTGTTCGTCCCATTCAAGACCTTTTCGATCGTTGGATTGATGACGTTGGTCGTAATGTTACTGATGTTCTTGTTGCCTGGGTAGTAAGTTTTCGCATATTGGATCTGCTTGTACATGGTCGAAACCAGAGGATCAGCTTTGATGTCTTTGTCCGCAGCCACAGACTTCAAGTAAGGGGCACACTTGTTTTCCAAGCTCCACTTCTTACCATTCTTTGTGGTGTTCCAATACTTGATGAAGGAATAGATTGCTTTGGTCTTGCTGTCATCGGTAGATGTTGGAATACCAAAGCCGACACCATCCAAGATCGCTTTTTGATCACCCTTGTTGGCTTGCGCCAAAGTGGTGATCCCGTAGTTGATGTTGTTCTTCTTCAAACCAGAGTTGAGCCATGGACCATTGATGTAAATCCCAACAGAACCTGCCAACATCAAGTTATCCGCTTCAGCACCAGAAATGTTCTTCGGGCCAACGCCGTCGGTATAAATCATCTTTTGCAGATAGTCGAAGGTCTTCTTGGTTGCAGCGGAGTCTAAAGCAGACTTCTTTTCGTTGCTGCTGAGCAACTTAGCCCCGTTGTCTTGGAGCATGTTGTACAAGATCGCACTGCCATCTTTTGGCATTACGAAGCCTTGCACGTTGTCGCCAAGTTTGGAGATCTTTTCAGCGTCTGCAGCTAATTCATCCCAAGTTGCAGGTGGCGTGTTTGGATCCAAGCCAGCCTTCTTGAACAGGTCTTTGTTCCAATAGACATACATACCTTGCACCTGCATTGGCACGAAATATGTCTTCCCATCGATTTTCCCTAAACCGCGGGCCGTGGTCGTGAAGTCATTTTTGTTAACGCCTTTTTGATTGTAGAAGTCACCGATGGTCTTCATGGTCCCATTAGACACATAAGAAGACATATCCGCATAGTTCATCGCGACAAAATCAGGCGCCTTCTTAGCGGTGATCGCAGTTGGTAACTTCTGGTTGAAGTTATCCCAAGTCATGATGTCCATCTTGACTTTAACGTGATCTTTGTTGGTGGCATTGTAATCTTTGACGATCCCTTTGAGAATGTCCCCGTCAGTTGACGTGAACCCATTCCAAAACGTGATCGTAGTGGTCTTGGAGGAGCTACTACTACTGCTATTAGACTTGTTTCCGCAGGCGGAAAGACCTACAGCAGCCAGTGTGGCAGCAGCGGCTAAACCGAATTTCTTCCAAAAACTAGATTTCATTATTCACACCCCTGTTTAATAGTTAACCCGAATGACATTCCACGAAAGCGGCTGAAGCTCAGCTTTCAGTGTCGTGTCGACGCTTACATTTTGATTTTCCACAATTGCCATTTGCCCATTTTCGTTAGTTTCTTTGACATCATAGCCACAAAATTGTGTGGCCTTCACCACCCCTAATGGCTTGATATCACTAAATTCAGTTTCTAGCGTCAAGGCGTCAGTTTGCGAGCGATTGACGGCAAAAATCGTGATGATGCGCGCCTTTTCATCGACTGTGGCCGTACTTTCCAAATACGGGACAGCGTCAAAACTCTTGCTGGCATATGTCTTGGACTCGCTTTGAAGGGCCAAGGCTACGCCACGTCCATATTCTGAAACCTGCATAAACGGATAAAAAATCGACTGGAGCCAAACCCCTTCCGGCGTCGTCATGATCGGTGCAATCACATTAACGAGCTGGGCGAGGCAGGCGATTTTGACCCGATCCGCATGTTTGAGCAAAGTGATCAATAGTTCTCCAACCAACAACGCATCTTCAAAATTATAAATATCTTCCAATAATGGCGGTGCTAATTGCCATGGTGCGATTTGCTTGTCTTGATTGGCCGAATGATACCAAACGTTCCATTCGTCCATCGACAAATTGATCGTCTTGTTACTGCGTTTGCGTGCCTTGACGGCATCACAGATCGCGATGACGCTGCGGATAAATTGATCAAGATCCAGTGACTGCGCCAAATAATTGGCCAAGTCATTGTCTTGGTTTCCGTAATACCGGTGGAGCGAAAGGTAATCGATGTTGTCGTATGTTTCTTCGAGGACCGTTTCTTCCCAGTTGCCAAAAGTCGGATTGTCCATACTGGAACTGCCGCAAGCCACGAGCTCGATCGAATCATCGACCCACTTCATCACTTTAGCCGTTTCGTTTGCTAACCGTCCATATTCATAAGCGGTTTTCGCCCCGATCTGCCAAGGACCGTCCATCTCGTTGCCTAAGCACCAAGTCTTGATATGAAATGGTTCGGCTGCGCCGTTTTGCTTACGCAAGTCACTGTAGTAAGTTCCCCCTGGAAAGTTACAATACTCGACAAGATTACGTGCCGCATCTGCCCCACGAGTCCCAAGGTTGACCGCCAAGTTAACACTAGTGTTAGCTTGCTTGGCCCAATCAACAAATTCGTGTAACCCAAACGCGTTGGTTTCTTTGCTCCGCCATGCCAGATCCAACCGCGTCGGTCGTTGATCTTTAGGCCCGATACCGTCTTCCCAGTTATATCCGGAAACGAAATTTCCCCCGGGATACCGCACGATCGGTACGTTCAATTGCTTGACCGCATCGATGACGTCTTGGCGAAATCCTTGCGCATCTGCGTGCGGATTCTCGGGATCATAAATTCCTTGATAAACCGCACGACCGAGATGCTCAATAAAAGAACCGTACAACCTAGGATCGATTTCTCCGATTCTTGAAGCTAAGGCGAGTTTGATGTGTCCCCTCAAAAGCACCACTCCCTTCAAAAGATTGCTCATCTTTGTACGTTATTAGTATTACATCTGATTGTAACCGCTGTCAAGAATTTATACGTAACAATTTTAAGATTCTATTTTCGTCCACTTATTGATTGGGCATTTTTTGTTTTTTAAGTTGGTACGAAAGCGAATATAACACCCGCACTCGGTACAAGTTTCGTTATTATTCGCCGGACAACTCTGACAATATTTTAACCGGCGCTCACGTTGCGCTGGCGTCACCAAGTTACGCGGCTCTAAACTTAGCTGCCAAGCGATCGCAGCATCGCGATCCGCATCAGCTGCTTGGGCATCGCAATGCCAACACCTCCGCTTACTCATCGCATAGCACCTTGACCGTGGTCAAGCTCATTGGCGGCAAGCACAGCGACAAGCTCCCTTCTTGAATCTGCATGCTTGTCAAAGGCTGAGGCTGCACGGTATCCGGGTGATCAAAATCATTGTGCGCATCCATTTGTTGACCCATTAACCGTTCACCGCTGACGGTAGTGATCGGCCGAGAAAAGTCTAACTTGACCTCGTCTGCCGCATCCGCGCTAAAGTTGCACAGTGAGGCAAAATATCCGGCTTCAGAATGCGAAACAGAGGCACTTGTGGTGTCGCTTAACGTATCCAAAGTGGCTAATGCAGTCGCTTTTTTGTGCGGGATCAACATCTTAAAAACGTAATAAGTCGGCGTCTTGACCATTTGATTGCCTTCCGTCAAAACCATTGCCTGCAACACGTTGGCGACTTGGGCAATGTTGGCCATCTTCACACGCTTGGCGTGATGTTGGAAAATGTGCAATGTCACTGCCGCGACCATCGCATCGCGGATCGTATTTTGCTGGAATAAAAATCCTGGGTTAGTCCCTGGCTCAACTGCTAGCCAAGAGCCCCACTCATCAACGATTAAGCCGATTCGCTGATCAGGATCATAGCGATCCATGATCGTGCTATGCTTGGTGATCAGCTCATCCATCCGCTGAGCACTGTGCAACAAGCTATACCACTCTGACTCAGGAAACCCTAAAGCTGGGCGCTTGTTTTCCCAAGCAGCTGCTAACGCATAGTGATGCAAACTCAATCCATCCATCAACGGTGCCGCGCGCTGCATCAAAGTCTCCGTCCAGTGATAATCATCGACGTTGGGCCCCGAAGCGATCTTATACACTGGCTGATCAGCCGCGCTATTGGCGACAAAAGTCTGGTAACGCCGGTATAGATCTGCGTAATATTCAGGACGCATATTGCCGCCACAACCCCAGCTTTCGTTGCCTACTCCAAAAAACTTCAATGGCCATGGGTCAGGGTGGCCGTTAGCCCGCCGTCGATCGGCTTGAGGCGACTCACCCGCAAATGTCATATACTCGACCCATGCTGCCATTTCCTGCACGCTGCCGCTGCCGACATTCCCGTTGACATATGCTTCAGCGTTGAGCTGACGCAACAACTCAAAGTACTCATGGGTACCAAAATGATTGTTTTCAACGACGCCACCCCAATTCGTATTGACGATACGTTGTCGTTGATCACGTGGTCCAATACCCGCTTCCCAATGATACGTATCGGCAAAGCAGCCACCAGGCCAGCGCAATACGGGAACATGCAACTCACGCAAAGCTGCAACTACGTCATTACGCAACCCATTAGTGTTAGGAATCTCGGATTTTGTCCCGACCCACAAGCCGCCATAGACACACCGACCCAGATGCTCTGCAAATTGGCCATACAAGTAAGGACTGATCTGTCCTTGTGTACGGGCTCCATCGATCACGATATGCGACATCCTATTGCCTCCTTTTAGTGGTCACCAGGGGCGCCAAATTGTGGAAAGCCCGCAGCATCCCAAGTAAAGGTCTGTGCATACGCATGCCGATCAGGATTATCAAGGGGATCGCCATCGATCCCAGCGTTGTCATACGGCCGGGCGTGATAAACAATCACGTCTTGGCTCCCATCTGGTGTCGTGGTAAAGCTGTTGTGCCCCGGGCCAAACAGGTGATGCTGCGCACTGCTGGCAAATACCGGAGACGCTGCTTTATGCCAAGAAAACCCGTTCAATAAATCCGCACTTGCATCCGCCCATAACAACCCAACGGCGTAATGCTCATCTGTAGCGCTGGCAGAGTAGGTCACAAAAACCTTCCCATTGCGCACCAACACCGCTGGGCCTTCATTGACAGCAAAGCCAATGGTCTCCCAGTCATATTCTGGAATCGACAAAAGGGTTTGCTTCCCTGTCAATGTCCATGGATTAGCCATCTTGCTGAGGTATAAATTGGAATTATTCGGGATCGCAGGTTCCAATTGTGCCCAAAGATAATACAGTTGCTGATTTAGTTCAAATACAGTCGCATCAAGGCTGAAACTTTCTTGGGCGGTTTTAATCTGTCCTTTTTCCAGCCAATCATTCGTCATCGGATCCGCTTGTGCGCATTCAATTACAAACATCCGGTGATGGTGTTGCGCGTCACGCTCAGTCGCACTATCTGACGCGGCAAAGTAGATATACCACTTGCCATTGAGATAATGGATCTCAGGTGCCCAAATCAGTTGACTCATTGGGCCGTCGGTATGCGCATGCCAAACGGTTTTGACTTCACCATCGGCCAAACCGGCCAGCGTCTTGGCTCGCCGCAGTTCGATCGTTTGATATCCAGGAACGGAACCGGTGAAATAATAGTAACCATCCGTATGCAAGTACGCACAAGGATCAGCTCGCTGTGAGACGATCGGTTGCTTTTGATTCATATCGCCACTCCTTTTGTTCGAACAAATATTCGACACTAAAATATGTCTATATGAATATTAAGACAATCATGACTATTCCGCAATCCTAAACTCGAGTCTCACTTTGTGCCCTACTGATCAAAAAGACAGTTTAAACGTCTGATAGGCACAGAAAAAGACGTTCACTAACAGCGTGAACGTCTTATTCTGGTTGATAGTCTTGAACTGAATCGCCGACAACTAACTCTGGGGTATAGATCTTAGACGACTTCGTAAAATCCTTAGCCGGCTCCTTGATCATTTTAAGAATCAGTTTTGCCGCGTCCGTTCCCATCGTCTCTTTAGGGTGATTGACCGACGTGATATGCAAGCCATAGCTGTTAGCCAGTGCTGAATTATCAAATCCGACGATCGACAACTCCTCTGGCACTTGGATCCCCATGGTCTGAGCAATATTATAAGCTAGCACCGCGATCTTGTCGTTATAGCAAACCAGCGCACTTGGACGTTGGGGTTGACTGAAAAACTCACGCAGCCGTTCGCCCATCTTGTCTTCAGCACTGCCAGACTGATATAAGAACGTCGTCGCCGAATTCGGCTGATTAGCTTTTTGCAGCGCATACACAAAACCGTTCATGCGATCGATTCCTTGCTGATCATCTGTCTTGAAGATTCCTAAGATCCGTTGATGGTGGTGCTGCAAAATATAGTCTGTTGCCATGCGGCCTCCAGCAAAATCATCCATGACAAATGACGGTGCCTCTAAACTGCGAAACTTCGAATTCATGGTCACAATCGGGATGCGTAAATTCTGCAATTGCTGATACAGCGGTTCGTTTTTAATAGCGAAAGCGCTGCGGCTGGGCTCAACGATCAATCCATCAATTGCCGTATGCATCAGCTTGTTTAAATTATCCGCTTCAGCCGCTTCACTGTTGCCAGTACTGCTCAGCATCAAGGAGACTGACTGTGCACTTAACTCCCGCTCGATCCCCGAGATGATCGCCGGAAAAATATAGTCATTGATGTGTGTTGCCATCACCGCAACTGATTTCATCCCACTGGTGTTGACAGGATGACGTTTTTCAGCTACATAGGTACCCCCACCTTGGATCCGATAAACAAATCCATCAGTCTCCAGATCCGCCAGCGCTTTACGCACGGTGTGCCGGCTAACATTAAATTGTGTCATTAAGTCAGCTTCTGTTGGCAACTTGTCATTCCCGGCATACTGACCAGACGTGATCCAGCGGCGGATGGCGTCCGTCACCGTTTGATATTTCTTTTCCATCCGCATTCTCCCAAGTTTTTTTATACGGATAAATTTTACCGCTCTCAGCGGTAAAATTCAACCAAAGTACTGTGACAATCCTTCGGTAGCAGGCTTCTAAAAATTGTTACATGGCGCGTGTGGCCTATGCCAATAGCCCCTTTTTTGTCTGTCTCAGCAGCCCAACAAATCATTATTGGGGAACAAATCATCCGACTTGACGGTGAAATTTTTTGAAGCCAAACAGTTCATCAATGGCTTGCACTTCTTTTGCCGATAAACTCACTGACAGTGCCTGCAAATTGCTTAACAACTGTGCCGGCTTGCTGGCGCCTGTGATCAAGCTGGATACCCGCTGATCCCGTAAAGCCCATGCTAAACTGTAAGTGGCTAGGCTCACCCCGGCCGCCTTGGCCATTTGGGTCAATTCCGCGACTTTGTCCAGATTCTCAAGCGTTAACAAGGCTTGGATCTGATTTTGATAAGTGGCTCGCGACCCGGCTGGAATCGGTTGACCTTTTTGATACTTACCGCTCAATAACCCTTGCGCCAATGGGGAAAAACATACGACACCCCAGCCATGGGCGGCACAGACATCAAGCAATTCGTGTTCGATGTAGCGATCAAACATATTGTATTGAGGCTGAACAACACTCAATGGATGCAGTCCGCGGGCTTGAATGATCAACTTCGCTTCCAATAATTGTACCGGAGTCCATTCACTCACGCCATAATACAAGATCTTACCTTGATCGACGAGGTCGCTTAAGGCCGTCAAAGTCTCTGCCAGCGGGGTTTGCGGATCAAAACGATGGCAGAAATAGAGATCCAAATAATCAGTTTGCAAATTTTTCAATGATCGCTCGATTGAGCTCATAATATGTTTCCGTGACAGCCCTCGATCATTGGTCCCTTCGCCCATCGGGAAAAAGACCTTACTCGACATGACCAGTTCATCCCGTGGAAAATCTGCCAAAGAACGCCCTAAAAAGCGCTCTGCCGCCCCGCCGCTATATGCATCTGCACAATCAAAAAAATTGACCCCTTGCTCATACGCAACGACTACACTTTGGCGCGCTAGATCTTGTTTTTCTGCACTACTGACGTCTGTCATCCAGCTGCCTAACGCGATTTCACTCACGCGCAGCCCTTGTTTGCCTAATTGTCGATAACGCATTGCCATCATCCCTTCAAAAATTGTCCGTATCAACTGTTCTTGACAAAGATACTACTTCAAGTTAGCTTGAAGTAAAGCGCTATCAAGGAGGTTTTTGGCAAAATGCAAACCTATTCGTTAAAAACCGTCGCTGCACGCTACCATCTAGCGCCTTCGACCCTACGTTATTATGAAGATATTGGCCTATTACGGCATGTCCCGCGCCGGAGCAATCATCGCTACTACACGGATCAGCACTTAGGACGCCTAGACGCGATCACATGTTTTAAACAAACTGGCATGACGCTAGAAGAGATTCAGACTTTTTTCCATTACGAAGACTCAGGCGAAGATCTGGATGCAATCTTGGCGCTGCTCCAACACCACGCCAGCTCGCTAGCGGCGCAGATCCACGCCTTGCAGCTTAACCAGGCACACATCCAGCGAAAACTTTGCTTCTACCAAGATATTGCAGCTGCCCATGCCAAAGGGTTGCCTGATCCAGATTGGGATGATTACCCGCTG
Organism: Lacticaseibacillus baoqingensis; assembly: GCF_003946165.1. Lineage (GTDB taxonomy): Bacteria > Bacillota > Bacilli > Lactobacillales > Lactobacillaceae > Lacticaseibacillus > Lacticaseibacillus baoqingensis. The sequence goes on along the minus strand of NZ_RHOI01000006.1, from coordinate 83,138 downwards.
AGTCGTTTTTTTGCGCCAACCACAACTGAAACGACCCAGATCAGTTGACTTGTACGCACAATTAACTTAAAATTCGAAATTGTAAGGGCATCCATTTTTTACAATCTATCGGAGGGTGATCATTGTGCTAGAAGCGTTAAAAAAAGAAGTCTATGATGCGAACATGCAATTGCCAAAACTCGACCTCGTGACCTTTACTTGGGGGAATGTCAGCGGCATTGACCGGGAAAAAGGCCTATTTGTCATCAAGCCGTCTGGCGTTGATTACGATCAACTGACGCCAGCTGATATGGTCGTTGTGAATCTGAAAGGCGAAGTTGTTGAAGGCAAGCTCAATCCCTCCAGCGATACGCCGACACATACGGTGTTGTATAATGCCTTCCCTGACATTGGCGGGATCGTACATACCCATTCTCCTTGGGCAGTTTCGTTTGCCTCCGCAGAAATGGATATTCCTAACTTGAATACAACGGCCGCGGATACTTTTTACGGCGATATCCCTGTTTCTGAAGCGTTGACCAAAGCACAAATCGAAACCGCCTATGAAGATGAAACTGGCAACGCGATCGTTAAAACTTTTGCCGACCGCGGGATCGACCACAATGCTGTGCCAGCTGTGCTGGTTGCGCAACACGGCCCGTTTGCTTGGGGCGCAACGCCGGCTAAAGCCGTTTACAATGCCAAAGTCATGGAAGTCGTCGCTGAGATCGATTACCACGCCTTGACGCTTAGTCATCGCGACAGTCATGTACCGCAATACTTACTGGACAAGCACTATTACCGCAAGCATGGCAAAAATGCGTACTACGGGCAAAACAATCCTAAGAGCAACGCCCATAAATAATCAAAAACACCTGTACGTCTGGATTGACGTGCAGGTGTTTTTGATAAGTCCTTCCTTCAATAATCAAAGTGGTACTTGATCTGTTCATGACGCGGTTGTTCAGGCACCAAGGAAATGTCTCCATACCGGGGATCGGAAACTGCGCTTGACGCCGTCTGCGCTTCCATGGCGATCCCGATGTATGGCCGCGATGTTTTGGCGCCAAAGTTCAATTCATCACCAAAGGCATTGGCGGTGAACACCACTAATGCGTTGCGGCTGGAATACATGGTCACGCTGCGCGGCCCTTGAGTGAGCTTAGCAATTGGCATATCTGGCGTATGCGGTGTGAGCAAAAAGATGTCATCATAGCCTTTTTCAACGGTGGTTTGCATGATCGCCAAGGCATCTGCGAGGTTCGTCGGCCGAGCAAAATCAAAGCCGCTATGCGCATTGGCCAGCAATTCACCAGTAGGAACTTTGTTGGCTTGCACTTCAAAATGCTGACTGCTGTTGATGGTTAGTTGATGGTTTTGGATCGTGTCGTCGCCGGGATTCAAGTTCCAATACGCATGATTGGTCGGGTTGAATAAAGTCGGCTGATCTGTGGCAGCCTCAAAATCGATCAAAACATCATCGCTGGGCGTTAACGTGTAGGTCACTTTGACGTCAATGTTGCCGGGAAAGCCGTCTTCTGCGCTGGTAATGTGGCGCGTAAACACCAAACGGTCTGCTTGCGCTTGCGCCTGCCACATCAAGGTACTAAACCCGTGCGGGCCGCCATGAAGCGTCGTGGTCCCTTCATTAGCCGGTAAGGCTTGGGCATATTTGCCAGCGCCGATGCGGCCAGCCACTCGCCCGATGGTCTTGCCATGGTAGCTGCCTAGATCCGCGTAACCGCTGATGTCTGGCGAGGTCAGTAACAAATTTTGCCAGCCGCTGGCGATGGGCACTTCTAACTTGAGCCAAGTCGCCCCATAATCCAGGCACGTTAACCGCACCCCATGCGCATTGGTCAGCGTATATGCCGTGACCGCTTGGCCGCGAACCGTTCCGAACGCTTGTGTTTCAACCAAAATCATTCCTCCTTTGCCATCTGTGATGGTCGTCTTAGCCCAAATTTTAGTAGACTGACGACTTATTTGCAATCGGTTTCATAAATTTGTTCCGTACAAAAACAGCAGGCGAAACTCGCCTGCTGTTTAGTCATTAGCGGTGGTCGACCACAACATAGACCACCCGCTGTTTAGCGGTATCCAAGGTGGTCGGCGTCGGGGCCGGCGTGCCTGCCGCTAAGGTCGCGGTGATCGCTTGCCCACAAGCTCGAGCAGTGCCGACGATTGTTGGGCCGCTGATCTGTAAATTCGTAAAATCTGGACTGGTAAAGGTGAACCGGTGTGCTGGATCTTGCACATCTTCTGCAACAAGCATCGGGTACGTCAAAAACTGGAACATTGATTGCCTCCCATAGTCTGTGCCATCATCATCTTCTTTACCATAAGCCTTACGCCGCCTGAATGAAAGGGATTTCTTGGTCCTTTAGCATTTAAACGCAAAAAAGCCGCCATGGGGTTGGCGGCCAAAAAGGGTTGGTTTTACTTTGGAGGAGTAAAAATGAAAAAGTGGGGTAGAAAGCTGGGGTAGTTGCTTTCTATGTTGTTTATATTACCGGTGGCTTGTGAAGAAAGTTTGATGATCTCAAGACTGTTTAGGTAACATCATATGCGCAAAAAAACACCGCTGAAGGGTTTTCAGCGGTGTGGTCTCGGTCATGCCGGTTATTTCTTGAAGCGGTTTTCGAATAATGGGGAAACCGGCTTGTTTTCTTGGATCCGGGTAATCGCGCGCCCGATCAGCGGACCAACCGATACTTGGACCAGCTTGTCGAGCTTTTTGTCTTCAGCGAGTTGGATGGAGTCCGTCACAACGACTTGTTCGATCACAGAATTTTCCAGGCGTTCAACCGCCGGGCCTGAGAAGATCGCATGCGTTGCGGCCACTAAGACTTCAGTGGCGCCGGCATTTTTCAATGCGGCAGCCGCTAAGGTGATGGTGCCTGCAGTGTCGATCATATCGTCGATGATGATGCAATGCTTGCCATCGACTTGGCCGACGATGTTCATGACTTCAGCAACATTCGGCCGCGGGCGGCGCTTGTCGATGATCGCGATCGGCGCCTTCAAGAATTCTGCCAGCTTACGCGCGCGCGTCACGCCGCCATGATCAGGCGAAACCACGACAGTATCTTCACCGGTATATTCATTGCGCAAGAAGTAATCGGCTAATAACGGGGCCCCCATCAGGTGATCGACTGGAATATCGAAGAACCCTTGGATCTGCGCGGCATGCAAGTCCAATGCCAAAACCCGCGTTGCACCGGCACGTTCTAGCATGTTGGCCACTAACTTAGCAGTGATCGGTTCGCGACTGCGCGCTTTGCGATCTTGCCGGGCGTAGCCATAATAAGGCATCACGACACTGATCGTATGGGCGCTGGCCCGCTTCAGGGCATCGATCATGATCAAGAGTTCCATCAAGTTGTCATTCACTGGTGCGGAGGTCGATTGCACGAGATAGATATCATCCCCACGAATACTCTCTTCGATGTTGATTTGAATTTCTCCATCGCTGAAACGCTTGACAGATGACTTACCTAATTCGACACCGACTTCGGCCGCGATCTTTTCAGCAAGCGGCTTGTTCGAATTCAAGGCAAAAATCTTCAACTTTGGATCGGCATAATGCTCTGGCATGGTTTCCTCCACCTGATTTAATTTGTGCACATCACAACTGTGAGCGGTAAAGCCGAACGTTACCCGGTTTCCGCGAACTCACACAGCACCAAGTATATCAAAAAGTTTCGGCTGTGGGGAATTATTTCCGTATGTAAGCGCGTGAAAATGAGATTTCTATTTATGAAAACCATCATTGGTCCCGAAATTGCTAGGTTTTTGCTGGGTCGCCCAAAATTTGTGCCGCTTTGACCCCATATGGACAAACCAAAGCGGTGCCAATATCTCCTCAAAATACGAGCAGGCACTGGCACCGCTGATTAAACAAAGCTGCTGAATCAGTTCCAGTCAGGATCATTAGCGATCGGCAGCCGCTTCCAGAAGTCTTCCTTGTTCGTCTGGCGTGAACGTGCGATCCCCATGGCGTGGAACGGGACATCTTTAGTGATCGTCGAACCAGCAGCCACAAACGAGTGATCGGCCAAATTAACTGGGGCGACGATATTGGCATTAGAACCGATGAAACTCTTATCCCCGACGTTGGAGTGGAACTTTTTGACGCCATCATAGTTCACAAACACGACGCCGCAACCGACATTGATATCTGCTCCTAACGTCGCATCCCCGACATAGCTGAGATGGCCGAGTTTGGTGCGGGCGCCTAGAGTCGCTTTTTTCACTTCGCAGAAATTACCAATGTGGACCTCTTCGCCAATATCAGATTGCGGGCGCAAGTGCGAGTTCGGGCCAATATTAGAACCTTTGCGCATGATCGAATCTTCAATAGTGGAGCTGGTGATCCGCACGCCGTCTTCAATCGTCGCATTGATCAGCTCAGAATGTGTGCCGACCACGCAATTCGAACCGATCGTCGTCTTGCCCTTCAAATACACGCCAGGCTCGATCACGGTGTCATTGCCGATCACCACATCCGCATCGATATAAGTCGTTGCCGGATCGATCATGGTCACCCCATTGCGCATGTGAGCTTCATTGATCCGCCGTTGCATGACCTTTGTCGCTGCAGCCAAAGCCACGCGGTCATTGACCCCCATTGATTCGGTGAAATCTGCCATTTGATATGCGCCGACGACTGCCCCTTGGGCCTTTAAGATCTCGATGACATCTGGCAAATAATATTCTCCTTGTGCGTTATCGTTGCCAACTTGATGCAAGGCCGCAAATAAGCTCTGATTATCAAAGCAATACACCCCAGTATTGATCTCGGCCACTTGGGCTTCTGCTGGGGTGGCATCTTTTTGTTCGACGATTTTTTGCACGGAGCCATCTGCATTGCGGATCACGCGGCCGTAGCCAAACGGATCCGGCGCAACAGCCGTCAGCACCGTTGCTTTGGCGCCTTGGGCTTCATGATAAGCAAAAAGCTTCTCAAACGTCTCAGCGGTAAACAGCGGCGTGTCGCCAGATGCGATCAGCGTCATCCCCGCTTGGTCGCCTAACAGCGGTTCTGCTTGTAACACGGCGTGGCCAGTGCCTAGCTGCTCAGCTTGGACCACAAACTGTGTCCGGTTGCCTAATGCTTTTTCGACTGCTTGTGCGCCGTGACCGACAACCGTCACCACCGCGTCTTGATCTGTTTTTTCCACTTGGGTCAAAACGTGATCGACCATCGGCTTGCCGCAAACTGGATGCAACACCTTATATAAACTAGACTTCATCCGCGTGCCCTTACCAGCCGCAAGAATAATCGTAAACTTCTTCATGACAAATCTCCTTGAATGGTTTCTTCCATGATACCACAGCCTACCCCTGACGACTTAGGCGCTCGAACTGCCAGACGCTGGCAAGCTTGGAGTTGATCACAAGCGGTATGCAAATAAGAAAAAAGGCGCATGTATATTGCCGTTATATCATTGGTGTCATGATAATGGTTATGCAGCCAACGTTTATTATTGGTATCATAGCAAATTTGCTTTAATCATTGCCAAATAGCTATCATTTTTCGTTATTGGTATATCTTAGAAAAATATCCAAAAAATCTCAAAATTTATTCTTTACATTATCGGCAAAGCGTGGTATCTTAATCGAACGATCATGTGGCTGGGTATGGTGGTGCGCACTCCATAAGTTTTCCCAGACATCAACAGTGGGGCAGCCAGCCGGGGCAACCTGGGCCTCACACACGCTAAGAGATAAATCCCGAAGATGGCCTGGAAAGACTCGGGCACGGGCGAGACACTGGCGTACCACCCTTAAAGCGGGCTCAAACCTGCCAAGAAGTCAAAACGGCCAAGCCCTGAGCGCAAACTCAGGCATCGTATCCCAACAAACCGCGGTCCGGCAACCGCGCCTTGCCCTGCAAGGAATCGCCCGAGACACGTCAGCACACACTGGACGTGTCTTTGTCGTGAGAGCGTGAACCAAGGCGCTTTTAGGGGTGTGTGGGTAAGGCAGCCTGGTCGGGTGCGGCGCAGCCGTGCCAAGGCCAGGCTGCCTTACCCGCGGCCCGTTGCCTTGGTGAGCGCGTTTATGGGAGAGCGTGACGAATCGCGGTTTTAGGTGAGTGTCTCAAGCAGCGTGGCGGGTTTCGGCGCAGCCGGAGCACGGCGCGATGTTTGAGACGCCTCACCGTTGCGATTAGAAGCGCGTTTAGTGTGAGCGGGTCGTCCAAACATAACTCAGCGGCATCACCACAATAATTGCGGCGATGACCAGCGCCAACGCAACGACTGAAGCCACTGTCGGCAAGAACAAACTCCCCAACAGCAAGATCCCGCCGGCTACCATGACGTATCCTAAGACCCGCATTGTCTTTAACGTACCTGCTTGATTGGTCACTTGCCACGGCACATTAAAGCCGATGCCGGTCCAGCCTTGGCGAGCTGCAGTTGTCGGCACCGTGGGCAAGTAATTGCCCATGAGGATGAATACTGCACCGACGACAGCAATTGCCCACAAGCGAATGTTGACTGCCTGACCTTGCGCATAGCGGATCGTCACCACATACATAACAATGGTCACGATTGGAATGATCCACGCAGTAATCCGTTCAAAGCGCGGTGCGCTTTGGCCGTGACTGCTGGCCCAGTAGGTGCTGCCAACGGTGATCAAATGGATCACCAGCATGATCAGCGGTATTCCGTAAATGACGCCGGCTTTGGGCATCCATCCATTCGGTTGATTATCCATGCCCCAATGTATCACCATGGTCGCTGGTAGTGAATCGTATTGGCTCACCCCGTAGCCCATGGTGGCTAAAATCACGGCACTGGTAATTGCTAATACGAGCCATTTATTTTTTGTCATGAGGAGTTCCTCCAATTCCGAGACTGTAGATCCAGCTAAGCACCTCTTCAAACACACTGGCATTCAAGTCGTAGTAGATAAAATTCTTCTCTCGCCGTTCCGTGATCAAATGCGCCTGTTTGAGCAGTTTCAGATGGTAGGATACCGTCGCCGGGGTCAGCTCAAATTGGGCGGCGATTTCCCCTGCCGGCTTTGATTGGTCTTTCAGCAAGTTTAAGATCTGACGCCGCACTGGATCAGAAATGGCTTTTAACGTGTCGCTCATTGCCATTTGCTGGCCTCCATTCTATTTTGAATATTTTCTAATTAGATGGTAGCGCCAGTATCGGGTCACGTCAACAACTATTTAGAATATTATCGAAATTGCGCATGCAAAAAAAGCGATTCAAATCTGGCATTCGCCGAAATTTGATCGCCTTTTTCTGCGCTGCTGCCACACTCAATCGTTGGCGGCTTGCGCCTGTTTCACGGTACTGATCTGTTTGGTCTGCGCCCAAACGTCATAAAAATAATGATTGTCACGGGTCGCCGCTTCCCAAATGAAGTTGACCAATAAGAACGCACACACCAGTCCAAACAACGCTAACAGCGCGAAATTCAACTCAGTACGATGAAATTTTGAAAAAATCTCTTCGAACGTCAAGAAAAACCCGCGAATCGCTTGCAAGCTCACCCCATATAACAAAAAGGCCCGCAGGAACAACCGCCAAAAGCCAACCGCCTGCCCGTTTTCTTTCACCAAACGGATCCGCACTAAGCTTTTGCCAAAAGTTGCGCCTTGATGAAATATCGGTACCAAGACATGCGCAAAAAACAGCGGTATCACCGCTTCACTCAACAAGACGACCAAGTGCTGATCGATCCCTAACAAATGCAACAGCAACCCCAACAAGGCGCTCACAATGCCGACAACGACGACGTTATCGACCACAAAAGCGACAAACCGCCGCAGCCAGCCTACGTGCTGCCCTTTGGCCAGGCTGCGCGCATCCATTTCATCGCGCGTCGGAAACGCCCGCATCAACGTTGGCGCCACCAGCCCGCCGATCAAGCCGCCGCTGGAATTACAGATCAGATCATCGACATCAAACAAGCGATAAGGCCGCGGGTAATACCCATACAGCCCAGACAACTGCGTCAGCTCAAAAAATAGGCTCAAGCCAAAGCTCAACAACAGGATCTGTTTTAACGGCCGCTTGAAGTAATACCGCAGATAAACCCCAAACGGAATGGTCAACACAATATTGAAGACTGGCTGGATGAACCCAGGCTGCTTCATCGCCGCTAGCCAAGTCCCGGGATGCAGCGGCGAAAATACCGTCGTGTTTAAAAACTCGCGCAAGGCCGTCAACGGGATCACGTTTGCTTTTGGCGTCGTCAACGCCGCCACCGCCGCGCGACTGGGCAGCGGCAAGACGATCAAGAAATACGCTGTCAACATGTAAAACACGAAACTATAGACGACGAAGGCCCGCCAAAAGATAAAGCTGCCATAGCGCCGATACTGAATGATCAAAAAAGGCAGTGCCAACACCAACGCCAAAATCGGGAAGGTGATCACTGCCATTTTTACCGGATAGAGATAAGCACTCATTTCGCCAGTTCCTCTAACCGAGCGGCGTTTTTATCCATATAGTTGCCCGCCACCGCATGCAAGGTGTTGGCTTTGGTATCCACTTCATCCACGCGGATCAAGCTGGTATAGTCGGATACCATGCGATCGCCAGAGAAGTTGCCTTCTGCAAACACCGAGATCCCGACGAGCTTGGCGTCAAATTCGGCGATCAAACTCCGCATCCCGTTGACTGTGCCGCCGCCTTTCATGAAGTCATCGACGATCAAGACGCCAGAACCGGCAGCCAAAGAACGCTTGGACAGTTCCATTTTTTCGATCCGTGCAGAACTTGCGGAAACATAGTTCACACTCACCGTCGAGCCTTCGGTGATCTTCGAATCCCGCCGGACGATCACAAACGGCACATTCAAATATTGGCTGACAGATTGCGCGATCGGGATCCCTTTAGTCGCCACAGTCATCACCGCGTCGACTTTTTGATCCAAGTATTGCGTCGCGATCAAGCGGCCGATTTGCCGCAAGACCTCTGGGGTGCCGAGCAGATCCGAAAGATAAACATACCCGCCTGGCAGTAAGCGATCTGTTTCGCTGAGCCGGCCGGCCATTTCAGCAATAAAGTCATTGGCTTCGACTTGCCCCATGATCGGGATATAGCGCACCCCGCCAGCGGCACCAGGCACGGTTTCTAAGATGCCGGTTTGCCGTTGGGCGAAGGTGCGGCGCACGATCGCCAAGTCTTCTGAGATCGAAGACTTCGCACTTTCATAGCGCTTTGAAAAAAAGGTCAACGGCACCAAGGTATGGGGCCGTTCCAACAAGTAGCGAGTCATATCGATCAAGCGGTCGCTGCGACGTACTTTCATAAGTAAAATTCTCCTTAACTCCGAATATTTGGATTATCACGAGATATAACGTTTCAATCTGCTTAATTATAGGTGATTGACCGGAAAATTCCCAGACTTTTCTCTATATTTTATGCGAACGTTCGCATCTTTTGGGATATTTGCAGACACAAACAGTTTCACATTTTCCGACTTATAAGCAGACTTGTCAAGTTTAATTGCACAATTGGTCAACGGTGGCACCATTAAAAAGGGGGTGACAAAAGTCACGCCCCTTTTGCGTTCAATATGGGTTGTCGCGGATCCGCAACGGTTGATAGTCCCCGTACTCCACTTGGATCGTCACATGGGCAATATCAAAATGGTCCCGCAGCTTCTGCGCCAGTTTTTCCAAAAACCAATCATTATTCTCCCCAGTGGTGCGCATCACATGCACGGTCAAGGCAACGTCGGTGGTGCTTAAGGCCCAAATATGCAAGTCATGGCAGCTGATCACGGTATCGCAGCTTTCAATGCAGCGCGTCACGGCTGCGGTATCGATGGCTTTAGGCACCGCCGCCATCGCTAAGTTAACGGCATCTTTTAACAAGCCCCAAGTTGAGATCAAAACCACCACTGCCACACCGATAGAAACCAGCGGATCGAGCCATTCCCAGCCGGTCAATAGATACAGCCCGCCGGCTAAGACCACGCCTAAACTGACCCCGGCATCAGCCGCCATATGCAAAAACGCCCCCCGGATATTCAAGTCATGATCTTTGCCCTGGTGAAACAACAGGGCCGTCACCCCATTCACGACGATCCCGACTCCGGCCACCAGCATCACCGTGGCCCCTTGGATCGGCTCTGGATGCGCAAAGCGGCTGGCGGCTTCCACAATGATCGCCCCCATCGCCACCAGCAAAAACACCGCATTGATCAACGCAGCCAAGATCGACGACCCTTTATACCCATAAGTCCGCTGAGCCGTCGGGCGTCTGAGCGATAACCACGAGGCGAACCAGGCGATCGCCAATCCTAACACGTCGCTTAAATTATGCAGCGCATCGGCGACCAAAGCGATCGACCCGATCAGCGTCCCAAAACCCACTTCGGCAATAATATATGCCGCATTCAACAAGATCCCCCAACGAAACGCGGCATTCGGTTTCGGTGTCTGTGTGTGCATCCTAATCCCTGCTTTCTCGATCCTTCAATGGCAACAGCCAAGCAAATTCAGCTGCCTGACTGCCCGCTATTTTTATCATGCCGTGCGGCGTTAGGCGTGTCAATAGCGTGTCAGTTCGTAGTGATTCCGGTCAAGGCTGGGCCCGTTGGCGGCGTAGCGGCACAAGCTTTGCCCACAAGCGGGAAAAATTATCGGGCACGCAAAAAGCCGCCTGCAACAGGCGGCTTATAACGGCCGCAGCAAGTACACTTCCTTGCAAAAGCCTTTCATACTGTTATACACGCGCACCGCCCGGCTGTGTTTTTCGCATAACCCAAACACGGTCGGCCCAGAACCAGACATTTGTGCCACTTGGGCGCCATATTTGATAAACCGCGTCGTCAGCGCGGTGATCTCATGATGTCGGCCGGCCGTCACATGCTCAAGGCTATTGGTCATCCCGGAGATCATCAGCTGAAAATCGTTGGCTTTGATCCCAGCCAGCACTTTATCCGTATCCGGTCGCGGCATGGGTTGGTTGTAATCAAGCGCATTGAGGATGCTGGGAGTCGATACTGACACGCCAGGCTTGGCTAAGACGACCCAAAAATTCGGCAGCTGGCCCAGGGGTTGGACGACTTCCCCGCGCCCGGTGACCAAAGCCGTTTGGGAATACACACAATACGGCACGTCTGAGTCGACTTGCAAGCCGATCGTTGCCAGCTGCGCCAAGGAATAATCAAGGCCCCATAAGGTATTCAACCCGCGCAGCACGGCGGCAGCATCTGAAGAGCCGCCACCTAACCCTGCCGCGACAGGAATATGTTTTTCGATGTGGATGCGTGCACCTTGCCGCACCCCGGCGGCTTTTTGCAGCGCAATGGCCGCCTTATAGGCCAGATTGCGTGGATCCTCAGGAAGGAAGCCACTGTCCGTTGTGACGTGCACTGATGCATGCGGCTTGATGTGAACGTAATCCGCCAGATCCACGGAAGTCATCACCATACGCCACTCGTGTTCGCCATCATGATGGCGATAAAGCGCGTCTAGACTCAAATTAATCTTGGCCGGGGCTTTCTGGATAATTTCCATAGGTACCACCAGTCTCGTTTTTCTTGATAAGCGGCACTAACTGTCGCTTTGAGTGGGAATATTTACTTTCCAGTATAACCGTTTTTGCCTCAGTTGACACCCTCGCACGCATAAGAAAAACGCCGGGCAAACGAGCACGGCGTTGTTCACCTGCTTTAGACTTGTTGCCGTTGACCATCCACGATGACTGTCAGCAAAGCGCCAGTCAATCTGGTCACCTGTGTTTTTTTGGCCGGTAGGTGATCTGCAACAACCGGCCTTGGATCTGAACTCGAAGCGTTAAGCTTTGCCACTGGCGCGGCAAATGATTGGTCACCGATAATACCCCGGATTTGATCGCCAAGCCGCCAAACCCTGTCGCCAAGCTCAGCCAACTGCCGCCAAGATTAGCAATGTGCAAGCCATCCGCGGCGTTTTGCTGCAAGTCCACCAGATCCATCGCCGCAGTATCCATAAAGTAGCGATAGGCTTTTTCTTGCTGGCCTAAGCGCGCCGCCAATGCCGAAAAAATCGACCGCGACAGCGATGAGTCATGCGTGGTGATGCTTTCGTAATAGGCATATTCCCGCTGCAATTGTGCCGCATCAAGATCATCAAACAAATAATCGGCCAGCAAGGTATCGGCTTGCTTATTCACTTGGTAGCGATAAATCGTCAACGGATGATAATGCAAAAGCAGCGGATAATGGTCTTTGGGCGTTTGGGCAAATGGCCACACCGGCTTATGAAACGCACTATCATCTTGTTCGTTGATCTGCAAATCGTCACTATAAGGTAAAAACACCGCCGCGGCCTTGTGCCGCCAATCCGCGATTTCTGTTGCGGTGACTTGCCACTGCGCTGCAGCCGTTGGAAATTCTGCTGCCAGCTGGGCGGCAGTCGCCAGGTTAAACTTGGCGATACGATTGGTATAATAGTTGTTATTCACCAACGCCGTATACTCATCTGGCCCGGTGACGGCAAAAAATTCGAACGTCTGCTGGTGTGCCCGTTCACTCCAGCTGCCAAACGCCGCCCAAAAACGGGCCGTGGCGATCAACAGCTGCAAGCCGGTGCTGCGCATAAACGCTTGATCGCCAGTGACTTGCCAATAGCGGTCAACGGCAAACGCCACATCCCCGTCAATATGATATTGCGCCGTGCCGGCAGGAAAATAGGCACTGGCTTCTTCGCCATTGATCGTGCGCCAGGCGAATAATGCCCCTGAATCGACGCCGAGCAGCCGCGCACGCGATTGTGCTTGCGGCAAGATGCGCGCACGATATTCCAACAAGCGCTTGGCGATCTGCGGATTGGTGTATGTCAAAAACGGTAACATATACATCTCGGTATCCCAAAAATAATGGCCTTCATAGCCTGTTCCGGAAAGCCCTTTGGCGGCAATATTGGTTTTACCATCTTGACCGGCGGCACTGGCAAGTTGAAAGAGATTATAATGGATCGCCAGATCTAAGCGAAAATCGCCTTGGATCGACGCGTCGCTATGCGCCCAAAAGCCTTGCCAATAACGTTTAGCTGCCGTGGCGACCGACTTGGTCAAACTGGCGACAGGCACATTGAGTCCCAAGCGAGACTCGTCATTCAAGGCATTCACAACGGCCACTACCGGATAGGTGATGCCAGCACCAGGCACTAAGTCAGCCGCAAACGTCAATCCCTGCGCCGCTGCCAACTGCAGCTGCTGGACTTGACGACTTTGGCGGGTGCGGATCGTTGCGACCAAAGTCTGCGCGTCTGGCTGCGCCAGGTGTACTGCTGGCGGCGCTAAGTGCCGCGCTTGTCGCGGATCTCCGCTAACCGCAGCTTGCGGCGGCATTTTCAATGTTTTAGCCAAGGTCAGCTTGCCCGTATAAGTCACCGCTGTCACCGTATACGTCAACGCCGCCAAGTTGCCGGCTGGCTGTTGCAGCACCGACGTCAGTTGTACTTGGATGGTCGCGCCATTGGGGTCAGTTGCCAGCCAGCTTTCCTGCAACTGCCCAGAGCGCAGATCCAACGTTTTTTCACCGAGTGCGTTGGTCACAAATGCTTCACCGGCGGCATTTTGTATCGTGATCACGCGCAAGTCTGGTAACGCGACGGTGGTTTGATGATTGGCCGCATACCCATAAGCCGCCTCGCCATATTGGATCGGTGCGGTTTCATATAAGCCGTTAATGATCGTACCGGCAGTGGCGCTAGGGGTCAGCACATCCCCAGCGCGGATCCCAAAATGCCCATTGCCTAACGAAAAAATAGTTTCTAAGTATGCTGGGTCCCGATTGCCGATCGCATCCAGGGTTAACCGATAATTTTTCTCAGTCATCATCGCGCCTCTTTCTGTCACTATGATAACGCCAATGCCGCTGATCGGGGTTGTTTCTCGTGAAACAACCGTTTGAGCGCACAAAAAAAGCCATGTGCACCGGGCAGCATGGCTGATTTTAGGAAACTTGTGCTTCGTCATCAAATGTGATCTGGATCGATTTGGTGAGCAAGTCTGCGTAGCTATAAGAAACGCGCTCGAAAGCATTCGTTTCTTGGTCAAGATCGACCACGAAGATCGCGGGATAGGTTTCTTTCAACGTCCCTTTGCGGCGTGTGACCTTCTTGCGACCAGCTTGAGCGACGACCGTCAAATTCTCGCCGATTTTACCGTCGAGTTGTTGCTTGATGCTTGCTAATGTCATTGGCATGCACTTCACCTCTTGTAGACAGTATAGCACAAAATCAACGAGCTGGCAATTATACCATTACAATCCACATTCTGCAACAACAAAATGCGCGCTACATCAACGTTTTCACCAAACTTTTAGGTTTGCATGCACGCTTAAAAAACGCTTGCATACAAGCTGATGGCAAAATTTATACTCCAGCAGCGACTAAGGCATCGCTCAAGCGGCCAAAATCTGCGATACTCAATTGCTCCGCGCGCTGGCTAGGTGCGATCGCTGCGGCATCCAGCGCTTGTTGCAGTTGCGGTTTGGCGGTTTTGCCATACAAGTTTTGCAGATTATTCCATAACGTTTTGCGCCGCGCGGCAAACGCCCCGCGCACTAATTGGTCAAACGCGGCTTGATCTTGAACTGTGACCAATGGCGTCGGCCGGCGCGTCAAGGTGACGATCGCCGAATCAACGTTAGGCGCCGGCACGAAATTCGTGCGTTTGACCTCAAATGCCACGGCCACCGCCATCGTTTGTTGCACAGCGATGCTCAAGCTGCCATAGTCTTTGGAGTTGGGCTGAGCAGTCAAGCGATCTGCCACTTCTTTTTGCATCATCACCGTCAAGCTGGCAAAGTCCAGCCGCGACTGCATCAAATGCATCAAGATCGGAGTGGTGATGTAATAAGGTAGGTTGGCAACGACTTTCAATTGATGCCGGCCATCAAGATGTTCAGCGACTAAAGCTGGCAGATCCGCTTTCAAGACGTCTTCTAAGACGACCTGCACATTGCGATAATCGGCTAGTGTCTCTGCTAATACGGGCAACAAGCGCCCATCGACTTCTAAGGCCAAGACTTGATGTGCCGCTTCTGCTAGAAACTGCGTCAACGACCCGATCCCCGGGCCGACTTCGATCACATCATCAGCTTGGCTCAGCTCAGCGGCGGCGACGATGTTTTGTAAGATCTTTGGGTTGGTCAAAAAGTTCTGGCCGAGGCTTTTTTTGAATATAAAGCCGTGTTTTTTTAACAGCGCATGCGTCCGCGCTGGATCTGCGATATGTTCAGGCATCCAAGTCCTCCTTATCAAGCTGGGTTACCGCTTGGCCGAGTTGCGCCGGGGTAATGCCAAACTGGCGCAGCCGTTTTTGCAGCTGCTTGCCATTGGCATATCCGATATGCAACAAGTCCCCTAGGCGTGCTCGGCGCTTGGCCGCGTCGGGGCTGCCGATCAAGTGCATACGATATAAGTCTGTTGTGGGGATCTGAGCCTTGGCGTCAGGCACTGCCACCAACAAGTGCGAAAGCGCCGCTTTTAATGCGGCTGGCGTGGCGTGTTCGACGCCAAGTGAGCCGTGCAAGCGCTCTGGTTTAGCCGCTTCACGCGGCAGCCATGCATGCATGACCCCAGGCACCGCGGCGCTGATCGTTTGGCGGATCTTTTCGCCGGGAAAATCCGGGTCGGTCAACACGATCACGCCGCGGGTTTGTTGCGCGCGTTGGATCAGTGCCAAGGTGGCCGGTGAAATCGCACTGCCATGTGTTTCAATGGTGTCGATCGCCCCAAACGCTTCCGTCAAACGTTTGGTGTCGTCGCGGCCTTCCACGACGATGATCTGTTTAAATTTGCTCATACTGACTCCAATCCAAAGATCCGATGGGCATTGGCGCGTGTGATCGCCGCAATGTGTTCTGGGGAATCTTCGCGGAATTTGGCGACTGCATCGACGACATAGCGGGTGTAGCCGGGTTGGTTGGGCTTGCCGCGATAGGGCGTCGGCGTCAAATAAGGGGCATCGGTTTCGACAAGTAAACGCGATTGCGGGATCACCTGCACGGATTCGTGTTCTTCTGGCGCGTTTTTAAACGAAACGATCCCTGAATAAGACACGTACATCCCCAGATCCAAGAACTTCTTGGCCCACTCGGCATCGCCGGTAAAGCTGTGCATGATCCCGCCGAAGTCTTCCAAATGCGCCTGCTTTAATAAGGTATAGGTATCTTCAAACGCATCGCGCGAATGGATCGACACCGGGATGTGTTGTTCCCTGGCGATCGCCAGCTGCCGAGCAAACACGCGCCGCTGCGTGTCTTGCGGGCTCGTATCCCAATGATAATCCAAGCCGATCTCGCCTAAAGCGACTGTTTTTTCCGCCGCTAACTGTGTCATTAACACTGCTTCGGCGGCAGGGGTGTAGTCTTTGCTCGACTCAGGATGCCAGCCGACGATCGCATAAAGATTGGGATAAGCCGCGGCTAAGGCCATCGCCTTAGCGTTCAAAGCGGTGTCGCTGCCGACGATCGCCATTTCGGTGACGCCTAATGCTTGCGCACTCGCGACGTATTCTGCCTCGCGGCCGGCATAAGGGGTATCGTTGAGATGGGTATGTGAGTCAAAAATTTCCATAGTTCGCTCCTTTAATTGTCCCACCCATTATACGCAGAGGAACCAATCACGGCAAACACCAGAAAAATGACCCACTCACGGTCAAGTCGCGTGACAACGGGGCCCTTTTGCGGTTTTTGGCATAGACCAATCTTTGCGAGGCATAATTTCTTTCACGCTGAGCTGATTTTCGCGCTATGCTAGAGGCGGTTATTAATCAGAGGAGGCAATTTCATGATCACACTCACCAACGATGCTTTCACCGCTGAGATCAACGAGCTGGGGGCTGAAGTCACTCAGATCACCCGCAAACAAGACGGCCGCGCCTTTATTTGGAATGATACCACCGGCAAATACTGGGGCCGCCATGCCCCGCTGCTGTTTCCTGCGATCGGCAAGTCTAACGATGACGCATATTTGATCGACGGCCAGCGTTATCCAATGGGGCAGCACGGCTTTGCCCGCGACTTCACCTTCGATCACATCGATCAAACCGCACCAGATGCCGTTACCATGACGCTGCATGCCAACGATCAAACCTTAGCGAAATATCCGTTTCTCTTTGTGCTGACCGTGACGTACCAGTTGACCGCCACAGGCTTAAACGTCACCTACACTGTCGCTGACGACGGTGCCAGCGCGATGCCTTTTGCCTTAGGCTTCCATCCCGGCTTCAACATCGATGCGCCTTTGGAAGAATACCGGCTCCAATTAGTCGGCGCAACCACGCCGCTGCAACATCTCGGCGTCGGCCCTGCCCCATTTCGCGATGGGACGACTCGCACCTTGACTGCCGCAACAGGCGACACGATCCCGCTGAGTCATGCTTTGCTGGATGATGGGCTCGTGATCCTTGACGCCCACACCGCCACGCAAGCGCGCTTATTGCATGGTGACGATCAGATCGTCAGCTTGGATGTGACCGATTTTCCTTATGTGACCTTGTGGAGCCCAGAACATAAACAAGCACCATTCATTTGTGTTGAACCTTTCTTCGGCTTGCCAGACCAAGCTGGCAAACCTGGCGACTGGTTTGAAAAAGCCGGCAAAACGACTTTAAAAGCCGGCACCAAACAAACACTTAACTTAACTTTGACGCTAGGCTAAGCAACCCGCCAATCAGCCCCCAACGGTGAAAACGCCGTTGGGGGCTGATTGGCTTTTTTTTAAATGACCAGTGTTTGGCGCAGCATCGGTTGGAGCCGCGACCACACGGCATGCAACCCAAATGCCTAGGCAAATGACAAGCACAAGTCAGCACATACACGCTTAAGATGCCGACCCAAGTGTTGCTAGCGGTCAGCATTTGGCCAAACAACCGCCCCAAACACTGCGACCAAAAGACATTGGATAAGTAAGCTTTATCAGCAAAACCGCGAACTTATGGACAAACTGCGCAAACGGGCGCTGCGCTTGGACTTGATATAAGCACAATGCGGCAATGACCATAGCGCTGCCGGCAGCGCTCAAAACTGCGGCATCAAAAGAATAAATTGCAACATCATGGTGTTGTACCACAAGTGCGGTGCGGCGGTGCCATTGACGCAATGCCACATGCGCTTTAGATATTGGCCATAGGTCAAACTGGTATCGGCAATGGTCGTGCGCGACGTGGTATTCAAAATGCCAAAAATAAAGGCGGGTATCCTGTATTTGATGAGATCGTAAAGCGGCGCGATCCCAGTTTGTGCGCCGATGTTCAAGCTGGTGGTCCCACCTTAGCTTTGATTTGTGAGTTGCGCTCGGCGGGCAGCCTCGTTGCTAGTTTAACCCGTCCTTGCGCCGCTTTATGCTGCAATACAAATAACTGTCGTAATGGCGAAATAAAGGCCCTGGGATGTTTTTCATCATCCCAGGGCCTTTTGTCTGCTTGCAACTGGTGTTAATGCCGCATTTAATGCGCGCTGCGTTCCGCTACCCGCCAGTTATTTTGGTAGCCGGTCAACAGATCGGTGAACCGCTTTGTGATGTAGTGCGGACGGGTGATCGCACTGCCAACAACGACCGCGTGTGCCCCTAAGAAGATCACCTTCATAGCGTCTTCAGGGGTATAGATGTGGCCTTCCATAATGACATAAGCTTCATCTTTAAAGTCGCGGCAGATCCGCGCAAATTCCCGGAAATTCGGGTCTTCGATGTTCTTGGTTGCTTCAGTGTAGCCATAGAGAGTTGGCCCCACGATGTCGGCACCATGATCGACTGCCCAGCGGGCTTCGTCATAGTTGGAAACATCGGCAAAGATGATCGCTTCAGGAATCGCTTTTTTGACGATAGGAAGCAGGTCGCGGGCGGGCTTACCTTCATGGTTAATTTGTGCCGTGCAATCCAACGCAATGATCTCAGCACCGGCGTCCCAGACTGCTTGGCAGGCTTCTAAGGTCGGGGTGATAAAGACATCCGTGTCATCATTCCAGATCTTCCATAATCCAATAACCGGCAAATCGACGTTTGCTTTGATTTTCTTGATCTGTTCCGGAATATTGGCACGGATCGCAACGGCACCGCCCCACTTTGCACATTCGGCCATCTTAACTGACATGTCCGGTGTATAGATAGGCTCGTCTTTTTGAGTCTGACAAGAGACGATCAGTCCTCCTTTAAGCGAATCCAACAGCTGACGTTTCTTCGGATCAGTAGTTTTCAATAATGAGCTCCTGCTATATAAAATGTGGAAGAATGTCTAATGACACTAGTAAAGGATTATATATTTCCTTTCTTAGTTGTACATTCATTATTCTATTTGGTCCCGTTAACACCAGTATGCTTACGTCGGTAGTCACCTTGCAACATTGACTGGCTCTTGAACCTTTAGGACATAGCCTGCCCTTGAGCATATTGAATCAAGTTCTGTACGGCATTCTCGTCACGCTCAAGTTGAGCACCACAGCCGTAACAATGAAACTCGTGATGTTTCGTGCCGTGAAGGACATTACCGGCTAAGGTCAGTTTATTGTCACCAGTTTTCACTAACCCACAACGACTGCATCGCTGTGTGCTAGGGTAGAACCGATCAACTATCATCAGCTGGCGGCCATACCATTGCGCCTTGTCCTTCATCAATGTCTTGAAGTGGCCAAACAACGAACGGTGCAAGTTCTTCGCCAATCGCTTGTTCATCTGCATGCGCTTGACGTCCAAGTCCTCAATGGCAAGCGTGCCGTTGGCTTTCACCAACATCGTCGTAAACTTTTGCAAGAGGTCGTCTTGAATCCGTGTCACTTTCTGATAGGTCCGCTGCAACTTGGTTTTCGTTGCGCGGTAATTGTTAGAGCGAAAGTGCTTGGGATTCGCCTGACGTTTGCGAGCGAGACGCCGCTGGTACAAGGACACGCGGTGATATAAACTGACCAGTTGCTCGGTCAATCCGCGAATTGCAGACATTGCCTCACCATCGTTATAGACGAATTGACCAATGTTGGCATCAACGCCACATATGCGTGGGCTTTCCGGTAATGGCTCGGGTTTGGCCACATCGATGCTTAGGCAAGCATAATAACCATCAGCTTCTTTGATAATAGAGGCGAGTTTAACAGTCCCTCGCCAACGCGGTGTTTCGGCTAATCGGATATCATACCAACGGTCAAGATAGCCCTGGGGTTTATCCAAGCGCAACTTACCATTAACGATGGTTGCTCTGTCGGTCTTGAAGCTGCAGCGACTGCGCTTCTTCGAATTAAACCACGGCTTGCGATGGTCTGGCATCTCAGGGTTGAAGAAATTTGCCCAAGCTTGAGCTAAATCATGCACTGCCAATTGCAAGATCCGTGCTGAACGACTGTATTGCCAGTCTACTTTGTTGTTAACTAACTCATTGCGGACTTGACGTTCGTTAGGCCGCGCCGTCTTATCTGCCAAAACGACTGACGCGTCATACAGCTCATTCCACGTGGCAAGCGCCTGATTGTAACAATAGCGGCGATAATCGCATGCTTGCTCCAATACGCGGCGCATCGTTGCGTTGGGATAACAACGGATCTTGTGCGTTCTCAACATGTTTTCACCTCCAAATAGCTTATGGGTATCATAGCAAATGAAGATGAAGCTATTCTATCAAGACATGATGAAAACCGTCATCATCTGTCCATGCATCAGTCAGCAATTTTTCACGAGTTTACCATTTCGCAGCACTTGGTCATTCTGCCTTCCACTTGATTACCGCAGAACGGCTAATTGCCACAAATTAACACAGTATTCTACGTTATTGATTACTGTTAATAACCTCCTTATATTTTCTTCCATCACATACAGTGGTGACCGCATGCAGAGTCAGAAACTTGCAGTGATTGAAAATATCGCTTGCGATTAAATTAACTTGATTCATTTTTGATTCTAGCACCAATCTCGCAAATATCAACCCTTTTTGAACCTTTTCGAGTCAGAATAGGTCAAACTCGTTGAAACAAATATGCCCAGCCAATGAATAGCTGGGCAATGATCTGTGCTCTTAGCCGCCAATGCGGCAGTCCAGTCCGTGTTCCTGCAAGACGGTCTGGAAAGGGACCAAGTCCTTTTGCTGTAGGGCTGCCACGTTCTCAAAGGCGTAATCACGCTTCAAGAAGTGGTACTTGTTCTTCCCAAACTGATGGAATGGCAACAATTCAACATGTGGGACGTTCAGGTCTGCCAGCAGTGTCCCAAAATGTTCAGCATCGTCGAGCGAATCGTTAAAGCCTGGGATGACAGGGATCCGGACCAGCATATCTTTACCGGAAGCGACGCCCAGCTTGACGTTATTGAGGATTGGATCTAAGCTCCCGTTGGTCCACTGGCGGTGAGTTAACGAGTTCCAGTGCTTCACATCCATGATCAGGTGATCGAGGTGATCGAGCATGTCCTGAAACTCTTTGCCAGACGCATACGCGCAAGTCTCACAGGCCGTATCGAACCCTTCAGACTGACATTGTTTAAGCAGTGCCACCGTAAAGTCAGCTTGTGCCAGCGCTTCGCCACCGGTGACCGTGACACCGCCACCAGACTCATGATAGTAATCGACATCGCGCCGAATCACCTGCATCACGTCTTCGACGTTGTAATAGTCACCGGTGATGATTTCACATTTTTGCGCGTTGTCCCACATCGGTTCGGGCTTTCGGCTTTGAGATTCTGGGTTTGCGCACCACTTGCACCGCAGCGGACAGCCTTTGAGAAACACAGACGTGCGGATACCGGGGCCGTCGTGAATACTAAAGCGTTGGATGTTGAAGATGCAGCCTTGTAGTTCCATATGAATCTCTCCTTTGTTGGGTGAACGCCACTATCGGTCAATAACAGTATAACGCACAATGATCCTTAGTGACCTAAAATAATTCATTTTGACTCGTTTTTCATTGATTTGTGTGATAGGCGATGCTACCATAAGGTGGGTTGACCAAGATCAGCTGAAAACTGAGGGCACATCGTAGCATCGGCCGCCTTCTGAGCGTTACAATAAGCATCAGAACCATGTAACAGCTTATAGGAGGTCATGATCAATGATTGAAAAAGAGCGCCAATTCTACATTCTCTCCAGGCTTCAGTCGCAACCCACGGTCAGTATCAAAGAACTGTGTCTTGAAATGAAGGTTTCAAAATCAACCGTTCAGCGCGATCTGGAACATCTTGAAGCACAAGGCAAGATCAAGCGTGCACGCGGCGGTGCGACTCGAATTGGGTTTGAAAAGACCATTAGCGACCTGACTGAAGGGCCGGTATCGACCAAAATAGGCGTTAATACTGAGGCAAAAAAGGTCATTGCTAAAGCAGCCGCGGCGCAAATCAAAGATGGTGATCTGGTCTTTATCGATTCCGGAACGACGGTCTTGGAACTCATGCCTTTTCTCAGCCATAAAAGTATCAAGATCGTCACGTACAGTGTCATCTTGCTTTCGTATCTAGGGTCAGCCGCGTCAGATGTCTATCTTTTGGGTGGTAAATACAGCCCTAAACACCAGATCTGTACAGGTCCGGCCGCAATCAATGAACTGATGGCGTTCCGTTTTGATAAGGCGATCATCAGCGCCAACGGTGTTGATGCCGAACTGGGTGAAGCTTATACCAGTGAAATCGACGTCGGCGATTTGAAACACCGTGCCATCGAACGGGCTAAGCAATCCTTCTTGCTGGTTGATGCGACCAAATTTGGCGAGACTGGTTTGAGTACTTTCGCCCACTTTGAAGATTTTCAACAGGTGATCACTGACCAACCGATCAAAGGTTCCCGTCGGTACAAAAATATAGTTATCGCGAAATAAGCGACGCTGACGCTCAGACAGTCAACCAGGCGCACGTTTCGCGAAGGAAAGGACTGACTGAGTTGAAAAAAGCGACGATTGCAGGCGCTCAAAATGTTGAAGTCAGTGTGAAGCTCCCCAGTGAAAAAACGCCTCAGGAGCAGCTGGCAATTATGGAGGAATACACCCGTGTGCATCAGGCCTCGCTGTCTCTTTCCAAAGAAGAGCGCGAGATCAACTGTTTGCAGGTGATCTATCCGACACTTTTTCGCAAAACCGAGCCCGGTGATCTGATTGCGGGACGGCTGGATTTCTTACCTATCGGTTTCGGCTGCGTGACGTCTTTGGGCGGCGTTGGCCATTACTGTGTCTTTGACAAGCTTTCTAAGTTTCGCGACAGCCTGTCCGATCCTGCTGACCAAAAGCGGGTGGACGACTTGTACACGTATTGGGAAGATCACGATACCAAGGCGCTTTATTGTAATGATGTGCTGACTGATACCACGATCGGGCGATTCATCGATGGTCACTATCCGTTGATGGCGACGGCGCGGCTCAGCGGTATGATGTTGGACTATCCAATGTTGCTTGATAACGGCATCGAAGGCCTTAAAGACAAGATTCGGGCAAAGCATGATCCGGACAACGAATTCCTTAATGCCTCACTGAAAGCACTGGATCTTTTCCAGACGACTTGCGATCATCTGATCGATTCGATTGCCGAAAGCGAGCAGACTGTGCAGTCTCTTCAGCGGATCAAAGAGCTGGAGTTGATGCGCAACGATCTGAAGGTCATCAAGACAGATACCCCAAGGACGTTCCATCAAGCCCTACAATTGGTTTGGCTGTATGCACTGCTGGCTGGCTGTATTAATTATGGGCGACTTGACGATTTTCTTGGCCCTTACCTGCAGCACGATGTTGACAGCGGTTTGATCACTGACGACGATGCGTTCGCCTATCTCAAGTCTTTATGGACGTTGATTGAAAACCGGCGGACCACCGTCAACGGCCGGATCATCGTCGGCGGTTACGGGCGCAAGCACCCAGAGGCTGCGGATCACTTTGCCCGGATTGCAATCAAGGTCACGCAGGCATGTAAGTATGTTGAACCGCAGTTCACGTTCCGTTTCAATAAGGAAACGCCGCAAGACATCATTGATATGGCGTATGACTGCATCGGCTCCGGTTCGACGTATCCAACTTTGTATAATGATGATGTGAACGTACCGGCTGTCGAATACGGCATGCGCGTCGATCACAGAACTGCAGAGCAGTACGTGATGTTTGGTTGCGGTGAATTCGTCATTCAGGGACAAAGCCTAGGCACGCCGAATACGCTGCTCAACTTATTGAAGCTGCTCACCATTACCCTGAATGAAGGAGTCGACCCGATGGATCATGAGGTCAAGTCCGGTCCGGTGTACATCAAGCCGCTCAGTGAATTTAGGACCTTTGATGATTTGTATGATAATTACAAGAAGTTGCTGGATTACTATTTTGACTTGTCTGTCGACGCTCAATACTACAGCTATCAGCTGATGAATCGCGAAGTCTCCTTCTTGTTTGCCAGCATCTTGATGGATGACTGCATCGATCGTGGTAAGGCAATCTTAGACGGCGGTATCCGCTACCTCGGCGGAACCAACGAAACTTACGGGAACATCAACACTTCAGACGCCTTATATGCAATCAAGCAGCTCGTGTATGTTCAGCATAAATACACCCTGCAACAGCTCAATGAAGCCGCGTTGAACGACTTCCAAGGCGCTGAGGATATTCGCGAAGACCTATGGAATCAGCCGAAATACGGTAACGACGTCGCTGACGCAGATGCGTTCGCCAATGATTTGTTTGAATATGTGGCTAAGAATATTCGCCAACGCGGGATCGATCGCGGCATGCAGTATTATCTGATCGTGATCTCTAACAACCAGACCAACACCGAATGGGGCCGAGAAACTGCAGCATCACTAGATGGGCGCCACGCCGGCCAATTCATGAACCCAGCAAACAATCCTCAAGGCGGCGCAGCCAAGAGTGGGCCTACCGCTGTGCTTAACTCACTTGCGACCTTCAATGCGAAGTACCATGGCGGTTCTGTTCAGAATATCAAGTTCACACCGCGGATGTTCAACCACAACCGCCAAGAGATCAAGTGGCTGTTCAACACCTACTTTAAAAACGGCGGCTGCCACCTGATGGTCACCATCGTTGATCATGGGGTGCTTGAAGATGCGCAGAAACATCCGGAAAAGTATCCAAATCTCATCGTGCGTGTGAGCGGCTTCAGCGCCATCTTCGTCAATCTGGATAAAGACGTTCAAGATGAACTGTTGGCACGGACACTTTACGACGAATAAGCAACCATAAAAAACTTGGCCCCAACAGCGATCACGCCGTTGGGGCCAAGTTTTAGTTATGGTTATTCGACTGGTTGCACGTCACTCATCAAATGCACTTCATGTTCGTCGTGTTTCAATTCTGGCCAGTATTCCTGATTGGCTGCGATCAGGTCATCTAAGACGGCTTTTGCTACTTCCGCGCTCGGCACCGTTTTAGATAAGGTCAAGGCTTGCCACAATGATTGATAACTGTGATTGACCCACGCTTGAACGACCAGCTTTTCGACCATTGCTTGTTCCATGATCATCCCCCGCTGGAAAAGCGGGATCTTGCCTTGGGTCAGTGGTTCTGGCCCGTTGTTGCCAACGATACATGGCACTTCCACCATGATATCCGGGTCGATGTTGGCGATCGCACCATTATTTTCAACGATCATCAGCATCCGTTCATGGGTGTTATAAGCGATCGCACAGGCCAGATCAACAATGAAGCTGGCATGACTATCAATGGCAAATTCACCCACCTTGCTCGTCTTGGCATCGATGATCTTGCGTGCCGCAGAGAAGACCCGCTTTTCACGACCGTCTTCGACTTCGTTGGCGCGAGTGTAGTTGGGATCAGAGTGTTCAACAACGTAATCTGGATATAGGTAATACTTCAAATACGTGTTAGGCAGACGGTGCGGGTCGACTGCCAACAGATCCTGGGCTTTTTTGTGAGTCGCTTGCCAACTAGCATCCATGTGCTGAATATCGACTTCGATCTGTGTTAAATAGCCATGTTCAGCCACGTAATCGCGAATCTGCGGCAAGTATTCATGCCCCGCCTTATCTTTAACGCTCGTCCACCAGCCAAAGTGGTTCATCCCAAAATAACGGACTTCGAGATCTTTAGGACTTAACCCAATGATCTGTGACATTCGCCGCTGGGTCCCGACTGGCATATCACAAATATTTAAGATCTTGCTATCAGGCCGCAGTTGGCGGCATGCTTCCGCAACGATTGAAGCCGGGTTGGAGTAATTCAGCATCCAGCATTCTGGCGAATATTGTTCCATGTAATCGATCAACTCGATAATGTCACCAATACTCCGCATGCCATATGCGATCCCACCAGGGCCACAAGTCTCTTGGCCAACCACATGGTGTTTTAAGGGAATTTTTTCATCCAGCTCACGCATCTTGTAACCGCCAGAGCGAATGTGCGCAAAACAGAAATCAACATCGGTGAATGCCACCTGCGGATCGGTGGTGTACTCGAATTCCACTTCTGGCGCTTTTTCTTGCAACTCGATGGCGATCGCCTTGGCAATCACCTCTTGGCGAGCCGCATCATTGTCATACAGCTTCAGCTTGCGTAAAGGCAAACGATCACGATTTTCTAATAACATCATGACGATCCCTGCCGTATAAGTACTACCCCCGCCGGCAATTACGATAGCATGTTGTTTTTCATTCATAACAATCACTCCTATTCCAACTCTGCAGCACTAAGGCCCAGCTCTTCATCAACAGCATTACGCACAGCAGTGACCTTGAGACCATAGACCACATGCACGTTATTGCCCTTGATGATCACGGCATTGGCGCCAGTTTGTTCTTTTAAGGTGCCTTCATCGACTACGCTTGGGTCTTTTAAGACCGTCCGCAAACGGGTATAACAATTGGTCACACTTTGAATGTTTTCTGCCCCGCCTAATGCTTCGACGATCATTGCGGCTGGAATAGCACCATTACCAGCAGGCGCCGGGGCTGATTCCGTACCAGCTTTAGCTTGATAGTCTTTTTTGGAGTACAAGCGCGTCTCTTGATCGGCATCTTCTCGGCCAACCGTCTTCAAGTTGAAACGGGTGATCAAGAAGCGGAAAAGGCCGTAGTAGATGAAGAAAAAGGCGATCCCAACCAAGATATACATTGGCCAATGCGTCTTCGCAACGCCCAGCGGCACGTTGTATAACAAGAAGTCCAAGAAACCGTTGGGACCGATCGCCCGAACGTTCAAGATATTCAAAACGACCATGCTCAAGCCGCTTAAGGCAGCATGTAAAACAAACAAGATCGGTGCTAAAAACATGAAAGAAAATTCAATTGGTTCGGTGACCCCAGCAATGAACGATGTCACCGCCGCAGGGATCAAGATCGCTTTGACCTTTTGCTTATTTTCCGGTTTAGCCGTGTGATACATCGCTAAGCAGGCACCGATCAACCCGAACATCTTGGAGATCCCACGGGCATCCCAGATAACCGATCGCGATAACAGCTTGATGCTTGGGTCTGCCATTTCAGCGTAATAAATGTTGCGGGCCCCTTCATAAACATGCCCACCGATCGTTTCAACGCCACCCAATGACGTGTAAAGAAATGGCGTGTAAACCAAGTGATGCAACCCGGTTGGGATCAGCAAACGTTCCAGTGCCCCATACAAGAAGATCCCGAAGTTGCCACTGTGATTGATGAAGGTTCCCAAGCTAGAGATCCCAGCTTGGATAAACGGCCAGACATAAGTCAAGCCAATCGCCAACAGTACCGTGACAGGAATCATTACGATGAATACGAACCGGCTGCCGCCGTAGATCTGAAAGGCGCTCTTAAATTCAGTATCGATGAAGCGGTTGTGGACCAAACCAACCGTGATCCCTAAAATGATTCCTAAGAACACGCCCATATCCAGTATTTGAATCCCTAAGACACTGGCTTGACCAGTTCCGGAAAGATCCTTAGCAGTCGACAAGATCCCGCGCAGCGTCATGAACTTGTTCATCGCATTGATGAAGACTAAGAAGCTCAATAATGCGGTAAATCCGGCTTCAGCTTTCTTCTTGTCGGCAAGCCCAACTGCTAAGCCCACACAGAAAATCACCCCTAAGTTGGATAGGATTGCCACTAATGACCCGGAAAGAATCGCACCAAATCCGGTCGTGACCGGGTTATTCATGAATGGCGCCACTTCTAATAATTTCTGGTTGGTGAAGATATTCCCAACGGCGATCAAGATACCGGCGATTGGTAAGATCAAGACCGGGACGAACATCGCTTTAGAAAAGCGCTGCAGCGTATCCATCACTTTCTCTTTCATGTTTTCCACCTCTTTTATCTGAATGACCTAACCTTAACAAAGTAAAAGCGCCGTGTGAACGCTTCCAAACAGAAACGAAACACATGACGTCGAGTTGAAACAGGTATTCCTACCGGCCTTGCAAAACCTCATAACGCTGGATCAGATACTCAAATGCCGCTAAAGTCCCTGGAAAAAAGGCATTCGCGTGCTGATTATAGTCATCCAGTTTATTATGATCAACGATTTTTACCGGGTAGTCGACGATCGTACTCAGTCGATTCACGGATTCGTTGGTGAAACTCACCACAGTGATCGGTTGATCTTGGACCACCATGACCTTATCCAAAACACTGCGCGTTTCACCAGAGCGCGACACCGTCAGCATGATCCCGATATCCTCAAGATTATTATCCAAGATCCCCGCGGAATCACTTGGCGTCGCGAGCAAACAACGCTTTCCTAAGTTCAAAAGCTTCTTGTACATGTATTCTGCAATGATCCCGGAAAAACCAGCGGCATAAATGAACACAAATTTTTTTTGACAAGCCGTTAACGCTTGGGCAATGGCATCAAATATTTCCGGCTCATTGTACTGCATCACCATTGGCGTCATCCCCAAAGCCTCCCAATCCGTCGGGGCTTGGCTGGTATGGGCAGCCACTAGCGCAGATAATTTGAACTGCATTTCCACAAAGCCGCGAAAGCCTAACTTGTGCGCCAAACGCATCACCGTTGAAGTGGAGGTGAAATTTTCTTGCGCAACCCCGCGGACACCAACATCCAACACCGTATCGATATGCGCGACGATATACTGCAACACCCCGACTTCCGTTTCAGTTAGCCGTTTACCAGCAATCAATTTATCTAACTGCATAATGCCTCCACTACCATGTCATCAAGCGCACCAACCCGATCAACAGGTAACCACAAAACAAACTCGTGCTCATTGCCCAATACTGCCAACCCAACTTTTGCTTTGACTTAACCACAAGCGTTACGATCACACCTAAAGCACTAAGCATTAAAATTGGATTCAAGCATAAGCCTTGCTGGACGACTTGCATGATCAATACCGCCCGCAGCCGGTACGGTGCTGCAAGCAGCGCTTGCTGATAACGTAATAATACGAGCCCAAGTACCGCATTCAATAAGACCGTCACGACCATCGCCGCAGTCGGCAAACTGCGCGCTAACAAAGTCGCAACAGACATCCCGTTTTGCTGAGCCGTCATCAATGCAAACAGGCTGTAAACAATTGCTGATGCAAGCAATAATCCGGCGTTGAACCAGTATAATCGGCGAGTATCAAGATTTAGGCGTTGTAATAACGTCGTCGTTGCTTGTTTGATCATGGTTATCCCTCCTGTATTGATGACGCTTACACTAGTATAACAAGACTAGCGCCGCAAACAAGCGCCAGACAACTGGTGACTTAAAAACGACACCTGTAACTGGAACAGGTTCAGCGCTTGTTGCGGTCGGTCGGACATGATATGGTGAAAGCGCCATCAAAAACACGGAGGTGCGTTATGTTTAAATTATTTAATAAAGCCAAGACTGAAAACTTTGTTGCCCCGGCGACTGGCACCTTGGTCCCGATCACCGCGGTCGAAGATCCTGTTTTCTCAGAAAAAACCATGGGTGATGGCTATGCCGTCGAGCCTACCGATGACACGATCGTAGCGCCGGTAGCAGGCACCGTCCAAGCAATTTTCCCTACTAAACACGCACTGACGATCCTCACCGCTCAAGGCCTTGAGGTGATCTTGCACATTGGTTTGGATACTGTCGAGCTCGATGGTGCGCCATTCACGGTACAAGCTGTTGAAGGCCAATCAGTGACTGCTGGGACCCCACTGGTCACGATGAATCGTGCAGCCGTGATCGCCGGTGGCAAGCAAACGACCGTGGTCGTCGTGATCACGAATATGGAGAAACTCCAAGCTCTGCCGGCCATCAACGATCAAGCCATCACGGCTGGTGACGCGGTCGCCACTGTCGCCTTGCAAAAATAAGCCATGATCACGCTCCACATAAAAAGCCGTCTCATCGACGGCTTTTTATATGCTTAAGCATGTTTACTTGCGACTGGTGCCAGATCTGCGGCAGAAGCCAGCGATTGGTGGATCGCTTCGGCTGCCATGCGGCCTTCGCGAATCCCCCAGATCACGAGGCTCGGCCCGCGCTTGGCGTCACCGGCAACATAAACTTCCTCAGAATCAGTTTGATAATCATCATAGACCTTGTGGACCCCACAATCAGCGAAGACACTGCTGTCGGCACCGGTAAAGCCCATGGCCAACAAAACCAGATCGGCAGGTTCGTCAAATTCGGTTCCGGCAACCGGCTGGAAGTGATCCGCTTTGGCGATGGTGATCCCGTTAACGCGGCCGTTATCATCGCCATGGAATTCGGTGATGGTTTCGGCAAAATGCGTCAGCGGCTGATCAGACAGCGCGGCGTATTCGCTTTGTCCATAGCCGATTCGCTGTGTCCGCGGCCATTCTGGCCAAGGATTGTCGTCTGGGCGCTGACTTGGTGCCGCTGGGGCAATTTCCAGCTGCAAGATGTCGCGCGCGCCTAAGCGCAATGCTGTGGCGATACAGTCATTCCCCGTATCCCCGCCGCCAACGACGACCACCCGCTTGCCGGCGAGTTTTTGGTTCGCCGCTGGACCATCTGTAGCCACCGCTTTGGTCGCTGCAGTCAAGAAGTCCAGTGCTTGTTGGATCCCTTTGAGCTGCCGGCCTGGGGCATTGAGCTCCCGCGGCATGCGCGCACCGATCGTCAACAACACCCGTGCATATTGCTGCCGCAATTCAGCACCAGAAATATCAACGCCGACACGCGTATTGCAGATGAAGGTGATCCCGACTTTTTCCATGACGGCAACACGCCGCGCCACATCTTCTTTAGGCAATTTCATGTTGGGGATACCGTATTGTACCAAGCCGCCTGGTTTGTCATCGGCTTCGTAGACGGTGACAGAATAGCCGAGCTGGTTCAACCGCCAAGCGGCTGTCAGCCCTGCTGGACCTGAACCGACAATGGCGATCTTGATGCCGTTGCGATGCAGCGGCCGCCCAGATTCTTCGACCCAGCCATACTTGAAGGCTTGGTCGATGATGAAGCGTTCGTTATTGCGGATCGTAATGCCTTTGTTATTCAAAGCTTCGTTACAAGAAACCTCACACGGTGCTGGGCACACGTGCCCGGTAAAATCTGGTAACGGATTGGTCAGCGTCAACCGTTGAAAGGCGCGCTTATCTTCGTTGCGCCCAACAAAATCTTGCCATTCAGGGATCAAGTTGTCGTTGGGACACCCCGAAACCGCCTTGCCGCCAGCATACGCGAACCCCACATGACAATGCGGGACGCCACAATTCATACAGCGTAACGCTTGCTGGCGCCGCTGGGCATCAGTAAGCGGTAATTCCATTTCATTAAAGTCCGCAATGCGAGACTTTGGATCGCGCCAAGGATTGTCCTTGCGCGTATATTTCATGAATCCAAAAGGATCGGACATGGGTTTTCCTCCTTATGCGCATAGACTACTTGACGGTTGGCTGCGGGCCCATCACACTGTCAAACGCCGCTTGTTCCAGCTGCTCTTTGGCCACCCCTTTAGCCGCCAGTGCACTCATCAGATCATTCATCCGATGGAACTCTTTCGGGTAGACCTTGACGAAATCCTTTTGCGCGTCATCCCAGCTGGCCAGCAATTCGATGGCTTTAGCGGAGTTGGTATAGCGTGCATGCCGGACTAACATGTCATGCAACAGTTGATCGTCGCCGGTTTCGCCCAGCTTGAACAACTCGATCATGTCCATATTGCAATGCGCTTTTAATTGATGGTCAGGGTCATACACATATGCGACCCCGCCAGACATCCCGGCACCAAAGTTGCGCCCAGTTGGGCCTAAGATCGCCACGTGGCCGCCGGTCATATATTCACAACCGTGATCCCCAATGCCTTCAACGACGACGTCAGCACCGGAATTACGGACACAAAAGCGCTCACCGGCACGGCCGTTGAAGTAAGCTTCCCCGCTAGTCGCGCCAAAGCACGCCACATTACCGACGATCGGCGCATTACTGTACAGCGTGGCCGCTGTTGGCGGTGCTTGCACGATCAAGCGGCCGCCTGACAAGCCTTTGCCGACATAGTCATTGGCTTCACCAGTCAAACGCAAGGTCAAGCCTTTGGCGGCAAATGCCCCAAAGCTTTGGCCAGCGACACCGGTGTATTCGTAGGTCAAGCGATCATCTGGCAGATCAGCATCGGCAAAACGCTTTGCCAACCATCCGGAAATCCGGGTCCCAGCAGCACGATCGATGTTGTTGATCTGGCCTTTGATGACCGTTTTTTCATCGTTATTCACGGCACTAGCCGCAAATGCGTTCAAAGCAGGGATCTCATCATCTGGCTGGAACGGGTCTTTGATCTTGCGCTGAATGCCATAGGTATGCCCAAGCATCCGGGAAAAATCAAGCGTCTTGGCCTTGCCTTTGGCCGTGAAGCGCGGGACCAGATGTTCCACATGACCGACCATTTCATCCACGGTACGATAGCCCAAACGTGCCATTTCTTCACGCAAGTCTTCGGCAATAAACTGCATGCAGTTGATTACGTTTTCCGGCGTGCCGATGAAGAACTTCCGCAAAGCCGGATTTTGTGTGGCGATCCCAGTCGGGCAAGTGTTCAAGCTGCAGACCCGCATCATGATACACCCGACCGAAACCAACACCAAAGACGCAAAGGAAAACTCTTCGGCACCTAACATGATCGCAATGGCCACATCGCGGCCAGACATCAGCTTGCCATCGGTTTCCAGCGTAGCGCGCTGCCGCAGGTGATTCATGGCCAGGGTTTGATGGGCTTCAGATAAGCCCATTTCCCATGGCAGCCCGGCATCACGCACCGAGTTGCGCGGTGCGGCCCCAGTACCGCCGTCGTATCCAGAGATCACGACTTTATCCGCACCGGCTTTGACGACCCCAGTGGCGATGGTCCCGACGCCAGTGGAAGACACCAGCTTCACGGTGATCGCCGCTTTCGGATTCACTTGCTTAAGGTCAAAGATCAATTGCTTCAAGTCTTCGATCGAATAGATATCATGATGAGGCGGCGGGGAGATCAACCGTACCCCAGGCACAGAACCACGGACTTCAGCGACCCAAGGGAAGTTTTTGGTCCCTGGCAGCTGGCCGCCTTCCCCAGGCTTAGCCCCTTGTGCGACTTTGATCTGGATCTCTTCGGCATACATCAAATACTCGGTGTTGACCCCAAAACGTGCCGAGGCCACTTGCTTGATCTTAGAGTTCAAGTTGCGCCCGTCTGCTTGCGGCTTGAACCGCCAACGCGGTTCGCCGCCTTCACCACAGTTGGACTTGCCGCCAAGGCGGTTCATCGCTTCTGCGATCGTGGTATGCGCTTCTTCTGAAATCGACCCATAAGACATCGCCCCGGACTTGAACCGCTTGACGATTGCCGAAACCGGTTCAACTTCTGCTAATGGGACACTTGGCCGATCAGCATGAATGTGCCATTGCGAACGCAGCGTGGTCGGGTTGGACAGCTCTTCAGCATGCATTTCATGCGCATACTCTTGGTACAGCTTGTAGTCGCCTAGGCGCACTGCCCGTTGGAACTTGTACATGGTCTTGGGGTTGTACAAATGGTGCTCGCCTTCTGCGCGGTATTTGAAGCTCCCGCCGCTTGGCAAGTCATATTTGGCTTTTGCCCCAAATGCCCGTTCATAACGAGCTAAGTATTCATCTTCGATTTGATCAAGATCGATCCCGCCGATCCGGCTTTGGGTACCGGTGAAGTATTCTTCAACAACATGACTCGCCAAGCCCACCGCTTCAAACAACTGTGCGCCTTGATAACCGGTGATCGTGGAGATCCCCATCCGGCTCATGATCTTGATGATGCCTTTTTCACTGGCATGACGATAAGTCTCCAGCGCATCCCCCATATGGTAGGCCTTCAACGTAGCATAAACGCCATACGGATGGATCGCACTGGCCCCATAGCCAAGCAAAGCGGCATAATGATGCACTTCACACGCTTCGCCGGTATCCACCACGATCGATGCTAACCCGCGCTTGCCTTTGCGCACCAAGTAATTATTCAAGCCGGAAACTGCCAAAAGGATCGGCATCACCAACTTGGACTTGCCGGCATCGCGATCCGTTAAGATCAACAGGTTCTTGCCGGCATCAACGGCTGCTTCTGCCGCCCGGAACAAATCGTCAAGCGCTTGTTGCAAGCGGTGTTGGCGATCGGATTTGGCATAGCAAACCGATAGTTCAACGGCCTTGAACCCATTGGTGTCCAAACGCCGCAGCTTCTCAAATTCTGGGGTGGTCAACATCGGACTGGCCAGCTTGACCTTCTTGGCATTGGCTGGGGTATCTGCGGCGACATCCGCATCTGGACCGATAAAGACTTCTGTGCCGATCACTAATTGTTCCCGGATCGCATCGATCGGCGGGTTAGTGACTTGGGCAAATTGTTGTTTGAAATAAGTAAACAATGACTGCGGCTTGTCTGACAACACTGCCAGCGGAGAATCAAACCCCATCGAAATGATCGGTTCTTCGCCTTTTTTCGCCATCGGAATGATCGCATCTTGAATAATGTCTTCGGTATAGCCATGCCGGCGCCACAAAGTTTGCAGGCTGTCATCGGTCAAGGCTTCTTGAACATCGACATCTGGCACTTGGTCTAAGGTCAGCTGATTGTCATCCAGCCATTCTTGATAAGGGTGCGCGGTGGCATATTTTTGCTTGATGTCTTCAGTATGATAAACCTTGCCTTCAGTGGTATCCACTAAGATCATCTGGGCAGGGCCTAAGATCCCTTTATCCACCAGATCTTCAGGCGCGACGTCATAAACACCAGATTCAGACGCCACGACCATGATATTATCTTTGGTCAGCAAATAGCGTGACGGCCGCAAGCCGTTACGATCCAAAGCCGCGCCCACTTGCAAGCCATCGGTGTAACAAATCGCCGCCGGACCATCCCAAGGCGCCATAAAGCTGGCATTGTATTCATCAAAAGCCCGCTGCTTATCGTCGATGCCGGTGCCATCGCCCCAAGCTTCAGGCATCATCATCAACAAAGCTTGCGGAATATCGCGACCATGACGGTAAAGGTATTCCATGCAGTTTTCCAACTTTGCTGAGTCGGAATCATCTTCGTCATACACTGGAATGTTGTGGCTGGCCATCCAGTTTTCCGCACCCTTCAAGGTGTTGATCTCGCCATTATGGGCAAGAAAACGGAAAGGTTGGGCCCGATCCCAGCTTGGGAAGGTATTCGTCGAGAAACGGGAATGGATCAGTGCGATCGCACTTTGCATCGTGTCGTCATGCAAATCGGGGTAAAATTCGCCGACTTGATAAGCGTGAAGCATCCCTTTGTAACATAATGTCCGGCTGGACAAGCTGACGATGGTAAAATCGTTGGCCGCAAAGGTCTTTTCCAAATGGCGGCGCAGCTTGAACAGCGCATCTTCAAATTCACGCCCAGAAGCGACGGCTGCCGGCTTGGCCAAGATCACTTGGACAAAACTTGGCATCACTTGTTGCGCAGTTGGGCCGCAGCTTTCGTAGACATACGGCACTGCCCGCCAAGCGAGCACATCAAATCCGCGCTGCGTGACCTCTTGGGTCAGCGCCTTGGTCATGGCATTTTTGCCTTCTTCGGCTTGTGGCAAGAAGAACATCCCTACCGCGTAATCGCCGGCTTTAGGCAACTCAAAATCCTGTTCCTCCGCATAATTACGGAAGAATGTGTCTGGCATTGCCATCAAGATCCCGGCACCATCACCTGTATCAGGTTCAGAACCGGTCCCGCCGCGATGATTCATCCGCCGCAACATGACCAACGCCCGCTCGATCAACGCGTGTGACGCATGACCATCGATCTGGGTGATGAAGCCCATGCCACAGGCGGCATGTTCGAACTCTGGATCATACATCGTTTTCGTATTGTGCCGCATTCCCGTTCACCTCTAGAAGTTTTAGAAAATTGTGAGTATAACATCGAGTTTACTCATTGAATTCTTATTTTGCAAGACCTATAGGATGAAAAATCGTCGTGTTTAAGTGAAATGCACAATTATTTAGGCAGATGCAGGCTACCAGGTCCTTGCGCCGATATGTTAGACGTCAGCTTTTCTGCCTTATATTTGGTTGTCGTGGCAGCTAAGCTGACCTCATGTCGCGCATTTGGGCTGTTTGGTTTGCGATCAGGCGCTTTTTGGGGAAAATAGCGGCATAAAAGCTGCCATCGAGCCAAGCGCAAAAAAATAGGCGCGTCATTTGCTGACGCACCTACTTTGACCACTTAGCCGATCAAACTGCCGTTTTCCAATTCATTCGGGACGATCACTAATTTGACCGCACCCTTGGCATCTTCGGCACTCAACAACATGCCTTCAGACATTTCTCCCCGCAGCTTGCGCGGCTTGAGGTTGACGACGGCCATCACTTTCTTGCCTTTGAGTTCCTCAAAATGCGGGTAGTACTTGGCGATCCCGCTAAGGATCTGGCGGGTCCCTTCGTCTCCGGCATCCAAGGTAAACTTCAACAGCTTATCAGCGCCTTTGACCTTTTCGACACTCAAGATCTCAGCGACCCGGATCTCAGATTGGTCAAACGCCGCAAAGTCGATTTCAGCTTTGCAGTCTGCTTCTTTGACGACCGCCTGCTTCTTTGGCGGGGTCATTTGCGCCTTGATCCAAGCGACTTCTGCTTCCACATCAAGCCGTGGGAAGATCGGGGTGCCTTTAGCCACCACTTGTGCGCCTGCTGGCAGATGCCCCCATTCAAGCGTCTCTTGACTTTCATCTTGATCATCTAAGCCTAATTGCCCGAAGATCTGCTTTGGCGCATGGGTCATCACCGGTTGGACCAGCAAGGCGATCAAGCGCAGGCTTTCCGCCAAATGCGCCATGACGCTGGCCAATTGCGGCGCTTTAGCCGGCTCTTTGGCCAGGTTCCAAGGTTCAGTTTCATCGATGTACTTGTTGGCGCGGGAGACGAGCTTCCAAGTGGCATCCATGGCATCGGAAAACTGCAAGTTGTCCATCAAGCCGTTGTACTGACTGATGACGTCTTTGGCAGTGGCTTCCAGCTGGGCATCAAAGGGGGTTTGTTCTGCTTTTAGCGCTGGCAAGCGGCCGCCAACATACTTATTGATCATGGCGATCGTGCGGTTCAACAAGTTCCCTAAGTCATTAGCCAAATCGAAGTTGATCCGATCGATAAAGTCTTCTGGAGTGAAGATCCCATCGTTGCCAAACGGGATGGCGCGCATCAAGTAATACCGTAATGCGTCAAGCCCATAGCGTTCCACCAGCATTTCTGGATAGATCGCATTGCCTTTGGACTTGGACATCTTGCCGTCTTTCATGACCAGCCAGCCATGGCCGTAGATCTTCTTAGGGATCGGCAAGCCCAAAGCCATCAACATGATCGGCCAATAAATCGTGTGGAACCGGACGATTTCCTTACCGATCAATTGGATGTCAGCCGGCCAATATTTATCAAACAAGTCATGGTTTTCAGAGCCATAGCCTAATGCGGTGATGTAGTTGAGCAAGGCATCGACCCACACATAAACCACATGCTTAGGATTTTCGGGTACCGGCACGCCCCAGTTGAAGCTGGTGCGGCTCATCGCCAGATCTTCTAGACCCGGCTTGATGAAATTGTTGATCATTTCATTCTTGCGCGACGCCGGCTGAATGAAGTCAGGATGCTCATCATAGTATTGCAACAAGCGATCGGCATACTTGCTCATCCGGAAGAAGTAACTCTCTTCTTTGACCAGCTGCACTTCATGGCCAGATGGGGCCTTGCCGCCGATGACCTTGCCGTCTTTGTCTCGATAGACTTCTGCCAACTGCGGTTCGGTGAAGTATTCTTCATCTTCAACCGAATACCAGCCGGTATATTCGCCTAAGTAGACATCCCCTTGTTTGATCAACCGCTCAACGATTTTTTGGACCGCCTTGACATGCTCTTCATCGGTGGTGCGAATGAACTTGTCATTGGTGATCTCAAGCAATTGCCACAGCGACTTGATCTGCGCGACCATACCGTCAACGTAGGCTTGTGGGGTGATGCCGAGTGCATCAGCCTTTTGTTCGATCTTCAAGCCGTGTTCGTCAGTCCCAGTCAAGAAAAAGACGTCGTAGCCCATCAGGCGCTTGTAGCGGGCGATCACGTCTGCCGCGATCGTCGAATACGCGTTACCGATGTGCAACTTACCACTCGGATAGTAGATCGGTGTCGTCACGTAGAACGTTGGTTTTGCCATTTTGCATGTGCCTCCTGCAGCATTCTCAGTTTTGCACTTTAATAAGTGTCTAGATAGCTTTTAGTATAGCATAGGACGCCACTGGGTTTAATGGCTAAAACAAGTCCAATTGTTCTGGTCCCAGCCCGGTGTAGTGTAATTGTTCTTGGGCGATAAACGCTAACGCATTGGCCGCTGCATCCCCGCCGCCATTATTATTGAAGATCACCGCCACATCCCGGCTGGCCAATTGCCGGGCGACTTGGCCTAATTCATGGAGTGCTTCCGGGGAGTACCGATAATTGGTGCGCTGGCTGCGCCACTGGCGGCTTTTTTCTTGCCAGCCGGCAAAATTACGCCCATGCAGCCGCATGATCGTTAAATCCGGATGCGTCGCTTCAGCCACCATTGGCACACTGCCGGCAGGGGTTTGCGGCTCGTCGACCACGACATGGATCATGCGCAAGCGCCGTAATTGTGCCAGTGTGGCTTGCCGATATGCCGGCAGGTACCAGCCGTTATTGCGCAACTCCACGGCGATCGGCAGCTCCGGAAACAACTCCCGCACGCGGTCTAAATACCGACTGTTCGCTGGCGTGACGCCAAAAAAAGGCGGCAGCTGAAACAAGATAGCCGCCAACTGTTTGCTCGCCACTAACGGCGCCACCGCCCGTTTCAGTGCCGTGAATTGCGCCACGACATCCACATGTGGATCGACTTTGTGCAAGGTCATATACTGGCTGGCTTTGATGATGAAACGACACCGAAGCGGTACCTGCTGCTGCCAGCGCTGGACCACAGCAAGCTTGGGCAAGGCGTAAAAGCTCGTGTCGATTTCGATGATCGGAAAATGTGCCGTCAGATCAGCCAGCGTACTGGTTTTGCCATTAGCGGCCAGTTCGGGATGATCCGCAATGGCCGTGACGCCGACTTCAATCATTGGCCACCTGCTCCAAACCTAAAAAGCGCTCCCCGGCAAAATGCGACAGATATTCCCCTGCTTGCCCCGCCCAAAACAGCGGCAGCATCGCTGCCAGATCCGGCACCAGACCCTGATTTTGCGAAGCGGTCAGCCA
Organism: Lacticaseibacillus baoqingensis; assembly: GCF_003946165.1. Classification (GTDB taxonomy): domain Bacteria; phylum Bacillota; class Bacilli; order Lactobacillales; family Lactobacillaceae; genus Lacticaseibacillus; species Lacticaseibacillus baoqingensis. Next base: position 43,622 of record NZ_RHOI01000006.1, on the reverse strand, counting down.
TTGGCGATCAAACGCGGCCAAGACCCCTTCACGCGTGGCTTGCGGTAATGACGGCATGCTGGTGCTAACACCGCTAAACAAGTACAACTCCCCTTGCAAGCGGTCATCTACCAGCCAATGGACCAAGCCGCAAGCCGTGACAGCTGGCAACACTAGGCCACATTCTTCCGCCACCTCACGGATCGCCCCGGCACTTGGCGTTTCGTTAGGTTCAACTTTCCCGCCCAAGCCATTCCACAATCCTTGATACGGGGGCTTAGCCCGATTGATCAACAAATAACCGACTGGGGTCTGCACCAACACAATGGTATACGCTTTAACCAAGATCACGACCACCTTCCATGAATAATGGGTTCATCACCCGCCTTGATTCTATCACATCACCTTTTTTGTGCATGTTGGCAAAAATCCTGGCGAGATTTTGTGCACATTGACACATGCCTACAAAAGCGCTTTCAATTACAATGAACTTGTTAAATCACGATGGGAGTGGAAAATATGGTACAAATCAACCTGGAACACATTTATAAAAAGTATCCCCATGCCGATCACGACTCTGTGATGGACTTCAATCTGCACGTTCAAGACAAGGAATTCATCGTCTTCGTCGGTCCTTCTGGTTGTGGGAAGTCCACGACTTTGCGGATGATCGCCGGGCTGGAAGATATCACGAAAGGTGAATTAAAGATCGGCGACAAGGTCATGAACGACGTGGCGCCAAAGGATCGTGATATCGCGATGGTGTTCCAAAACTATGCGCTGTATCCACATATGACCGTGTTCGATAACATGGCCTTTGGGTTGAAGCTGCGCAAATATGAAAAGTCCGACATCAAAAAGCGGGTCGATGAAGCCGCTGAGATCTTGGGCTTGACAGAATTTTTGAGCCGCAAGCCCGCTGACTTGTCTGGTGGTCAACGCCAGCGTGTTGCCTTAGGCCGGGCGATCGTGCGGGATGCACCGATCTTCTTGATGGACGAACCGCTGTCTAACTTGGATGCCAAATTGCGGGTTTCCATGCGTGCCGAAATCGCCAAGCTCCACCGGCGTTTGAACACCACGACCATCTACGTGACCCATGACCAGACTGAAGCGATGACCATGGCTGATCGGGTGGTCGTCATGTCTGTTGGTAAAGTCCAACAAATTGGTACCCCAGCTGAAGTTTATGACAACCCTCGCAACCAGTTCGTGGCCGGGTTCATGGGTTCGCCAGCCATGAACTTCATGGAAGTCCACTACAAAGACAGCCGTATTTCTGATGGTAAAGGTTTGAACATCGCGATCCCTGAAGGCCGCGCCAAGATCTTGAACGACCGCGGTTACAACGACAAAGACATCACCTTGGGGATCCGTCCTGAAGACATCCACACCGAACAAGCCTTCTTGGAAACCTGGCCAGAACAAACCATCGACTCCGTGGTGACGGTTTCCGAATTGATGGGTGCCACCTCACAGCTTTATGCCACAGTCGACGGCACCGACTTTGTCGCTACTGTTGACGCTCGTGACTTCCACAACCCTGGTGAAAAGGTCAAGATGGGCTTTGACGTCAACAAAGCGCACTTCTTCGACAAAGAAACCACCAATGCGATCGTGACTAAAGAAGCCGAAGAAGCCATGATCGCAGAACAAGCCAAAGCCTAACCAAAACCCAGAGCGGAGCAAGCCGCTCTTAGCGATGTGGGTAAGGCAGCTTGGGTGCGTCGCGGCACGCGGCGTGACCGGGATGACTTACCCGCAATCGCGTTGGCTTGCGCAGCTCGACGAAAACCCAGAGCGGAGTGGCGCGCTTTTAGGCATGTGCATAAGACGGCTTGGGTGCGTGGTGGCAACGCCATCGCGTGCCCGAGACGACTTATGCGCAATGCCGTTGCGCCACGCAGCTCGACGAAAACCCAAAGCGGAGCAAGCCGCTCTTAGGGGTGAGTATAAAACAGCGTGACGCGTTATGGCGCCAGCCATGGCGTGGCGCGATGCTTTATACACCACCCCGTTGGCTTGCGCAGCTCACCGATACCAAAGCGAAGCAAGCCCACCTTAGGGGTATTGCACTGGCTGCACCGCTTCCTGCTCAAACACTTACACTTACCAGCCCCTTGCCGAATGATGCCGCATTCGGCGAGGTTATACCCCTTAATGTTGCTCCCTCTAAGTTAGAGGGGGCACTTTTTTTCACTAAAAAGGACCGCCAAGGATGATCTAAAACTTAGATCATCCTTGGCGGTCCTTTGAATTTGCACATGCGGTTTAATCGCCGCTAGGGCCGGCTGTGACCGTCCAAGTGACGGCTGAATGGTATTGGCCCGCCTTTGCCTGCGGCGCCTTACCAGTAGCCAATAATGGCTCAAGCGGCAAGCTCATCCGGCCAGTCGTGGGGTTCACGCTGACTTGGTCAAGGGCAGTGACTGGCACGTTGTCGTCTTTGATCTGTGCTTCTTGCATTTGTCCTTGGGCATTCGCCCAATTCAAAGACAACGTTGCACTGCCGCCGGCTGCGCCATTCAAATAACTACTGCCGTTTTTGAATGGCGCTAAGGCCACCGCCAGCGAAAACGTCGCATTAGGCCCGCGGGAATCGCTGACCATCACTGTGGCAGGAGCAGTCGCTAACAGCCACTTATTGAATACCGCCGGATCGGTGATACTAGCTGTACCGGAATATTTCCCGGTGATCAGATCTGCCACTGTGGGATCGCTCATTTGCGCCGCGGTTTGGCCTGGCTGTGCGACTTTGAACGTAAAATCAGGCACTTGCAACAAGTTCAATCCCGCCGCATTCACAGTCAAAGTCGTCGGGTTGCTTTTGACAACATTGCCAGCCGCCGTCGTCACCGCGACTCGATACTGTGTTTGGTCATCTGCTGCTTGGGCAGTGGCGGTATAAGCCGCTCCTGTCCCATTAGCGAGGTTTTGCCAAGCATTGCCGCTGGTGGTCGACTGTTGCCATTGATACGTCCAATTGCTCCCTGCTGGCGCTGGCGGCGCCGTCAAGGTGAAGGAATCGCCGGCTGCCAATGGTTGTAAGTCAGGCAAGTGCCCGATGGTGACTGGTACTGACTGGCTGACAGCCGTCCCATCAGTGGTCTTTTTCCCAGTGACCATCACGGTGCCGGTTTTCCCATTAGGATTAGCCGTCAAAACACCGGTCGTCGCATTCACCGTCGCTAAAGACGGATCATCCACAGACCAAGTGACCCCAGTCGCAGGTGCGCCTTGATAAGTAGCACTGGCGGTAGTGACTTGTGAGTCGCTATCTACCTTGTCGCCGCTAAAGAGCAGCGGCGAAGCGACCTTGACCGCCAGCGGCGGTTGTTTGATATACAAATGTGCCGTCCCGACAACATTTTGTTGGATCACGGTACCGCCTTTGGCCACATCCATCGTCGCCGTTACCAAGGCCTTATCTTGACTGGCTTTGACCTTGGGCACGGTCATTGTGGTGCTGTTGCCGGTGACACTAGCCCCAGCCAGGGTCCAACGAATGTTTTGTGCGGTCAACCCGCTGGGCAAGACGATCTTGAAGGCGGCATCGCTGCCTGCTTCGACCGTTTGATCATCGATTTGGCCGATATAAGCGGTACCACTTTGTAAATACGTTGTTGGCGACGCGCCATTGACTGGTATCGGCACCGGTAAAGAGAATGCGTACATCGCTTGGACCACACCGGCGCCAGTGGCAGTAAACGTATTTTGCGACCAACTGCCAGCTCCATTAGTCGCAGTTGTGCTCAAGCTGGGCACGACGTTGGCTGGCAAGTTGCCATTATTGAGTTGTGCCGTGATCGTACTGCCGGGGAAAACCACTCGCGGTGAAAGCGTCACACCCAATTGAAAGTTCGTCGGCAACACCAGCATCGGGAAAATCGTCGATGGCGTATACGCTTGAGGATTCCCTGCACCGTCATGGATCCTGACTTGGAAATAGACCCAAGTCGGCTTCGTAACGTCAGGAGCGGTCAGCTTATATTGGATATTTTTGTAGTCGGTACTGCCAAAATCAAGCGGCATCGCATTACTCAAAACGGCTGAGCCTTGCACAGGCCCGGTACCAGACATTTGCAAAGGCGCGCCTGGTTGATACCAAACTGTCTGATAATAAGGATCCCCGGTCCCTTGATAATTAAATGCCGCCTTCACGGTGACACTTTGCCCAGAGACTTTGACCGCATATTGCCCGTCTGGCAAGGTACTGGTGGTCGCCATCCAGTTAAGCGGTGACGTGAATTGATTCGCCCCGCCAGTGGCTGCCGGCTTCAAGAAATTTTCCTCACTGCCAGCAGGCACCGTTTGAATACTAGGCGGCGTGATGCTGCCGGCGATATCGGCATGGACCGGCAATACCGGCGCAATGATCCCCGCCAGGCCTAAGACCAGTAGCAGCCAGATGCCAAGCGTCTTAATATGCAACTGTTTCATTGGCTTCTGCCTCCTTTTGGCAAGTGTCGCTGCGCGCTCGCGCTTAGTCTTGAGGACTGCGGCGGCGCTTCAACAAAAGCACCAACAAGACCAAGATCACCACCACTAAAGCCCCAATAATGATCAGCGTCCATGGTATGTGGCGTTCAACTTTCAGATGGGCTTTACGGTTGGTCGTGGCAGCTTGTTGCGCGGTGATCGTGAAGTGGCGCTTGAATTGCCAGTGCCATTGATGGGCCGTTGCCTTCAGTATCAAGGTGTACTTGCCTGCCGTCAAGGCCTGATCACTGTAGATCCCATAAGTAAAATGCGAGTTCGGGGCCATGGATAAGTTGTTGCTGGTGCGCTTTACCACGGGATCAGCTTGACCGCGCGGCGTCACTTTGGCCACGATTTTGAGGTGGTTGAACAACCGCGGCTGCGGGTTTTGCAGCTTGGCTAAAATCGCCGCGCGATTGCTTTGGACCCCCGGTTTGACCGTCAAAAGCTTCAAATCAGGGGCGACCATGGTCGCAGTCGACTGCAGCTGCACCGCTACCACCATCGCAAAGCGATTGACGATCGCTACGCCGGTGCCTGGCTGGGCATAGTCGGCAGTGTCTTGCACATGCAAGCCCCCGAGGATCTGCCCGGTGACCGGTTTAGCCGGCATTTTCACCGTGTATGTGACTTGCTTGGCTGCATTCGGGGCTAACTTGACGGTTTGCGCCTGGCGGTTGACCAACAACGCCGTGAAGCGATACGCCGCAGAATCATCACGCGGCATGCCTGGATCGTAACTCAGCTGGCCGCCAGCAGAAGTCCCGGCATTGGTTGGTACCACACGTACTGTCTTCGGCTTGGCCGTCAGATTCGTGATCGTCACTTTGAGTGTGTTTTGCTGGTTTGGCGCCAGCTTCATATTGAAATACCCGGTATTGCCGCCGACTTGCTGCGCCGTCAGCGTCGGTTCAACGGTAAAACTCGCCCCGTTAGCCGCCTGCACGGTATTCGGCACCATCAATACTGTTAACGCGACGAAGGCGCCTAACAGCCACCAATAAACTCTTCGCATGCTTCCCCCATCATCTCATTCAGCCACAAACGGCCAGTGACGAACGTCGCTGGCCGTTTGGTCATTCCTCATTACTAGTTACCAGCGCCATCTGCGGTGCCATCAGGGCCGGTCGTCAGCGTCCAAGTGATCGGTGCCCGATAGGTCCCAGCCTTTGCTCTTGGCGACTTAGCCAAAGATAAGGTCGCAGCAGAAACTTCAGCGGTGTTGACCCCAGACCCAACGTTAGTCGCATCTGCAGCCCACACTGTGGCGCCTGTCGTGATCGAATCAGCGGTGTCAAAGGCATTGGCCGCCGAACCCGTCGACGTATTGGAGACTGTGTCAAACTTCAAGCCGGAAACATTCAAGTCGCTGGCCGTAGAGGTGGTGTCGGTGCCAAACACAAACTGACCCGCTTGCGCGCTCAAGGTCCAACCGGCATTGGTCCCACGGTTATCGGTCACTTGCACCGTCAGATCCGCATCCCCATCCGCTGCGTTGGGCAAGTCCGAAACCGCCCCGCCTTGCAGCGAAAGATCATTAGCTTTGGCGATCAAGTCTCCAACAGCCACGTCATCAAAATGCAGATCTGGGACCTTATCGAGTGTCAAGGTCCCAGCCGAAGCCCCGAATTGCGCCGTTGAGGTCTTTGTTGCGGTATCATCGGCCGCATGGGTCAAGGTTGCTGGTACGGTCAACAAACCCACCGCAGCGGCAAGTAAAAGCCAAGTTGTTTTTTTCATTAATTGTTCCCCCAATATTCGCAGACGTAAATTACATCCACATATTAGCATATTGGGTATCAAATGGTTAGTAAAATGTCAAATAATATGATAATATTTTACGTTTGGCTCTAATAATTCGTTAATATTAAGGCAAGGCTTGCATCGTCGCGAGGTTGGCCTTGATCGTCGCCGCTGAGTGCTGGTACTGCGTCTTTTCAGCGGCTGTCAACGCCAACTCAGGATTGCTCAAGACCCCGGCTCGGCCCAGCATTGCCGGGTGGCCGATGCTGATGCCTGCCGTTTCATCCCAGCATGCGCAAGGAAAAACGCGCCGCGCATCACTGATCACCGCCGCAGCCATTTCACAGGCGATGGTGGCGATTCCGTAATTGGTATAATGCTTGGTCTTGAAGATCTGCCAGCCGCCTTGCCGCGATGCTTCGGCCAAGGCCGCATAATCCAGCGCGCCATATGCTGTGATCGCGGTGCTGTTGATATAAACGGTCGACCACGCGGTAAATTGTGAGGCACCGTGTTCGCCTAGATTATACCCGCGCACGTCGGCAAGGTTGACCCCAAGTTTTTCCGCCACCGCTCGGCGCATGCGGTAAGTATCTAAACCGGTCCCGGTCCCCAAGATCCGCTGGCGCTTCCAGCCTAACAGCTGCTGCCAATAGTTGACCGCCACGTCGCAAGGGTTGGAGATGTCGATCAATACCCCGGCAAAACCGCTTTGGGCTAATTGCGGCGCGACCTCATCAATGGCCAGCTTAGTGCTGGCGATTTCACCATTGCGATCACCGCCGGCAGCCACTTGACTGATATCCCCAGCGGCAAAAATCACGACTTCAGCGTCTGCTAAAGCCGCATAGTCATTGACGATCAGCTGGGTAAATGTCGGTAATCCCGCTTGCGCATCGGCAAGGTCCAAAGCCTCTGCGGCAGCGCGGTCAGCTTGTTTGTCGATCAAGATCAAGCGATCAGCTAAACCTTTGGTGACCATGGTGTACGCGGTTGTGACCCCGACGTGCCCGATCCCGATGATGCCTACTGTACGAGTCATAATTGCCTCCTTAATGTGATAAGTGTTGTTCAATGCGGCGTTCCGGCACCACCCATACCAATAACAACAAGGTATCGACGATGATCGTCAACGGTGCCCACCACCAGCCTAAGCCTAACGCCAAAACGTTGCCGGCGATGGTGATCAAAGGCTTGCGATAACCGCGGCCTAAGACATGGCTGATGGCATCTGATTTCGTATTCACCCGCAACAAGCATTGCACCAGCAGATAATAGGTGATGTCCGCTAATAACACGACTCCACCATAAAACAGTTCCGGGGCGATACTTTTCAAGTGGCGCTCGCCGACCCATGCCGTGGCAAAAGGGAACAGCGACACCGCAAACAAAAACGCCACATTCGCCCATAACACTGCGCCATCAACATGCTTGACGACTTGAAACAGGTGATGATGATTATTCCAATAAACGGCCAAGGTAATAAAGCTGACCAAATAGATCAAAAACTGAAACCTGAGATCCCATAAGGCCTGAAAGCTCCCGCCAGCTGGCGGGCGCAATTCCAACACCATGATCGTGATGATGATCGCGATCACCCCATCAGTGAACGCTTCGACGCGATTTTTTGACATCGTATCCTCCGTTCTCCTTAAAAGCGCCCCCCAATAAGTTCAAGCCAGATCCGCAAACACCTGAGTCGCATCGCCTAACACCATATGCGCCCCCAGCGGCAGCTCTAATGGCTCCTTATTCACCGCTGCCAGCGTGGCTTTAGGATCAGCATATTGGATCAACCCGGCAAAGGGATAAACGACAAAGCTGGTGCCGACGACGATCAACAAGTCCGCTTGCTGGATCGCCTTCACCGCCGCTTGCAGCACCTCACTGGCGATCGGCTCACCATATAAGACGATATCTGGGCGGATCACCCCGCCATCTGCTGAATGAATGTCTGATTTGAGATAATCATGATAGTCGATCGCTTGATGACATGTTTGGCAATACAGCCGATACAAGTTGCCATGAAACTCCACCACATGCTCAGCGCCGGCTTGACGGTCAAGACCGTCGACATTTTGGGTGACGATCGTCCCTTTTTCATTGGTGATCGCCGCCATGACGCGATGGATCACATTCGGCTTGGCGGCTGGATGGTACATGTTCTTGACCACCCACTCGTGAAAAGCGTCATGATGCGCCGCCAGATTATCCGCAGATAAGGCATATTCCGGGCGTTGGGAATCGGCGTACAAGCCGCCTTTGCTGCGGTAATCCGGGATCCCAGAAGCCGTTGAAACGCCAGCGCCGGTCATGAAGGTCACATGTTGGGCGCAAGCGAGTGCTTTTTTCAGATCAAACATATTACCCTCCTGTTATGCCCGCACCGTATAATCGATATGATATTGATCCAATACCGCTCCTAGCGGCTCTTGGTACAATTGCTGGAAAGCTTCAGGCGTTGTTTCTTTCAAAGGCAGCACAAAGGCGTTTTGCCCATCGCCTTTGCCTAATGCGACATAAGCTAATTGCTTGGTGGCTTGATCTCGATAGGCGCTGTGCTTGAGTTCAAAGACTTGATTCAACGCTAAGCGCAGCTGGCGCTTGGACAAAACTGGCGGTACCGTAGCAAATTCGGCATTATTCAACGGCGCATACCCCACCGCCGCGATCAACGCGTTAAAGCGGCCAAACAAGTTGACCACTGCGCGCCGATATGCAAACGGCGAGTCGTTCGGCTTGGTCGTCAAAGTTGCATATAACGCCGCTGCCAGCGGATACGCTCGCGGGAAGCGCTGCTGCCATTGCGCACGCTGGGTCGCATCCCCGCCGGCAGCAAACAAGGTCATATGATCAAACAACGATAAGCTGCGGTAGATCAACAGCTGATCGCCGGCTTGGGGTTCTGGCGTTAAGACGGCAGCAAAGCCTGCTTGCAACTGCGCGCTTTGATCAGCGCCTAAGAAGCCGTTTTCGCGTTGCCATTGCGCCACCAGCAGGTGCAGGGCTGCACTGGATAAGGCCGTGGCGGTGGCATAATGCTGCCGGTCTAACTCTGGCGTCCCAGTCAGCAAATGATATTGCAGCTGCGGATAGCCGCTCGCAGCATAAAGCATATGCAATAATTCATGGCTCAAGGTATACGCCACATCGGTCGTATCGGTGATCTCGATGACTAAGGTGCCATCTGGTTGCAGTACTTCGCGCGATTGGCTGTGCAAGAGCTGACCGCTGGCTTCACCGCTGACTTGGATCGTGATGGGCATCGTGTACCCTGATTGCACTTGATCAAAAAGCGCCTTCAATTGTGGATCTGTGATTGTATACATATCGATTCCTTCAATTCTTGTGAATGCTTCCGGTTAAAATTCGACCATGGTCGGCTGATGGTCTTGGTAAGTGGCCAATTGCGTGATGTGATGCGCGTGTAAGAATGCTTTCGCCTGGGCAAATTCCATTTGGAACGCTTCTGGCACATGCGCGTCACTGCCTAAGGTAAACAACCGCCCGCCAAGCGCTTGATACCATGGGATCACCAAGTCATACAACGCTGCATCATGCCACAGATACATCGATTTCGTGTTCAATTCCAAAGCCATATGCTTGGCGATCACTTCCCGAAAGATCGCTTGGATCGTCGGCCGCGCCCAAGCAGCAAGTTCAGTCGGGGTCACGGAAACCACGCGCAACCCGTATTCAAAATGGGCTAACACATCGGCCCCATCAAAGCGGCGCACGCCTGCCAGCATGGTTTGATAATAATTTTGCACGAGGGTCTTTTTGTCGACGGTCTTGAAGTGGTCATCTTGGAAATCATATTCGCCATTATGGTGGAAGCTCAACAAGATCAAGTCATAGCGGTTGTGATCCAAATAAGCATAGATATCATCGAGTTTCGGCGCATAATAACCCACTTCGATCCCGCGCAGCAGCTGGTTGGGGTACTTGGCGTGCAATGCCTCCAGCTTCGCAACATAATCGTGATAGTCGGGCTTATTGTCATGCCCATGTTCATCTGGATTGGCCATTTCCAAGTGCTCAGTCGTGACAAATGGGTGCTGGGTCTGGGCCAGGTAATCTTCAAATTGGGCATCAGAATCAAACGAGAAATACGTGTGGACGTGCTGGTCATAATACAAGATGATCTTCCTCCTAAGCAAAGCTGTGCTATCCTTAGAATAAGGTTATAAGGAGGCGTTATCAAATGCAAATTTCCGTTCCTGTCACGCAAGGTTTCTTAGCCGATAAATTCGGCAAATACGCGCCTGAAGCAGATCGCTATCAAGGCTATCCCAAGCGCAGTTTTCCGATCACGCTCACAGATGCGCCAGCAGGTACCCAGAGTTTTGCGCTGTGGCTGATCGACTTTGACGCCGTACCGGTTTCTGGGTTTCCTTGGATCCACTGGAATGCCGCCAACATCCCTGGCGATACGACCCTGGTACCAGAAGATGCCAGCCGCAGCGGCTTTTTGACCATGGTCCAAGGTCACAATGCCAATGCCGGCAAGCTCGCCCACAATCCTGATTCGTTGATCAACACCGGCTACGTCGGCCCGCAGCCGCCTAATGCCGATCATGCCTACACCTTGACCGTTTTTGCGCTGGACACCTTGCTCGACTTAAAGGCCGGCTTTTGGCTGAATGAAGCCCGTCATGCCATGGCCGGGCACATCTTAGCGCAAGCGAGTCAAGATCTCTGGTCACGGGTATGATACCGTTTTCATTATTGTGATATACTGAACTCATACGAAAGTGAGGGGTTCATATGGCACGAAAAGTGATCTTGTATCTCGCAGAAAGTCTTGATGGCTTCATCGCCGAACCAGATGGCAGTACCGCATGGTTGAGCCAACTCGCCGCCACGGAAGCCGATGACGCCTACCAGCGTTTTTATGCAGGCATCGACACGGTCTTGATGGGCCGCAAAACATATCAGCGCGCGCTGCGCTTAGCCGGCAGCTACCCATACAGTGACAAAGAAAGTTACGTCTTTTCCACGACCCTGCACGACACCGATGACCCCACGACCGTGGTCGCAGGCAACGTGCCCGAATTCGTCCGCCAGCTCAAAGCCAAAAAAGGCAAAGACATCTGGCTGGTAGGCGGCGCCGACATCTTCACCGACTTATTGAAAGCGGGCTTAGTTGACCAGTTGATCATCACCATTGCCCCGGTATTACTAGGTGATGGGATCTCGCTGGTGGCCAGCGGTATTAGCGATGTCGACTTGCACTTGACCCAAGTAGAACCGCTTGGCCAACTGACTGCCTTACACTATGACGTCCACCAACCCGCCTAAAGCGGCCATGGGAAATACTCATATGCTTAGGTGCAAGCACTAAACGCCAATCAGGGCGTGCGACTAAAAGTCGCACGCCCTGATTTTGTTGCCGATTCCAGTATTGTGTGGTCAGCCGGCGTTTAAGATCCACATAAAGCCGATAAAGACAAAGAACAAGCCATACATGATCGGCGAAACTTCCTTGCCGCGCTTGGCTGCTAACATGGTCAATGGATACATGATAAAGCCCAAGGCGATCCCATCAGAAATGCTATAGGTCAATGGCATCCCTAACAAGATCAAGAAACTTGGGATCGCGATGGCCATATCGTCCCACTTGATCTCGCGCAGCGACTGCGCCATCAAAACACCGACAATGATCAATGCCGGCGCCGTCACTTGCGTCGTCACCACCGCCAACAGCGGTGAAAACAGCATGCCTAACAAGAACAAGATGCCGGTGGTGACAGCGGTCAACCCGCTGCGGCCCCCCACGGCGATGCCGGCGCTGGATTCGACATACGCGCCAACGGGACTGGTCCCTAAGACAGAACCCACCAGCATCGCGGTGGAATCAGAAGCCAAAGCCTTGCCGACACGCGGCATCTTGTTATCCTTCATAAAGCCGGCTTGATTGGCCAATCCGACTAAAGTACCTGCGGTATCAAAAAAAGTGACCAATAAGAAGGTCAAGACGACCACGATCAATTGGATCGAGTTGATGTCACCAACATGTTGGATCGCCACGCCAAACGTCGGTTTCAACGATGGTGCCGCCGAAATGATCGCGCTGGGTGCTTTGATCAATCCGGTGACCAACCCTAAGATCGTAGTCAAAACCATCCCGATGAAGATCCCGCCTGGGACTTTTTTGACCATCAAGATCGCCGTTACGATCAAGCCAAAGATCGTCAACCAAGTCGTGCCGACGCTCAACGACCCCAAGCCCACTAAAGTCGACTTGTTGGCCACGATCAAGCCGCCATCAGATAAGCCCAAAAAGGCGATGAACAACCCGATACCGCCAGAGATGGCGTACTTCAAATCGGCTGGGATCGCATCGATGATCATCTCGCGCAGCTTGAAGATGGTGATCAAAATGAAGATCAAGCTGGCAACAAACACGCCTGCCAATGCGGTTTCCCATGGGATCTTCATGCCGATACAAACGGAATAAGCAAAAAACGCATTGATCCCTAAAGCCGGTGCCGTGGCGATCGGGTACTTTGCCAAGATCCCCATCAATAGGCATCCTAGCGCCGAAGCCAACGCCGTCGCGGTGAACACCGCGCCTTTATCCATCCCCGAAGCCCCCAGTACGGACGGATTCACAAATAAAATATAGGCCATCGAGATGAACGTCGTGAACCCCGCAAGCACTTCGCGGCGGATCGTCGTGTTCAACTGTTCGATCTCAAAATAAGCCAGTAACTTCTCTTTCAAACCATTAGCCTCCAAAAAGCGAACTTTGTTTCTGGAACAACGGGTATTATCATATAATAATCTGGAAAAATGGTAAAGGTTTATTTAATTATTACGTTAAACACGAACATTAATCGTACCACCTGACGAACGAAAGACCACGCAGTTTCCGCTTGTCCGCTTGCTAAGCGCTTTCATTTTCGGCAAATCTCGGTATACTAAGGGTGTGACCACCGGCTGTGATCCCGAAGTCGGTGGGTCATGCTCCGACGTTGCGTTTTGGTCAAACGCATTCTCGACGTCGGAGGGTGGACGTGAACCCACCTTCTTTCAATGAGAGGCTGCGAATAGCTCGCAGCCTCTTTGGTTTCGGCCTGCCTTGAGCCTTGACACAACGATTCGCGATTCGTTATGCTTATGATAATCAAAGACATTCGGTTGGGCGCAAGCTTCAAGATCGGCTTCCTGGGGAGGAAGCCATCCTAAGCTTGCGCCTTTTGCGTCTTTGACTCAGCATACGCGCTTTGCGTCATCATAAGGAGGACTTATATGCCATCCCCCCACTTACAACATAAACAAGCCGTTTTAACTGAATTAGAGACTTCGCGGCGCCACGGCTTAACGGCTGCAGCCGCGCAAGCACGGTTGACTCAAATGGGCCAAAACGCCTTAGCTCAACCGCCAAAGATCCCGGCGTGGCGACAATTTGCCCATACGTTCAAAGAGCCGCTGGTGATCATCTTATTGATCGCTGTGGGCTTAGCTTGGGTCAGCGCCGCTTATGACTTTTTCGGCGGCGGCGACCCTGCCCATGGTATGGCGGCGATCTACGAAAGCATTGCGATCTTACTGTTGATCGCGATCAATGCCGGGTTGTCGTTTTGGCAAGCGCAAGCGGCGCAAAAATCACTCGACGCCTTAAAAAACATGGCCGACCACCATGCGTTGGTCTTGCGTGACGGGCAATGGGAGCAGATCCCAGCGAAAGCGCTGGTGGCTGGTGACATCCTCAAGGTCAAAACCGGCGACTTCATCGAAGCGGATGTACGCTGGCTTCAAGTTGCCGAACTCATGACCAATGAAGCGCACCTCACCGGTGAAGCGGATCCAGTCAGCAAACAGACGCATGCCATTGCCGATGCCCAAATCGGTGATCGCACCAACATGGGCTACTCTGGGTCCATGGTCACTCATGGCAACGGCATTGGCGTGGTCGTCGCTACCGGGATGCATACCGAACTTGGCAAGATCGCCGACCTTTTGGCCAGCGTGCCGACTAAAAAGACCCCGATCGAACGTACCATTGCCAAGTTGACGACGCGCTTGATGGCGGTGGCCATCGCCATTGTCTTTTTGACCCTAGGCTTAGAGTTATTCAAAGCCTATCAAACCACTGGCAGCTTATCTTTGACTGCGGTGGCAGAATCGCTTTCCACTGCGATCGCCTTGGCGGTGGCGGCGATCCCTGACGCTTTGCCGGCGGTTTTGTCCATCGTGTTGACGATCGGCGCCACCATGCTGGCACACAACAATGGCTTGATCAAATCGCTAAACGCGGTGGAAACTCTCGGTGCCACCAGTTTCATCGCTTCAGATAAAACCGGCACCTTGACGCAAAACCAAATGACTGTGACGCGTTTTTGGGCCAATGGCGCCGCCTTCGCCGTAGAAGGCAGCGGCTTTGACCCGGTAGGTGAGATCACGCCGGAATCTGCCGCCGATGATTACCAGCGCTTCATGGCTGCCAGCGTTTTAAATAATGAAGCGACGATTCAAGAAGACGCCGACGGGATCTTTCAACCTTATGGCAATCCCACTGACGTCGCTTTGGTGGTCATGGGGCACAAAGCCGGCATCACCCGCGATCACTTACTGGACAAAAACGGCACCCACGACATCGACATCGTCCGCGTCATACCGTTTGACTCCACCCGCAAAATGATGAGCGTGGTGATCAAAGATGGGGCCCAATACCAGGTGCTGACTAAAGGGGCCCCAGATGTGATCCTAGCGCACACTGCGCAAGTAGCCGACGCAGGGGGTCTCAAGCCGCTGGAGACAATGAAGCAAACGGTCGAAAATGTGGTTTTAGGGTTTGCCAATGATGCCTTGCGGACCATCGCCGTGGCGGTGCGCGACATCGATGAAAACCTGGCCTTACACGGCGAACAAGCAGCACTTGAACACTCACTGACCTTATTGGGGATCGCCGGGATCATCGACCCGCCGCGGCCAGAAGTCCGCGCATCCGTCGCCACCTTGCATCAAGCTGGCGTTGCTGTGGTCATGATCACCGGCGATCATGCCGCCACTGCCCGGGCGATCGCGTTAAAACTGGGGATCGTGGATTCTCCCGAGGCAACGGTGATTCAAGGCGCGGCATTAGAAGAAATGAGCGATGAAACCTTATTCAAACTTGTCCCTACTATTCGCGTTTATGCACGTGTGAGTCCTGAGCACAAACAGCGGATCGTCAAAGCCTTACAACGCCATAATGAAGTCGTGGCCATGACTGGCGATGGCATCAACGACGCCCCGGCCTTGCGTGCGGCAGATATCGGCATCGCCATGGGGATCAACGGCACTGAAGTCACTAAAGATGCCGCCGACTTGATCTTATTAGATGATCAGTTCACCACAATCACCCGCTCAGTTGAAGCCGGCCGCACGATTTTTGGCAACATCAAAAATTTCATGCGCCACGAGTTGACCACCAATGTCGCCGAAGTCTTGGCCCTGTTGCTTGGGGTGGTGCTGATGACGCGGCCAGTCGGTCAAGTCAGTGCCACTACCCCGGTGCTGACGGCATTGATGGTTTTGTGGGTGAACATGATCTCAGATGCCTTACCAAGTTTTGCACTTGGCTATGACGTGCCTGAAGCTGACTTGATGCAGCGCCCACCGCGCAATGTGGATCAGTCAGTCTTACATGGTATGCTGGGGCGGATCTTCGGGCGCGGGATCGTCATGGGGGCATTGGTTTATCTGGCCTTCTTATGGGCGGCTCATGCCGGATACCCCGCTGCCACTGCGCAAACGATCGCCTTTTTGACCCTGGTTTTCGGCCAGCTCTGGCATGTCTTTGACGCCCGCAGCAATCGCACCTTATTCCACCGCAATCCCTTTGCCAATGGGAAGTTATTGATCGCCGTAGCGTTTGCCGCCAGTGCGTCTTTGCTGGTAACGTTAATGCCTTTTTTCAATACGGTGATGGGCACCACACCGTTAAGCGGCACCCTTTATCTAGCGGTGATCTGCTTGCCGGCACTGCCAACGTTGATCCTTTCTGGGATCAAAGCGCTATGGCTGCGCCGCCGCTGACCGCATTAAAAAAGCCGAGTCTGACGACTCGGCTTTTTTGGTGGCGCTCAATAGTTGGCTTGGTATAACTGGATGATATCCAGTGCCGAGTTTTCTGGACTAGGCGGCCACATGCGGGCGGGAGCTGCGGCAACTGGCACCCAACTGGCAGTCCCTAATTCATCAGACAAATGCAGTTTTTGGTCGGTGGTCAGCGCGATATAGCCGTGCATCATCATCTGATGCTGCGGGAGCCAATAAGTACCCGCATAATCCAACTGATCGACACTCACACCTAATTCTTCATGGACCTCGCGAGTGGCCGCTTGCTCCACGTTTTCTCCAGGCTTGATATACCCAGAGATCAGCGACTCATAACGCTCAGACAGATAAGGCATCTTGGCCAACACGATCTCATGCTTGGCGTTGGCGACTAAAATGATCACGCAATCCGCAAAGTTAGGAAACCAAAAGCGTTCGCATTGGTTGCAATACGGGATCTCGCCATCATCGCCAGCGGCTTTAGGCACCAGTTTCGTGCCACAAGTGGGACAATATGTGAACATCCATTTCGCCTCCTTCTATATTTTCCGATTGTTGACCAATATACCCCTTAAAGGCCAAACTGCCAACTGCTGCGACTGGTTGGCAAGCGCTCATGGCAAAAAGATTGGCCAAAAATAAATTTTGCCCAAAACAGTTGACAGCGTTTTCAACCCGTGGTATCTTATCGTCACGGTATCGTGTAAGTAGTAGGATCCCATGCGGCCGCATGGGATGTGACCCTCACTGCTCCCTGGGGAAATCTGGTCGCTTCGGCGTCACCCCAGCAATCAAAAGCGGCGCACAGCCCTAACATGGCCCCACCGTGTTAGGTGGCTTTAGCGATGAAGCATCTGCGTACTACGGGCGTGGATGCAACAAAATGATTGGCGGACGCTCCAATGTACAGGCAACTGTACAGCACCACCCGCTTTTGGGGGGCCAAAAACGGGATGCACCAAAGCATGACGCACCACTAAAAACCGCGAACTGGCGGTCTTGTACGGCAGGCAACTGCCAAACAGCCACCAGCAAGCCACCAGGGACACGAGCAGGCAACCGCTCGTGTCTTTGGCGTGTCAAAAAATAAACAGAGCGGAGTGGCGCGGTTTTAGCGCGTAGGCTTGGGTGTACTGGCGGCGATCTGGCAAAGCCAGATAGACGGCAGTGCCCCAAGCCCTAGCGCGTTGCGCCACGCAGCTCGCCTAAAAAATCAGCGGATCTCCACTATTTTCCCGCTGATTTTTTTGCGTCCGGCGTTATTTGCGATCGAACCAAGTGACCCCAAATTTTGGCTATTGTCGCTAAAAAGCGTATTCTAGAGGCGTACTTTGGAGGCGATATTATCTTAGCATCGAATCAACGGCGAGCATTCATCGCCACTTTATTGACGGGCACTTTTTCCATGTCGATTTCCCAATCTGCCTTAAGCACCGCTTATCCCGCGTTCATGCGGGCGTTTGGGCTTGGGGCAGGCACGGTTGCTTGGCTGACGACCGGCTTTATGCTGGTCATGAGCCTCATGATCCCGGTTTCGCCATGGCTATTGACCAATGTCGGCTTCCAAAAATTATTCCAAGGCGTCGTCGGCTTGTTTGCTTTAGGCACTGCCTTATGTGTCTGGGCCCCAAACTTCCCGCTATTATTGATCGGCCGGCTTTGTGAAGCCTTAGCCGTCGGGATCATTTTTCCCAGCTTCCAAACTGTCTTACTGACGATCACGCCGCAAGCCCAACGCGGTGCGGTCATGGGCACTGCTGGGTTAGTCATGGGCTCGGCTTTAGCAGTTGGACCGATCATTTCTGGCATCTTATTGACTTGGTTTTCCTGGCGGGCATTGTTCATCTTATTTTTGATCGTTGCCTTGTTGGTTTTGGTCGTTTCAACACGCACGATCAAAGACGTGATGCCGTTGACCCCGACTAGGCTGGATTGGTGGTCAGTGATTTTAGCTGCCAGTTTTCCGGCGCTGCTTTACGTTTTATCCAGTGCAACGGCTCACGGGCTGAGTTGGTGGCTGATCGGCTTGGCCATTATCGCCTTGCTTGCGGCATGGGGCTTTGTCGCGCGGCAGCTGCATCAAAAGCGCCCATTATTGCAGCTGCGCGTTTTTGCGACGCCGCAATTTCATCTGGCAGTTTGGCTGACGGGGATCTCTTACATCGGCTTGATCGTCACGACGATCATGATGCCGCTGTACTTTCAAACCATCTTACACGTCACCCCGCTGGTTTCAGGGCTGTCATTGGTGCCTGCTGCCGCCTTGTTGGCGATTTTGAACCCGCGGGCCGGCCAGTGGCTGGACACTTATGGGCCACGCCGCGTCGTCTTGTTAGGCATGGGCTTGATCACTGGCGGCTTCTTATTATTAGCCGTCACTGCCGGGCACTTGCCTTTGATCGGCGCGATCGCCTTGTCGATGCTGACTGAAGCCGGCAACGCGTTTGTGATGATGCCGGCGGTCACCACTGGTGCCAATGCCTTACCGCAAAAATGGCTGTCTGACGGCACGGCTGTGACCACCACTGCGCGGCAGCTGTTAGGCTCTTTAGGCGTTGCTGTGGCGACAGTCTTATTGCAACAAGTGCAAGCCTTCAGCGGCCAAGCCCCGGTTGGTTTTGCCGTGACTTTTGCCTTTTTTGCCGTGATCGGCGCTTGCGGTTGGGGCTTAGGCCTGCGCCTGCCAAAACAAGCGGCCTAAAAAAGCATTGCCCATTGGCCAGCACCTGGCGTCATGGGCAATGCTTTTTTCTAATTAGTCAGCGCTTCGACTTGTAATATCGCCTGTTGCACCGCTTTGGCATCGATCTTGATCGGGATCGTAAAAGTGGCCGCCGCTTGCGCAGCGATCTGCTCAACCACGGCGTGATCAACCGTCGCAAACCCCAGCTCATGAAAATTCGTCGGGATGCCTAAGGTTTTAAAAATCGGCAACAAGCGCTTGACCTCAAAAAGTTGGTGCTCTAAGACCAGCTGTACCAAGATTCCATAGCCGACTTTATCGCCATGCAGCAAATGGACGGTTTCTGGAAAATAGGTCAGCGCATCATGGATCTTATGCGCGCCTAATGGCCGGGCACAAGCTTCGCCCCAGCCGCCCACTAAGCCAGCAGTGACGATCACCGATTCCGCCGCGATTCGCCAAGTATGGGTCAAATGCCCTGCTTGCATGTCGGCCACTGCCTGTTGAGCGGTCGCAAAAAAGACTGCTTGACACGATTGGGTCATTTGCTTAGCGATGGTCAACCCCACCGTATAGTCTTGCGGTGCCAATGCGGCAAAACTCAGCTCTGCTTCATAATATTTGACTAAAGTATCCGCCAACCCTGCCACGAAATAAGCGACCGGGGAATTAAAGATCACTGCGGGATTAAACAAGAGCAAATTAGCCGTTTCATTATAAAAGACGTGATCTAAATGCGTGCCGTCTTGATGATAATGCACACTTAATGCTGACCAAGGGGCACAATTACTGGCTAAAGTCGGGATCGTCACTAAATATAAAGCTGTCCCGGCAGTCACACTTTTGGCAGTGTCGATCACCTTCCCGCCGCCTAACCCGATCACTAATTCACAGCGGTTGGCCTGCACGAGCTGCTTGACGCGCGCAATTTCTTCATAAGAGCATTCCCCGCCAAAAGACACATCCACCACTGCCACGTCAGCACCAAAATCCGGCAGGTACGGCAACGCCGCGGCTAATGACTTTTGCCCGTGCAGCAACAAGACGCGATGCACATTTTCGCTGGCAATGAAGATGGGTAATTGATCATAAGCATCCACCCCGGCAATATAGCGTTGCGGTCCACTTTGTACAACCATTGCTTCGCCTTCCTTTAATCCCTTAATATCCGCGCCAAAAATTGCTTGGTACGCGCTTCTTGCGGATGTTCAAAGATCTGCGCCGGGGTACCTTTTTCAACCACATTACCCTCTGCCATGAAGACCACTTGACTGGCCACATCGCGCGCAAATGACATTTCATGCGTGACGACGACCATCGTCATTTCATCATCGACGAGATCCCGCATCACGTCCAATACATCATCGATCAACTCTGGATCTAATGCTGACGTCGGCTCATCAAACAAGATCACATCTGGTTTGATCACAATGGCACGGGCAATGCCGACCCGCTGTTGTTGACCCCCAGACAATTGGCTGGGATAAAAATCGACCCGGTCTGCCAATCCCACTTTGGCCAAGGCGGCCTTGCCGCGGGTGATCGCCTCTACTTTAGGCACTTTACGCGCAGTGACGAGCCCTTCGATCACATTTTCAAGCGCTGTTTTATTTTGAAATAAGTTATACCGCTGAAAGACGAACGCGGTCCGTTTGCGAATCGCTAACACATCCCGTTTGGCAATGCGGGTGACGTCATAATGATCTTGATCTAAAACGATCTCACCGCTGTCAGCGCCATCCAAAAAATTGATCGTCCGCAATAACGTGGTTTTCCCCGAGCCGCTAGGGCCTAAAATGACGACCACCTGGCCTTTTTTAACCGTCAGGGACACATCTTTTAGGACATGCTTATCGCCAAAAGCTTTTTGAATATGCTTAAGTTCTAACAAATTGCCCTCCTTTAGCGCGCTATGCGTTTACCGGCCACATTGACGCGCAATTCGATCACATCGACGACTTTAGAGATGACAAAGCAAGACACCCAATAAATGACCGCCAAGGCAATATAGACCTCGAAGTAGCGGTACCCTTCAGAACCGATCAGCTTGCCTTCCGCCATAATATCGACCACGGAAACCGTAAAAGCCAATGAGGTGTTTTTAAATAACTTCAACAAATTATTCCCTAAATTAGGGATCGCAATTTTGACGGCTTCTGGGATGATGATCCGCCGCAAGGTTTGCGCGCCGGTGAGGCCGATCGAATATGCCGCTTCCACTTCCCCTTGATCGACAGATTCGATCGCCCCACGGATCGTTTCGGTTTGATACGCGCCTTCATTGAGACTATACGAGATCAACACACACCACAGCGGCGAGACCCCATCGATATTGAAGTTCGTCTGAAATTTGGCATTCAAGAGCCGCAAGCTGATCGGAATGCCATAATAAAATAGATATAACTGGATCAAAAGCGGCGTCCCGCGCACGATCGAAATGTAAATATTCACGATCGTCGTCAAAATACGGACATGATAGATCCGGATCAATGCGCAAAAAAATCCGATCAGCAAGCCAAATACTAACGCAACCCCCACGATGGCCATGGTGATCGGATAGTATGGCATGATTTTGGGAAATGTCTCAAGCAGAAAATGCACATCAAATATCTGTTCAGTCACATCATCACCTCAATTGAATGCGTCTAAATATGGCTGATAATCAACGCCCAGCCGTTTTGAAATCGCTACTAATTCTGAATAGGTCTGAGCGTCGATTTTTAAGCCGTGCCGGATCCGATCCGTATAAGCCGCGGCTTCCTTGTCACCGTGCACATACACGCGCTTGCCTGGAACTGCCGGCAATGCCCGCAGCGCTTCTAAGTAGGCAGAAAAGCGCTGGTAGATCGCCGCTTTATCGCCAAACAAGCTGGGATCCAAGGCAATATAGCTTTGACAGATGCCAGCAGTCGGATCTTGATCTGAGATCTCATGCGATACATTGCCTTGCGCCAAGATGCCGGTAAAGATCTCCACGATCATCGCCAAGCCATACCCTTTATGACTCCCAGTGAATTCGGAGATCCCGCCTAATGGCACCAGTCCTACCGTCGATTGCGCATCACGCAAGCCGGCTAACACCGTGGCATCATGCGAATAAACAGGCGTTTGGCCATCTTTGGCCACCCACAATGCTGGCAAGTCTTTGCCTTCTTTTAAATACAGCTCAACTTTGCCTTGAGGCACTGTGGTCGTGGCCACATCAAAAATAAAATGATGCGGGGTGGCCGGCATGGCAAAGCCAATTGGGTCAGTGCCTAAAAAGCCCTTAAGCGCATTGGTCGGGATCATCCCCGGCCCTGTATTCGTCGATGAAAATCCGATCAGCCCCGCATCAGCAGCCAGGTTCGCATAGTAGCCTGCCACGCCATAATGATTAGAGTTGCGCGTTGCCACGATCCCAAAGCCGTGTTGTTTAGCCTTTTGGATCGCCAGGTTCATGCTGTAGATCCCCACAAGCTGGCCCATGGCAAAGTGGCCATCGACGACTGCGGAAATATCGGTTTCATGCACCACTGCAGGCGCTGCGGTTTGCTTGATGCGCCCCCAGCGCAAGAACCGGTCATACATCTGCACCCGCTGGACCCCATGCGACGCGATCCCATGCAGATCGGTGTCAATGATCGTTTGCGCGATCGTTTGGCTGTCTGCGGCATTAAAGCCCCAAGCGGCAAAAATTGCTTGGACCCAAGCGGTAACGACTTGACTGTCATAACGTTTTTCCACGATCATTGCCCCGTATAATCTTTACCAAAATGCTGCTTGGAAATCTTGGCCAAGGTGCCGTTTTTGATGATCTTATCCAGCCCTTGATCAAAGTATTGCTTAGCGAACTTGCCGTCAGCATCATTGCCAAACAAGAAATAAGCGAGGCTGTCTTGGCCGCCTTGTTCTTTTTCTGGCAGATCGGTGGTCGTTAACTTGGACCCATGTTCTTTGATGTACGCTTGCCCGGTGACGTTCACCACCACTGTCGCATCTGCTTGACCGTTTTCGACTGACGTCAGCAAATCACTGGCATCTGAATCAAGATGGGAGAGCTTGATCTTTTTGTCTGGATGCTTCTTGTTATAAGCTTCCAGCAATAATTGCACCGCAGACCCATTGGAAAACGTCGTGACTTTCTTACCGGCGAGATCTGCCAGCGTATCGATCTTGCCGCCTTGTTTCGACTTGTTATACACGATCGAATACTTAGTCGTCAGATAACTCTTATCTGAGAACAAGTACTTTTTCTCGCGGGCCGGATTTTTCACGATGTCATTGGCAACGACACTATAGCGCCCCGCATCCACGCCAGAAAACATCGACTGAAATTCAGTGGAATTCCAGTGCAGCTTGATCGCCGGCTCCGCTTTATCGATCGCCTTGGCAACGTCGATGTCATACCCCACCAATTTGCCTTTCGAATTCGTATAGGCATAGGGTTTAGACGCCGGCGAAGAGACGATTTGGACCGTTTTGGCTTTGGCTGCGGCCACCGCGTGTCCTTGGGTCAAGGTGCCTACAAATACTGCACTGGCCAGCAATGCCAGCGATAAAATTGTTTTCTTCATAGCCTTTCCCTCACTAATCCTTGACGTTGATGTTCAATTGCCCGATACCGTCGATCTCGCTTTTGATGTGATCGCCAGCTTTCAGGTAATTTTCCGGCACCATCCCAGCGCCTACCCCATTTGGCGTCCCGGTAGCTAATATCTCTCCAGCACGCAAGGTCATGCCTTTCGACAAGGTGCTCAAACATTCTGCAATACTAAAGACCAAGTTGCCGGTATTGCTTTCTTGCCGCAATTCATCGTTGACCCATAAGCGGATCCGTTTTGCCGGCGGAAACGGCAATTCGTCTGCGGTCACGATCCATGGCCCCATCGTCGTCGACCCATCCAACGATTTTTGGAAGAATGACTCCACGTGTTTGCGCAGTTCACGCGCCGTCATATCGTTGACGATCGTATACCCTAAAATGTAATCTTCGACTGCTTCCGGCTTAACAAAATGATTGATCTCTTTTTTCAAAACGACCGTCAATTCCACTTCGTAATCCCAACTGGAAATAAAATCAGCATGCGCTGGTGTGGCTTCACCTTCGCCAACGGCACGATCGACGTGTTTGGCAAAAAAGATCGGTTCTGCCCGCTTGGCCGGATCTTCGTCCATGTATTTTGCCACTTCGTTAACATGATCGATATAGTTGAGTCCTAGCGCCAACACGTCCCGTTTTGGATGCGGGATCGGCGCGGTCAGCTTGACTTGATCAAACGCAATGGCCCCGGTTTGTTGCGGGTCGTTCACTAGGCGTTTCAGCTTTGCCCAAGTCGCGTCATCTGCGCCATCGATCAGCGCGTTGACCGACTCAAAGGCGTAGCCTAAGGTCTTGATCGGAAATACCCGTTGACCATCGTTTGAAACCAAGCCAACTTTTTCTGTGTCATTGTCAATATAAGTGATGATCTTCATTCTTGGTGCTCCTATTCTCTGTGGGTTGTGGTAAGCTCATGCCGTCATAATAACCACTGCACCACATTCGGGTGCTCACCAAGGCACATCCGCGCCATAACTGTAACCAAATATTGATCCGATGTTTTCTCAATCGACTCATGATCAGCACCCCCTCCTATTTTTGTCACCAATCAAAAAACGCCTCGCAGCTAATCAGCTACGAGGCGTCTACACGCGGTACCACTCGTCTTCAACGGTCACCAAATGACCGTCCTTGAGGATCCGACCCATGCGGGTTAATCCCTGACGCGTTATCGGGCGTACCCGGATGCCGCTTAGTTGCCCTCGCGTCATCTGGCATTGATTCGGACCATATTCGTTTGTCCTTGACTAGCTGGTTTCACCGACCCCAGCCTCTCTTAAAGTTTCGTAACAAACTACTCATCCAAGTGCCATTAATTATTAATGTGATCATAGCCACTAACTACGGTACTGTCAACTATTTTTTTCAAAACCGCGAACTGTCAGGCTTGTTAATCGGTGTCGCGACACGGTTTTCCGGATGCTCAACAAATTTCTCGGCTGGCTTTACTCATTGTATTTTAATCAATTCTGTCCTGCCTCGGTCGCCGGCTCGGGGTTTCCCTGCTGAAACGCTGCCGTTGTGGTAGAATCAAGCTATATATCCGGTAGCGTTTGTGATGAGGTGAATGAGATGAATGTTTTTACGGCTTTGAAAATGATCCAGTTTGACCACCAACCTTTGAACCACCAGCAGGTCGTCATCACTGATCCTAGCGGTAAACCTGATGCCCAGTTGACGGACTTATTAGCCGATTGTCTGAGCAAGATCGATATTTTCATCAACTTCGATACCACCCAAAGTGTCGCGGATGTGATCGATGATCTGCACCTCTTAACGCCGCTGCCTTATGACGTGCTCGAAGAATACCAAAAGATCTTGGAGCAGCACATCACCGGCGTCAACTTTGCCAGCCACAAGCAGCTGGTCGAATTGGTCTACACGCCCTTAGTCTAAAATGCCCCTAAAAAAACACCTTGGTACCGCGATTCTAACCCGAATCGTGGGTCCAAGGTGTTTTTGTCATGGGCTAAAACCGCTGCCTCAGGCTGATTTTTGCACTGCCGTCTTGTTAGCGCCTTCATCACTTGATACACTGACAATGACCCTTGGCATTAATGGCAAAATTATGGAGGCATCAGATGCAAGCACAACTACCGCACCAGATCAAAACTGTGTGGCGGGCCCGCGCCGCGATCGACGGCATCATTTGGCTGGCGATCACCGCCGCGCTGCTGATTTGCCACCACCTGTGGCAATGGCCTTGGTGGCTAGCCATGATCCCACTAGTAGCCGGTATTTTGCACGTCGGCAGCCACCTGCTGTTGATCCCTTATCGCTACCGTTTCTGGCGTTATGCCATCACCGCCGACGCCGTTTATTTGCGCAGCGGCTATTTATTTCGCACCGAAGAAGCGATCCCCATCGCCCGGATCCAAAACGTCACCCTAGCTGCCGGACCGCTTTTGCAGTGGCAAAGCTTGCAAGCCGTCCAAGTACACACCGCCTCAACGACGCACAGCATTGCTGGCGTCACCGGTGCAGTCGCCGACCAACTGCGCGAACAGATCATGCAGCTGGCAAAGGAGGCGCGTGCTGATGCCTAAGCGCTTACCGTTGTTGGCGTTGCCGTTGATGCTCATCCAGGAATTGCGCACTTGGCTGTTTTTGCTGGGGTTGATCATCATCAACACTTGGCAGTCGCATTTTGCTTGGTATAACCTATTAGCGCTGGCGGCCGTTTTAGCAGGCAGCCTCTTGTTGGTGGGGATCCGCTACTGGCGCTTCACTTATCTGCTGGCGCCGCAACAATTGACGATCACCTCCGGATTGTTCATCCGCAAGGTGCGGCATATCCCTTACGCCAATATTCAGACCTTGCATCGCCAACAATGGTTTTACCTGCGCCCGTTTGGCCTTGAAACGCTCAACGTCGAAACTTCCAGCCAAGATGGGAAAAATGGGGCCGCCACTTTATTTGCGGTGCCGCTAAGCGTCGCTGCAGACATCGAAGCCCATCGCCAGCACCAGCCAAAATCCGCCCCTGCGGCCCAGCAGCCAACTGCGGCTGTGCCGGCTCAAGCGGACTTGACCTACCAAATCGCCCCTAAGGATCTGAATCTTTATGCGCTTACCAGCTTAGGCTTTTTGCCGCTATTGGCGGTGATCTTCGGCGCTTATGGCAAACTCGATGACCTCATTCCCGATGCTTGGCAGGCGCGCGTTTTTTCTAGTTTGGCGCATCTGGCGCTGCTGGTCATTGTTGGTTTAGGCCTGTTTTTCCTACTCGTCGCCATTTTTGCCTCGTATTTGAATCTGATGCAAAAATATTACCACTTCACCTTGACCCAAACCGGTGACACGTTAGTCACGACGCGGGGCTTTTTCAAGCGAACCACTGTCAGCGTCCAACGCGATCGCATCCAAGCCGCTCGTATTCGCCAAAGTCTCTTGCGCCAAGGCCTGCACCTGGCCACCGTGCAAGCGTTAGTCGCCAGTAATGCCGCAGACGATGAAAGCGACCACGATCTGGTGTTGATGCCGGTGGTGCCATTTGCCCAAACTTGGCCGACGATGCATCCATTCATTCCTTGGCTGCCAGCTGCAGCGCCGGCGTTAAACGCGATCCCGGCCAACAGCCGCTGGTATTACATCCGCAACCTCCTGATCGGCAATGGCATCGTATTAGCCGCGTTACTGGTCCCATTGGCCTATTTTTGGTCCCAGTGGCTTTGGCTAGGGGGCTTCATTGCCGGGATCTGGCTGGTATTGGCCGCTTTGCAAGGCCGTTATGCCGCTAACAACGCCGGCGTGGCGATCATCGATGAGCACCGCTTGGCCGTGCAAACTGGCAGCTGGTGGACGCGGACGCAATATGTCGTGCGCCGTGAAAACATCCAGTCTTTGGCGTTGTCCAATAGCATCTGGTTGGCTCCTAAGCACCGCTGCCACTTGAGTTTGAACATTCGCAGCGGCGACAACAATCAACAGGTGGTCGTGCGCTATCTGGATCGCGCGATGGGGCAAGCAGTGCGCGACTGGTATCAGCCGGCTGATACCAGTCAACATTTTTAGGGTTTATATCCAGCGCTGTCCAGCCGATTTGCCATTATTTTTATTTTTCTGAAAATAATCCTTACGCCAACACAATTTTTCTGGTATGTTAGAAATTGCTGTGGGTGACACATCGTCGATTGGGTCCGTATAGGCTGTTAGCTGACACTACCGCTCAAAATTTCAAACCCACGAGCCCAAGGAGAAAACGTGCCTAAAAATTTTAAAGAAGAACTCTTTTTCAGTCTGATCATGGCTGGCCTCATGGTATTTGTCATGGCCGGCTACAACGTGGCGTTAAGCGATGGCTTTAGTGCCGGTTACCTATTAGAAGTCTTGAAAGGCTACCCGGTAGCCTTAGTGATCGCCTTGATCCTCGATCTTGGCGTCGTCGGCCCATTAGCCAAAAAGCTGTTTTTCACCCGCATCTTCAAACCTGAAATGGAACAAAAGTCGCTGATCATCGGGATCTGGATCTCTATCTTAATGGTCGCCGGAATGGTTAGCTTGATGTCTGCATTTGGCATCATCGTTACCGCCAACTTTGGCGGCAATCTGGTCCTCACTTATTTACACACTTGGATCTTTAACCTCTTCATGGCTTTGCCGCTGCAGCTTTTGATCGTTGGCCCGATCGCTCGCAAGGCGTTAGCCGCCTTCCAAAACCGCGGCAGCGAAACTGCGACTGATCTTGACTAAGCCCCAATAGTGACTAAGACAGCTCGTTTAGACGCGTTTGACGCAACCGCGTCCATGACACAAGCGCCTTGGGACCGCGATTCTAACCATGAATCGTGGTCCCAGGCGCTTTTTTCATGGGCTAAAATTGCTTTGGATCGCAGCGGTTTTTTTGCCGTTTTCGCCACGGTTGACCCGCAAATCCTGAGAAAATTAAGTTTTCCCTTACGCGTCAGCAGATTTTCTGGTAGTATAACCACTCGTGAAGTTTGTTTAATGATCGCCATCCCCGGCGGCAACTGGGGATGGTTCCACCTTTAGCCGCGATTACGGCTATTTTTTTTGCCATTATCTAGAGAAAAGGAGTTTGTTGTTACCATGGAAATGTCACAATCACTGCCAAAAGCCCGCGTTGAGATCGCCCATCCCGCACTGGCCATGGTCGGGCTGATGATCGGCTCGTTCGTTGGTATGTTTTCTGAAACTGCATTAAATATCGCGCTGCCGTCATTAATGGCCGCTTTAAACGTCACCCAAGGCACCATTCAGTGGCTGGTCACCGGTTATATGCTGGTGATCGGGATCTGCATGCCGCTTTCAAGCCTGCTGACCCGTTGGTTTACCACAAAAAAGATCGTCCTTTTCGCCTTAGGGGCCTTTATTGTTGGGGCTTGTATCTCGGCGATCGCCAGCGTCTTTACGCTCGTGTTACTCGGCCGGATGATCCAAGGCATTGGCACCGGGTTGGTCTTACCCTTGATGTTTTCGGTTGCCTTGCAGATCTTTCCGCCGCATAAATTGGGCACGGTCATGGGTATGGCCGCATTAGTGATCATGTTTGCGCCTGCGATCGGCCCGACCATCACCGGCTTGCTTTTGGCCAAACTTTCTTGGCATTATATTTTCTGGCTGTTTGTCCCCTTCTTGGCCATTGCCTTTGTCTTTGCCGCCACTTCCTTAGACAACGTGTATCCTCAAACCAAGACCCCGGTGGATTGGTTATCGATCATAGAATCGACAGTCGGTTTTGCCGGGATCGTGATCGGGGCCTCGCTTGCTTCTGATGCCGGCTGGTTATCGGCTAAGGTCTTGCTCGCGTTGATCGTGGGGCTGTTGGCCTTAGTCTTATACGCACGCCGCCAATTGCGCTTGAGCAAGCCAATGTTGAATCTGACGGTTTTCAAAACGCGCCGGTTCACCGTCGGCACTTTGTTGGTGATGCTCGATTTTGGGGTGATCTTAGCGTCGATGTATTTGCTGCCGATGTTCTTGCAGCGGGTCATGGCCTTGCCAGTCGCGTTGACTGGGATCGTGATGCTGCCAGGCGGGATCGTTAATGCTTTGACTTCTGCAGTCGCCGGGCGGCTTTATGACAGTCACGGGGCCAAAGGGCTCACTCGGATCGGCTTTTTCATCGCCATCATCGGGGTGTTGATCTTGTTATCCGCCAACGCTCACAGTCCTTTAGCCTGGGTCATTTTTGGCCATGTCGTGTTGATGATCGGTGCGCCGCTGGCGATGTCGCCGGCGCAAACTTACGGGCTCAACAGCTTGTCTGGAGCCTTGAATGCCGATGGCAGTGCGATCTTGAATACCTTACAACAGATCGTCGGCGCCATTTGTACGGCGGTCGCCACGTCGATGATCGCCTTTGGCAGCAGCCAACAAGCTGGGATCGCCGGCTTGACCGTTGGGTCGCATGCCGGCTTTGCCTTTGTGTTGATCTTAGCAGTCGTCGCGTTCATCGCGTCATTTGCCGTAAAAACCCCTGCCAAAAGCACCGAAAACTAAGCGGCAAACATCAAAAACGGACGTGTCTTCAAGACACGTCCGTTTTTTTGTCGTCACTGGCTTGGATCACCACGGTCCATGCTTGCTTGCCTTGATCGACTAGTGCTTGCAAGCGGCTGAATAGCAACAACAACCAGCCAAATGCTAAGGCAAATGCTTGGATCTCAAACGACGTCAGCGACGGATACCCAAACCAGCGAAAGCCGAAATTCAACAGCAGCAGCAACACGGCGACACCGTAAGACAAGGTCAAAAAGGCTTTTGAAACGCCGGGTAATAACCAGCGGCACCCAATGATCAACGCCGCGACCAAAAACACCAGCATCCCGGCGGCTTGATCATGCAACAGGTGTGATGCCGCATTGTTAGGAAACAAGCCCACGCCGGCCAGGTCGACCGCCACTAAAGTCAACATCCCGCGCATGAGCCATAAGCGCCGGTCGCGTGGAAAAACTGGCGCTAATGCCACAAACAGTGTGTCGATCAACGCGATCATCAATAGTGCCGACATGATCAAAGTGAGGTTGAATTGCCAGGCATTACTGGCCATATCGGTACCTAAAAAGCTGAGGTTATGCTGCCACCAACGCCGATGGTTATTCGCGGCCATGGCGATCACCACCCCAGTCACGATCACCACCGTCAACAAATTGCTCAGCGTGGCGGCCGTGATCGTCAACGCCGCTTCCACCATGAATGCCGTGGCGATCATGGTAAATACCCAAAAAATCAACGCCGCCGTGAAGCGATCAAAAGCCGCGCCAGGAAACAGCTGGCCCAAGACCCAAAAGCCGCCGATCAACGCCAGCCCCAATATCACCGCAAACGCGATCAAGATCACCGGAAAATTCCGCCAGTAGATCAGCGGGTGACTTTCAGCACGGCGCATATAGACAAAAAAGCCGGCAAACATGCACCAGCCTGCCAAAGACCCGATGCCGATCACAAAACTGGCCACCGACGTGCCGCCAGATAATGGGACCGTTGCCAAGCCTTGCCACCACCAATAGCCATACACCCCGATCGCCAACAGCGCAGAGAGGATCACCGGCCATAATAAAAACCAGCGCCGCCCGGCCACCCGCTCTTTGAACCGCGGTTGGATCACCAATTGATTATTTTTGACCCGCAGTTGCATGGGTGTGTGCGCATCGACGCCTAATTCCGCACACACCGCTTTTGGCAGCTTTAAGTGCAGCGGCGTTTGCTCTTCAGCCATGAACACCCCTCCAATCTTCTCTATCATAACAAAGATCCGGGTCTGCAACTGGTTTTGCAGCGGTTTTCACCGCCAATGTCACCAGAGACGGTCAGTATTAACAAAATTATTATCGCTTGACAGACTGCCACCAAGAGGTTACAGTTACGGTAATTCATATCGGGAGGATTCAGCCATGTTAGTCATGCCAACTTTCAACGCTAATTGTTGCTGTCGGATAGCGCGCCTTAAGCGATGTCCGACTTGTTTGCATTGACTCAATGACGGTATGAGTCCATGTTCAGGTATCGGACTGGACTAAGGCGCGCTCACCAATTTTTGGTGGCGCGCCTTTTTTTGCCTTTTGAAAGGAGACCCGCTATGTTGATCCATCACATCCAAGAAGCTATCGGCAACACACCACTATTCGAATTGCCGCTGGCGACCCCTAATCACGTGCACATCTATGCCAAACTCGAAATGTTCAACCCTGGCGGCAGCATCAAAGACCGCCTCGGCGAATACTTGCTCGCCGATGGGATCCGGCGCGGTGAGATCACCAAACACACCACGATCATCGAACCCACTGCCGGCAACACCGGCATCGGCGTCGCCTTAGCCGCCCAAGCACGCCAGCTGCCGGTGATCTTGGTGGTCCCAGAGCGATTCAGTGCCGAAAAGCAAACCTTGATGCAAGCACTAGGGGCCAAGCTGATCAATACCCCTGCTGCCGATGGGATCAAAGGCGCCATCAAAAAAGCGCAAGCCTTAGCCGCCCAGACCCCTGACAGCTACTTGCCGATGCAATTCACCAATCCGGCTAATCCCGCGACCTATTATGACACCTTAGGCCCTGAGATCACCCAAGACTTGCATGAACCGATCGCAGCGTTTGTCGCTGGTGCCGGCAGCGGCGGCACTTTTGCCGGGGTCGCCGCTTACCTCAAAAGCAAAGACCCGCGCACCCAAGCGATCGTCGTCGAACCAGCCGGGTCGATCCTCAATGGCGGCCAACCGCATCCGCATCGCACAGAAGGCATTGGCGTCGAATTCATCCCGCCGTTTTTTGACCATTTAACAATCGATGCCACCTTGACCATCCCCGATGCCGATGCCTTTTTGCAAGTCCGCACATTAGCCAAGCAAGCCGGGTTGTTCATCGGCAGCTCAAGCGGCGCGGCGGTCGCGGCTAGTTTGCAAGTCGCTGAAACACTGCCGGCTGGCAGCAATATCGTGACGATTTTCCCAGACAGCAGCGAACGGTACTTGAGCGAATCAATTTATGACGTCTAAACACACCCAAAGGAGCAAATCAATGAAATTAGCAACGCAATTATTACACGGCGGTATCTCTGAAGACCCCACGACCGGCGCGACCTCCATGCCGATCTATATGGCCTCGACATTTCACCAGCACAAGATCGGCCAAGCCCCTTGGGAATACTCGCGCACCGGCAATCCCACGCGCCAAGCGGTTGAAGCTTTAGTCGCAGATATCGAACAAGGCACGGCTGGGTTTGCATTTGCCTCCGGGTCAGCCGCGATCATGACCGTGTTTTCCTTATTCAGTGCCGGCGATCATATCATCGTCGGCGATGATGTCTACGGCGGGACGTTTCGCTTGCTCAATCAAGTGCTCAGCCGTTTAGGCATCACGTTCACGGTGGTGGATACGCGCGACTTAAATGCGGTCACTGCCGCACTGACACCGGCAACTAAGGCGATTTACCTGGAAACGCCGACTAACCCTTTGCTGCGGGTGACTGACATTCAAGCCATTGCCGCGATCGCCCGCGAGCACGGTTTGTTGAGCATCATTGACAACACCTTCGCCAGCCCGATTGTCCAACAGCCCTTGACGCTAGGCGTCGACATCGTGCTGCATTCGGCATCGAAGTACCTCGGCGGCCATTCCGACGTGATCGCCGGCGTCGTGGCGGTCAAAGACGCACAGTTAGCCGAACGCCTGGGCTTTTTACAAAATGCGATCGGCGCGATCTTGGCCCCGCAAGAAAGCTGGCTCTTACAACGCGGCATCAAGACCTTACAATTGCGCATGCAAGCACATTTGGCCAACACCGAAAAGCTCTTCTCCTTTTTAAAGGCCCAACCAGCCGTCGCCAAGCTCTATTATCCAGGCGATCCTGACAATCCAGATTATGCCATCGCCAAAAAACAAATGCATGGCTTTGGTGCAATGCTGTCGTTTGAACTGCAGCCAGGATTAGACCCGCAAGTCTTCGTTGAACATCTTCAGTTGATCACCCTCGCCGAAAGCCTAGGCGCCTTGGAATCGCTGATCGAGATCCCAGCGTTAATGACTCACGGGGCCATCCCCCGGGAGATCCGTTTACAAAATGGCATTCAAGACGAGCTGATCCGCTTATCCGTCGGGGTCGAAGATATCACCGACTTAAAAGCGGACCTCAAAGCCGGCTTTGACGCCGTAATGCAATGAACATCGGGATCTTGCATTTGATGCATGACAAGTCGGCGACGATCACCGACTTCACCCAAGCGTTAGGCCCCCATGTGCACCTGCACTGGTTCACCCCTAAAAGCCACCCGCTGAAACACCCTGACGCCCGCATCCGCCCGTTGTCGTTGACGCAAGCGCTGACGATGGACGCCTTTATCATCACCGGGGCGCCGATCGACCGCTTGGATTTTGCTGCGGTGCATTATTACGCCGAAGTGGCCCAGCTGATCGACGCTTTGGCAGCGGCAAAGCTCCCGCAACTCAACTTGTGCTGGGGTGCTATGGCGGCCTTGCATCACCGCTATGGGATCGCTAAAAACCCGCTGCCGCAAAAACTCTTTGGCGCCTATGCCCATCGGCTTGATACCCCAACGCCATTGCTTGAAGGCTTGCCGAATGGCTTTTTAGCGCCGCATGCGCGCTATGTCGATATCCCTTTGGCGGCCTTGCAGTCAGTTGCTGATTTGACCTTGCATGCGGCAACCACCGACGGGCATCCGCTTTTGGTGACTGTCGATCACGGTCGGGAAGTCTACTTGTTTGGCCATCTTGAATACCGCCGCAACGGGCTGTGGCAAGAGCATTTACGCGAAGTTGGCGGACCGCTGCCAGAACATGACACTTGGTCTTGGCAAACCACCCAAGACACCTTTTTCCAGCAATGGCTCAAAAGCCTTGCGGCACAGCCAACCGCAGTCGCCAGCTAAACCAAAAACGGACCAGTCGCTAAGTGACTGGTCCGTTTTTGATGGGCGGCTCTTACCCGCCAAGATAAGCCTTTTGCACCGCTGGATCAGCCAGCAAGTCTTGCCCAGTCCCACTGAGTTTGACGTTGCCGCTGGCGATCACATAACCGCGGTTGGCGATTTGTAAAGCTTGCAGCGCGTTTTGTTCGATCAATAGTACCGTGGTCCCTTGGCTGTTGATTGTCTTGATCATATCGAAGATCTTTTGAATATAAATCGGCGCCAGCCCCATTGAAGGCTCATCCAGCAACAACAGCTTAGGCCGGGCCATTAATGCGCGGCCCATCGCCAACATTTGCTGCTCACCACCAGATAAGGTCGCAGCATCTTGATTGCGCCGTTCCTTCAAGACTGGAAACTGATCAAAGACGTTGTCCAGCACATCTTGCTGCTCATTGCGCGGGACCAGATAAGCCCCCATCTTGAGGTTTTCCATGGTCGATAGCCCTGCAAACACATGCCGGCCTTCTGGGACCTGCGCGATCCCAGCGCCGACGATCCGAGACGCCGACAGATGCGTCAAGCCGCGGTTGTCATACACGATATTACCAGCACTAGGCCGCAAAAGGCCGGAAATGGTTTTGACGATCGTCGACTTGCCAGCACCGTTGGAGCCGATCAAGGTCACGATCTCGCCATCTTGCACATTGAAATCGACGCCGCGGACGGCTTGGATCGCACCATAATTGACTTTTAATCCTGTCACCTCAAACATGGATGCCACCTCCTAAGTACGCCGTAATGACCGCTTGATTGTTTTGGATCTCAGCCGGCGTGCCTTCAGCAATCAGCTTCCCATGCTCCAACACATAGATCCGCTCTGCGATATTCATCACCAATGACATATCATGTTCGATCAAGACCACGGTCAATCCGAATTCGCTTTGCAGCCGCCGGATCAAGTCCGTCAGATCAGCCGTTTCTTCTGGATTCATCCCGGCTGCGGGTTCATCCAAAAAGATCAGCTTCGGATCACTCGCCACAGCACGGGCGATTTCCACGCGCCGTTGAGTCCCATAAGGCAAGTTGGCGGTGATCATCTCACCAACATCGCTGAGATCAAGTTTGGCTAAGATTTCATCAGTCCAACCATTCACTAAGGCTTCTTTTTTGGTGAACGTCGGCAAGCGCAAAATGCTCGAAACAAAATCTTCTTTATAACGATGCGTCATGGCTGCTTGCAGGTTTTCGCGCACAGATAGTTGATGGAATAAGCGAATGTTTTGAAACGTCCGCGCGATCCCCATTTTAGCGACTTGATAAGGTTTCTTCTTATCCAAAGACACCCCGTTGAAAGTGACGCTGCCTTCAGTCGCCGGGCTGACCCCGGTCAAGGCATTGAACAGCGTGGTTTTACCGGCCCCGTTAGGGCCGATCAATGCCACCAGCTCACCTTCTTCAACATGCATACTGACATCTTCGACCGCCTTTAAACCCCCGAAGATCTTGGAGACATGCTCCACTTGTAACAAACGACTCATGCGGCATCCTCCTTCTTATGACGGTTCAAGACATGCGCAAATGAGAATTCATAACGGCCTAACAGCCCGCTTGGCTTAAAGACCATGATCACGATCAGCGCCACAGCATAGATCACCATCCGCAAAGTCCCGAAACTTTGTAAGACGGTATCCAATACCCCTAACACGATCGCAGCTAAGAAGGTGCCGGTCATCGAACCGACCCCGCCCAGCACCACAATGATCAATAAGGCAATGGAATTCATGATCCCAAAATCGCTTGGCGCGATCGTTTGAATATAACTGGCGTGCAGCGAACCGCCGATTGCAGCTGTGGCTGCCCCAAGCACAAACGCCGCCAGCTTCCATTTGGTCGGGTTGACCCCCACCGCTTCTGCCGCGATTTCATCATCACGGATCGCTTGGATCGCCCGCCCTGCCCGCGAATGGGCGAAGTTGACGATCACGATCGTCGTGACACATACCAGTACATACACCACTGGCCAAGTGGCAAATTGCGGAATGTTGAATAATCCAGCAGCCCCGTTGGTGATCTTCATGTTGTTGATCACCACGCGGATGATCTCAGCCGCCCCCATGGTCGCAATCGCCAGATAATCCCCGGAAAGCCGCAGTGTTGGCACCCCCACGATGATCGCGGCGATGATCGCAATGATGATCCCGACGACGATCGAGCCGACAAAGCCGCCGACAGTCGGGACAGTTTGTAAAATGATCCCGGTCGCATACGCACCGATGGCCATGAACCCGGCATGTCCAAGCGAAAACTGCCCAGAAAAGCCGATGATCAAATTCAATCCAGTGGCCAAGATAATGTTGATCCCGATCGTCACTAACATGTTTTCAATAAAACTATCGACAACACCGGTATACACGAGGAGGTTGATGGCCAAATAGCCAACGATCATGACCAGCAACCATAAGCCGTTTGCTTGGA
This sequence comes from Lacticaseibacillus baoqingensis, assembly GCF_003946165.1. Taxonomy (GTDB): domain Bacteria; phylum Bacillota; class Bacilli; order Lactobacillales; family Lactobacillaceae; genus Lacticaseibacillus; species Lacticaseibacillus baoqingensis. The sequence goes on along the minus strand of NZ_RHOI01000006.1, from coordinate 6,806 downwards.
GTTTCTTTTTGGTCATATGCTCACACCTTCTCCTTCACGTTTTTGCCTAATAACCCTGACGGTAAGACGATCAAGATCAAGATCAACACGACATACACGGCGGCGTCTTTATAAGCAGACAAACCGATCGCTTGCACGCCGGTTTCCAATAGCCCGATCAAAAAGCCCCCGATCGCCGCCCCAGGCACCGAGCCGATCCCGCCGACAACTGCGGCGACAAAGGCCTTGATCCCAGGCGTCATCCCCATCAAAGGATCGATCGAGTTGTAATACAACCCGATCAATACCCCAGCAGCGCCGGCTAAAGCTGACCCTAAGCCGAAGGTAAAGGAAATGACATGGTCAGGATTGATCCCGACTAACGCAGCGGCTTCTTGATCCACCGCAACGGCACGCATCGCCGTACCCATCTTGGTTTTTTGAATGATCAATTGTAACAGCACCATCAAGATGATCGCCGTCACTAAGATCAAGAGTTGGATGTTAGAAATATTGATCCCAAAAGCCGTGTAGTTATGTTGTTTCACGACTTGCGGGAAGTTGCGGGTATTGGCTCCAAACAGGTATGACATCCCATTTTCCAGGAAATAGGAGACCCCGATCGCCGTGATCAACGCGGTGATCCGCGGTGAGTTGCGCAGCGGGCGATAGGCCAGATATTCGATCAGCATCCCGGCAAACGCCGTAACGATCATTGCCGATAATAAGGCGACAATGAAGTCAACGTGATATTTGTTAATGATGAAGTAACCCCAAAACGCCCCAAGCATGTAAACATCACCGTGAGCGAAGTTGATCAGCTTGATAATGCCATAGACCATGGTGTATCCCAATGCCAACAGCGCGTAGATGCTGCCAAGTGAAAGGCCATTGATGATTTGTTGCATAGCTGTGTGCAAGAGATCGCCTCCTTTTATTATGAATAAGCGCAATAGCAGGCGCCAAATTCACGCCTGCTATCGTCAAATGTTTATTTAACGGTCGTGGCAGATACAGCTTTACCATTGACCAGTTTTTCAACAGAAATCGTCTTTTCTGGATTGTGCTTTGAATCGATCGTCATCGTGCCAGTGACCCCTTTGAGATCCTTGACCTTAGCTAAAGCCTTGGCGATATCTACGGAGTTGGTCGACTTTGCATCCACGATGGCTTGCTTGATCAGGTAAACTGAATCAAACCCAAGGGCGTTAAAGGCCGATGCCGTATCGCCATACTTGGCTTTGTAGGCGTCAAGGAAGTTGGCGACGGTTTTATCGGACTTCGCCGATAAGGTGGAAAATGGCGTGGTGTAGTAAACATTCGTGACGTTCTTGGCCCCAGCGATCTTAGTCAAGCTAGGATCCATCATCCCATCACCACCGACGATCGGGGTGTTGATCCCCATTTGCCGCGCTTGCTTGATGATCAAGCCAATTTCGGTGTAGTAACCAGGAATGTATAACGCATCAAAGCCTTTGTTCTTTAATGACGTCAACACGGCATTGAAGTCTTTATCGCCAGATTGGAAGTATTGCGTGGCAACCACGGTGCCTTTGTATTCTTTCTTAAACGCCGCTGCTAAGCCTTTGCCGTAGTCGTTAGAGTTATCAGCCAACACGGCGACTTTCTTGGCTTTCAAGGTATCATCCACGAAGTTGGCTGCCTTGGTGCCTTGGAAATCATCCGTGAAAGCCGTCCGGAACGCATAAGGTTGCACTTTGCCGCTCTTTTGGAGGGTGTAGTCAGCTGCCGTAGCAGAAGGCGAAACTTGCGCGACGCTGGCTTTAGTGGCGTTAGACAATGCCGCGGTAGCCGCGTTGGTCGTGGCTGGCCCGATCAATGCGGAAACTTTCTCCTTGCTGGTCAATTGCGCCGCGATGGAAGCCGCGGTAGAAGTCGCGGTCTTGTTATCTTGCGTGACCGTCTTGAACTTATAAGTCTTCTTGCCGACTTTGACGCCGCCATCTTTATTGATCTGGGAAACCGCTAAGTTGATCCCGTTGTTGACTTGTTCGCCATAGCCGCCGCCAACACCAGACAATTCAATGTTGACCCCTAACTTAATGGTGCTGCCACTGGCAGTGTTCCCTTTGCTAGCGGCACTTTGCGCACACCCTGCCAACACCGTAAAGGCGGCAGCGACTGCCCCTAAGGCAGCGATTCGTTTCATGATTGACTTTTTCATTGATATCCCTCTTCCTTCATATCGCAAGATTTAACCGTTTTTGCTAATGGTGTCTTAAACTGGTCCCACTGCAGAACCCCGTAGTTTACGCCACTAGAATTAAGTTTCGGCTGAATGTTTTAATAATAATGGGGATATTATTAAAAGTCAATAAGTTTCTCACATAAGAATCAAATTCTGATACAATCAGATGCCGCTGTTATGGGCATCGACTGCCTGATATTGGTTCTCATCGTTTTAACAGATTACTTGACGGCAGTGGCGCTGGTCACCTTACCATTGGTGAGCTGTTCAACTACGATCGGCTTTTCTGGATCGTGGTTCTTATCCACGGAAGTTTTCCCGGTGACCGCTGGCATATCCTTGATCTTAGCTAAGGCCTTCGCCACTTTGACGGAGTTCGTGGACTTGCTGTCTTCAATGGCTTGTTTGATCATTAAAACAGAATCATACGCCAGTGCTGAGAAGGTCGGGGCGTCTTCTTTGTATTCTTGCTTGAAGTCCGTCATGAATTGCTTAGCCACTGCGTTGGTATCACCTGCTTTAGTCGAAAACGGCGTGGTGTAGTAAACGTTGGTCGCATTGCTGTTGCTGGCGATTTGGGCCAGTTTTGGATCCGCCATCCCGTCAGAACCAATGATCGGGACATTAACACCAGATTGCCGCGCTTGCTTGATGATCAGGCCTAATTCGGAATAATACCCTGGCGCATAGATTGCATCGACTTTTTTGTTCTTAATGCTGGTGATCAACGCATTGAAGTCTTTGTCGCCTTCAGAGAAGTACTGCGTCGACTTGATGGTGCCGGTATAAGCTTTCTTGAACGCCTTGGCTAAGCCGGTGCCATAATCACTGGAGTTATCCGCTAAGATCGCAACGTTCTTGGCTTTCAAGGTCTTGTTGGCAAAATGCGCCGCGGTTTCGCCTTGTAAGTCGTTATTGAAGCATGCCCGGAAAACATAGGTCTGGACCTTGCCGTTTTTTTGCAAGGTGTAATCTGGATCAGTCGCCGACGGGCTGACCGATGGGACAGCGGCCTTGGTGATGTTCGGGATCGCGGCGGTCCCATCATTGGTCGTCGCTGGGCCAACGATCGCCGTCACTTTATCTTTAGTCGCCAACTGGGCGGCGACTGAAGCAGAGCCGGAAGTGGTGGACTTATTGTCTTGCACCACCGTCTTGATCTTCATCTTCTTGTCGCCGACCTTGATCCCGCCGTCTGCATTGATTTGCTTAACGGCCAGATCGAAGCCTTGCTTCATTTGGTTCCCATACCCGGCAGCAGCGCCTGACAGCTCCATATTCATGCCGATCTTGATGGTGTTGCCAGAAGCCGTATTGCCTTTACCCGCTGCGCTTTTGGCACTGCAGCCTGCCATTGCCATAATGGCAGCTGCCGTCGCTGCCGTTGCGATGATCTTTACCAGTGTGTTTTTCATAAGTATTCTTCCCCTTTTTTCATCTTATGGCTCCCCAGGCGCGCTTCCGGGTCCCCAGACATTAAAAATGGCCTCATCCCTTATCGGATGAGGCCAATCATCTAGTAGTGCGATGAGCCCCATCGTCAAAGCAAAATCAGGGCTCAACTTTTCAACCAGCAATGCTAGTCGATCGTCGGGTCCTTATACTTCAACAACAAGGCCAAGTCTTGACGGGCAGATACACCCAGTACAAATTGATTATTCATGATGTATCCCCCTTTCAAGATTAATGATTAATTAGAATTTACTTCTTATCCTCTTAATTGTCAACCACAAATTGCAAAATAATTCCCTAGAGGTTCACGCGCCAACTCGCTATACTAGAAACCAATGCGGCATTACGCCGTTATTGGAGGAATAGCAATGGCCAAAACAACTCGTCAAGCCGCGATCCAAGCCGCCTGTGGCACCACCATGTGGGGGATCGGCGGTGTTTTAAGCAATGTGATCTTCAACACCAGTACCGCTTCGCCGGCGTGGCTAGTCAGCATGCGCCTGACTTGGGCAGGCATCGCCATGATCATTTATAGTCTTATCATGCACCGCCCATTATTACGCGTTTGGCATCAGCGTAAAGGGGCCATTCGCTTGCTGCTTTTTGGCATCGTCGGCGTGGCGTTAGCGCAATTTACCTATTTGCTGGCGATTTTTTACGGCAATGCGGCCATCGCTACGATCATGTTATCACTGGTCCCGGCAATGATCACGATCGTCACTTGCTTGCGCACGCGCACTGCCCCGCGTTTGATCGATGCCTTGGCGATCATTTTGGCTTTATTCGGCGTTTTCTTATTGGTGACCAATGGCCACTTGACACAGCTGCATGTGGCGCCGATCGCGATTTTTTGGGGCCTGCTAGCCGCGGTCACCGGTGCGGCTTATACCTTACTGCCGCGCCCGCTATTAGCCCAAGAGCCGCCTTTGGTGATCGTCGGCTGGGGGTTAGTCATTGGGGCACTGCTCATGAATGCGATCACCCCAGTATGGCACATTCCGACTGGCCTCACCCCATGGACTTGGGTCGCCGTCGCCTTCATCGTTTTTGGGGCCACTTTTTTAGCCTACATCCTTTATATCTCCAGCCTCAAGATCTTGCGCCCGGCGATCGCCAGCATGATCGGCAATCTAGAACCGCTAACTGCCACGGTTTTATCGATCATGTTCTTGTCATTAGGCTTTCATCCGCTGCAACTGATCGGCATCGTCTTAGTGCTTGGCGGCGTCTTTATGATGAGCTGGACGCCGAAGAAAAAGCGCTGAGTCACAACGGCAATATTCGGCCACAAAAAAGGCGTACTTCCGCAGAAGTACGCCTTTTATTTGCAGTATCCGCAAAACGGATAAGGCCATCTCGGCTCCACAACCTGTGACCACTGGCCCCGAAATCCGTCGGGTGGTAATTCATGCCTGCCAGCTGCGCTTTCACCCAAAAAGTGGGTTACTCGACTCATCGCATGGCTTCATCATAACACGTTTAGGTGCCGGCGCCAACAGTTTCAAGTCCGCCGGTAAGTTTGCTCGGCCAACAATTGCGCCAGCATGAACCCGACGGCGATCGCCCCTGCGACCATGGCCACACGCACGGTGAGCTTCGAAGCGGTCATCACCTGGCCCAAGACTAAGGCCCGCACCGCTTGATAAGCCGTTGCCCCTGGCACCAGCGGCACCAGGCCGGGAATATTAAAAATGATCACTGGCATTTTTTTGATCCGAGAAAAGATCATCCCGCACAACCCGATCGCAAATGCCCCTAGTAAATTCGCCAGCATGCGGCCAACTTGCAGATCGTACAATAAGACCCAATACACTAACCAGCCGATCGCCCCGGCCCAGCCAGCCAAATTCAAGGCCTTGCGCGGTACGTTGATGATGATCGCAAACGCGACCGTCGAAAGATAACTAAAGCTGATCTGGACCACTAACTGCAACCAATACGGCATAATGTCCCCCTAGAAAAAGCGAAAGATGACTGCGATCCCCACACCGATCGCCGCGGCGCTCAAGAGTGCTTCCATACCGCGCGCAATGCCAGACAATAAGTGCCCTGCCAGCATATCGCGGATCGAATTTGTGATCGCCACTCCGGGTACCAACGGCATCACCGCCCCGATGATGACATTATCAAGGTTGTGGCCGAGCCCTAAGCGCACCCCGACCCAAGCGGTGACCCCCACGACAAAAGCCCCTAAGAGTTCACTAATAAAACGCACTTGCGTTAGCGAGCTGATCTTACCATAAACTGCGTACCCCAAGGCGCCGACCAAAGCCGCCAGCGGCATATCGATCCAATCGTAAGCTTGCGCAAAGATCACCATCAACGTCGTGCTGCACACGGCTGCGGCTAACACTTGCAGCCAAAATGGGAAAAATGGCGTGTGCTGATCCAGCCGTCGCAATGCGTGATGCAGCGTTGGCAAGTCGATGGCTTGCGCGGCAAATTCGCGTGACAGCTGATTGACTTGAGCCACTTTTTCCATATCGATCGACCGCCGATCCACTGGACTCAATTTGACCATCGGCTTATCTTCTAAGCCGATGAATAGCCCCGTTGGCGTCGTAAATACCAACGCTTGCGCCACACCGCCATTTTTGGCGATCCGGCGCATCGTATCATCAACGCGGTACATCTCTGAACCGCCTTCGATCATGATGCGTCCTGCTAACAAGCAAGTCGTCAACAACTCATCATTTTGCATAGTCGCTCCCAAGCGTTTGTGCCAGATGTGCCTTCAACTTCGCCTTAGAATAGGCGCCAACGATTTTTTCATATGGTTTGCCATCTCGATAAACGATCATGGCAGGAATGCTTTGGATCCCAAATTCTTCCGCAACGCTTTTATCATCATCGATATTCATCGTGAGGACCCGCAATGGTAATTCTGTTTCCAACGCCGCCATGATCGGACTCATGATCTTACAAGGGCCACACCAAGGCGCCCATAACTCCAATATGACCACGCCTGATTGGACCTGCTGTGGTAAGTTTGCCGTTGTGACTGCCATTGTCATCTTATTCACCTCGCAACGATTGTACCATCTTTAATAGCCAACAAAAAAGGCCAGTCAACTGACTGGTCTTATCTTAGCGTGGCGACTTCCTACCCTCGCAGGCAGTTGCCCACCAACTACTCTCGGCGTAGAGAAGCTTAACTTCTGTGTTC
>NZ_RHOI01000059.1 GCF_003946165.1 Lacticaseibacillus baoqingensis | reverse complement strand
TTTTGTTCTTTGAAAACTGGATATCATTGTTTTAAAAAGTAATGCCGAGAACACAGCGTATTTGTATGAGTTTCTAAAAGAAATTCGAATCGCTAACCGATCGATTTATCGATCAAGGTTAAGTTACAAAGGGCGCACGGTGGATGCCTTGGCACTAGGAGCCGATGAAGGACGGGACTAACACCGATATGCTTCGGGGAGCTGTACGTAAGCTTTGATCCGGAGATTTCCGAATGGGGGAACCCAGTTATCATCAGATAATTACTCTTCAGTGAATACATAGCTGTTGAGAGGCAGACGCAGGGAACTGAAACATCTAAGTACCTGCAGGAAGAGAAAGCAATTGCGATTCCCATAGTAGCGGCGAGCGAAGTGGGAACAGCCCAAACCAAGGAGCTTGCTCCTTGGGGTTGTAGGACTGAACATTGGAGTTACCAAGAAACGTTGTAATCGAAGTCAGCTGGAAAGCTGCGCCACAGAGGGTGAAAGCCCCGTAGGTGAAACGACGTTTCCTCCGTTCAGGATCCTGAGTACGGCGGAGCACGTGAAATTCCGTCGGAATCCGGGTGGACCATCACCCAAGGCTAAATACTCCCTAGTGACCGATAGTGAACCAGTACCGTGAGGGAAAGGTGAAAAGCACCCCGGAAGGGGAGTGAAATAGTTCCTGAAACCGTGTGCCTACAATTAGTCGAAGCCCGTTAATGGGTGACGGCGTGCCTTTTGTAGAATGAACCGGCGAGTTACGCTAACATGCGAGGTTAAGGTGAAAAGCCGGAGCCGTAGCGAAAGCGAGTCTGAATAGGGCGAGTGAGTATGTTGGTGTAGACCCGAAACCAAGTGACCTACCCATGACCAGGTTGAAGGTGTGGTAAAACACACTGGAGGACCGAACCCGTGTATGTTGAAAAATGCTGGGATGAGTTGTGGGTAGCGGTGAAATTCCAAACGAACTTGGAGATAGCTGGTTCTCTCCGAAATAGCTTTAGGGCTAGCCTCAGAGGATGGATATTGGAGGTAGAGCACTGTTTGGACTAGGGGCCCGTCAAGGGTTACTGAATTCAGATAAACTCCGAATACCAATTATCTTACTCTGGGAGTCAGACAGTGAGCGATAAGGTCCATTGTCGAAAGGGGAACAGCCCAGATCACCAGTTAAGGTCCCTAAATTTATGCTAAGTGGAAAAGGATGTGGCGTTGCACAGACAACTAGGATGTTGGCTCAGAAGCAGCCACCATTTAAAGAGTGCGTAATAGCTCACTAGTCGAGTGACCCTGCGCCGAAAATATACCGGGGCTAAGCATAATACCGAAACTGTGGATGCATCCGTAAGGATGTGTGGTAGGAGAGCGTTCTATGGGCGTTGAAGGTCGATCGTGAGGACGACTGGAGCGCATAGAAGTGAGAATGCCGGCATGAGTAGCGAAAGATAGGTGAGAATCCTGTCCACCGTATGACTAAGGTTTCCTGGGGAAGGCTCGTCCTCCCAGGGTTAGTCGGGATCTAAGGCGAGGCCGAGAGGCGTAGTCGATGACAAACAGGTTGAAATTCCTGTACTAGTTTATTTTGTTTGAACGATGGCGGGACGCAGTAGGCTAAGGTAAGCACCCGGTTGGAAATGGGTGTCCAAGCATCAAGTCTTGATTCGAGTGAAATGCTTGAGTCTTTAAGGACAAGTTGTGATGGGGAGCGAAATTTAAGTAGCGAAGTACCTGATGTCACACTGCCAAGAAAAGCGTCTAGTGAGAAATAAACTACCCGTACCGCAAACCGACACAGGTAGTCGAGGCGAGTAGCCTCAGGTGAGCGAGCGAACTCTCGTTAAGGAACTCGGCAAAATGACCCCGTAACTTCGGAAGAAGGGGTGCTGCACGCAAGTGCAGCCGCAGTGAATAGGCCCAAACAACTGTTTATCAAAAACACAGGTCTCTGCTAAATCGTAAGATGACGTATAGGGGCTGACGCCTGCCCGGTGCTGGAAGGTTAAGAGGATGAGTTAGCGTAAGCGAAGCCCAGAATTGAAGCCCCAGTAAACGGCGGCCGTAACTATAACGGTCCTAAGGTAGCGAAATTCCTTGTCGGGTAAGTTCCGACCCGCACGAAAGGCGTAATGATTTGGGCACTGTCTCAACGAGAGACTCGGTGAAATTATAATACCCGTGAAGATGCGGGTTACCCGCGACAGGACGGAAAGACCCCATGGAGCTTTACTGTAGCTTGATATTGAGTGTTTGTACCGCTTGTACAGGATAGGTAGGAGCCGTAGAGATCGGAACGCTAGTTTCGATGGAGGCATTGGTGGGATACTACCCTTGCTGTATGAACACTCTAACCCGCACCACTTAGCGTGGTGGGAGACAGTGTCAGGTGGGCAGTTTGACTGGGGCGGTCGCCTCCTAAAATGTAACGGAGGCGCCCAAAGGTGCCCTCAGAATGGTTGGAAATCATTCGCAGAGTGTAAAGGTATAAGGGCGCTTGACTGCGAGATTGACAAATCGAGCAGGGACGAAAGTCGGGCTTAGTGATCCGGTGGTTCCGTATGGAAGGGCCATCGCTCAACGGATAAAAGCTACCCTGGGGATAACAGGCTTATCTCCCCCAAGAGTCCACATCGACGGGGAGGTTTGGCACCTCGATGTCGGCTCATCGCATCCTGGGGCTGTAGTCGGTCCCAAGGGTTGGGCTGTTCGCCCATTAAAGCGGTACGCGAGCTGGGTTCAGAACGTCGTGAGACAGTTCGGTCCCTATCCGTCGCGGGCGCAGGAAATTTGAGAGGAGCTGTCCTTAGTACGAGAGGACCGGGATGGACGTTCCGCTGGTGTACCAGTTGTGCCGCCAGGCGCATCGCTGGGTAGCTATGAACGGAAGGGATAAACGCTGAAAGCATCTAAGTGTGAAGCCCCCCTCGAGATGAGATTTCCCATTCCTTTATGGAAGTAAGACCCCAGAGAGATGATCTGGTAGATAGGCTGGAAGTGGAAGTGCAGCGATGTATGGAGCGGACCAGTACTAATCGGTCGAGGACTTAACCAAAAGTTGTGTGGTTTTGGCAGATTTAAGCCAAAGCAAACGCAGCTAGCGGACAAATACGGTTCACGACAACTTGAAAACAATGATGTCCAGTTTTGAGGGTGCAAAACTCTCAGTTAAATACACAGTGTGGTGGCGATGGCGAGAAGGATACACCTGTTCCCATGCCGAACACAGAAGTTAAGCTTCTCTACGCCGAGAGTAGTTGGTGGGCAACTGCCTGCGAGGGTAGGAAGTCGCCACGCT
>NZ_RHOI01000058.1 GCF_003946165.1 Lacticaseibacillus baoqingensis | reverse complement strand
CCCAATGGGATGATGATCGCCCCGACTTCAGTCCCAAAAGCCACCGCCGAAGCGGCTGGCCAGCCAATGTCTAAGGTATGTAGGTGTAAGCCGTAAGCTTTGACCATCGCAGTGACGGCCGGACCGATATTATCGGTCAATAATTGCGTGATGACACTTAAGCCAACAAACCCAACCCCGACTGAAAGTCCGGATTTCAGTGATTTACCGATCCCCATCCCGAGCAATAACCCCAGGATCAAGAAGATGATCGGCATCATGACGCTTGCCCCTAAGGACAAAATGTAATTAATGACACCCATAATATGAATGTGCCTCCTTGTGAATAATAGAGTAGCGGACAACGATTGACGCCGCTTACAAAAAACGGCACCAATCAATTTCCAAAAAGGAAATAAAATATCTCTTTAAGAAATAACGATGAAAGTATAGCGCCGCCTCCACTAAACTGCAAGCGCTTATTCGGTTAAAAAATACCGAAATCCGCGTGTTTGCGCGCCTCAGCCCCGTGGTTAAGCGGTTTCCTATGCCACAAAAAAATTCCAAGCAACGCCCAGTAATCGCCGGTTTAGCTTGATTATTAAGGATAAACAGGTAAAATCTAATTATGTTCTAATTTTACATATTGGAGGCGACGGCGTGGACGGACAATTAGATTTTAGAGCCGGATTAAAAGATGTGGTGCCGACCCTCTTTGGCTATATTGGAGTCGGTTTGGCTTTTGGGATCGTGGCCCACACCAGTCACTTATCCGTGTGGCTGGTCTTATTGATGTCGCTGCTGGTTTATGCCGGCTCTGCACAATTTGTGATCACGAGTATGCTGCTGGTCGGCAGTCCGATCGGGGCGATCGTGACGTCAACGATCTTGATCAATGCGCGCATGAGCTTGATGAGCATGACGGTTGCACCCTATCTTAAACAAGAATCTTTTGGGCAAAATATCTTGATCGGCTCGTTGTTGACCGATGAGACTTTTGCGTTATCGATGAACAAATTGAATCAAACGGGGCACAAGCTAAAGCCAGCGTGGTTTCATTCGGCTAATGTGTGCGCTTATCTCGTGTGGGCGATCTCGACGGTGATCGGCGCGTTATTGGGTAGTTTGATTCCGGATGCCAAGGCTTTTGGATTGGACTTTGCGGTGGTGGCGATGTTCATCGGCTTATTGTACTTGCAGATGATCACCGATCGCAGTAAGCCGCTGCTGCGACATTTGACGGTGGCAGGCTTTGTGGCCTTGTTGATGATCGTTTTGATGCGGTTCATGCCAGGGTCAACTGCGATCTTAGTGGCAACGATCTTGGGCTGCTTGTTTGGAATGGCGGTGGAACGGCGATGAACCATGTTTTTTTAACGATCCTCTTATGCGGCTTGGCAACTTGGCTGATCCGTGTGGTGCCTTTTGCTTTAGTGAAGGCGGCTAAATTACCGCAGTGGCTGTTGCAGTTCTTGAGTTTTGTGCCGGTGGCGATCTTAGCGGCGATTTTTGTGGAAAGTCTTTTGGTTTATCATGCCGGGCAGTGGCCGAGTGTCAACGTAGGGAACTTGTTAGCATCTTTGCCGGCGATCTTAGCGGCGATCATTTCGCGAAGTTTGTTGATCGTGGTGGTCGTGGGGATCGCGTCGATGGCAGTGATCCGGCTATTGGGATGGGCTTGATCCGGCATTATTAGGTAGACGCAGCGTGAAGCTGGGTCTATTTTTTTAGGCCAAAATATTTCCCGGGAAATAAGATCACAGTCTGTTGCAGAAAAGATTAGGCTCGATTAACATTAGGTTAATGGTATATTGCCAAAATTTTGAATAAAAAAGGATGATGATAGATGGACGATCCCGGTGAGCAGAGGCCAATGACCCACTTAACGATTGACGAAGTGCAGGCGAAGGTAGGTTTATCGTCTAAAACGAGCGGTTTGACTCAAGCGGAGGCTAGCAAACGACTGGCGACGGATGGGCCGAATGCGATTCAGACACAACGGACACCGAAGTGGGTCTTATTCGTGCGCCAGTTCAACAACTTGATCATTTACATTTTGATCATGGCAGCCGTATTGACGACCTTGATGGGCCACTTGACGGATACTGTGATCATTGCGTTGGTGATCGTGATCAATGCGCTGATCGGTTATTATCAAGAAGCCAGTGCGAGTGATTCACTAGAAAAGATTCGCGGTATGTTGGCGCATAATGCCACGGTGTATCGTGATGGTCAACGCATCGATGTTCCAGCGGCAGAATTAGTCGTTGGTGATGTCGTGTTTTTAGAAGCAGGGGATAATGTGCCTGCGGACTTGCGGCTTTTTGACGTGGATAATTTAATGGTGCAAGAATCGGTCTTGACTGGGGAAACTAATTCCATCGCCAAGACGGTCCATGCTTTGCCCGCCAATACACCGTTAGCTGAACAGACGAACATGGTTTTTTCAGCGACGGCAGTGGCTAGCGGCAGCGGGATGGGGATCGTGGTGGCGACTGGGCAAGACAGTGAGCTCGGGAAGATCTCTCAAGCCGTGGCGACGACGAAAACCCGTCGTTCACCGATGATGCAGCAGCTTGATGGGATCGGCAAAGGCTTGTCTTATGGAATCTTAGCGTTTGCTGTGGTGTTGTTTATTATTGGGATGATCGGCGGGCATTACACGTTAGGCACGTTGGCGTTAGGGATCGTGACGATGATCGTCGGCTCGATGCCAGAAGGGCTGCCGGCGACGACCAGTGTGATCTTGGCGATGGGCGTACAAGATATGTCCAAGAAAGAAAACGCCATCGTCAAGGCCTTGCCTTCTGTTGAGGTGCTGGGTTCAGTCGATGTGATCGCCACGGATAAAACTGGGACCTTAACGCAAAACGAAATGACCGTTACCGAGATCATCACGCCACAAGCGACTTATTCGGTAACTGGCACCGGTTATGCGCCAAAAGGGGATTTCCGCTTGGATCAAGCGGTGATCGCACCAGCTGACCATGCGGACTTGAAAGCCTTGTTGCGTGCCGGGTATGAGGCAAATGACACCACTTTAGCTGAAATCGAAGGCAAGTACGAGATCAATGGGGAGCCTACGGATGGCGCCTTTATGACCGCTTATTACAAAGCTTTTTCAACGGACCCGACGGATGCTGAGGAGTTGGATCTGTTGCCTTTTGACTCCGATTACCGCTATATGGCGAAATTGGTGCGCCTGGCAACTGGAGAGCACAAGTTGTATATCAAAGGCTCACCGGACAAATTGTTGCCGATGGCGCAAACTGCCGATGGCGCATTTGACCAAGCAGCGTGTTTGCAATGGACCAGCGCGCACAGCCAAAAAGGCCAACGCGTGATTGCAGTCGGCGAGAAGTCCGTGCCGCAGTCTGTCACCAAGATCACCCATGAATTATTGGCTTCGGGGATTACGTTTTTGGGACTGGCTGCGTTGATCGACCCGCCGCGTCCAGAAGTGATCGCATCGATCGCAGAGATGCGCAAAGCCGGCGTGAAGGTCAAAATGATCACTGGTGATCACCCTGAAACTGCTGCCGCGATCGCCGCGACTTTGGGGCTTGCGGATAGTCCGCGTGTGGTCACCGGTGCGGAGTTAGCCGCCTTACCAGAAGATAAGCGGCAAAAGCTGATGGTTTCAGCCGATGTGTTTGCCCGGACGACACCAGCCGATAAACTGGCGATCATTCAAGCCTTGCAAGCGGCGGGTAATGTGACTGCCATGGTGGGTGATGGGGTCAATGATGCCCCAGCACTTAAGCAAGCTGACATTGGGGTAGCCATGGGCGAATCTGGTACCGACGTTGCCAAAGATGCCGCTGACATGATCTTGACCGATGACAAATTTACCACCATGCAGCGTGCCATCGCCGAAGGCCGGCGGATCTACGCGAACATTAAAAAGAGTATCTTGTTCCTATTGCCGACGAGTTTTGCCGAAGGGCTTGTGATCGCGTTTACTGTATTGACGCAAGATGATATGCCTTTGAATGCCAGTCAAATGTTGTGGATCAATATGGTTTCGGCGATCACCATTCAATTGGCGTTTATCTTTGAACCGGCTGAAGATGGGTTGATGTTGCGCCCGCCGCGGCCCAACGATGCGCCGATGATGAACAAACATGACATTTTCCAACTCTTGTATGTTTCGGTGCTGATCTCTGGGATCGGGTTGCTCGCGCATGATTGGCTTTTGCGTGGGGGCTTGGCGAATGCGGCCACTGCCAGCACGATGATGGTCAATATCATCATCTTGGGCAAGATCTTCTATCTGTTTAACATTCGCACTAAGTCGCTGGTGATCTCCAAGCAGTTTTTCAGCAACCCGCGCGCGTTTGCGATCATCGGCTTGATGATGTTGCTGCAATTTGCTTTGACGTATGTGCCTTTCATGCAAGATATTTTCAAAACAGCCGCGATGTCATGGCGTGAGTGGGGGATCGCGATCGCAGCCGGGTTCATCACCTTGTTCGTGACCGAATGTGATAAACTGATCCGCATTGCCTTGCATCGGCGTGCTGGGCGGGTCCGTTTTCAATAGTGCAAAAAGACTAGTCACCGCGACGAATTTAGCGTAAGCTTGAGGGTAAATCAGCTAGGCGTGTGCCTTGCTATATTCGGAGGGATGACTATGCTAACGAGTGCTGAACGGCAATCGCAGATCAAAGCAGCTTTAGCCGATGCACCAGAACCGATCACGGCCAGTGCGTTTGGGAAGAAGTTTGGTGTCAGCCGGCAGACGATCGTCGGCGATATCGCCTTATTGCGCGCGCAAGGAACGCCGTTGATCGCCACGCCGCGGGGGTATCGGTTCAAGCCTGAAGCGGCGAACACTGCCGTCGTCGTGTGCAAGCATACGCCTGAGCAAGCCGGCGAAGAGATCCAGTTAGTGATCGATAACGGTGGGGTGTTGGTCGATGTTTTAGTCGACCATCCATTGTACGGTCAATTACGCGGGGAGTTACAAATCGCCACTGCCGCTGAGAAGAATCTTTTCTTAGCTAAGATGGAGCAGCTGCAAGGGCATATGTTGTCTGAATTGACCGGCGGCATCCACTTGCATACGATCGCGTATGATAATATTGAACAGTTCAAGGCAGTCAAGGCGGCATTACGCAATGCCGGCTTCTTGTACGAATAAGCGATATGACCAATAAGGGGTTAGGCCATGGGGCCTGACCCCTTATTTGTTGCGCAACATAAAAAAAGGAACGGTAATTATGGGATACGTATTTTTGATCGTGGCAATTTTTGGCGAATTACTAGGGACGAATTTATTGAAAGCTGCCAATGGCTTTACGCTTTTATGGCCGACATTGGGGTCGCTGGCGGCTTATGGTGCCTGCTTTTATTTCCTCTCCTTATCGCTAAAAACGCTCAATTTAAGCATCGCCTATGCATTGTGGGCAGGCTTGGGGATCCTATTGACCACCATCGTCGCGGTGTTGGTGTGGAAGGAGTCATTGAGCTTGGCCAATATCGTCGGCATCGCGCTGATCGTGATTGGCGTGGTCGTCTTGAATCTTTCGAGTACGAGCCATTAACCCAGCTAGTTTCACGTGAAACGGATTGGCATGAGACTCAGTTGCGCACAATAAAACGCCTCTGCTTAACGATTCAGAAAATCGTCAGGCAAAGGCGTTTTAGCATGAGATGATCAAAGCAGGTGATTATTTGCCTTCAGCGGCTAAGACTGCCTTTTCTTCGGCAACGATCTTGGAACGGTTGAACATCATCAAAGCGATCACGACCACCGCAATGATGATTGGACCAACGATGCTCAGATGCGTCGTGCCTTGGTAAACTAACCAAGTCAACGGGCTGGCAGCGAAGTCGACCGAAGCCACACTAGTGGTCCCAGCAGGGATCAAGGAAGCTTGGACGACCTTCACAGCGCTGGTGAAGATCCCAGCCAAAGTCGTAGCGGATAACACCCCGACGATCATCGCAACCAACCCAACGATGAAGGTGCGGACCACGTTGCCTTTGGTGTAAGGCAAAACCAGTGGGAAGATGTAAATCAAACCGGATAAGGAAGCCAGCGGTAAGAATTCGTTACCAGGGATCACAACGGATAAGAACAAGATCGTTGGGATCAAAAGTAAGGAACATACCAAAGTCACAGGATGGCCGATAACTAATGCAGGGCTCATGCCGATATTGAAAGAACGGCCAGGCAAGTGCTTCGCGATCAGTTCTTGAGAGCGTTCAGAAATCGGCTTCAAGCCTTCGATGAA
>NZ_RHOI01000057.1 GCF_003946165.1 Lacticaseibacillus baoqingensis | reverse complement strand
ATAACAAAAAATCCACTCCGAAGAGTGGACCTTTCAAAAGATAAAAACTATTAATCAACACCATTTGACACAGAGCCTTTTGAATTAGCTATTCGGGTTGCATATTACTGAGCGCTGTTTGAGCCTGTGCGGCGTTTTGTACGAATAGGAGATTATAAGCATCGCTTAAATTCAACTGTCCAACCCAACCATCACTGCCATTACTATCAACTGATGGGTGTTCAATTTTTATTTGGTCACCAGTCACGGTATACTGCGAATATGATGCGGCTTGTCCGCCTGATACATGACCCTGAGTGGCGGAATCCGCAGCATAGTATGTTGCACCATTCTGAAATTCACTTAACACTTGGCTTACCTTGTTCGCATCTGGATTTGCTTGCCCACAATGATAGATAACATATGCGATAAGCGCCAATTGTGGAGGAGTGAGCTGTTGTGCACTACTTGTCTGAGTCTGAGAGCTGTCGGATGTGTCGTCGGATGAGGATGTTTGAGATGCCTCGTCGTTTGTAGCTGATGGAGTATTCATCGCGATAAGCTTCTTGTCGGTGAGATTTTTGGACGTAACGCCGCCATCCTTGTATGCCAGATAGCTATAGGCCAGTTTGAAATCAGAGTTGAGATAGCAAAATGCGCCTGCATCAACAAAATTCTGACCGTTGAAATCTGAGAACAATCCGACGACGTTCTGTGTTTTGTTGGGCTTCACAGTCAGAATCTTTTCCTTATCAGAGGTTGTAGGGTCTACGTTTTGCCCAATCGCAAGCCACACGATTTTAGACTCGTCCAGCTTTATCGTTTTGTTCGATTTATTCGTGACTTGCATATCCACTGAATATGGCGAGGGAACGGTGTATACCTGTCCAGATTCGGCTTTGGTCGTGTCAGAGATGCCCTGAAACGCGAATGTGACCTTATCTCTATCGGCCTTGGTTAATTGGTGATAGTAGACGGTCTGTGATGTAATTTTGACTGTTTCCTTTTTCTTCTCACGTGATGACGCCACAGCGGAACTCTTTGATACCCGAGCTTGTTGTAGCTTTTCTGCATTACTCGTGCGATGTGCTCCACAGCCGACCAACACCACTGCAAGAAAACAAATAATAGATAACTTCTTAAACATTATGACCCTCCAGAATAAATAATTTACAATTCACTTTGTTAGTTGATGTACGACTTTCTTTAATCTTTAATACGGCCAATCTCTACAAGTCTGACCTTAAAGTTTCTCGAATTCTCACCGCCGCTATGCCCCGTGCCTGAAAGAGTTTTCCTAAATATCCCAGAAACTTTGTTCACAGTAATAGAAATATTTGGCATTATGGGGTTTTCTTGAGCTGTTGGAAACGCAAGTCCATTTGGCCATGTAAGAGTAGAGCCATTATTTTCGGTATCCCAGAAGAGTAGATTAGATTTAGAAGCTTCCGACACATCGGATGATATTGTTTTTTCGTTATTCAGTTTCTTAATTTCATTCTTAGATTCACTTAGGTAATGTAATGAGCCGAAATCATCTTTTTTGTCTCCGAAAGCTATGTATCCAGTGGTCACGTATTTATTGTTCACAGGTCGCATTAGCATTTGATAGGCAAATATCTTTCCCTCTACAGCATTTGCCACATCTGTACTGCTAGTCTTATACCATATTAAACCGATTATTACGAACAATGGGATGATTGAATATGTTATATATTTTTTGCTATTTACAGCCCTCGTATAAATGCTTTTTGCTTTATCAATAAATGATTTCAGCCAACGTAATCGAGTCTTAAAACCGGTCGGCGCGCCGTTTTCATTAGGCTTGGCAGTCGATTCCGATATAGTAACTTCTTGTTTTTCCAATTTATCAGGAACAGACTGGAATTCTAGCTTGTGCCCACAATTAGGGCAGAATTTGGCATTATCAGGTACTTTTCCCCCACACTGAGGACAGAATGCCATCCCCGTTTCTTCACTCATCATAGTTCCTCCCGATTGACGTGTTTTTTCATCTCAGGGCTAATAGTACCACATATTTAATCTATATAGATGTCATACAATCAAACACGTCTTTATAGTCGTTCGAATGCCATTTAATAACCGTCATAATTGCTAGTAAAAGGCGGTATTGGTGATGTTACCAACAAATATTGGTATCCAAATTAGGCAAAAACGAATCAAACAGAAAATGACCTTAGATGAGTTGGCAGAGGCCGGCGACTGCTCTGTAGCTTTTATATCCCTTATTGAAAGACAGGCAACGGATTCAATCAGCCTCGCCAAGCTGTTGGATGTGCTCCAAGCTCTTGGTATGCACCCGTCTGATATATTTGGGATGCCTGCTTTAGGGGATGATGAAACGACGTTATGGGGTGTGTTGAGGTCTTTGCCAGATGGCGAACGCCATCGAAAGATTGTTGCTATCCTTGAACTGTTGAAGTGAGTGACGCTTGTCGCTGATCGCGACAAGCTAACGCAACACCGTTTCAGGTATCAATATTTCATGAAACAGATATTAACGTGTGTCAGAGAAAACGGCCACACAAACACAGGAGGTTGATAGCTGGCTGTAGCGCCGTTGAAGTATGCTGGCTTATGGCAAATAACAACGGGGTGAGGTAGTCCTAAGGATGGGTTGTTTGTACCGCCCTTTGCCTACGCTCCTACATGATTCCAACACTATTCCTACAGTTTCGAAACTCTGTATCCCTTGTGGCTGTAGTGCTTGACTAAAAAGTGTAGGAATTCCTACAAATTTCAGCCAACTTGCCAGCATGGGAATTGTTAATATATTATTCTCTTATATACTTATTTTTCTCTGACTTAAGAAAATATCTGTATATTCCTACAAGACGACTGTATTCCTTGTGGCTGTAAGGGCTAGAATGTAGGAGACTTGTAGGAATCATGTAGGAATAGTGTAGGAATTGTAGGAATCTGGGCAAGCAAAAAGGATACCCCTAAATGGGATACCCTTGCGCATTACGCTTTTGCTTCCACTGGCTGTTTCATCGGACACTCTAAACAATTGATACCGTTGCGACTGTTCTTGGTGAATGCAATCCAAGTTTTGAAGTCGGCGAAATTTGTGCCACTAACCGAACTCTTTTTCAACTCTGTGAATCCTAGTCCGGCACACATTGACTTGATGAACTCTGGCTTTGATTTACTATGCTGGAAGTTATTGTCCTTGATATACTCCAGATAGCTGTCATATGCCCACTGTGTAGGGACACGCGTGCTTGTCCAGTCGCTTGCAACCTCATCCACGAATAGGCTCACGGTGTCGTTGCCTTTTGCAAACTGTTCGATTGCGTCTCTGCTCTCGTTCGTTTCAGTGAATTGGCTATTCCCTTTGATTGCATATAACGCCAGATACAACACGAACTCTCTAAAGGCTTTTGAGGGGATGAACTCACTGCGAATACGTGCATCCGCCTTGTCGTTGTCGATGTGGGTATCAAACACGATAATATGCATCCGCCGGTTAGTCCCGCCGGTCTGATTTGCGATTTTTGGTAACGCGTTAGTTGCTTGAATCACACCGGCACATGACCGGTAGGAGTATGCGTCTTTGCCTTTGCCCTCAACCTTGATTGCACCACCCGTCGTGAGGCTGTTGTAATTTGCCGTGTCCTTGATATATACGCCAGCTTGCACGTCATCCCCGATAATAACCGACTTGCCCACAACCTGTTCCATTGAAAACTGGCCTGCCATTTGGTCTAACGTAAGCGTTGCAACGTTGGATTGACCTACAACACTCTGCACAATGTCTAAAAATGTGGACTTCCCATTTGACCCGTTCTCGCGAGTGTTATCTTGTTTACCCAACAGCCATGTCGCCTGATTGCGTGTTTTGTTTGGCTGACAAGCGTCTCCCAAAACTTCTAATAGCTGTCTTACTTTTTGGGGCTTACTGCCACAAATTGTACTCAACAATGATACAGGCGTAATGGTTTCGCCTGTACGTGTAGTGAACACGGGTATTACCTTTAGCGCCTGCTCATTGAACGCGGTAGCAATCTTACTTGTGAAGTGATAACGCGGGCTAAACTGTTGTAGCACAATCTTTTTGTGAGATAAGTCAATTATCCCGTTGGATGCGGCGATCATGTCGCCGCATTCTACCCCCTGAGTATCTTGTACACGCTTGGGGTCTAATAGTTTGCTATAGACTTCCTTATATCGGTTGCTGGTAGCATCGCGGTCAATAAGGCTGACGAGGCTGTTAAAATAAACCTGCGAGCTTGAATAAATGCCAGTGCTTGGTTTATAGATTTCAACTAATGGGAACGACTTGTTTGGTGTATCACTCCATTTCGCCCACATGGGGATGCACTCAATGAGAATATCCGCAATATCGGCGTTGCTAAGGGTAGCCTTGCCATTGCTGGATTTTTCCTTGTTTTCTTTTAGCCGTGCTTTGCCAGCTTGGACTAGTGCCAGCTCTACAGATTTCTGTGTGTATGTATCTTCCTCTGATGCTCTGAGATACACCGGAACAGCTGTCTGGTACAAGGTTCGGAAAGGTAGTTCATTAGGCGTGGGAGCACTGTGTAGATGCTCTGTGAGCTTACTTTCATTGCCTGCGGTCAAATCTGTATCCCCACGAGCAAACACTGTCATAGCGTCGTTTAGGGCTTCTTGGCTTATCTCTCCTGCTCTCATTGCGTTCAGTAGGAGCATGAGCTGTGTTGCAAAGCCTTGCTCTGTTTCTATCTTGTCGGGATGCTCATAAGTCCATTCTGCAAGTAATTCGTGAACATACTCATCCGGTAGCGTATTAGTGACTTTATGTGCTGTAGGTAGTTGATTATCTACTGATTTCGCTACCTGAGAACCACTTACCTGAATCGGGGTAGTGGTAGGATGATAATTTTCTACAATGCTGTCAACGTCCAACGGTTTGCCGTCTATGTGAATAGCCGTCTTGTCCGCGTTCTTGCTCGTGAGAGTAGGAGCTCCAAACGGCTGAGACCATGTGTTCATTGCGGGGTCGGATTTCATCCCCAACAAGTCACATATGTAGCTTGTCAATGGGGCTTTAGTGAACTTTGAGCCACCGTCTTGTTGCTGTAGTAGGTGAGATAGGTTGAGAACTAGGTGATAACGCGCTCCCTTGGGTTTGTCGTGCTCGTCCTTTTGACCATATGAGATAGATGGGTAGAGAATATATTGATACTCACACAACTTGTGGTTCACTGCGGCAAGAAAGCTCTGCTCGTCGGAGATGTGGTCAAAGTCGATAAATAGGAGACTTGCCGCCTTAAAGTTTTCATTATTGCGAGTAGTGGGCTCTAAAGTACCAGCTAACAAGTAACTGGCTTGGCTCGCCTTGTAAGCTTTCAAGTTTGTTGCGTTCACTGGCGTTGGGCCGTTAGTTAACTCAACGAATGTGTCAAAGTCTGACTGTTGTTCGCGATCGCGAACAATAGTCATTTGTTTTGTTTCATAGCCTTTGCTTACATATAGTGTCATGAGCTAGCCTCGAATTTCCCAAAGCTGTTCCATCGTGAAACCACATGCCGCCGCAATCTTGCCAGCTGTCTCAAGGGAGCATCCGTTAGCATGAATGTGCGAGACCGTGGACAAGCTGACGTCTGACTTTTTGGCAATACCCTCGTTACCTCCGCTGTGTAGCAAACATACAAGCCACATATTTTCCTTTGGATATGCCTTTTGGTGGAATAGGCTCATGAAATATCTTGCCTGCTGTCCAGTTACGTTGCTCATTGCTGTGGGGATGTCTTCATCCGGATGTGCCAGTTGTTCATCTATCATCATGTCTGGTACGTCATTCGCCATCTTGTCAGTTAGTGCTACCAATTCATCTATTGTCATTGTAAAACCTCCTATAGGTTCTCATGCTAGTTACGGGCGACACCTTGCCTTCACACGCTAAAAAGAAAAGGGCGGCTAGACCCTTGTCTTTTGGCACATATGCAAGCAAAGTTTTTCGCCAAAACTCTTGTTCACGTGCATCATTTGGTGTACAATGGCATTGTTAGATGATATTGTACATGTGATATGATGGTTGTTGATTTGTTTTGACTTATACTTCTATTATAGCACACTTTTGTTTAGTTTACACATTTGACTGTGCGAGTTTTTTCGTGCCCTTTTTGAGCCTGTCTGAGCCCACGTTTGAGCTGTTGCTAGGCTTATTTTTGTGCACAAAAATAGCCCCGTTTTCACGAGGCTGTGTAGGTGTTAGCTGTTATTTTATAGTTTAATATTTGAGCCCGTACATAGTGTCTCTAGGGCTTGAGACTAGTCAAGATTTCGAGTCCGTTGCATTACCACTCTGCCAACTCTCCATTAGCTAATGGTGCTTATCACAAGCACAGAAACTAGTATAGCAAAAAAACCGCGTCCTGCCTAGTGTTTTCTATCCATTTTCGGCTTTTTGACCCGACGAATTGTCAACTCAAGTGCAACTTTTTGCCTAGGTAAACCTCAGATGGTGTCTTCCAGCCTAAGACCTTGCGTG
>NZ_RHOI01000056.1 GCF_003946165.1 Lacticaseibacillus baoqingensis | reverse complement strand
CATCAATTTCAACGTCACGAGATAATGGATAAGATTTCAAACGCTTCGTCACAGTTCCAAGCTTACGCTGTTCCCAATCGTCAGTGAATCCCTTAAAGCGTATGGCTGGAATGGGCTTCTGGTTTCCTTGATCTTTACTCATAATCCAGAACCCCCTTCAAGTCATCAAGAATCTTCTGATCAGCCGGATCGGTCACTACCAAATCTGCCATCATTTTCTTCAATTCGGCGTTAAGCTTGGTTTCTTCTTCTGAAATAGATTTCATGTCCGCAAGCAACGCCGCGGTATCAACGGGTGCTTCTTCTTCAAAAGTATCTACATACCGTGGAATGTTTAAGTTGTAGTCATTTTCTTTAATTTCAACTAATGTGGCGAGGTGGGCATATTTATCAACGTCCTGACGTGTCAGATAGGTTTCAACGATCTTGTTAATGTCCTCTTCACGCAAACGATTACTGTTTTTCTGCTTTTCAAAACCCTTGGATGCATCAATAATCATCACATCATCGGATGAACGATTCTTTTCTAACACCATGATGATTGTCGGAATACTGGTATTGGTGAAAATTTTCTCTGGCAACCCAATAATCCCGGCAATGTTGTGATTATCTAACAGTGCTTGACGAATTCTTCCTTCCGCGGCACCGCGGAACAAAACGCCGTGGGGCAACACAATCGCCATGCGACCATCAGACTTGAGGTGATAAAGGCCATGTAACAAGAAGGCGTAATCTGCCTTAGTCTTCGGCGCCACGCCAAATTTAAACCGAGGGTCATCTTCTCGGCTCTGATTATCCCAGTGTTGCGAATATGGGGGATTGGCCATCACGGCATCAAACATCCGCGGGTTATCCACACCTTCAATAACGCCGTCCGGCCAGTCGTTGTTCAACGTATCCGCATTGCGCAAATTGATGTCATTATATTCAACGCCATGCATCATCAGATTCATGCGAGCAAGGTTGAATGTCGTCGTAATCAGCTCTTGTCCGTAATACTTGATTGCACCACGCACCCCCGCACTATGCATATATGATGCAGTCGTCAGAAGCAACGAGCCAGATCCCAGTGCCGGATCATAGAGACTGTACTCCTCCATATCCTCCCGCCCAGCGGTTAGAATACGCGCCATGATGTCGGAAACTTGGTGTGGCGTATAGAACTCCCCAGCCTTAGCGCCGGAATTCGCAGCAAACATCCCAATCAAATACTCATAGAGATCGCCGAGCACATCTGCGTTGTCATCCAGCTCAATTTTATCCATTAAGTCGATCCAACTCATCATCGTGGCAGTCCGCGTCTGAGTGTTCGCGCCTAGCCGCGATGATGTCAGGTCCATATCGGCAAAAATCCCGGCGAAATCATTCTTGGCTTCCTGACTTACCCCTTGGTCAAAATGAAGTAAGGAATCCGAAACCATGGTGATGTTGAACTTGTCCTCATTAATGGCCTTGTTCCAATCATCGAACATGTCGCCAGGCTGAATCACATATCCTAGCTTGCTTTGCATGAACTTCGCTGCCTTGCTAGCATCTTGTGCCCATACATTCGCCCAAGTGTCGCCCCGAAGCACACTGTCGAGCCACTTCTCTGCTTTTTCAGATAAGAACTTGTAGAACATCACACCGAAAACATAGTTCTGATACTGTGACGGCTCGATCTTGCCGCGCGTATCATTCAATGTCTTCCAGATTAGTGCTTCTTTCTCGTGCGTCAATGCCATTATGTTTCCCCCTATTTGTCTGCTCAAGAATGTTTACTGAGCATCTGTGCTTCCTTGATTATACAGAGAAATCGGTGGGAGTTCAGGATAAGTTTCTATCATAGAATGGCGTTGTGTAAAATATGAGCCATAATTGCCCGAACAGGTCTATAGACATCCGGCATTGAACCGACATCTGCTGCATGTTCGCTGGTGATGGGTTTTATCCTGCAATACGCACGAGATTTTATTACTCCTCGATCTTCAACTACAAGTGAAGCAGCAACTAATCCTCGCAAGTAAGGCTGCCGCATCTGAAATTAGTAGCCGCTTTTTCACGAAAGTGGCTTGACATTGAAATAAATTCTGCGTCACCAGCAACAGAATCCAATCCCTGCTTAATTAGCGGATAGCCTCTATATTAATTTTGGGGTAGCCAATCCAAAATCAATAATATAAGCTCTAAAGAAATGTGAAAAGCTCTATCAAGTAATAATATTTGTATTGCATACAATTATCTGGTGGTCGCCTTCACCTATTGGCGCTAAGTTGTTTGATCGCGCAAAAGCGGCCGCATCGGCTTCCAAACCTTGCAATAAATGGATCCTAAGCAAGCCAGCTGGTTGTTGTTCAGGATGACACCAAATTTCACCAGAAGCATCCAGCACTTGAATCGCCCGCCGGTAAAAGAATTGGCCAGCAGCGGTCAGTGACAGCGACGTTGACGTGCGGTTGATCAGCTGCACCCCCAAATTATCTTCTAAAAGCTTAATGGCCGTGGATACCGCTGTTTCTGAGACATAGTTGCGTTTAGCCGCGAGCTGAGGCGTGGGTTTGCACCACATCGACAAAGTATTTCATAGGCTTTAAGTTGTAATTCATGTGGGCCTCCATAAGTGTGAGGAAAGCTAACTTAATTATATAACTTGTGGAAGTTGAGGCAGTGATAGGAGATATCGATCTTGCGACTCGTCAGACATATTATATAATTATGCAGAGCTGTATATACGAGTTGCATGAATG
This sequence comes from Lacticaseibacillus baoqingensis, assembly GCF_003946165.1. GTDB lineage: Bacteria > Bacillota > Bacilli > Lactobacillales > Lactobacillaceae > Lacticaseibacillus > Lacticaseibacillus baoqingensis. Next base: position 4,082 of record NZ_RHOI01000056.1, on the reverse strand, counting down.
AACACAAAATCAAATCACAAATGGGCGCATCACCATCGGGACTCTGTTGATGCCCTTAGGTGGGATGATCATAGCCAAACTGTAAAGCACTAAATTCCTGTCAAGTTCAGCCTTCAAATTGGCCTGAAGTTGACGGGAATTTTTTGATGTGACGAAAACCAATCAAAGAGGAGACGACAATCGCCGTCTCCCAAGTAATCTATTCAAATAGGGCAATCAAATTGTTAGACACTATTAACTACGAATTTCAGCTTCATCTGATGCACGTCTAAATCTAATATCTGTATCAACTGCCTTGAAGTGCTTTTCACCTGCAAGAATTTTTGCGCGTTCATGCGGACGTAATTGTTCAAAGCTAACATCACCTTTGGTTTCAACGATAAAGTATAGGTGCTGTTCGTCATCTTTCTCATACAGAATTGCCCAGTCCGGGTTATAAGGACCAAGTGGTGTGCGAATCTTAAACCAATCCGGAAGCTTAATATAAAATTTGACGTTTTCGTCTTTTTCAGCTTTACGAGCAAATTCCTTTTCAATGGTTGAATCAGTCACTACGTAATTGTATACGGTTTTATGTTTTGTTTCATCGGCTTTAACGGCGTTTCCTTTTTCACCAAGATACGCGTTTAAGGTTTCCGTAGTGAATAACTTTTGCTCGTACTCATCATTGGTACGTGTGTATTCAATACCATCCACGATAAGCTGATTCTTGATGGCATTAATAATTTTGGCTGCCTGATTCATGTACGACAACGGATTATTCTTGAAGCTATCTAAATTATTCACGGATTGTAGAATCGCAACAATCGTCTTACGAGTTAGGCTTGTTTCATTCTGTAAGAATGTAATGATATCCGGTAACTTATAAGCTCCACGAGTCGCTACTCGTACGCTACTTTCAGTAGATTCATCAGCCTCAATACCGGCTTGGCTCATCTCGACGATGCCTTTTTTGTAAAGGTAGGTGCCTTTATGCGTTTGAATCGAGTCAATCCCATCAAACGATTCATTTCCTCTAGCAGCATATCGAATCAGCTTATCAGAATCAAAGTTAATCTTATACGTGGTCTTATATTTAATCTTGTTCCAGAGTTCAAGAAAATCATCAGCTAAGGCTTCTTTAACCACTTTAACTTCAACCTTGTCCTTTGCATCCTTTATTTCAAGACTCTTCACCTTAGACTGTGCCACTTCCAGTATCTGAGGCACAACTCCCACGAATTCTTTCGGTACTTCGATTTCTTTGTCGGTAATTGCTTGCTTCAGCTTATCCGTTGCACGGCCGGCGTTATTGATGAAGCCTTCATTCTTGAAATAGTTAAAAAGGACAGTCGATTTCTCTTTACCGAGAATCGTCAGTTCATCGGTTATTTCGTCACGCTCCACAATGATAGTTGCAAAACTATTTTTTTCAAACACGCCAAAGGTGACACCATCTTCTTCGTATTCTTTTTGTAGGCCCTCGGCGAAATCCTTGTAGCTTTCGTTAGCCATGACAGTCAATGTATTAACGGAAAATCCGGGTACACGTACGCCGTCTTCATTAACGGCAATACGTAAGCCACGTCCAATTTTTTGACGCTTGGTAATGGTGTCCTTGGTCTCAATCAAGGTAGCAATCTGGAAGACGTTAGGGTTATCCCAGCCTTCCTTCAATGCAGAATGCGAGAAAATAAAGCGGATCTTATTGGCTTTTGCAGTATGATGTTTTGTTTCATCATAGAAAGTCAAAAGACCTTCTTTGTTCTCCATGATCATTTCATAAGTCGTTTCATCAGCCACGGTATCGCCTTTGGTGTCCTTCAATTTTCCTTTACCATCCGCAGAGAAATAACCATCGTGCACTTCGGAAACTGGAACATCCACATCATTTAATTCTCGATACTTAGATAAGTTTATCAGCCGGTTATACTCTTCCTCGAAAATCTTAGCGTAACGCCCCAACTTATGATTACCTTCATCATCATAAATACGGTAATTTTCAACCTTATCCAAGAAGAACAGACTTAAAACCTTAATATGCTGTCCCGCTTGCTTGAACTGCAGTTCTTTGTTCAAGTGTTCTTCGATGGTTTTTGAGATCTGCGCCCTCTTTGTTGCTTCATCTTCAAGAGTAGCCGACTCCAGTGTTATCTTCTCAGGCTTACCAGAAAATGTGACTGATTCAAAGCCTGGAGTTGCATTGATGTCCTGAATAAAACCAACTTCATCATAGACCTGTAGTTTTGTTTTCGTAAACATGTCATCACCAGCTTTAAAGTTTAAGATGACTTTGTCTGCATCATTGCGGGTCTTTTTATAAACTTCAATTTTAGCAGAGATACCCTTTTTGCCAGTCTTTACATCAATCAGCCTTAGATGAGCACGATTGCCATCTTCATCAATTTCAATTCCCGCCACTTCAATCTGCTTAACCAGTTGGTTGTCATAAGCATCGACTGCACTTAATTGGTAAATCTTAGGGTAGGTACTGTCACGATGAGTTGCTGAATAACGAAATCCAGCAGAAGGATTCAAGCTCTTCAATGCATCTTTAGCCAAGTCCGTATTATCAACGGACTGCGGTTCATCAATAATGACAATTGGACGAGTTTCGGCAATCAGGTCAATAGGACGTGCACCAGAAAGTTGATCGCTCTCACGGTTCATGACGTTTGTTTCCTTGTTAAAAGACTGAATGGTTGTAACCATAATATCGATTGTACTTGACGCTGCAAATGAACGGACACGGTCAAGTTTGCTGCTGTCAAACATGAACATATCATAAATCACACCGCTATACTGCTTTTTAAAGTAGCTCCTTGTAATTTTAAAAGTCTTGAGCACACCTTCTTTGATCGCAACACTTGGTACAACAATAACAAATTTTGTAAACCCGTACTTCTTGTGTAATTCGAGAATAGTTTTCAAATAAACAAAAGTCTTACCCGTACCGGTTTCCATTTCAATATTAAACTGGGGAAAGGCCGCGTTGTTCCCAAACAAACTGTCACTGGGTACGATACCATTCAAAATTTGTGCCTTAGCAACATTTTTCAACATCTGCTCTTCGTTAATAATTATACGGTTGCCAATTCCGATGCCATCACTTGCAAATAAACTACCTTGAGGAGCATCATCAGTGATTGTGAAATTGGATTCTTTAATCCTTTGACCATCGAATACCTGTATTACGCTATTAACAGCATCGGTTTGATAATCAAGGGTTTCAAATCTAATCTTCAAAGACATTTCCTCCTTTCATTAAATGGTTAAAATATCGTCATACTGCACACCGCTTGCATTTAACTGTTCTATGGTATTTAATTTTTCTCCATCATTAACAAAGCCAGTATCTTGAAATACAACTGACACATTTTCTAGATCATCAGCTTTGATGAATTCTATAATTTTATTGGCAACGTCATTTGTGATTCGTTGACCCAGAACAATAAACAATGACCCAAATGCAACTTTATAGATATTCGACCCACCTAGAACGATTTTCTCTATGGGCAAGGTCAACTCTAGGCCTTGTTTCAACATGATTTCATAAACCAAATCGTCTTCAGTCGAACCTGGTTCAAAATTTTCTTGCATCGAGCCAAGCATTGTCACCAAATCTTGCGAACCAGAGTTCCATTTTTTTAGGTTTGACTTTTGTAGCTCAAAAACCTTAAAGCCCACATCCGTAGAATCCAAATGTTTCAAATTACTTGCACGAAGAATTCTTTCAAGCGATAAATAAGTTAAAATATGTGGCTTTTTTAGTTTGTCAAGCTGATCAATTGCGTTTTCAATAGTTGTTTTAGAATCTCCCGAACTAGAAGATAGTGCTAAATCAAGATTTTCCGGCAGCTGAACCAAAATATACTTTGCGTCAACTTTTATTTCATCATTCAACTGCATAATTGCTTGCGCCGTGGTACCGGATCCAGAAAAGAAATCTAATAAGATATCGTCTTCTTCAAGAACTAAACTAGCTAGATATTTGATTAACCCACTTGGCTTAGGATATGAAAAAATGGCTCTGTGTCAAATGGTGTTGATTAATAGTTTTTATCTTTTGAAAGGTCCACTCTTCGGAGTGGATTTTTTGTTAT
>NZ_RHOI01000055.1 GCF_003946165.1 Lacticaseibacillus baoqingensis | reverse complement strand
AATTAAAAGCGATGGTGCCAGCATAACCTACAACACCCTATCAACAACTAGGTAAAAGGCACACTCTCAGACTATTTTCACCAGAGCCGAAATATCTACTACCGGGTTGTTTCCGAATGACCACCATCCTCTCGATAAGAATCTCTCCCACGAACAGCTCAAAACACTGATTTCATAAGCTATTGATTAAGAATTGACCTGTATGCATTCACTGCTACCGGTCGATTTTTTTCGCGCAGCAATTCTCCATCAGGTAATTCGTCAAAGAAATATTTGGAAATTGCTTTCATAAGTGACCAGAAAATTTGTCTGTAATTATGTAACCCAATAAATCAGACGAGGAGGATAACCCAATGAGTAGTGAGCAAGAAGTGACGCGAATGTTTATTCGCTATGTACAACAAGCCCTCAAAAATGAACGAATCAATCGGTATAAGGCCTCTCTTCGGCAAATCAAGGAAATACCACTGGAGGCCTGGCTACTGGAAGAAATCGAAGATTCCTATCATCTCGATGAATTCAGGTTGACCGATGAGGAAATCGAGCATCTTGAAGACTTCATCGAAAGTGAGAAATTATCAAGAGCAGTTTCCACCCTTTCTTCGACAGATAAAACTGTCTTGTATCAATATTATTATGGCGAACTCAACGACGTCGAAATTGGCAACCGTAGTGGCAAAACAAGTCAGGGGGTGAACAAGAGGCGGCGACGGGCACTAGCGCGGATTAAGGAAGCATACGAAAATATGTAATGAATACGGAGGAGTGTTCAATGCATTATACAGAGGTCGATAACCTGATACCGGTTATCTTGGCAGCGCAGGACGGAGACGCAGAGGCAATGTCCCAACTACTCGATATGTTCAGCTACGATTTCGATCGCGAGGCTGCATACGGAAAAAGCTATATCGATCCCGATTTGAGGCAGGAACTTCAAATCAAGTTTGTATTCAGCGTTCAGCGCTTCAACGTGGCTGAACACCTATCGCAACCGTCCACTCAATCAAGTTCACAACTAACTCGCACATAATCAATTTCAACTTTTTTCTGATTTTGGTTTCATTTCGACCCGTTCCCGCTGTCTGTATATGCAGAAGCGGGATTTTCTTTTGCTCGCTGTGTCCTTTGACAACTGAATAGCGTTGTTCAGCAACAACAGCCGTCGCCATGACCTCGCATGAGTGAGCGAATACCAAGGCCAGATACTTACACGTCACTCCCACGCAACGGGAGAGCTGATTCACTGTGGATCAGTTAGCCGGTCGGAACCGGGTTGAACAACGCCGCCTCACCAATTTACTGAATGGAGGTGATACGCTCACCTTGCACACTAACTCTTGAAGGGAAGTGGCACTATCAGCCAAGAAATTCGCCATGAAATGTCCTTCGTTTTGAGCGACGGACAGATCGATACGATCCGCAACAAGGTATTTGAGATTATCCGTGAAGAAGTAAACAGCGTTCGGCACGAAACACTGCTAAACGTCCGCTACTTCAAGAAAGGTGAAGCCTGCAAATATCTCAACGTTTCGTACAACACGTTAGACGTTTGGATCATGCTGGGCTTGCCCAAGATCACAATCGGTAACTCGGTCAGATTTGATCGCATTGAACTTGATAAATGGATGCAAGGCATGAGTGTTGGATGTTAAAATAATGATGTCTTACGCCTCACTGCCTTATTGAGCAGGAGGTCAATCATTATGTCAATCACCAAAACCAAAGCTGGTACCTATCAGGTCAGCGTTTTCTATCCGAAAGCCGTTCGTGAACTCATGGGCGTCGCCGGACAGACCCGTTTTCGGGAAACCATCTCGACCAAACAAGCAGCAGTCGCAAAGGAGCGTGAGATCAACAAGAAAATTAAAGAAGCCCAAAAGAACGGTAATGCCCGTTCTCTTGAGCTTAAAGGTAAGATTCTGTTCAAGACGTTCTACAAAGATGTCTTCATGCCACTGTATTTGACCGGTTCCACTGGTCGGGCACCGGTTGTCCCAACGAAGGCTACTGTCGAATACCAGCGTGGGTTGTTCAAGAACCACCTACTGCCAATGTTCGGCTCCTATTCCATGACCTACCTGAACTCCAACAAAGAGTTCGTCGTCGATCGGCTCAAGGAGAAGTCAGAGCACTTCGCTAATATCAAAACGGTTAAGGCGTATGTGCGCCAAATGTTTGAAGTCGCCGAGATCCTCGACTACATCGAATATGACCGCGTAGGCAAGTCCCTCCGCCTTGTCGGGCAACCACACAAGGACAAGCTCAAGAAGGAGCGAGTGAAGAAAGGTGAGTTCCTGACCGCAGAGCAACTTCTGGACTGGCTACAAGCCACAAAAGAGGACTATGAGCGCAGTAAGCTATCTCTAGCCGATTACACCCTGTTCTTGCTAACGTTGCACCTAGGCGACCGTAAGAGCGAATCCTACGCTTTACAGTGGAAGCACATTGATCTGGAAGCTGGCAAGTTGTATCTGGTTCAGTCACTCGATGGTGACCGCGACGCGAAGGACACCAAGGGACACAAGCAAAGCATTATGACCCTGCCACAGAATATTCTATATCTACTGGCCGACTGGAAGGCAGAACAAGCCAAGCAGCTCGAAGCAATCGGAGTAGAGCAAGATGGTGAGCAGTGGCTGTTCACCTACGTCACTCGTGAGGGTGTTCGCAACCAGCCGCTTTACTCTGATTACCTCAACGCACGGATCAAGTCAGTCAATCGGCGGCACCCTGAATTGGTCTACCTGCATCCACACAAGATGCGGCACACGTTCAGTACCCTAGCACGACAAGGCGGTGCGTCGATGGAAGACATCTCCAGTGCGCTCACCCATTCCAATGTTTCAACCACGCGAACTTACGTGAACACACCGGATATAATAACAACGGTCACCCACCAACGCTTCCTAGATCGGCTAAATTCCGCAAGACTAGAAAAACAAAAAGACGTTCAGAATTCAAACTGAATTCCAAACGTCCCCATATTGAGCCAAATTCTCGTACAAATCGCACCCGTTTTGATGAATTTGTACGAAAACCAACTTTTAAGATTCTCGTCACGCCGCGGTTCGTGGCCGCAATGTGACAAAGTGGTCTTTATTTGCTGGTAAGCCCGTACTTCTTGTTGAAGCGATCAACACGGCCATCAGCCTTGTTGAACTTCTGCTTCCCGGTGTAGAACGGATGGGAATCGGAAGTCACTTCGACACGAATCAATGGGTAGGTGTTGCCGTCTTCCCACTCAACAGTTTCACTGGAACCCTTAGTGGAACGGGACAAAAACTTGAACCCGGTCGAAGAGTCCATGAAGACAACTTCATGATAATCTGGATGGATACCTTGCTTCATAATCGTTTCTCCTTTGCCCTAAGCCATTGCCTGACCTAGAGAGATATTTGTAATCAACCGCAAAATTATATCACGCTCAGCCTAGACTTGCAACTGATGCGTCTTCGACGATCTCAACGTCAGCGCCGAGCCCATGTAACTTTTTGATCACCCGATCATAGCCGCGCAAAATGTGTTCGACTTGGGTGATCGTGGTTTCGCCTTCAGCCATTAATCCGGCGATCATCAAGCATGCGCCGCCGCGGATCTCATTGGCGGTGACTTCCGCCCCTTGCAATTCTTCGGCATGATGCAAGATGATCACGTCGTTTTCCACCGTGATGTCTGCCCCCATGCGGATCAATTCCGGCACATGCCGCACCCGCTTGGGATAGATCGTGTCGACGATGATCCCTTCGCCTTGCGCTTTGAGCAATAGTGGGGTGATCGGCTGCTGCAGATCAGTCGCAAAGCCAGGATAAGGCATGGTCTTGATCTGCACCATCTTCAAGTCGCCTGAAGGATAAACAAAAATACTGTCTTCGCCAACATCCATCACCACACCCATTTCTTCAAGCTTGGCTAAAAAAGAATCCAAGTGTTCTGAAATGATGTTTTTAACGTTGACGCCATCGCCGATCGCGGCTGCCATCGCCAAATAAGTCCCGGCTTCAATGCGGTCAGGAATGATGGTATGGGCATTATGGGCGCGTAATTCCGGCGTGCCTTCAATACGGATAACATCGGTTCCGGCGCCTCGCACTGTCGCGCCCATGTTATTCAGATATGTCGCCAAATCGATGATCTCAGGCTCTTTGGCCGCATTTTCCAAGACCGTTTGGCCTTTGGCGGTAACTGCCGCCAAGATGATGTTGATCGTTGCGCCGACTGACACCATGTCTAAGTAGATCCGGGCCCCATGCAGGCCTTCTTTCGGCGCCCGGATCGCAATGGCCCCATGTTCATTGGCGACTGACGCGCCTAACGCTTCAAACCCTTTGATATGTTGATCGATCGGACGCGGCCCGATATCATCGCCGCCAGGCAGCGCGACGATCGCTTTGCCAAAGCGGCCCAACAGTGCCCCCATGAAATAATAAGACGCCCGCAGGCTCTTGATCTTACCATTTGGCAACGGGACGTCTTTGATATGCGTCGGATCGATTTTTAAAACACAATCCTCGAAGGTCGAATGCACATCCATCGCTTCGAGAATATCCATCAAGTTGTACACGTCTTGGATCTGCGGAACTGAATCTAGGGTCACTGGCGTCCGCGATAAGATCGCTGCCGGGATCAAGGCAACTGTACTATTTTTCGCACCGCCAATGACGACTTCGCCAGAGAGCTTCTTGCCTCCGCGAATCAGCATTTTCTTCATGTCGTTATTCCTCACTTACGCGTTCACATCACTCAAGCTGGCTGAAGCTGACCACAGTAATGGCTTCATTAGGCGCCGATTGCGCCGGATATCGTTCACTGGTAGGCTGATGACGGGATCGTCATCAAAAACACATTCATCGTTTAATTCTAATGAAGTTACGCACAAAAAACAAGCTTGAATCCGCGAAATCATAGGCATTCCCGCAAATGAGCAAAAAACATGCAGGACCACTTAAGATCCTGCACGTTTCCCATCCGATTATTCGAAGTCGCCAGCTGCCTTGATGAAGGCCTTGAACAAACCTTCTGGCTTAGTTGGCCGAGACTGGAATTCTGGATGATATTGCGGGGCAACGAAGAATTTATTTTGAGGATATTCGATGATCTCCATCAACCGGTTGTCAGGGCTGGTCCCAGAGAAAACTAGACCTTTGGCTTCCAGTGCCGCACGGTATTTGGTGTTGAATTCATAACGATGACGATGACGCTTTTGAATTTCTGGCACATTGTCATATGCTGCTGCCGCCACGGAGCCTGGCTTCAGCACACATGGATACAAGCCTAACCGCAGCGTGCCGCCCATATTTTCAACGTTGACTTGATCAGCCATCAAGTCGATGATCGGCGTGCCGACATCCGGATTGGTTTCGGTCGACCCGGCATCCTTAAAGCCTGCCACATTACGGGCAAATTCAACCGATGCCATTTGCATGCCTAAGCAGATCCCCAAAAACGGCACATCGTTTTCCCGCGCGTACTTGATCGCGGCGATCTTGCCTTCTAATCCGCGATCGCCAAACCCGCCTGGCACTAAGATGCCATCTGCATCCCCTAAAAGGGCTTCAACGTTGTCATCGTTGACATCTTCAGCTTGGAAGGTGGCCAAATCGATGTTGGCATCCCAGTAGTACCCGGCATGGCGCAAGGCTTCTGCCACTGAGATATAGGCGTCTTTTAAGGCGACATACTTGCCCACCAAGGCGATCTTCACACTGTGGTGCAGGTTTTGCACCTTGTCCAACAGGTTTTGCCATTCGCTCATGTCAGCTGCCGGCAAATCAAACCCAAAATGTTCAACAACACGCTGGTCCATGCCTTGCGCTTGCATTGCCAACGGAATGGCATATAAGGACTTGGCATCACGTGATTCGATGATCTCAGCTTCTTTAACATCAGTAAACAGCGCGATCTTTTTCTTCATCGATTCGGTGACCGGCTTTTCCGTGCGCAAGATCAACATGTTCGGCTGGATCCCGATGTTGCGCAGTTCCTTCACGGAGTGTTGCGTCGGCTTGGTCTTCATTTCCCCAGCAGCGCGCAAGTACGGTACCAAGGTCGCATGGATGTAGTACGTGTTTTCCGCCCCAACATCATTTTTCATCTGGCGGATCGCTTCAAGGAATGGTTGGGATTCGATATCCCCAACGGTCCCGCCAATTTCGGTGATGATCACATCAGAATCGGTCGTGGTCGCTGCACGCATGATCTTTTCTTTCAGCATATTGGTGATATGCGGGATCACCTGCACCGTTGCCCCGAGATATTCCCCGCGACGTTCTTTTTCCAAGACTTCTGAATAGATTTTCCCAGTCGTGACATTGCTGAACTTGTTCAGGTTGATGTCGATAAAGCGTTCATAGTGGCCAAGATCCAGATCCGTTTCCGCACCATCATCGGTGACGAAGACTTCCCCGTGTTGATACGGGTTCATAGTCCCCGGATCAACGTTGATATACGGATCAAATTTTTGGATCGTTACCTTCAAGCCGCGATTCTTCAACAGACGGCCGAGACTAGCAGCGACGATCCCTTTGCCAAGCGAAGACACAACCCCACCGGTAACAAAAATATACTTGGTCATGTGAAAACTCCTTTGATTTTTTTGACGGGAAAAAACAAAAACAAGCTCCCCATCGTACGACAGGGAGCTTGTAACCGTTATGCTTTACTAAGAATAGTAAAGCGCCCAAGCAGTATATTAACGAAAAAAATAACGCTCGTCAAGTGGCCATCCCAAATTCCCAACAGATGTCTGCTCACGCGACACAAAAAGCCGACCGCAAGCTGATGTGAACCCCCAGGTTTGGACAACAATCCAAATCTGGGGGTTTTACTATGGTCAAGTTTGATCTAGATTTTCGC
>NZ_RHOI01000054.1 GCF_003946165.1 Lacticaseibacillus baoqingensis | reverse complement strand
AATGTCATCAGTTTTTACCGGTCCGCCATTGATGTTCACCACTTGATCATGGGGTTCTTCATTATAGTATTGGTACAACCACCCAATGATCTCGACCTGCCCCTCCTTCTCCACGTCAAAATCATCCCGCGGCACTTCAGTTACAAGCTCCTTAATCACCCCGTTCTGATAGCTGGGAGTGAACAATAATTGGAAGGCATCAGTTGTTTTCTCAAACAAATGGGGTAAATTGGCGTTCAAGGCGTTGGCCTGCTTCAAAAACAGTAGTCGATACGCATTATCCATCGCCGCTGGCTCTTGAGTTTCTTGCGCATGTTGAATGAGATCTCGCTGCTCATCAGAAAAGCCGCCAAGATCGTCTTCAATTTCCAGTGCATGCGCCAAAATATCCGGTTCTGCCCGTCCTTCTTCGGAAGAAAGCACGGCAACCCGGCTTGGCAAATAATGGTTCACTTCCATGAATCGTAATGCGATGATCCGGTTGAACCAGGTGTATGACGCTTCTTCCACGAGATTATCATAGGCGGTATGCCAATCATCCTTGGCCGCCGCGGTCTGCAACCGTTGAACTAAGCTGACCCGGCGCGACGTATCCCGCCCACTGACCCCTTCCGTGTCGTTTGGCACATAGAAGGCAATCTCAGCCGTCGATGTTGGCAGTTTCTCTTTTACACCGTCTCTGGTGATCCCCACTTGGGTCAGCTTTAACTCAACACTCTCGATGAGCTCGCGGCGGGCTTTCACCGCGAAATCATGAATCTTCTTTTTATCCATTGCGATTCCTTTCAAAATAACGGCCACTCCCACGAATAGCCGTTATTGTCTGCTAGAGGGTAAACTTCGTGATCTGGTTTTCTTTAACTTGATCCAGCAATGCCTGCCGAAGCTTCTCAACATACCGGTTTACGTCATCTTCAGAGGAAATGGACCATTCCCGTTCAATGGGGAGTTGATCGGCTTCAAGATACTTAGTTTGAATAACAACAGGCGCTGCAGGTTCTGGTTGAGGCGCCGGATTGGGGCCAGGAGCAGGAAGCGGATCCACAAGCTTAATGGATTCCTCGTCTGAACTCGGCTTCGGGGATACTTTCTCCACCTCGGCCGCTTTCTTCCGAGCGAGTTCTTCCAGCCGCTCTTTCTCAGCCAGCTTCTGTTCTTCTGCTAGTCGCTGCTCCTCATTTTCCAAGCTCTGCGTAATGCGCCGTAACACCGCATCAGCTGCTGCCGGTTTGGCCTCTAAGCGCGTCAGATCTGGCGCTTCCTCAGATTCGGTCATAATTCGCTTGATCTGCTCCGTCAACGTCGCCAGCCGTTGCTGTTTGAAGTCATCTCCGGTGGAAGAATCGTTAATCCGCTGTTTGGCCTTTTCATTGACTGCTTGGATTTTGTCGGTCACTTGTTTCTGGTGATCGTCCATAATCTTGGCAAAGGTATCCACAAACTTCTTATGAACACCATCAATTTCTTGGATAACACGTCCAGCTCGGTCCTCATTCAGCAGTTTGTTCAGCTGCTGGTAGTCCTCGGCCAAAGCCGTGCTGGTGAAGAAGTCATGGGATGCCTTGTACCGCGCAATATCATCCAATCCCCGCGTCCAAATTGTCTGCTGCTGATCGCTGAAATAGAAATCCATGATACCCTTGTCGCTCATGTCATCCGCCCACTGCAGCAAATCATCATAACGAGTATGGATCTTGTCGTAGAAAGTTTCCGCATCATTAATGGCCAGTAATTCACTGAACATTTTGCTGCCTTTTTTGAGCAGTTCATGGCCCGGGAAGGAACTATTCTTTTGATCAAAGAACTGCAGCGTCCCATTGTCCTTGGCAATCTTCTCCTTCAATTCAGCCACCATCAGATCCGGCTGAGCTGCACTGAATGACCGCTTATTGAAGACCTGATCGGCGACGTCCTTCATTTCCCGCAGGTAACGCGGATTGATGTCTTTCTTCACCTGAATTGAAATCTGTTCTGCGTATTGCTTCTTGGTCAGGAAATTGGCAATATCCTGAGACCTGTACGCCGGATTGACCGGAGAAAGTACTTGATCCTGTAGATTAGCTTGAATCTTGCCATCCGCCAGCAGCTTGGCCACCAGCCATTCGATGTCGTCCTCAATATAGCCATAGGGAATTGCCTTGAAGTTGTTCAAGATGGCCTGCAACGTAACATGCTTGTCCTTTTGCATCGTCCGCTGGAGCCAGCTGTACACTGCTTGGACCGCGCGCTCGTTTTCCTGCGTGGATACTGCCAACTCATTATCCTGATCCAGGATTTGCGTAATATCTGACGACGACTTGGCCGCATCAATGAGTCCTAAACTGCGATACGTATCATCCACCAACATCTTAAAACCATCTGTGAAGCGCCCCTGGAAGTCTTTGCCGCCCTCAATCTTATGACCGGCAACATAAACGTCTGCTTGTTCCAAAGCCGTCATAATCCGCTCCCGGGCCTTGACTAACAGCTGCTGCCGTTCAGCAGTCCGCTGTTCCTTGATAAAGTTGAACCGAGCGTCGGCATGGGCGTTGCCAAGCATGACAAATTTCCCAATCTGCTCCGCCCGCCGCAAGTCGCCGAGATAGTCGTCTGTGCTCGGCAGATCAACCACGATCTTATGTTTAGACGGATCCATGGACAGAAGCAGCAGGTTGGCTTCATTCCGATTATTGGCGCCATCCAAAGACGTGATGACTTGGATCGTCATGTCATTGTTGGTCCGCCCCTGGGGAGTTTCATCCACGTATTGATTCAACGTAAAATTGTAACGGCCTTTCAGCTTGGGGTAAGTGTACTTATTGGTCATGCCGGTCTTCGGATCAAAAATAAAGTTGCCCATCCGGTCTTCCATTTCACCCGGCAAGACTTCTTCCCGGCTGATGGCCTGGTTGACTTCCTGTTCCGCATCGGTCAAGAATTCGTAGTTATCCAAGTTTTTCTCGACAAACCGTTGCTGCCGCAGAATGGCTAACGCATTCTGGACCTTTTTCTGCAATTCAACCCGATCAGTATCCACTGAGTCAATCATCAACGTCACGATGTTGTTCAGCGTCGCGTCAAAGTCTTTCAAGTACTTGACCATGAACAGTGCTTTCAGTACTTGGACGTTGAAGTTATCTTCTTCATGGGTGGGATCAACGGTGTCGTTGTCCACCGCGTGGGCAATCACGGTGCTATGGGTGTGGTCCAAGAACTGGCGCAGGCCTTCAAAGAACAAGCTGAATGGCACCAGTGCCGTATCCTGCTGGTCCATGATAGCTTCCACAGATTCCTGGAACAGGGACAGCATCGACCGTGCACCTTCAGACAAGTGCTTACCATCAGAGCCGTGGGTCCGGACCGCTGTAAGCACATTTTGCAGCAAGTTAAACTGATACGGAACGAACGGATACGTCGCCGCAAAATCTTCCCCTGAACGGAACTTAGGCCGATCCACGCCATCGTCAAAATCAATCATGTTATTGATTGCGGCTGCGTTAGCCTCGTAGTCTGCCGCAAGTTGTGTTGTAGCCGGCTCTGTCTTTGCCAACAGCCGCTTGCGAATGACTTCGTCCACGTTGGCCGAACTCATGCTGATCTTGGTCGCAAACCGGCCTTGAATCTTGGAAAAGTCCTGACCGCTGATTTTGTCCGTAATAGTATCAATAGCCTGCTGGGAAGTAACAACTACCCAAGCCTTACCATGGGTAGCTGCCCCCAAGTCCTCAACGACGGTTTGCAGGTTAAGCATCCGCTGGGTACTTTCTCCAACAAACTGGCCGACTTCATCCACCAGGAAAACGACCCGCTTACCGGTCTTCTTGATATAGGCGGCCACCAGTTTAGAGAAGTCCTCAATACTGACTTGATAAGATGTCGTCAATTGATCCATCAAGCCCTGGGCATCCTCTTCACTGTATGCATCGACTTGCACTAGGGCATCTTTGATCGTGCCTTTCTTGAAAATGGCATGATCCCGACCAACCGTCCAATCCATGTGAGTGTTATCCAACTCCGTGAACTTGTCCTTAAAGGCGTCGTACTTACCCTGCGCAACTAGTTGGCGCTCCATTTCAGCAATCCAAAAATTGGTGCTCGAAAAGCCCTGCATTTCGTTAAACACTTGCAGGAAAACATTGATGATGGCATTGTCATCTGACTTGGCACCAGTCTTAGCTTTGGAATCAATATTGAACAGCACCACGTCGGTTGGCTGTTGCGCAGCCAGCTCAATACGGTTGATCGTCATCTGGTCATTGATTTTCTCTTTGAAATAATCAATGGCGCTCTTGCCGTCAACTTTCCGATCCTCCAACAGATAGGAAAGGATCTTCAGAAAGTGTGATTTACCAGAACCGAAGAAACCGGAGATCCAGACCCCCATTTCATCAGTATCATGGTTGATGCTTTTCTCATAGGCCGCAAAGAAGTCATCAAAGTGGCCTTTCAATTCTCGGGTAACAACGTACTCGTCCAGTTCTTGCTTCACGTTAGCGTCTGCATCCTGGCCAACCTTGATGACGCCTTGGATATTTCGATCAATCGGTTTAACAAATAAGTCGCGTATTTGCATTGTTATCTCCCTTATTCGAAATGAAACGCGCGGTAGTAGTTGTCTTCCTGCAGCTCCCCGAAGGCCTGCAACCGCACACTGTTGTAATTACCTGGATAGAATATCATGACCGGAATTTGGTCAATGACCTGGGTCATGGTGTTCAACACCTTGTGGGCCCGGATAATTGGATAAACCTGCCCAACACCGGTAATGAACACGATGGTGGTACCATCTTTGTTCAAATGGTCGCTGATATACTGCACCACTAGGTTATGTTCCTCGTTCATCTCCATGATGTTGTTCATCCAGTCAATCACTTGGGTGATACCATTACTTTTTTCCAGATCAATGAATGCTTCCCGGTAGCCGAACTGATCAACAATCGTCAACATGATGGTGAACAGGTCGAACACTTGAATGGTGACACCCGTGGGCGCCGCTTTTTCTTGGCGGATAATATCGCCAATTTCGCCGCGGACATATAGTTCTTTCTCGGGATCATAATCGAAAATATAGTAACCAACCTCGTTCGACAGGCCCCGATTCTCTTGAAATGACTGCGTTTGGATCTTTTCCCGCAAGTCCTGAAACTTCTTCTTCAGTGGTACCATTACGACGTCCTCCCCGTCAGGATTGCTAAGTAATCCAAGTGGTTTTCTTCGCGCAGCCGGTCTGCCAAGCGCTCATCGAGCAAATAGTTTTCAACCACCAGTGTGCCCTTGTAGTCCTTAACGATTTGGGCCCGGCGCAGATACTGCGCCACAGTGGACTGCAGTCTCCTCAATGTTTCCTCGGTCCAATGGGCAGCCTCTTTATGCGTCAACGGCAGTTTCTTAAAAAAAGCTGCCATTTCGTAAGCTTCAATCTGTCGGTCACCCAGGATTAGTTCCGGACGGAAGACGTCATACATGAAGGCATACATCAACTGCTCCGTATTCATGATGGCGATAAGATTCATAATGCGCTGATTGACTGGATCGAGCTGATCAAAGAGTGCCCGCATCGCTGGCGTGAGTGAGCCCACGCGCCGT
Source organism: Lacticaseibacillus baoqingensis (assembly GCF_003946165.1). Lineage (GTDB taxonomy): Bacteria > Bacillota > Bacilli > Lactobacillales > Lactobacillaceae > Lacticaseibacillus > Lacticaseibacillus baoqingensis. Next base: position 1,301 of record NZ_RHOI01000054.1, on the reverse strand, counting down.
AAAACCACACCGGTCGTGGTGATCAGCCGGGCATGGGAGGAGGCATGGAACGTATTCTCTGCCAGGATCTGTTGGCGCAACACTGTGAAATCATCGTTATCGTTAGCCATACCCATTGCTTGAACAAATTCTGTGAACCAAAACTGGAATTTAACCGCTCCGGCCGATATTCGTTTCATGTCTACCTTCCTTGCTTGTGAAATGTGAAAAAGTCACTTGTGAATCGTTTACATGTGTGTCAAAATACATTTTACTCGTTTGGACTTAGTATACCAGCTGGACGGCTAAATCGTGCGTCCCATCAGACTTTTCACATATCCCGTGGAGAATCTGGAAATCCAAGAATTCCTTTACTCACAATGCCAACGGCACCGGCGAAAAGTTCATTGACGGCTACTCGATAATCAATACCTCGTCTAGGATTGAGCAGAGTTAAATACTGAATTGCTCGAAACTGCGGTTCGCCACTATAGTATGCCATCAGATAATACATCAGAACTTGAAAGGTCTGCGTCTTATTGGGTTGGTGTGAGGACACCTTTAAGTCAATCAACTCACGATTTGTCATATAGTCAATCTCCCCAAGAGCCTTCGGTGGACGAACCTCAACCCCCTGGAAAACTAAGGGCCCATATTTTTCAAAATATTTCTGGGGTATCAAATTCGCTATAAATTTACTACAAGGGTCGAAGATATGGTGGCCTAGTTCAACAGCCACTAGTTAAGCCCAAGTATTCAATCTCAAATGGCCTAGTTGAGTACGCCTTAAAGCTCGCAATGAAATCGATTACTAGTAAGAGCATTGCCTCAATCACTGGCATTTCGACCACGACCGTTGGACGCATCCTTGATGATAATATCAATCCGCGACCGCTCAACTATCTCCCAACCAACCTTTGTTTCGATGAGTTTCGCTCAACTCACTCACAAATGGCCTTTATCTGTATCGACGCTGATACACACAAACGTGTGACTGTGCTTGGTGATCGGCTCTCAGACACCATCAAAAAATTCTTCGAGGAAAACTACTCTAGAGACGAAAGAGCGAAGGTGAAGCATATCTGTATGGATATGAACGCTGCGTATCAGAACTTTGTTCACGAGCTCTTCCCTAACGCCGAGATTGTCATCGACCGTTTCCATATCATTCAACTGCTAGGTCGAGCGATGGACCAGATGCGCGTTCAAGCGCTACGGCAAATCAAGGATAAACATTCTCAAGTGGGCTCTGGTGCAAAGTTTGCCTGGCAACTTCATTCTAGTATACTGAGTGACAAGAAACGAGGGATTGTGCGCATGAA
>NZ_RHOI01000053.1 GCF_003946165.1 Lacticaseibacillus baoqingensis | reverse complement strand
ACCGTTGCAATTAGGAGCGCGTTTAATCAGAGCGTGAACCCAAGCGCACTTAGGGGTGTGGGTAAGGCAGCCTGGGGCGTCGCGGTACGCGACGTGACCGGGATGACTTACCCGCCACCCCATTGCTTGGGTGAGCGCGTTTACGCAGAGCATAAATTGCCTTCGTACATAGACGGCCCGTTTTCATCAACACCCGGCTCTCCCCTGTCTTACTGCCTTCAGTTCACGCCAGTAGTGTCATTTTTGCGTAAGTTGAGCTGGAATCGCCTAATAAACATGCTACTATCAAGAGAAGTGGCAAGGCCACTTGGAAAGGAGGTGCACAGATGGTCACTTGGTTCACCCAACTCAATGGGCCCTTGCAATGGCTGTTCGGGGCTGTGGGGTTGATTATTTTGTTAGCTTGTTTGTGGGCGGTTATTACCCTATTGCTGTTGCCCGTGCTGGCTTTGGTCCAGCGCTTATTTGCCCCAGCAGAAAATTCCACCAGCATGAGCGATACCCAATATCTGACTGGGACGCTCACCTTGCCGGTAGCTGACGGCCACACCGGTGAAGTGATGATCACTGGCGGCGGCCGAGCGCGGCAGACTTATCCTGCTAAGTTATGGGCCACTGCCCCGGCTTTGGCGCAAGGTGAATCTGTCGTCGTCGTTGAGATCCGCCAAGGCGTTGCCTATGTTGAGCGTCTGCGCACCGCCGATGCAAACCCGCACCAATAACGCGCTTGCTTGCATTAGCTGGCGCTCATTATAAGGAGGCACTACTTAATGGACTTTTCCACACTCGTCTCATGGCTGATCGCCGTGGTGATCTTGGTCTTGATCTTTATTTTTCTCGCAACCCATCGCAAAACCGCTTTGCCTAACGAGGTCTTGATCATTTCTGGGGCTTTGATCTCTGGCAAGCACAGCTTCCGAGATGTCAACGGCAACCGCGTCAAGCTGATCACCAACGGCGGTTCATTCATCCTGCCGATCCTGCAACGCTGGGATGTACTGAGCTTGAACACGCGTACCATCGAAGTCGCCACGCCGGAAGTGTATACCCAACAAGGGGTGCCGATCATCGTCAATGGGACGGTCATCTTGAAGATCGGCTCCAGCCAAGAAGAAGTCGCCACTGCGGCTGAGCAATTCTTAGGCAAAAACGACGAACAGATCAACGCTGAAGCCACTGAGATCCTTGAAGGCCACTTGCGCGCTATTTTAGGCACCTTAACAGTTGAAGATACTTACCAAAATCGTGACGCCTTTGCTGAAAAAGTCCAAGACGTGGCCTCTTCTGACCTCGCTAAAATGGGCTTGCAGATCATCTCCTTCACCATCAAAGACATCGCCGATAAAAACGGCTACTTGGACTCCTTAGGGAAAAAGCAAATCGCTGAAGTGAAGAAAAACGCGGCAATGGCTGAAGCAGCTGCCAACCGTGACACCCGGATCCAACAGGCGCAAGCTGACCAAGAAGCTAAGCAGCAAGAAATCGAACGCCAAACGCAAGTCGCCGATGCGGAGCGCGAACAGCAAGTGAAGCTGGCTGACTTCAAGAAGCAACAAGAAATCGCGCAAGCCCAAGCCGATCAAGCGGCGATCGTCGAACAGATGAAAGCCAAGCAAGTCCAAAAGGAAAAAGACATCGAGCTGGCCCAACGCGACGCCGAATTGCAAGAACAGCAACTGAACGCGACGGTGCGCAAGCAAGCCGATGCTGACTTGTATAAAGCGCAACGGGCCGCAGATGCCCAAAAAGCCGCCCAGATCGCCGCAGCTGAAGCATCCGCTAAGCAAGTCGAATTGGCCGCTGCCGCTGATGCCAAGCAAGTCGAATTAGCCGCAGAAGCGGAAGCCAACAAAGTCAAACTGGCTGCCAGCGCCGAAGCCGAACGTACCGAAAAAATCGGGCAAGCGCAAGCCTCTGCCACTACTGCCACTGGTAAAGCCGAAGCGGAAAAAACCAAAGCAGTCGGCTTGGCGCAAGCGGAAGCCATCGCCAAACAAGCCGAAGCTGCTAAGCAATTGGATGAATCCGGACGTTATAAGATGACCATCGAGGCAATGCCTAAGATCATCGAAGCGGCGATGAGCCCATATGCCAACGTTGACTCGATCAAACTGTATGGCGATGGCGATCTCACCGGTCAAACCAATGGCAGCTTAGTCAAGCAGCTGGACATGCTCAATGAAGTCGCCGGGATCGACATCCGCGGCATGCTCAACGGGGCACTGACGCAACAAGCCGGCAATCAGCCTGTCGTTGCCGCCTTAAAAGACGCCAAAACCGACTCAGAGGAATAGCCTATGATCGAACTGATCATTGCCGTCATTATCATTTATAGCATCGCGAAAAAAGCCGGTGCCTTCAAAAGCAGCGCCGAAAAGCGCCGCCAAAAACAATGGCGCAAACACCAACAAGAGGCCCAACAACAAAACAGCCGGGCGCGCAAAATGCCAAACAGCACCAAACAAGTGCCTGGGGCTGCACCAAAATCAGCGCGCAAACCGCCAGCAGCCAAGCAATCTGCGCAGCCGCAAGCGCGCCGAAAAACCGCCGCTAAGCGGCCAATGCCGACGACGGCTGACCAAGACGCCCATAGCGCGCTATTGGTCCCGCATGAATCCGCCTTACAACGCGACGCCCGCTTGCACCGTAAACCTTTGCGGCCGCCAGCAACGCGTTTGCGCCCCCCGCGGCGTCCACTCAAATAAAAAAACCAGGCGCTTGCCTGGTTTTTTTATTGCGCCAATGCCCCTTCCAGCTGCAACAGTGCTTGTTTGCGCGCCACCCCGCCGGCATAGCCGGTCAAGCTGCCATTGGTGCCGACGACGCGGTGGCAAGGCACGATCACACTCAAAGGATTGTGGCCGACCGCCCCGCCGATCGCCCGCGCTGCCGTGGGATGGCCGATTACGGACGCAACTTGCTCGGCTAATTGCTGATAGGTGACGGTCGTGCCGCGCGGGATCTGCGTCAAGGCTCGCTGGACGGCTTGCCGATATAAGGTACCGCTAAAATGCAGGGCCGGCCGCGGACGCTCATGGCCGGCAAAATACGCCTTTAGCCAGGCCTGCCCGGCTTGCAAACTCGCATTTTCCCCATTTGGTACTTGATCGAGTTCAAACCCAGCACCAAAGTATTGTTGATCTGCAAACCATACGCCCCATAATGCCTGGTCATCACCAAGCAAAACCAGCGGCCCTAATGGTGAGTGATACGTTATTTGTTGCAACATGGCGGCACCTCCTTGAGTTTGCCCACAGTGTATCAAATATTCGGCGGCAAAAGTCGCGATGCGCGAATTTATTTCTGGATTCACCTAGGAATTTTATATTGCAATTGCAATACGTCGGCGTATAATAACGCCTAAAAGCAGGTGAGCTTATGCCAAATGCCTTAAGGGCCATCGGCGTGGTGGCGCGCGCCTTAGACAGCATCGCCAACATCGAATTTCGCGATTTAGCGCTGACTCGCGGGCAATACTTATACTTAGTCCGCATCGTCGAGCAGCCTGGCATCATTCAAGAACAACTGGTCAACCAGCTCAAAGTCGACCGTGCCACAGTTGCGCGCAGCGTCGCCAAGTTATGCCGCCAAGGGCTCGTCGAAAAACGCCCGCAGCCTGCTAACGCTAAAGCCAATCAGTTATACCCGACTGCAGCTGGGATCGCGGCGTATCAACCGATCCGCCGCGAAAACGACTACTCTTTGCATCAAGCGCTGGCAGGCATGAGTCCAGACGAGGTGGCAACTTTGGAACGCTTATTGGATCAGATGTGTACCAATATTGACCAAGATTGGCAATTCGTCAAAAAAGGCGGCCACCGCCATTACTAAAAGGAGTTATTTTGCATGTCACAAATACAGATCGTCCCGGTTGCGCGTGATCAGATTCCCACTTTGGTCCACCTGGCACGCGTCACTTTCGCTGATACCTTCAATGCCAACACCGCCCCAGCTGACATGGCGGCATTTTTAGACACCGCCTATTCACCCACGCAGCTGACCAAAGAATGGCAAACGCCTGGGACGACTTTTTGGTTTATCACCGTCGATGGCGTTGCCGCAGGATATTTAAAACTCAATGTCGACCAAGCCGTGACTGCCGACGTCCATGCGCCAAATGCCTTGGAGTTGGAACGGATCTATATTATGCCAGAGCATAAGCGTCAAGGATTAGGCAGCAAACTTTACCAACACGCCTTGCAATACGCCCGAAAACTGCATAAAGCCACAATTGCACTAGGCGTGTGGGAACATAACGAACCTGCCAAGGCCTTTTATGCGCAGCGCGGATTTCATAAAGTCGGCGAACACGCCTTCGTGGTGGGCAATGACCCGCAACACGACTGGCTGATGGAAGCGGCAATCTCATAAACCAACGCAAACAAAGCGCCAAGCTTGATAGCTTGGCGCTTTGTTTGCGTTTAGGCGTGGTCTGCGGTCAATTCAGCCAGCGCGGTATGCAGTGCTGCTTTTTGCGCAGCAGAAACCGCCGGATAGGCCAGCGGCAGCTTGGCCAGGCTTTGCAGGATCAGTTTAGAAACGACCAAGCGGCCGAACCACTTGTCGTCTGCCGGGATAATGTGCCACGGGGCGCGTTTGGTGGCGGTGTGGGCAATGGCCTCTTGATAGGCTTGTTGGTAATCATCCCAATAACGGCGCTCGCGGATATCCGCTGCAGAGAACTTCCAGTTTTTATCCGGTTGTTCGATCCGGTCTAAGAAGCGCTTTTTTTGTTCGTCTTTGCTTAAGTGCAAGAAGAATTTTTCCACGACGATGCCATTGCGGCTGGCAAAATGCTCCAGCTGCCGAATGTCCTTGTATCGCCGCAGCCAAAACTGCGGCGTAACGTCTTTGACAGCATCAATGCCGGGCAAATGCTCTGCCAGCAAATTCTCCGGGTGCACCCGATCCACCAACACTTCTTCATAATGCGAGCGGTTAAAGATCGTGATGTTCCCTGCTGGTGGAAATGCCACCCGCGTCCGCCATAAGTAATCATGCGCCAGTTCTTCGGCAGTAGGCTGCTTGAAGGAAACCACCGTGGTGCCGGCAGGATTGACCCCAGACATCACATGCCGGATCATCCCGTCTTTACCCGCTGCGTCCAATCCTTGAAAGATCAGCAGCAAACTGTAGCGTTTTTGCGCGTAAAGCTTTCCTTGCGCCTTGGCCAAGGCGGCGGCATCTTCGGCAATAGCCGCTTTGATTGCGTCACGGGTGAGGGCCCGATCCGCCTCGGGCACGTTAGTATCCCAATCTTTCAAGTGAAAATCCTTGGTCCCATCATAAGTAAATGGCGTTAAGTCTAATTTCATCAAAAGCCCTCCTGTCTTCCTAGCACGATCCAGCTAGGTCTATTATACCGCGATCACAGTGGGCTCTTCTGAATCTGAAGCAGATGGGCACCATCAAGTTTTCACGTGAAACATCGTCGTGCCGACAAAAAAACAGGCGCCACAAGGCCGCCTGTTATCATTTCTTTACTTCATTGCGCCAATTTGGTTGGCTTGTTGCAGCCATTGTTGACGCTTGCTGTCAGCACTTTTCTTCACCATATTGCAGCTCATCCATTTGATGTGCTTAAGGCCCATTTTCATGAAGGTGCCGCGCACCAAGGCCCGCTGGATGGCGTTGCCGAATACCCAGCGATATAGGGACTTCGGGGTATTCATCGTGGTGATGATCGTCGTCGACTGCAATCGATCCAGCTTCGATGCCATTCCGGTGCCGCCTTTTTTGTAGTCAAACGTCTCCCCAGGAAACACCACTTTATCGATGAAGCCTTTCATCATCGCCGGCATCAGCTCCCACCAAATCGGGAAGACTAAGATCAGATGGTCGGCGGCTTTGACCCGTTGGATATAGTCAATGGCTTGCGCGTCTTGGGCCTTATGTTTCAAAAAGCCGATCAGATCAGCACTATGCATCACCGGGTCGAAATGATCGGCTTCCAGATCGATCACATCTACTGTATTGCCTGCTTTTTCTGCCCCTGCTTTAGCCGCCGCCATCAAGGCGTGGCAAAAGCTGCCGTCATATGGATGACTCGTTACGATCACTGTTTTTGTCATAATTGATAACCTCCAAGTTGTTGATGAGGCTATCATAACGAGAATTTCACCTAGGGACATTAACCTATGTTAAGGACGCGCTTCTTTTTTGACGCGATTGCGAATGCGCGATAATGACACCGGCGTGATGCCAAGATATGTCGCCAGCTCATATTTAGGTACCCGCGCAACCAGCTTGGGATCGCTAGCCAAAAGGGTGCGATAGCGGGCTTCTGGCGAATCTTGGATCCGATTGAGAAAATACTGTGTGTAGTCGATAAACCGGTGACAGACATAATCCGTAAAAACCGCCATCAACTTAGGATCAGCACCAAGCGCTTGGCGTAATGCGGCCCCATCCACTACCGTCAAAGTCGTCGGTTCGATCGTCGTGAGCGTAAACAAGCTCGGCTTTTTGAGATAGAAGCTTTCAAAAGAAGACACCACCTGACCTTCAAAGAAGAATTGCACGGTAATGTCGCGGCCATCATCGTTATGCCACATCCGGACGGCACCTTGCTCAACGAAGTACAACTGGGTCGCCACATCCCCTTCGCGCAACAGATCGGTGTTGCGCGCGACATTTTTTTGGTGGCCAATTTGCTTAAAGTGGTCATAGTAGTCTTGCAGTGTCATGCTTTCCCCTTTCTTGATCACGCTTCTTGCACCCGCATTTTCGGCGGCATCCCGGCTAATTCCGCGTTGACCATCACGTTCAGCTGTGCGGTCAATGCGGCCAGTGACACCGGCTGACCATCATGGAGCCAATCCAAGTACACGCGCACGATGCCCGCAGCCACAAAGCGGATCTGTAAATGAAATGCCGTAGTCGACATCCCTGCGGCCGGCTGCAAGGCGCCGGCAAAAATTGCCGCGATGATGTTAACGCAATGTTCGATGAAAAAGCTGTGTTTTTGCGTCATGGCCAGGTCATCGAAAAAGTCCGCAAATTGCAAGAACAAGTTAGCCACCCCATGGCACGACACCGTGAGATGAACTGTTATCTTTGATGAGTTGAGTT